>WSYC01000007.1:0-2194 GCA_009773635.1 Beijerinckiaceae bacterium | reverse complement strand
TGGTCCGATACGCGGCTTGTGACCGCCCATGTCCTCTACGAACGCCTCGGGTATACTAGGGCATCAGGCTCTCGGGAATTGGGAGACATTTCGGGCAGCCGGGAGTATGGTTTCTCCCGGGATCTGTGATCCCCACGGCATGGCTCGCCGTCATAGTGCCCGAATTTGTTCAGCAATCTGACAGGTGCGCCAACGCACAATGCATCCGATCAGTATCGCGTAGGGTATCTTTATCGAGATCGACGGCAGGCTTCGGGGAGCGGTTCCCCTCCGGTTTCGAATTCAATGCGGAGAAAAATCATGATGAGCATTCTCAAGAAGTCTTCCACCCTTGCCGCCGCCGCGCTGGCGCTGGGGTTTGCCGTGCTGCCGATGTCGTCGGCCGAGGCTCGCTATTATCGCAACGGCCACCTCGCGGCCGGCCTTGTCGGCGGCGCCATTCTCGGTGGCGCGCTGCTTGCCGCCCCGCGAGCCTATGGCGCGCCGGTCTATGCGCCGGGCCCGACCTACGTCGAGGAACCCTCCTGCTACCGCGTGCGTGAGCGCGTCTGGGACGAGTATCGCGGTCGCTGGGTGCGCGTGAACCGCACCGTGTGCGATTGATCGTCGGCGAAAGCCGGTCTGACATTCAAGCCCCGCCACGAAACTGGCGGGGTTTTTCGTGTTCGGTGTTTTTCGAGGTTACCCGCCAAACATCTTCGTGAAGCCGGAAAACGTGGTGCGGAACCATTCCGACGAGACGATGAGATAGCCCGGCGCGAAGAAGGTGCAGATCCAGCCTGCAGCGCCGAGCAGGTTTGCGAACATGAACGGCACGGGCGGCATCCGCGTGATGCCGGCCACGATGGGGATCAGCACCCGGATAGGCCCGGCGAAATGGCCGATGGCGACGCCCCACGCGCCCCAGCGCCGCGAGAAGGCCGTCGCCTTCGCCACGGTGCCGGTGTACTCGCGGAACGGCCAATAGGTCAGCAGCCGGCCTTCGAGCGAGGCGCTGACCACATACATGATCGAAAAACCGAGCGAAGCACCGAGCCCGCCCGCGATCAGCGAGGGCATCAGCGGCACGCCGCTCGCCGCCATCAGCCCGCCGATCGCGAACAGGAGGAAGGTCGAGGGGATGAACACCGAGACGATGACGATCGTCTCGCCCATCGCCATCAGGAAAATCACAAGCGGCGCATAGGACTGGTTCGCATGGACAAAGGCGATCACCTGCCGCTGGTCGAGATTGAAGAGCCCGATAAACGCATGATAGCCGTGCGAGAAGAATGCGGCCACCTGTTGCAGCAGGTCGAAGATGAAGGACATGAGACTCCCGGGCGCTGATTCTGGTGACGGCATGGTAGTCGCGTCGTTTTGCGGCGTTTATACGGGGCGCGCTTTAACGCAACATGATTCTGACGCTGCCCGCGAGGCCGGTGCCGGAATGATGCATTCCCCGAAGGATATCCGCATGAAGGACGATGCCATCCTGATCGAGCCGGCGGAGCGCGATGATCTGCCGGCGATGATCGCGATCCTGCGCGAGGGGCAGGTGGCGCCGAAGGATGCATGGAGCGAGGCCGATGCGCCGGCCTATCTCGCTGCCTTCGACGAAATGGCGGCGGACCCGCGCTATGCCCTGCTGGTGGCGCGCGATGAGGGCGGGGCGGTTCTGGGGATGCTCCAGCTCAATTTCTCGCGCGCACTGCCGGACCATGGGGCTTTGAAAGCCATTCTGGAGTCGGTTTTTGTGGCTGAGGCCGCCCGCGGCAGGGGCATCGGCCGGCTGCTGGTCGCTGAGGCCGAGCGCCGGGCGCAAGCGCGCGGCGCTCGGCGTGTGCAGCTCACCTCCAACAAGGTGCGGCTCGACGCGCATCGCTTCTACCGCACCCTGGGCTACACCCAGGGGCACGAAGGGTTCTCGAAAAGCCTCTGATGCGATCAGGTCTTCTGGCCTGCGGCGGCCTTGAGGCGGGCGCGGCATTCCACGTTGAAGACGCGCCAGGTCTTGCCCTCGGCCTTGAGCTTGTCCTTGCCGGCGCGCCATTCCTTGCCGCAGGCGCGCATGCGGTTGTCATTGGCGAGCTGCGCCTCCGAGCGGGCGCGCTTGGCCTTGGGCGCTTCGGCGGTGGGCGTCGCCGCCGGGGCCGGCGCTGTGGTCGGCGCGGGAGCAGGGGCCGTCGCCGGCGCGGTGTTGCGCGTGGCGGCA
>WSYC01000028.1 GCA_009773635.1 Beijerinckiaceae bacterium | reverse complement strand
CACCGCGCTCGCGAAGGCTGAATTGTAACCTTTCTGCTTCATCGCATCGATCTCGATCCGGCCGATGCCGCCGATATCCGCGAGCGCGGAACCGGACATGCCCGCGAAGACGAGGCTGCCGAAAATATTCACCTGCGCCAGCCCGCCGGGCAGCCGCCCCACCGCCGTATCGGCGAAGGTGTAGATGTATTTCGAGATGCCGGCGCTGTTCATCAGGCTGCCGACAAAGAGGAACACCGGCACCGCCACCAGCGGGAAGGAATCGAGCGCATAAAGCGTGCGCTGGGCTACCAATTCCAGCGGCAGGCCGTTCGCGAGAATATAGACGACGCAGGGGATTGCGATCGCCAGCACCACCGGAAATCCGAAAACAAATAGCGTCACGAACGCCAGAATAACGAGGAAGCCGGACATTCTGGCGCTTTCAGCTGAGGGTTGTCTGCTTCTCTTCCGGGCGGCCGCGCCGCCAGGTGTGCCGCAGCATCATGGCGGTTTCGATGGCAAGCAGCACCATCCCGACCGCCAACGGCGCCATGAAGGCCCAGAACGGCATTTCGAGCGTCGCGGTTTGATTGCTCATGTTGCGGCCGATGGTCACGAACGCTGCATAGGCGAGAAAGCTGAAGAGCACGATGCCGCATACCTCGATCCCGAGCTGGAGCAGCCATCGCGGTCGTTCCGGCATGAGCGCCTGAAACTCCTCCATGCGGATCTGCCCGCCATCAAGGGTGACGCCGGCTGCAGCGAGAAACACAAGGCAGATCAGGAAATAACGCGTCAGCTCCTCCGCCCCGGCCATCGGCACGTTGAAGACCCCGCGCAGGATGATCTGCGCGAAGGGCATCAGCACCAAGAGCGCCAGCAGGAGATAGCTGACCCCGCGAAGAACCTTGCGGATGAGATCAAGACCAGCACGCATGGCACCCCCGGAGCAGCAGGACGAAACGGGATCACGCACAAGAACGGCGGGCCGCAGGGTCCGCCGGGCCGTCGTTTCATCGCCGCGCTATTTCACAGCCTGGATCTGGGCAATGTAGCCCGTCCATTCCGGGAAGTCCTTGGCGATCTGCGCCAGAACGGCCTTGCGGAAGGCTTCAAGATCGAGCCCGTCCTTGGCTTCGATGAAGGTCATGCCTTTGGCTTCAAGATCCTTGCGGTATTTGTCGAAGGTATCCTTGTCCCATTGCAGCGTCTTCTGGCCGACCTCGAACATCGTATCCTCGATGATCTTGCGGTCCGCCGCCGGAATGCCCTGCCAGACCTTCTCGTTGACGAAGGTCGAGAGCACCGATTGCATGTGCCCGGTCAGCATGACGAATTTCTGCACCTCGAAGAGCTTGAGGTTGAAAATATTCGGCAGCGGGTTCTCCTGCCCGACGACGAGCCCGGTCGCGAGCGCCGTCGCCAGCTCCGAAACCTCGACCGGCGTTGCCACGGCGCCCATGCCCGTGAGCATCGAGGACCAGAGCTTCACCGGCACGCCGCGGTATTTCTTGCCTTTCATATCCGCTGGCGAGAGCACCTTTTCCTTGGAAGTCAGGTGCCGTGTGCCCTGAAAGAATGAACCGACAATGCGCATGCCGCCCTTCTCAACCAACTCCTTGTTGATCGCGGCGAGCGCCTCGGAGGTCCGCGAGTCCGTCGCCCGCAAGGAATGCTCCGCATCGCGGTAGACGAAGGGGGTGTTGAACACCGCCGTTGCTGGCAGGATCTTGCCGAGCGATGCGAAATCGTGATGCCCCATCGCGATGGCGCCGGATTTGATGCCGTCGACCATCTCGCCGACACCGCCAAGCTGGGAATTGGCGAAAACCTGAATCTCCACACGGCCTTGCGTGCGTTCCTTCACCAGTTTCGCGATCTCGGTGGCGTAGAGCGTCTGCGGCGCACCATCAACGCCGACATGCGCGTAGCGCAGCTTGATCTGCGCCTGCGCGCCGGCCCCCAACAGCAGAAGCGACGCGGCTGCGCCAAGAAAGCGCTTTCTTGTCAACACACTCAGCATGATCATTCCTCCCGGTTCGAGCCTCTGGCGGGCCCATCTGTGGTTCTATTGTCGATCGAATACCTTCACGATCGCGGTGGTATCGAGTTCGGCATGGCCGAGGTGGACGAGCAGCCGGTAGAGGTTCAGTGCCTCGCCGGTCATCGGCATTGGTGATTTCAGCGATCCGGCGAAGATGCTGACCATCTCAAGGTCCTTGAGAAGCTGGCGCGCGTAGCCTTGCGGCGCAAAATCACGCGCTGCCATGCGCGGATAGTTTTTCTGCAGCAACGAGCTATCGGCATACCCGCCGGCAAGGCATTCCGGGATGCGCGCGGCATCGATCCCGCCCGCTTCCGCCATCAACAGCGCTTCCGCCAGCACGGCATGTCCGCAGCCGACGATCATCTGGTTGATCATCTTGGCAACCAGCCCGCCCCCCGGCCCGCCCATGATCGTGAACCGCTGGGCGACATCATCCATCAGGGGTTGAACCGCGGCAAGGTCTTCCGGCCGCCCACCGGCCATGACTGTCAGCGCGCCGCTCCCCGCAGCGGGGGGGCCGCCGGATACCGGCGTATCGACCCAGCCGCACCCCGCCTGCGCCAGAAGATCGGCGGCAAAACGACGGCCCTTCTCGACGCTGATCGTCGAGAAATCGACCAGCACCTGACCGGGCGTCATCGCCTTGGCGACGCCACCGGTGCCGAACATCACGGTTTCCACGGCCTCGATCGTCGGCAGGTTGAGGACAACGATATCCGCGCCCGCGACAACGCCTGCCGGTGCATCGGCGCGACGCGCTCCGGCTTCCACCGCCAGCGCCAGCTTGTCGGCGGCAATGTCATAGGCGGTGATGGTGTAGCCTTGCGGAACGAGATGCCGGACCATCGGCAGTCCCATCAGCCCGACGCCGATATAGCCAAGAACGGGCTTGCGGGGGGCTCGTGCGTTCATGTGGCGTCCTCTATCGCGTAGATGCGGCGCGCATTATCGACAAAAAGCGCATCCTGCTCGGCTTCGGTGAAATCCTGCACGATCGCCTGAAACCCGCCGAAGATTTCGCCGAAGCTTCCGCAAAGACTGTCGACCGGGAAATTGGAGGCGAACATGCAGCGCTCGACGCCGAACAGCTCGATGATCGCCAGCACGATGGCGCGGTTCGCCTCCGCCGTCCACGGCTTGCCGCGTTGCCCGAGGCCCGAGATCTTGACGAGGACATTCGGGGCATCGGACACGCAGGCCATCGCCGCGCGCCATCCCGCCAGCCCTTCCGGCGAGCGATCCGCCGGCAGTCCGGCGTGATTGAGGATGATGGTCGTATCCGGGAACGCCATCGCAAGGTCCCAGGCTTCGCCAAGATGCCACCACGGCGTCTGCAGATCGAAGCGCAGCCCGAGCGGGGCCAGCCGCGCGAAACCGTCGCGCCAGCGCGGGTCCGCCATGCCGCCCGGCGTCGCCTCTCCCGCAGCCGCATTGGCGCGCGGCTTGTGCCTTACCGAGCGCACGAAGGAGCGTGTCGCATGGGATTCGAGGACGGCAGCAACATCGGTCCGGTCAAGCCATGCCTGCGCGACAGCGACACTCGGCAACCCGGTCTTGGCCCTGAACGCAGCGATGTAATCCATCTCCCCCAAGGGGTCGGCCGGGTCCCACTCCGCCTCGACATAGACACTGCCAGCGAGCGTGAACGGTGCGGCATCGGCGCGGAAATCCGCCGGACTGTAGCGCCGCCGGATGGCGGAATAATCGCCGTAACGGAACGGGATCAGCGGTTCCTGCCGCAGCCAGGGGTGATTGTTGGCGACGGGGTCCCAGACGTGATGATGCGCGTCGATGATCGTGCGGCCGATAACCGGCGCGGGCGTTAACCTGTCGAGATCCTGTTGCCCATCGAAAATGGCAGCCTCCTCTCACACACGACCTGACTCCACTGTAACCGAAGCACTCAGTCGCGCAAGCATGCTGCATACAGAATATATTACTGGACCCGGATCACCCTCTAGAGTGCGTCGCGCACGCGATCGACGGTCTTGTCGAGATGCCGGCCCAGCACTTCCGCGAGACCTTCACCATCCCGGGTGGCCAGCGCGACGATCATTTCCTCATGCTCGCCAACCGCTGCGGCCCAGCGGTCGGGCGTTTCGTTGCCGATAAAGCGGATCCGCTTGATCCGCGCCTGCAGCATGTCATGCGTCTGGGCAAGAACCGAATTGTTCGAAGCGCGCACGATCGCGGTGTGGATGCTCTGGTTGAGCTTGAAATAACTCAGCCGGTCGCGCGCGGCGTAACGCGCCATCATCTCGTCGTGCAGCCGCCGGATGGCGTCGATCTCGGCGTCACTCGCGCGCTTGCAGGCCAGACGCGCCGCGGTCTGCTCCAGCGCTTTGAGGACTTCGAGAATTTCACGGATGTCATTTTCGTCAAAGCGCCGGACAAGTGCACCCTTGGCCGGGATGATCTCGATCAGCCCCTCGCTCGCGAGCGTCTTGATGGCCTCGCGCAGCGGCGTGCGCGAGACGCCGAGAGACGCCCCCACCTGCCCTTCGTTGATGCGCGAACCCGGTGCCAGCTGCCCTTCGATGATCATGTCGCGAAGCTGGTTCAATACGGCTTCGTGCAGGGTCACACGCGTAATCCGGGTCACACCGGCCATTGTGCTGCCAGAGAGCACGATGGCACTTTCCGCCCGATCAACGGCCATTCCGGCATTCTCCCTCGGCTCGTGGCGCACAGACTGCGCGTGTCACATTTCATGGGACACCTTACGGGCAACCCCTGCGAGCCTGTCAAGCGGAGCGAAATCAAACAGAGAGAGGGTCCGCGCTCAGGCCTTGGCCTTCGGAAATTTCGACGAGCGCTTCGGGTGCCACCACTTGCCCTTGAGCACGACGCCTTCGGAGACAATCTTCTGGTTGCCGATCAGATGTTCGCCGAGCACGTCGATATAGTCGAACTTGCCCTCTTTTACCGTCAGGATCGTCGCATCACCGAGCGAACCGACCTTGAGCGAGCCGTATTCCGGGCGCTTGAGCATCATACCGGCGTTGAGGGTCGAGGTTTTCACGACATCGTAAAGACTCATGCCAAGGCAGAGGAATTTCGACATCGTTGTCACCTGATCGAAGGCGGGGCCGTTGATGCAGAGCTTGTGGACATCGGAGGAAATCGTATCCGGCTGGAAGCCGTTGGCGAGCATCGCCCGCGCGGTCTTGAAGGCGAACGAGCCCTTGCCATGCCCGATATCGAACAGAACACCGCGTTTTCTCGCCGCCAGCACGGCGGATTTCACGGTGCCTTGCGCGGTGGCCGGCGAATTCGGGAAGGGGCGAAACGCATGCGTCAGCACATCGCCGGGGCGCAGCATGTCGATGACCTCCTCATAGGAAGGCGGCGGATGGTCGATGTGACACATCAGCGGCATGCCGACCTCTTCGGCCACCTGCAGCGCGATGTTGAGCGGCACCGTGCCTTGATCGCCCGAGGCGTGCAGCCCGACCCGGACCTTGATGCCGACGATGAGATCGCGGTTGGCGTCCGCAATCTCTGCGCAATCGATCGGGTTCATCATGGCAAGATCACGGCTCTCGCCCACCATGACGCGGTTGTCGAAGCCATAGATACCGGCGTGGCTGACGTGGAGATACGCGAGAATGCGCGCCTGAGAGTTCTCGATGACATGCTTCCGAAAGCCGGCCCAGTTGCCCGGCCCGGCCGAGCCGGTGTCCACGGAGGTCGTGACCCCGGACATGCGGCAGAACTCATCAGCATCAATGCCGAGCGACGTGCCACCCCAGTAGACGTGAGTATGCATGTCGATGAGGCCCGGTGTGACGATATAGCCGGACACATCGCGGATTTCCGCAGCGCCCTTCAGGTCCTTGCCGAAGCCGGACACCTTGCCGCCGGTAAAAGCGACATCGAGCACACCGTCATGGTTCTGGCTGGGGTCGATGACCCGCGCGCCCTTCAGGATGAGATCATGCGCCATGGTGGCTCCCTTGGTGTTCTGGTTGTTATTCCGGCAGGATCGCGCCCTTGCGCTCGACGATCATCCGGTATTGCCCGGGCTCGCGATGGCGGGCGAAATTGAAGGTGGAGTTCTTGTAGCTCGCGCCGAGATCGAGATCGCAGCGCGCAACGACGAGCTCATCGCCGCGCGTCACCGCCTGCGCGACGATTTCCCCGGTGGGGGCGATGATGCAGGAGCCGCCGATCATGTCGCAGCCCTCCTCCATCCCGCATTTGGCAACGCCGACGACCCAGGTCGCATTCTGGTAGGCACCCGCCTGCATCACGAGGTGATTGTGGAAATCGCCGAGGCGATCATGGTCCGGCGCGGGCGGGTTATGCACGGGCGTGTTGTAGCCGAGCAGGATCATCTCGACGCCCTGCAAGCCCATCACGCGGTAGCTCTCCGGCCAGCGCCGGTCATTGCAGATCATCTGCCCGAAGAGGCCGGAGTGGAGATCGGCACCTGCGCGATTGACGGGCCAGGAGAGGTTCCCGACCTCGAAATAGCGCTTCTCAAGGTGCTGGAACGCGCGCCAGGGCTCGTGCTCCGCATGCCCCGGCAGGTGGATCTTGCGGTATTTGCCGACAATCGTGCCCGTCTTGTCGACGATGATCTGGGTGTTGAAGCGACGCGTCCTGCCGCCCTCCTCCGCCAGTTCCGCGAAGCCAAGCATGAAGCCCATGCTGAATTCACGCGCGGCATTGAACAGCGGCGCGGTCTCGGCTCCGGGCATCTCGCGCTCGAAGAATGTGTCGATCTCCTCCCTGTCTTCCATGTACCAGCGCGGAAAAAACGTCGTCAGCGCCAGTTCCGGGAAGGCGATGAGGTCGCAGCCGTTGGATTTCGCCTGCTTCATCAGGTCAATCATCCGGGCGACGACCTGCGCCCGGCTCTCGCTGCGCTGGATGCCGCCGATCTGCGCGGCGCCGACCGTGATGACCCGGCTCATGCCTCAACCTCTTCCGGTGTTTTGCCGACAAGCTCGGTGTAGACCGCCCGGTCCGTCGCGCCTTCGGTGCCATAGAGCAGGACGCGCGAGGTAGCATCGAGCCCAAGCGCAGCGCGCATTGCCGGATCGGCCGCCGCCTTGAGAAACCCGGCGAGCCCTGCGACACCGGATTCGCCGCCCACCACATGGCAGGCCGCAAGGTCACGCATCGCGGCGATGGCGGCCTTGTCGGTCACGGTCATGAAGGCATCCGCGCCCGGTTCCAGAATTTTCCACGCGAGGATCGAGGGCTCGCCGCAGGCAAGCCCCGCGATGATGGTGTCGAGGTCGCCGGTGACGGTCGTGACCTTGCCGGCCTTCGCGCTTTCATAGAGGCAGGCCGCGTTCTCGGGTTCAACAACGATCAATTTCGGCCTCATCGCGCCCAGCTTCTCCCAACGATAGGAGAGCACCGCCGCCGCAATGCCGCCGACGCCGCCCTGCACGAAGACATGGGTCGGCTTAGCGGATTTGTTTCTGCTCGCAAAATCTTGACGCGAACCGGCGTCCACTTCGCTTGATTTTGCTTCGAGTTGCTCTTCCGCTTCCATCGCGAGCACGGCATAGCCCTGCATCACATCGCGCGGCACGGTCTCGTAGCCCGGCCAGGAGGTATCGGAAACGATCTGCCAGCCGTTTTTCGCCGCGGCTTCCGCCGATGCACGCACGGAATCGTCGTAGTTGTGCCCCTCGCGGACAACCTCCGCGCCGAACGAGCGGATGGCTTCCGCCCGGCCCTCGCTGACGCCTTCGTGGACATAGATCACCGCCCGGATGCCGGCGCGGCGTGCGCCCCAGGCGACCGCCCGGCCATGATTGCCATCGGTGGCGCAGGTGACAACCAGCCCGTCCTTGCCGCGTTTCGCCACCAACCGGTCCACCGCGTAGGCCCCGCCGAGTGCCTTGAAGCTCTTCAGCTCGAAGCGCTTGCCCTCGTCCTTGTAGAGCACTTCGGCGACACCTGTGCGCGTGGCCAACGTGGGGAGGTTTCGCAACGGCGTCGGCGCGTAACCCGCCCAGTTGGAAATATGTGCGCGCGCTTCCGCCGCGCCCTTCAGCGACAGGATGGCCTGCAAATCCGGGCCATAGGGGCGTGAACGATCGAGGTGCGGGTTGAGAAGAAAATCAGACATCGTTGAGCATTCCGGCAAGCAGCGGGTTTTCAGCGTTCGGGCGGTCGTGCAGGTGGCACGCCGCGACATGGTGGTGCGCCATCTGCCGGAGTTCGGGCTCCTCGACGCGGCACCGGTCAAAGGCATAGGGGCAGCGGGTGTTGAACCGGCAGCCTTTCGGCGGGTTGATCGGACTCGGTACGTCGCCCGTCAGGAGGATGCGGTCGCGCTTGGCGTCCGGGTCCGGCACCGGCACGGCGGAGAGCAGTGCCTTGGTGTAGGGGTGCATCGGTGCGCGGAAGATCTGGTCGCGCGTTCCCTTCTCGACGATCTTGCCGAGATACATCACCGCGATGCGATGCGTCATGTGCTCGACGATCGCGAGATCATGACTGATGAACAGCAGCGCGAGGCCGAGTTCCTGCTGGAGATCGCACAGGAGGTTGACGATCTGCGCCTTCACCGAGACATCGAGCGCGGAGACTGCCTCGTCGCAGATGATGAGATCCGGCTCGGCTGCAAGCGCGCGGGCGATGCCGATGCGCTGGCGCTGCCCGCCGGAAAACTCGTGCGGCCAACGGTTGATCGCGTCGCGCGGCAGGCCGACCTTGTCCATCAGCACGGCGAGGCGCGCGTCAATCTCCTCGCGGCCTGATGCCAGGCCGAAATTGGTGATCGGCTCGGCGAGAATTTCCCGCACCCGCATGCGCGGATTGAGCGAGGAGAACGGGTCCTGAAACACCACCTGGATGTTCTTGCGCAAGGGGCGCAGCGCGCCGGCGGAAAGCTGGTCAATGCGCTGGCCGTTGAGCACCACTTGCCCGTCCGTGACGGTGAAGAGCCGCAGGATCGCCTTGCCGACGGTCGATTTTCCGCAGCCGCTCTCCCCCACCAGCGAGAGCGTCTCGCCGCGATGGATGGTGAACGAGACCCCGTCTACCGCGAAGACAAACCCCTTGATGGTACCAAACAGCCCGCCGGTGATCGCAAAATGCTTCTTGAGGTCGTTGACCTGCAGGATGGGCTCGCCGGGATGCGTGACAGGCGTATTCATGCGGGAACAGCCTCCGAAAGCGCCTTTTCGGCGTAATGGCACGCGGCGGTGTGCCCCGGTGCCTTCACTTCCAGCCCCGGCGCGAATTGGCGACAGAGGTCGGTGGCGATCGGGCAGCGGCCGGCGAAGACGCAACCCGTGATCTTCTTCTTGAGGCTTGGCACCAGGCCTGGAATTTCCGCGAGCCGCGCGGAACCGCCATGGATCGACGAGCCGAGTTTGGGCACCGCACCCAGAAGCCCCTGCGTATAGGGGTGCTTTGGCGACTTGAAGAGCTGGCGGACCGGCGCTTCCTCGACCTTGCGGCCCGCATACATCACCACGACCTGATCCGCGACCTCGGCGACGACGCCAAGATCATGCGTGATCAGCATGATCGCCGCGCCGACGCGGGTCTTGAGATCGCGCATCAGATCGAGGATCTGCGCCTGAATGGTCACGTCGAGCGCGGTTGTGGGTTCATCCGCAATCAGGAGTTTGGGCGAGCAGGCAAGCGCAATCGCGATCATGACACGCTGGCGCATGCCGCCCGAAAGCTGGTGCGGGTATTCGTCGACACGCCGGCCGGGTTCGGGAATGCCGACCAGTGTCAGCATCTCCACCGCGCGGGCATGCGCATCTGCCTTCGAGAGCTTCTGGTGCAGGCGCAGCGTTTCACCGATCTGCTGGCCGATGGTGAGCACCGGGTTGAGGCTCGTCATCGGCTCCTGAAAGATCATCGAGATCTCGTTGCCGCGAATGGCGCGCATTTCTTCCGGCGAGCAGTCGAGCAGGTTCTTGCCCTGAAACCGGATTTGCCCGGCCATCTTCCCCGGCGGCTCGGGGATGAGCCGCAGGATTGACATCGCGGTCACGGATTTCCCGCAACCCGACTCGCCGACGACCGCGAGCGTCTGCCCGGCCTCGATGTTGAAGGAGACGCCATCCACCGCGCGGTTCACGCCATCCGGCGTGCGGAAATGCGTCTGGAGCTGGTCGATTTCGAGAAGCGCCATGATCGTCTTAAATCACTTTCTTTTTCGCATTTTCTTCACGCAAACCGGTTCCCACTTTGCTTGAAAATGCGTCTGGAGCTGGTCGATTTCGAGAAGCACCATGATCAGAGCCTTTTGGCCATGCGCGGATCGAGCGCATCGCGCAAGCCGTCGCCGAGCAGGTTCACCGCCAGCACGGTGATCGACAGGAAAATCGCCGGGAACAGGATGATATGCGGCTTCACCTGCCAGAGCGTCCGCCCTTCGGCCATGATATTACCCCAGGACGGCACGGAAGGCGGAATGCCCGCCCCGATAAACGAGAGAATGGCTTCCACGATCATCGCGGAGGCGCAGATATACGTCGCCTGCACGCTCATCGGCGCCATGGTGTTCGGCAGGATGTGGCGGAAGATCAGCATCGGCGTCCGCGTGCCCGATGCGATGGCGGCATCGACGTAAGGCTGCTCGCGCAAGGTGAGCACCACACCGCGCACGAGCCGCGCCACACGCGGGATTTCCGCAATCGTGATCGCGATGATGACATTGCCGACCGAGCCGCGCGTCAGCGCCATCAGCGCGATCGCGAGCAGGATCGGCGGGATCGACATCATGCCGTCGATGATGCGCATGATCAGGCTGTCGGCCTGGCGCACCATGCCGGAGACAAGCCCGATCGCAAGCCCGGCGACGGAGGCCAGCAGTGCGACGGAAAAGCCAACGAGCAGCGACACCCGCGCGCCATAGACGACACGCGAATAGATATCGCGGCCGAGCTGGTCGGAGCCGAACCAGTAGTCGGCGGAGGGCACGCGCGTGCGTTTCGCCGGGGCGAGCGCTGTTGGGTCCACAGTCCAGAGCAGCGGCGCGAAGACCGCCATGATGAACATGACGAGCAGCAATCCGGC
This sequence comes from Beijerinckiaceae bacterium, assembly GCA_009773635.1. Classification (GTDB taxonomy): domain Bacteria; phylum Pseudomonadota; class Alphaproteobacteria; order Rhizobiales; family Beijerinckiaceae; genus Rhabdaerophilum. Next base: position 8,484 of record WSYC01000028.1, on the reverse strand, counting down.
ACCGACCGCAATGGCCGGGTTCTTCCGGCAATAGCCGGAAAACCCGGTGAGCGGCGCGCGCGCGACCAGCACATCCGGAAGGTCCGGCGCGATCACGATGTCTTTTTCAGTGAGCGGAGCGGCCATGATCAATACCGAATTCTGGGGTCAATCAGCGTGTAGATGAGGTCCACCACGAGATTGATCAGCACGTAGACGAAGGAAAACATCAGCACGAGGCCCTGGATGACCGGGTAATCGCGCCTGAGGATGGCATCGACGGTGAGCCGCCCGAGGCCGGGGATCGCGAAGACGCTTTCCGTCACCACCGCGCCACCGATCAGAAGCGCGATGCCGATGCCAATGACCGTCACGATCGGGATCGCGGCGTTTTTCAGCGCGTGCAGGAAGAGGATGCTCATCTCGCCGACGCCCTTCGAGCGTGCGGTGCGGACATAATCCTGCTGGAGAACCTCCAGCATGGATGCGCGCGTGATGCGGGCGATCAGCGCGATATAGACAAAGCCGAGCGTGATCGCGGGAAGAATGAGGTTCTCGAACCACGGCCAGAGACCCCGGCTCAGCGGCGTATAGCCCTGCACCGGCAACCAATCGAGCTGAAGCGCGAAGATATAGGCCAGAAGGTAGCCCACAACGAACACCGGCACCGAAAAGCCTGTCACGCAGAAAGCCATCGCGAAACGGTCGATCCAGCTGCCGGCCTTCCACGCCGCCATGACGCCGAGCGGCACAGCGATCGAAATCGCCAGCAGCAGGGTCACCGCCATCAGCGAGACAGTCGGCTCGATGCGCTGCGCGATCAACTGCGTCACGGGCAGCGAGGTGAAGATCGAGATGCCGAGATCGCCGCGCAGGATATTGAACAGCCATTCGCCGAAGCGGATGAGGAAGGGCCGGTCGAGACCGAGCCCTTGCCTGATTTTTTCAACATCGGCCGGGGTTGCCTGATCCCCGGCAATCACCACGGCGGGGTCCCCCGGCGCGATGTAAAGGAGCGAGAACACAAACAGCGCAACGAAGGCCATGACCGGAATGGTCGCGATCACGCGCCTGACGATAAACGCAAACATCCTTGTGCCTCACACCTTTCCCAGGTTTGCCGGATCAAGCCTTGGAAACGCCCCAGAAGAACGGCAGCGGCCCCTTGGTGACGCCGGTCACGTTCTTCCGCCACGCCTGATAGCTGAGGAAGAAGCCGGTCGGCGCGAAGATGACGTCTTCGAGCGCGGCCTTGTTGAGCCGATCCATCACGACCTTCTCGGCCGCAACGTCCTTGGCCTCGAACCAGTTCTCGACCTCTTTCTCGACCGTCGGGCTGTTCGGCCAGCCGAACCAGGCCTTGTCGGCATTGCCGCGGATGGCAGTGTAGGGCGCCGGGTTCAGGCAATCCGCGCCGGCATGCCAGGTGTGGAACATGTTCCAGCCACCCTGCCCCGGCGGAGTTTTCTGTGCGCGCCGCGCGCCCGTCGTGCCCCAGTCGGTCGCGACGAAATCAACCGTCATGCCCATCTTCTTCAGGAGATCGGCAGTTACATCGCCCATCGCCTTGGTGTTGGGCTGGTCCTGCGCCACGACGCAGGTGACAGGTTCACCCTTGTAGCCGGCTTCCTGAAGCAGCTTTTTCGCGGCATCGAGCGAGCGCATCTTGAGGATTTCGCCCCCCGCCTCGCTATACAGCGGCGTACCTGGCGTGAAAAAGCCCGGCAGCGGCTTCCACAGGTTGTTGTCGTCACCGACAATGGCGCGCATGTAGTCTTCCTGGTTCATCGCCGCGAGCACGGCGCGCCGGACCTTCACGTTATCGAAGGGCGGATGCAGGTGGTTCATGCGGAAGGCACCGATATTGCCGAGCGGGTCGGCGATATCGACCTCGATATTGCGGTTCTTTTTCAGAACCGGCACGAGATCGGAAATCGGGTTTTCCCACCAGTCGACTTCGCCGTTCTGAAGCGCCGCCGAAGCCGTCGCCGGGTCCGGCATGATGATCCACTCGATGCGGTCGACCATCATCCGCTTGCCGCCGGCGAGCCATGAGGCTTTCTCCTCGCGCGGCTTGTAATCGGCGAACTTCTCGAACACGGCTTTCGCGCCGGGCACCCATTCCTCTTTCTTGAACTTCATCGGGCCGGAGCCGATGTATTCCGTGATCTGCTTGAACGGATCGGTCTCGGCGATGCGCGCCGGCATGATGAACGAACACGGCGAATTGTTCTTGCCAAGCGCCAGCAGCATCTTCGGATAGGGCTTCTTGAGCGACCAGCGGAACGTGCGGTCATCGACCGCGACAAGCTCGTTCTGGATCGCGCGCAGCATCAGGCCCATCGGGTCGCGGGCCGACCAGCGGATGAGGCTCTGCACCGCATCCTTCGCCAGCACGGGCGAGCCATCATGAAATTTCATGCCGGGGCGAAGCGTGAAGGTCCACACCAGACCATCGGGCGATACGCTCTCGCTCTCGACCATCTGGCGCTGCGGTGTCAGCTTCTCGTCGACGCCGTAGAGCGTATCCCAGACCAGCGCAGCCGCGTTGCGGACAACGTATTGCGTGCCCCAGATGGGATCGAAATTGGCGAGGTTCGCCTGCGGCACAAAGCGCAGCGTCTTCGCCGACGCGCCCTGCGACAGGGCCGGCATGGCAAGCCCGCCGCTGGCCGCAACCAGAGCCGCACCACCGGCCGATTTCAACAAAGTCCTGCGATCCATTTTCCTGTCCCCAACACTGTGAAGTCCCGAAATCAAGCCGGATAACCCGGGGGGCCTTATGCCCCCCAGTCGGTTGAACCCGACCGGTTCTGACGCTTCAGGTATGCAGCAAGCCGCATGCCATCCACCCCGTTCGCAGAACAGCTTTCCAAATCTGCTGCCCCCTGGAGAAGATAGTTTCATTCATTATACAGAATGGCAAGACTGACAGTTTAGTCAGTTACATCTTCCCGGATCACGATCGGTCACAGTATTGGCAGTCTCGGACGATTATGGCCCCGGATCAGGCTCCAATGCCCAATTTCGGCTCCAAAATCCGTGCGAACGGCATTTCGGCCTCAAACGCGGCAGCCGCGCGCAGGACGGTCCGATCCGCCCCGAAAGCGCCGACAAGCTGCATCCCGACCGGAAGACCGGCCTTCGTCAGCCCGCAGGGAACCGAAGCAGCCGGCTGCTGCGTGAGATTGAAGGGATAGGAAAACGGCGTCCAGCGCGTCCAGTCTTCGCCATAGCGCCCGTGTGCAGGGGTCAGGCGCCCTGCCTCAAATGCAGGCACCGCCAGGCTCGGCGTAAGCAGCAGATCGAACCGTGTATGGAACGCCGCCATCGTCTGCGCCAACGCGTTGCGCTGGTTGAGCAGGGCATCGACATACTCCGCCGCGCTCACTTTCTCGCCGGATTCGGCTACCGCGACCAGCCCGGGGTCCATTTTCTGCCGGTCAACGGCCGAGGTTTTGGCCAGCGCAAGCGCCGCGCCGGCGGACCAGATGGTCATCAGCGGTGCAATCGGATCGGCAAAGCCCGGGTCTACTTCCTCGACGATCGCCCCCATCGCGGCAAAGCGCCGCGCCGCCGCCGCGACGAGCGCCGCGACTTCCGGGTCGACCTCGACATCCAGCCCCAGCTTCGGCGAATAGGCGATCCTGAGCCCCCGAACGCCATCACCGACGCTGGTCATGTAATCGGTGATGGGTTCCAGTATCGCGGTCATGTCGCGGCTGTCGGGCCGGGCGAACGCATTGAGGGCAAGCGCCGTATCCCGCACGGTGCGTGTGAGGGCCCCGAGATGCGCAAGGAAGCCCATGGTCGACACCGGCCACGCCGGCACATAGCCATAGGTCGGCTTCAGCCCGAAAACACCGGTGAAGGCGGCAGGAATGCGAATGGAGCCGGCACCGTCCGTCCCCAGATGAATGCAGCCGAGGTTGAGCGCCGCGCAGGCTGCCGCGCCAGCGGAGGAACCGCCCGGCGTTTTCGAGATATCCCAGGGGTTGCGGGTGATGCCGGAGAGCGGGGAATCTCCCACCCCTTTCCAGCCGTATTCCGGCATGGTCGTCTTGCCGAGGAACACCGCCCCTGCCTCGCGCAGCCGCGCCACGATCGGCGCATCCTCGCTCGCCGGTGTGACATCCGCCAGCACCGAGCCGCGCCGCGTCGGCCAGCCGGCAACAACCAGATTATCCTTGATGGTGATCGGCACGCCATCGAGCGTGCCGAGCTGCTTGCCCTTGTGCCAGCGCGCTTCCGAGGCTTTCGCCATCGCAAGCGTAAGCGCGGCATCCCGGGCGACGAAGGCGTTGATCTGAGGCTCGAAGGCGTCGATGCGTGCCAGAGCATCCTTGGCCACCTCGACCGGTGAGAGCTGTCGCGAACGGTACCGAGCGGAAAGCTCCATCGCGCTGAATGAGGAAATTTCCTTCATAAATCAGTCCTCTGGCGCTGTTGTTGAGCGAATTGAATCATCCGGCTGACATATTGATTCAACCGGTTCACAGTTTGAGTCAGGCATTGGCGACATCCAGCACCACCGCGAGCAGGATGTTGGCGCCGGCCACCATGTCCGCCGCTTCCGAGAATTCCTTCGGGTTGTGCGACAACCCGCCGATGGAGGGAACGAAGATCATCGCCGTCGGGCAGAGCTGCGCCATCATCTGCGCGTCATGCCCCGCGCCGGAGATCATCCGCCGCACCGGCAGGCCGAGCGCTTTTGCCGCCCCTTCGACCTTGCCGATCATCGCCTCGTCGAACGGCGTCGGCGGGAAGCGCGCGAGATCGCGCATCGAGACCGTCAGCCCGGCCTCTGCGGCAATCGCCTCCGCATAGGCGCGGATTTCCGCCTCCGCCGCATCGAGCCGGGCCTGATCCGGGTTCCTGAGGTCGAGTGTCACCGTCACGGTTTCCGGCACGACATTGACGTTGCCGGGTTCGACGCGGATGAACCCCATATTCGCAAGCTGGCCGGGAATGCGCGTCGTCACCCCGTGCGCGAAGACATTGAGCCGCGCGGCGGCGAGGCCGGCGTCCTTGCGGTATTTCATCGGCGTGGTGCCGCCATGGTTCGGCTGGCCGCCAAAGGTCATTTCCAGCCAGGTGATGCCCTGAATGCCGGTAACGGCCCCGATGCCGCCGCCCTCGTGCTCCAGCACCGGCCCCTGTTCGATATGCAGCTCAAAATAGGCATGCGCCTTGAGGAAGCCGGGCTTTTCCGCGCCCTCATAGCCGATCCGGCGCAATTCCGTGCCGAGCACGAAGCCGTCGGCGTCCTGCTGTGCCTGCCCTTCGGCCACGCTCATGCCGCCAAGCCAGACGTAAGATCCCAGCATATCCGGCTGGAAGCGCGCGCCTTCCTCGTTTGTGAAGGCGATGACCGCCACGTCCCGCTTGGGCTGGAGGCCGAGATCACGCAAGGTCGCGATGACTTCCAGCCCGCCAATGACACCGAGCGCGCCGTCAAACCTGCCGCCTGTCGCCACCGTATCGATGTGCGAGCCCATGATGACCGCCGGTCCCGGCTCCTGCCCCCGGAGAATGCCGACGATATTGCCGATGGCATCCACCTTCACGTCCAGTCCGAGCGCAGTCATCTCAGCACAGAGCCAGTCACGCCCGGCCTTGTCCTCGTCCGAGAGCGCGAGCCGGCGGCAGCCACCTTCGGGCGTCGCGCCGATGGCGGCCAGCGCGTCGAGCCGGGTGATCAGCCTGTCGCCGTTGATGCGATGATTGGACATGCTCCCTCCCCTGGCGCTGCCGGCTAGCCTTGGGCCGCCGCGTCGCGGATAGCGCGGTCAAGGTCCGCGAAGAGATCGTTCACGTCCTCAACCCCCGTCGACAGGCGCAGGAGGTCGAGCGGACAGGGCGAGCCCGCCCCTTCGATCGAGGCGCGGTGTTCAAGAAGGCTCTCGACCCCGCCAAGCGAGGTCGCGCGCTTCCACAGCCTCACGCCTGCCGCAGCACCAATGGCCTGTTTTTCGCCGCCACGCAGGCGGATCGAGAGCATACCGCCAAAACCACCGGTCATCTGCCGTGCGGCCAGCGCGTGGCCGGGGTGCGACGTCAGGCCGGGGTAGAGCACTTCGGCGATATGCGCATGGTTCGAGAACCGCGTCGCGAGATCCATCGCGCTCTCGCAGGCCGCTTTTACGCGCAGCGACAGCGTGCGCATGCCGCGAATGAGCAGGAATGCCTCGAACGGCCCGAGAATGAGCCCCTGGATCGCGCGCACGCGCTTGATCCGGGCCCAGAATTCGTCCTCGGTGCGGGTGGCGAGTGCACCGGCCAGCACATCGGAATGGCCATTGAGGTATTTCGTGGCCGAATGCATCACAATATCCGCGCCGAACGCGAGCGGCCGCGTCAGGATCGGTGTCGCGCCGGTGGAATCGACCACGACGCGCGCGCCGGCCCGATGCGCGATCTCGCTCACACCGGCGATATCGGTGATCGACCACAGCGGGTTGGACGGCGTTTCAAGCCACACCAGTCTGGTCTTGCCCGGCACGATCGCCGCACGCACGGCCTCAAGGTCCGAGGTATCGACGAACTCGGTGACAAGACCCCACTCAGCGGCATCATTCAGCAGCCAGTTGCGCAAGGCCCAGTACATCACCTTCGGCGCGACGATATGATCGCCCGGTTTCAGCGCCAGGAACACCGCCACGGCCGCCGACATGCCGGACCCCAGCACGATGGCGGCTTTGGCATCCTCCAGCATCGCGATGATGCTTTCAGCCTCGCGCACGGTCTCGTTGTCCGGGCGTCCGTAGACATTGCCAGAGCGGTACTGGTTATCGGGGTCACGCAGGAAGGTGGTGGCGATATGGATGGGCGGCACAACGGCCTTGGTGGCGGCATCGACTTTGCCCATCGCCTGCGCGGCGAGGGTGCGGGAGCTCCAGTTCTCGGGCGTCTCAGGCACGGATTGAAATCCTCGATTACAGATGCCCGCAGCTTTTTGGACGCGATCGGTCAGACCAACGCGCGTCAACAAGCTTGCTTGGGCAAGTTCATGGTCAGGTTGCAAGCATCCATCCCTATCCGCGCGGGAAGCGCAATGCCAAAATTTGTGCACGGTCAACCTGTGCACTGGATACAGTTGGGCATTTCGAGGGCTTGGCGCGGCGGACTTCTGCGCTATTGTGGGGTCCAATCCTCCGACCCGAGCTGGGCTTTCCCCCGAACCGATGGACCTGTGATGGCAATTGATCCGAAAATTATGGCCCTCAAGGAAGAAGCCACGCGCTGGCGCCGGGATTTCCATGAGAATCCGGAACTTCTGTACGATGTGCATCGCACGGCGGCCTCGGTTGCCGAGAAGCTCAGGGCTTTCGGCTGCGACGAGGTTGTGGAAGGCATTGGCCAGACCGGCGTCGTCGGCGTAATCCATGGCCGCAGGGCGTCATCGAAGGTCGTCGGGCTGCGGGCCGATATGGACGCGCTGCCGATCGAGGAGGAAACCAACCTGCCGCATCGCTCGAAGGTAGCCGGCAAGATGCACGCCTGCGGCCACGATGGCCACACCGCGATGCTGCTCGGCGCAGCGAAGCACCTTGCCGCAACGCGCGATTTCGATGGCACCGCCATCATGATTTTCCAACCGGCCGAAGAAGGCGGCGCTGGCGGAAAAGCCATGGTCGATGACGGGCTGATGGAGCGCTGGGGTATTCAGGAAGTCTACGGCATGCACAATATGCCCGGCATGCCACCCGGCCATATCGCGCTGCGTCCCGGCCCGATCATGGCCGCGGCGGACCAGTTCACGGTTCAGATCGAAGGCAAGGGCGCGCATGCCGCCGCCCCCCACCTCGGCATCGATCCTGTGGTGATCGGCGCACAGATCATCAACGCGCTGCAAACGATCGCTTCACGCAACGCCGATCCGCTGAAGTCGGTCGTTGTGTCGACAACGATGTTCCACGCGGGCACGGCGTTCAACATCATTCCCTCGCGTGCGACGCTCACCGGCACCGTGCGGACGCTCGAAGCCGCGATGCGCGACCTCGCGGAAGAGCGCTTCCGGGCCATCGTCGAGGGCACCGCGCGGATGCACGGCGCGGAGGTGACGATCACCTACAGCCGCGGCTACCCCGCGACCGTGAACCACGAGCGGGAGACCGGCTTAGCAACTGAAATCGCCAGAGCCACTTTCGGCGATGCGGCCGTGGATGACAATGTCGCGCCGATGATGGGCGGTGAGGATTTCTCCTACATGCTGGAAGCCCGGCCCGGCGCCTATATCTTCATCGGCAACGGCGACACCGCCGGGTTGCATCACCCGGCCTATGACTTCAACGATGATGTATTGCCGGCGGGTATCCAGATCTGGACCGAAATCGCCAAGGCAAGAACAGCAGCGTGACAAGAACGGCGGCGTGAGCGGCCCGCAATCCGCCCCCACAATCCGCCATTGTCATTCCCGACGATGCGCAGCATCGAGCGGGAATCCAGATCTTGACTTGATGTCAGCGCCGGAAAGCCTGGATTCCCGTTCGACGCTTTCGCGCC
>WSYC01000027.1 GCA_009773635.1 Beijerinckiaceae bacterium | reverse complement strand
CACCGACAACGCTTCTGGCCAGTTCACGCTCGTCTTTTGCCGGCCAGATGCCGCCGGCACCCCAATAGAAATGCAGTGCCGCAATGGCCCAGAGCGTGGCCGACAAGAGGAACGCCACCACCAATGCAGGCAGAATAAGCTTACCGGCCATCATGAGCGAAAAAGCCGCGTCGTCTGCGTTTCATGACGCAGGCTCATCAGATCCGACCGGAACGCCATGCCGCCGAGATCGTCGAGATCAGCCGTCTCCGCCTCATCGGCCACGCGGGCGATGATCGGTTGCAAGGCAGCAAGGCGCACCTGCGCCTCGCTTTGCCCGATGACCGCCAGCCGCAACCCGGCGGCGATCAGGTTGGCGGCAAAGGCCTGCACATAGGCTGTCGCGAGCGCTGACAAGGGTTGGCCATGGACGCGACCGGCCACGCCGACAGCAACAGGATAGGGCAGCGCGGCATCGTCCAGCGCCGGCAGATCGTCATGCGGCCAGGCGGCGCGGATCAGCATATAGAAGGCCGCCCCCTGCTGCGCGGTTTCGAGCCGACGCTCGCTGGAAAGGCCAAGCGCGATGCCGAGTTCGGCGAGCCCCTGAAGCGCCGCAAGATCATGCGCCTGCCGCCATGCTTCGCCGAGCAGGATGGCATCCGACCGCCCGGCGCCGAGCCGCAGGATATCGCTGACCCACCCCGCGAGCGAGGCACCATTATGGATATCGCCGGTCTCGATCGCCTTCTCGATGCCGTGCGAATAGGCGTAGCCCCCCACCGGGAATGCCGGTGAAAACCATTGCAGCCGCTGGAATTCGGCGGCGTCAGTCATGCTTGTGGTGATGCCCGCAGCCGCAGCCTTCGCCATGCTTGTGCTCATGCGAGTGGTCATGACCGCCGCAGCAGCCGCCGGCCTGATGCTGGCGGGCATGGTGATCATGCTCGAGGCTATGCGGTTCATTGCCGGGAATGGCGCCATGGACATGATGCTCCGGGTGGCTGCATTCGTGATCATGGTGATGGTGCCCGTGATCATGATCATGAGCATGATGCCCATGTGCATGATGGGCGTGGCTCGATTGCAGGTAGGCCCCTCCCTCGGGATCAAACGCGGCCTCGATCGCGCGCACCGTGCCGCCGAGGCCTTCGACCATCGCCGTGATGACGTGGTCACGCCGGATGCGCAGGCGTCCATTCGCAATCTGCACGGCGAGATGGCGATTGCCGAGATGCCAGGCGAGCCGCAGCAGATGCTCGGGGTTTTCAGCGCGGATTTCGCACAAGGGTTCGGATGCCCCGATAACCTCGACCAGACGCCCGTCTTCCAGCCTCACGGCATCGCCGGAGCGCAGTGCAATCGCCTCGGGCAGATCGAGCAGGAACGCAAGCCCGCCTGACGCATCCATCGCGACGCGGCGGCGGTGGCGATCATCGAAATCGAGCACCACGGTATCGGCCGGCTGGCCGGTCCAGTCGCCCTTGGCAATGACTTCGGTTGCGCGCAGCATGATCTTCTCCTTCAGGACGTCTGTGGCCTTGCCTGCCGCCCGGCTGGCATGAACCGGGGAAGCAGGGCCAGCACCGGCAAAGCCAGCGCAATCAACCCTACACCAAGCGCAGGCCTTGGTTGAAGGTCGATCATGAAATTCGCGGCAAAAATCCGCGCCGGGGGGATATTGGACGCGAGCGCATACCAGCTCACTTCGATCAGCGCCGTCGTTCCCATCGCCAGTCCCGCCAGCCCCAGCAGCGGGAGCGGCCCGAGCGCGACGCGCCGCCGCATGAGGCGCACGCCGATCAGCGCCAGAAACAGCCCGGCCATCATGATGTGTTCGGAGGCGTCGATCTTGGATTGCAGCGCGCCGTGCCAGTACGAGATAACTGCGGCCGGGTAGACGAGCCAATGCAGCCGGTTCCACGCGAGCGCGCCCATGCGCCGGATCATGCCGTCGGTCGAGGTCGCCCCGAGCGCCAGCAGCATCACGAAACCGACAAAGCCGATGGTGAGATAGAAGCGCAGCACGATTTCGCTGGCGATGCGCCAGAGATCGAATTTCTGGTCGAAAACATAGAGCCCGAGGTGGATGACGAGATAGGCGAGTGCGGAAACCCCGAGCATCCGCCGGATGAGAATCACCCGGTTCAGCCCGGTGATCAGCCGGAACGGCGTGATCGCCAGCGTCACCAGCAACAGCCGCACGCTCCACAGCCCGGTTTCGTGCAGCGCGGCCTCAATCGGCTTCGCGCCCATCGTGCCGGTGGCAAGCCGCCAGCCGATCCACAGCCCCGGCAGGCACACCAGCACGAGCGTGAGCGCCTTGAGGGGCGAGAAGACGCCCTTGCGATCGTTCCAGAGTTTCAGGTCGTCGACATGCATCGTGATTGTCCAGCGTCGCAGCGCGTCAGGATGCTCCTCATGCCGTGATTGCCCCTCGCACGCCAGTCACGCTCGCGTCAATTTTGCCCGCGTCAGAACAGGAAATACCGCTGCGCCATCGGCAGCACGGTCGCCGGTTCGCACACCAGCAATTCGCCGTTGGCCCGCACGTGATAGGTTTCGGGATCAACCGTGATATCCGGCGTCGCATCGTTGTGGATCATGCTCTTTTTCGAGATGCCGGAGCGGGTATTTTCCACCGCTACCAGCCGTTTCGCGACGCCGAGCCGCGCTGAAAGCCCGCCATCGAGCGAAGCCTGGCTGACGAACGTCACGGAAGAGCCCGTCCGCGCCTTGCCATACGCGCCGAACATGTAGCGGTAGTGCATTGGCTGCGGCGTGGGGATCGAGGCATTCGGATCGCCCATCGGTGCGGCCACGATGACGCCGCCCTTGATGACCATCTCCGGTTTGACGCCGAAGAACGCCGGGTTCCACAGCACCAGATCCGCCATCTTGCCCGTTTCGATCGAGCCGATATGCCGGGATACGCCGTGCGCAATCGCCGGGTTGATGGTGTATTTCGCGACATAGCGTTTGGCGCGATTGTTGTCGTTCGCGCCGTCGCCGAGCACCGCGCCGCGCTGCTTTTTCATCTTGTCCGCCGTCTGCCACGTCCGGATGATGACCTCGCCGATGCGGCCCATGGCCTGGCTGTCAGAGGACATCATCGAGAGAGCGCCGATATCGTGCAGGATATCCTCCGCCGCGATGGTTTCCTTGCGGATACGGCTTTCGGCAAACGCGAGATCCTCGGCAATCGAGGGGTCGAGATGGTGGCAGACCATCAGCATATCGAGATGTTCGTCGATGGTGTTGACCGTGAATGGCCGCGTCGGGTTGGTGGAGGATGGCAGCACGTTCGGCAGGCCGGCGATTTTGATGATATCCGGCGCATGCCCGCCCCCCGCGCCTTCGGTGTGGAAGGCGTGGATGGTGCGGCCCTTGAAGGCGGCAATCGTATCCTCGACGAAGCCCGACTCGTTCAGCGTATCCGAGTGGATCATCACCTGCACGTCGAGCTGGTCGGCAACCGTGAGGCAATTGTCGATCGCGGCGGGGGTCGTGCCCCAATCCTCATGCAGTTTCAGCGCGCAGGCACCGCCCAGAACCTGCTCCTCCAGCGCGGCGGGGAGCGAAGCATTGCCCTTGCCGGCAAAGCCAAGGTTCATCGGGAAGGCATCCGCTGCTTCGATCATCCGGGCGATGTGCCACGGGCCGGGCGTGCAGGTGGTGGCGAGCGTGCCATGCGCGGGGCCGGTGCCGCCCCCAAACATCGAGGTGATGCCGGACATCAGCGCTTCCTCGATCTGCTGCGGGCAGATGAAATGGATATGCGTATCGAACGCGCCAGCGGTGATGATCTTGCCCTCACCGGCGATGATCTCGGTGCCCGGCCCGATGATGATATCGACGCCCGGCTGGATATCGGGGTTCCCCGCCTTGCCGATGGCGGCGATATGGCCATCTTTCAAGCCGATATCGGCTTTGACGATGCCCCAGTGATCCAGAATCACGACATTGGTGATGACGGTATCGACCGCCCCGGCCGCGCGCGTCATCTGGCTTTGGCCCATGCCGTCGCGGATCACTTTGCCGCCGCCGAACTTCACTTCCTCGCCATAAGTCGTGAAATCGCGCTCGACCTCGATGATGAGATCGGTATCCGCAAGGCGGATTTTATCGCCGGTCGTGGGGCCGAACATGTCGGCGTAGATGGTGCGGGGAAGGCGGGCCATGTCAGAGCTTTCCCATCACTTTGGCTTGAAAACCATAGACTTCCCGGCGTCCTGTCAGAGCCACCAGCGTCACCTCGCGGGTCTGGCCCGGCTCGAAGCGCACGGCGGTGCCGGCAGGAATATCGAGCCTGAAACCCCTCGCCTTGGCGCGGTCGAACTTCAGCCCGGCGTTGGTCTCGAAGAAATGGTAGTGGCTGCCGACCTGAATCGGCCGGTCACCGACGTTTGAAACGCTCAGCACCAGCGTCTCGCGCCCGACATTCATCTCAATATCGCCGGGGGCGGTGATGATCTCGCCGGGGATCATGGGCGATCTCCCTGATGCCGTTTCGCCATGGCTTTTGCTTCCGCGCGACGTCCTGCACGAAAGCACAGGATGCCGGTGACCACCGCAATCGCGGCAAAGACCATATGGTCGGTCTCGAAGACATGCGCGAGAAGCCCGGCCCAATCAAAGCCGGTATGATCACCCTGGTGCGCAAGCGCGGGGAGAGGAAGCATTGAAAGAACGACAATAACAAAATTTTTCATAGGACTGCTCCTCACTCTTAACGTATCGGATGATGCACGGTGACGAGCTTCGTCCCGTCCGGGAAGGTCGCCTCCACCTGCACATCGTGGATCATCTCGGAGATGCCGGGCATCACCTGCTCTTTCGTGATCACCTTGGCGGCGGCCTCCATCAGGTCGGCCACAGAACGCCCGTCGCGCGCGCCTTCCATCACGAAATCCGCGATCAGCGCGATGGATTCCGGGTGGTTGAGCTTCACGCCGCGTTCGAGCCGCCGGCGCGCAACCATTGCAGCCATGGCGATCAGCAATTTGTCTTTTTCACGCGGGGTCAGGTTCATCGTCTCGTCCTAGGTGAGCATGGCGCGGGGCAGCGGTTTGCCGGTGAGCCCCGCAAGAACAGCCGCGATGCGGATATGGCTGGCACGCAGGCTGGCTGCATCCGGCGAGGCCAATCGGATAAAGACAAGCCCGCCAAGATCGCTGGCACCGCATTCGACGTCCCCCGCCTCCGGCAAGGCGGCGCGGATCATCGTGAGGTGTTCCCCGGCATCATCGGCGGCGAAGAGCAGCGTTGCCAGCGCGACATGGGCGCCGAGCGCGGGTTTGCACAGGAGATGGTTCGAAAAATCATCCGTGAGGCGGGTTTCATCCGCAAGGATCAACCGTCCGTCGCGCCGCACGCGCCAGCTCTCCCGGAGCGCGCCATGGGTAAAGCCTTCACCGGAAGCGCGACGGCCAAAATACAGCATTTCGCCGAACACGAGGCTCGCTCCTGCTGCAAGATCGATCGAGAACCGGCGCTGCACCCGCGCACCATCATGCAGAATCGCCTCTTGCGGCAGCCAGATCACGGTTGCGCCCGCTGCGACGCTGAGCGCGGTTGATAGCGTCGTTGTCGCGCCGGCAGAACGGTAGATGCGTTCGGCGGCGGCGCTGGAAATCGCGAGTGAAGCCCCTGCCCCCACGGCGATGTCGGTTGTGACCCGATCCCCGCCCGCAAGGCCGCCGGCGATATTGACGAGAATGGCCTCAGGTGCCCGGCCATGGGCACGCGGAAAGCGAAAGCGCATCGCCCCGGCTTCATGGCGCTCGATGAGGCGTGTCGCGCCAGCGTGAAAATCAACATGCAGCTTCAGCCGGGCATCGACCCGCACATGCGCCGGCAGATCGGAGCCCGGCAGAGCCGCGCTCGCCCCGGTTGCCGGTGTTTCAAAGCGCAAGGCGCTGTCGAACATCATCCCGCCCCATACGCTCCCGATCGCCCGATATCACGACCTCGCCACGTTCCATCAGAATGAAGCTGTCAGCAAGCTCCAGCGCGAAATCGAAATACTGCTCCACCAGCACGATGCCCATGGTGCCGAGCCCGGCCAGATGCTGGACCGCGCGGCCGATATCCTTGATGATCGAGGGCTGGATACCCTCGGTGGGCTCATCGAGAATGAGAAGGCGCGGCCGCATCACCAGCGCCCTGCCGATCGCGAGCTGCTGCTGCTGCCCGCCGGAGAGGTCGCCGCCGCGCCGGCCGAGCATCGATTTGAGCACCGGGAAGAGATCGTAGATCTCGCCGGGGATGAAGCGATCCCCTACTCTCAGAGGCGCGAAGCCAGTCTTGAGGTTTTCTTCCACAGTGAGCAGCGGGAAAATCTCACGGCCCTGCGGCACGAAGGCGATGCCGGCGCGGGCGCGCTCGGCGGGTGCCATCGCCCCGATATCCTTGCCATCGAACAGGATGGTGCCGCGCGTGGCCTTCTGCTGGCCGGTGATCGCACGGCAAAGCGAGGTCTTGCCGACGCCGTTGCGGCCGATGACCGTCGTGACCTTGCCGGGCTCGGCGGCAACCGACACCGAGCGTAGCGCCTGCGCCGCGCCGTAATGGAGGTCGAGGTTTTCAATCTTCAGCATTCACAATCACCTTGTCATTCCCGACCGAGCCATAGGACGTTTGAAGGACGTCCGTCCCGAAGACGAACTATGGCGAGGAGCGGGAATCCAGTCTCTCTTCAGTTAGATGGATCCCCGCTCGCACGTGTCAGCGCGTCGGGGATGACACCTTGCGCAGTTATCTACCCAGATACACTTCAATCACACGGCTGTTGGCGCTCACCACATCGAGCGGCCCCTCCGCGAGCACCGCGCCTTCGTGCAGCACCGTGACCTTGACACCAAGTTCGCGCACGAACGCCATGTCGTGCTCGACGACGAGAACGGAGTGATCTCTCGCGATCTCTTTGAGGAGATGCGCGGTGGCCTCGGTTTCGGCATCCGTCATGCCGGCGACCGGCTCGTCGACCAGCAGCAATTTCGGGTCCTGCGCCAGCAGCATGCCGATTTCCAGCCATTGCTTCTGGCCATGGCTGAGGTTCGCAGCATTCGCCTCGCGCAGGTGTTCAAGCCGGATCGTCGCGAGGATGCGGTTGACCTTCTCGCGCTCGCCCGCGCTGTCCTTCCAGAACAGCGTCGTGAACACGCGCCGGTCCGCTTTGAGCGCGAGGCGGATATTGTCTTCCACCGTGTGCATCTCGAACACGGTCGGCTTCTGGAACTTGCGGCCGATGCCGAGGTTGGCGATGTCGGCTTCATCCAACTGGGTGAGATCGACCGAGCCGTTGAAAATCACGTCGCCGTCATCCGGTTTGGTCTTGCCGGTGATGATGTCCATCATCGTGGTTTTGCCCGCGCCGTTCGGGCCGATGATCGCGCGCATCTCGCCGGGCATGATGGTGAGCGCGAGGGAGTTGATGGCCTTGAAGCCATCGAACGCGACCGAGACGCCGTCGAGGTAGAGGAGGTAATCCGTGACACGCTGGTTCATGGCATTCACTCCGCCGGGGTCGCAGCGGCATTCGCCGCCAGCGCGAGTTTCTCGCGCCGCTTCTCTCGCCATGCGGCATAGGTGCCGATCACGCCCTTGGGCATCAGAAGCGTCGTCAGCACGAAGAGCGCGCCGAGCGCAAACAGCCAGTAGGGCGCCAGCGCGCCGGTGGTGAAGGTCGTTTTCGCGAGATTGACGAGGATCGCGCCGATCGCCGCGCCGACCAGCGTGCCCCTGCCCCCGACCGCAACCCAGATCACGACCTCGATGGAATTGCCGGGCTGGAATTCGCTCGGGTTGATAATGCCGACCTGCGGCACGTAAAGCGCCCCGGCAAGCCCGGCCATCATCGCGGAGGCGACAAAGACGAAGAGCTTGTAGCGCTCGACGCGGAAGCCGAGAAAGCGCGTCCGGCTCTCGGCGTCGCGTACCGCAACCAGCACCTTGCCCGCCTTCGACGTCACGACGGCACGCGCGAAGAGGTAGCTTGCCGCCAGCGCGAGCAACGTCGCCACGAACAGCGCCAGCCGCGTGCCCGGCGCCTGCACGGAAAAGCCAAGGATATCCTTGAAATCGGTCAACCCGTTGTTGCCGCCAAAGCCCATATCGTTGCGGAAAAACGCGAGCATCAGCGCGTAGGTCAGCGCCTGCGTGATGATCGAGAGATAAACGCCCGTCACGCGGGAGCGGAACGCGAACCAGCCGAAGACGAAGGCGAGAATACCCGGCGCGAGAAACACCATCAGCGCGGCAAACGGAAAGAAGTCGAACCCGTACCAGAACCACGGCAGTTCCTTGTAGTTCAGGAACACCATGAAATCCGGCAGGATCGGGTTGCCGTAAACACCGCGCGGCCCGATCTGCCGCATGAGATACATGCCTATCGCATAGCCGCCGAGCGCGAAGAATGCGCCATGCCCAAGGCTGAGGATACCGCAGTAACCCCAGACGAGATCGAGCGCGAGTGCGAGAATGGCGAAGCAGAGATATTTGCCCATCAGGCTGACGAGCCATGTCGGCACATGGAAAGGCGAACCAACGGGCACCAGCATGTTGAGCACGGGCACCGCGACGAGCGCCGCAAGGATAACGCCGAGAAAGATACGGCCACGACCGTCAAGCCGCGCGAGAATGGCTTGCGATATCATTGTCTTGCTCGCAAAATCTTGACACGAACCGGCTTCCACTTCGCTTGATTTTGCTTCGTCATTGTTCAATCGCCCTGCCCTTGAGCGCGAACAGCCCGCGCGGACGCTTCTGGATGAAAAGGATGATGAAGACGAGAAGTGCGATCTTGCCGAGCACCGCGCCGGCGAAGGGTTCGAGGAACTTGTTGGCGATGCCGAGCGAGAGCGCCGCGACCAGCGTTCCCCAGAGGTTGCCCACCCCGCCGAACACCACCACCATGAAGCTGTCGATGATGTAGCTCTGCCCGAGATTGGGGCTCACGTTGTCGATCTGGCTCAGCGCGACGCCCGCAAGCCCCGCGATGCCGGAGCCGAGGCCGAAGGTCAGCGCATCGACCCGCGCGGTGCGGATGCCCATCGAGGCCGCCATGCGCCGGTTCTGCGTCACTGCCCGCATCTGGAGGCCGAGTGGGGTGAAGCGCAGGAGCGCCAGCACCGCAAAGAACACCACCAGCGCGAAGCCGACGATCCACACCCGCCCGTAGGTGATGTCGATCAGGCCCACCTTGAACGAGCCGGACATATAGGCCGGCGCGCCGACCTCGCGGTTCGTGGGGCCGAACAGCGTCCGCACCGCCTGCTGGAGGATCAGCGAGATGCCCCAGGTCGCCAGCAGCGTTTCGAGGGGGCGACCGTAGAGATGGCGGATGACCAGCCGCTCGATCGCAATGCCGACGAGCCCCGCAACCAGAAACGACAGCGGAATGGCGATCGCGAGCGAATAATCGAACAGCGCCGGGTATTTCTGGCGGATCACTTCCTGAATGAGGAAGGTCGTATACGCACCGATCATCACCATCTCGCCATGCGCCATGTTGATGATGCCCATCACGCCGAAGGTGATCGCAAGGCCGATGGCCGCCAGCAACAGCACCGAGCCGAGTGAGATGCCATACCAGGCGTTCTGCACGCCCGACCACAGCGCGAGCCGTTGGTTGATATCGACAGCGGCGGCTTTGGCGGCGGCCTTCACATCGGCGCTTGCGCTTTCCGGGATTGAATTCAGTGGCGTCAGCGCGTCGCGATCACCCCGATCACGCAGGATTTCGATGGCCGAAAGTCGGTCGATATCGGCTTTGCCGGGCGCGGTCGCGACAATTGCTGCCAGCGCCATCTGCTGGATATCCTTGATCGCGGCGACCTTCTCCACCTTCAGCGCAGCAGTGAGGGCCTCCTCGCTTTCCGGCGCGCGCGTCTTGTAGACGGCTTCGGCGGCAGCGCGGCGCTTGACCGGATCGGGCGCCTGAAGTGTCAACCGCCCCACCGCCGTATCGATCGCGCCGCGCAGGCGGTTGTTGATGCGCACCATCGCGCCGCCGGCAGGCTCGGCCGCGAGCTTCTCGCCGCTCAAGCCGTCGAAAGCCAAGCCGGCCTTGTCCTTGAAGAAGAGCTTCTTGTCCGCAGAGACGAAAAGCCGTCGGTCGACGAGCGCTTCGAGCATGGGCCCGGCATGGGCAGCCCCGGAGGCCGCGACGAGATCGAGCGCCTTCGCGGTATCGGCGAAACTGTCCGCCGCGAACAGCGGAACGGCATCCTCCAGCGGGCCGGCCTTGGCCGGTGAGCCCGCGAGAATGCCGAGAAAAAGCGCGAAAAGCAGGGCTTGAAAGCCCGCACGGAACCACAATTGCACAGGAGTTTTCCAATCGAGGTGCATCGCGTTGGCTCCTTGTTGGTCTGCCTCGCTTGGCGGAGGCTTGAAGACGGAAGTCGCAAGGGAATCCCGGCCGGAGCGGGCAATGCTCCGGCCGAAACCCGGGGGTCAGACCGTCAGGCGAAGCCTGATCAGCCGCACTTCTTCAGCTTGGTGTTGTAGTTGCCGCACTTGAGATTGACCCAATCGGCCTCGAGATCCTTCGAGCCTTCGAGGTGATCGGTCCAGGCGTCGCCCGGGACGAGATCCTTGGTCTGCCAGACCACGTCGAACTGGCCGTCGGCGCGCACTTCGCCGATCAGCACCGGCTTGGTGATGTGGTGGTTCGCGAGCATCTTCGAGACGCCGCCGGTGAGGTTCGGCACCTCGATGCCGACGATGGCGTCGATTACCTTGTCGGCTTCAATGGTCTTGGCCTTCTCGACCGCCTTGATCCACATGTTGAAGCCGATGACATGGGCTTCCATCGGATCATTGGTCACGGCCTTGTCGTTCTTCTTGAAGGCCTTCCACTGCTTGATGAAGGCTTCATTGACCGGGTTCTTGACCGACTGGAAGTAGTTCCACGCGGCGAGATGGCCGAGCAGCGGCTTGGTATCGATGCCGGCGAGTTCCTCTTCGCCCACCGAGAAGGCCACGACCGGGATATCGGTCGCCTTGATACCGGCGTTGCCGAGTTCCTTGTAGAACGGCACGTTCGCGTCACCATTGATGGTGGAAACCACGCCCGTCTTCTTGCCGGCAGAGCCGAACTTCTTGATGTCGGCGACGATGGTCTGCCAGTCGGAATGCCCGAACGGCGTGTAGTTGATCATGATGTCTTCCTTCTTCACGCCCTTGGCGAGAAGATAGGCTTCCAGGATCTTGTTGGTCGTGCGCGGATAGACGTAATCGGTGCCTGCGAGCACCCAGCGCTTCACTTCGCCGCCGTCCTTCGACATCAGGTAATCGACAGCCGGGATCGCCTGCTGGTTCGGAGCAGCGCCGGTGTAGAACACGTTCTTCTCGGACTCCTCACCCTCGTACTGCACGGGGTAGAAGAGGATGTTGTTGAGCTCCTTGAACACCGGCAGCACCGACTTGCGCGACACCGAGGTCCAGCAGCCGAAGGTCGCGGCGACCTTGTGCTGGGTGATCAGTTCGCGGGCCTTTTCGGCGAACAGCGGCCAGTTCGAGGCCGGGTCAACGACAACGGCTTCGAGCTTCTTGCCGAGGAGGCCGCCCTTGGCGTTCTGCTGCTCGATGAGCATCAGCATGACGTCCTTGAGTGTCGTCTCGGAGATCGCCATCGTGCCCGAGAGCGAGTGGAGGATGCCGACCTTGATGGTGTCCCCGGTCTGGGCAACGGCTGGCATCATCGGCAGGGCGGCAGCGGCGGCGGCAAGCGCGGAAGTCGCGAGAAGCGAGCGGCGGGTCAGGTTCATGATTGGGGTCCCCGTTGGAAAGATAACACCGGGGTGATCAGCACGCGGCGTGCCAAATCATCGGACAAGGACCGAACAGCGGCAATGATCGAATTTCCGCATCGCAAAAGAGCACGCTGTGCCGGTTCTCTACGCATAAAACCCGCATATCCGACTATATTTTGAGCAACATGCTCCTTAATGGCGGACATACCGCCTGTTTTTTCCGCATATTCGGCGAGGCCAATGCCCGGCAAGGCATTCCTCGACAGCCGGCCCCACCCCGGCTAGAAGGCGCCTAAACCGGAAAGACATCGCCTTGGCCCCGCCACTTCTGCAACTCACCGATATCCGCCTCACGTTCGGCGGCAAGAACCTTCTCGAAGGCGCGGACCTCTCGGTTTCGCCCGGCGAAAAAATCTGCCTTGTGGGGCGCAACGGTTCGGGCAAATCGACGCTGCTCAAGATCGCGGCGGGGATCATCGAGAAGGATACCGGCACGCGCTTCCTCCAGCCGGGCGCGAAGGTCGGCGTTCTCCAGCAGGAGCCGGATTTCTCGGCTTACAAGACCACCCTCGCCTTTGCGGCGGCGGATTTGCCGCCGGAAGAAGGCGATCACGCCGCGCGTTTCCTCCTCAACGAACTTGGTCTCACCGGCGAGGAAGACCCGGCGACAATCTCCGGCGGTGAGGCTCGCCGCGCCGCGATCGCCCGCGCGCTGGCGCCGAACCCGGATATCCTGCTGCTGGACGAGCCAACCAACCACCTCGATCTGCCCGCCATTGAATGGCTCGAAAACGAGCTGGCCTCCCGTCAGGCGGCGCTGGTGCTCATCAGCCATGACCGGCGCTTTCTCGAACGCCTTTCCCGCGCCACCGTCTGGCTCGATCGTGGCACGACGCGGCGGATCGAGCGCGGTTTTGGGGAGTTCGAGGCCTGGCGCGATCAGGTTTTCGCCGAAGAAGAGGCCGCGCAGCACAAGCTTGGCCGCAAGATCGCGGATGAAGAGCACTGGCTGCGCTATGGCGTCACCGCACGCCGCAAACGCAACGTGAAGCGCCTCGCTGGGCTCCATACCCTGCGCCGCGAGAAGCGCGAGCACGTGCGCGCTACCGGCAAGGCGACGCTGCAGGCTGCCGAGCAGGACAATGGCGGCAAGCTCGTCATCGAGGCCAAACACCTCGATAAATCCTTCGGCGATCGGGCGATCGTCCGCGATTTCTCGATCCGCGTGCTGCGGGGCGACCGGCTCGGCTTTGTCGGCCCGAACGGCTCGGGCAAGACGACGCTGATCTCGCTGCTGACCGGCGATCTCGCGCCGGATGGCGGAACCATTGTGCTCGGCACCAATCTCGCCGTCGCGACGCTGGAACAGAAGCGCGACAGTCTCTCGCCGGAAACCACCCTCGCCGATGCGCTTACCGGCGGCGGCACCGATACGCTGGTGATCAACGGGCAGGCGAAAAACGTCATCGGCTACATGAAGGACTTCCTGTTTCCGCCCGAAAAGGCGCGCACGCCGCTCAAAGTGCTCTCGGGCGGCGAACGCGCACGGCTGATGCTGGCGCGGGCGCTGGCCCGCCCCTCGAACCTCCTCGTACTCGACGAGCCCACTAACGATCTCGACCTTGAAACCCTCGATGTCCTCGAAGAAATGATTGGCAATTACGCCGGCACCGTGCTGCTGATCAGCCATGATCGCGACTTCCTCGACCGGATCGTCGATGCCGTCGTCGTGCCGGAGGGCAAGGGGCTCTGGCGGCAATACGCCGGCGGCTATTCCGATATGCTCGTGCAGCGCGGCGCGGACCTCGCGAAAGCGAAGCCAAAGCCGGCAAAAGCGGAATCCGCTGAATCGGTTACACCGGAGAGTTCAACCACCAGAACACCGAAGCGCAAGCTGACGTTTCAGCAGCTTCAGCAGCTTGAAACCCTGCCCGCCGCAATGGACAAGCTCGCAACCGTCATCGGCAAGCTTCAGGCCAAGCTCGAGGATGCCTCGCTCTACAGCCGCGACCGCAAGGCCTTCGACGAGACCAACACCCTGCTCGCGAAAGCGCAGAACGAGCTTGAAAAGCTCGAGGAGCGCTGGCTGGAGCTGGAGATGCTGAAGGAAGAGATCGAGTCGGCGTAGTGGTGCAAGCTGTCATTCCCGACGCGCCGGAGGCGTGAGCGGGAATCCAGATCGGACCGCCAAATCAGAACTGGATTCCCGCTCCTCGCTATGCTCGGTCGGGAATGACACGCGCCAGATACCGCTTCACACCTTCCGCCGCCGCCATGCCGGTGGAGAAGCAGGCCTGCAGCAGATAGCCGCCCGTGGGGGCTTCCCAATCGAGCATTTCGCCGGCGACAAACACGCCGGGGCGGGATTTCAGCATGAAATCCTCGCTCAACCCCTCGAAGGCGACGCCGCCAGCGGTCGAGATCGCACGGTCGAGCCCGGCGATGCCGGTGACCCTGAGGCGGATGCCGGTGACGAGCCGCGCCATGGCGGCGTAATCATCCTTCGGTGGGCCCTTGCCGTTGCGCATCGTCACCTCATGCACCAGCGCGACCGCATTGGGCTGGATGCCCGCCGCCTTGCGGAGCCGGGAGGAAAAGCTCTCCTTGCGGTTGGTCTTGCCAAGCCGCTGGACGATTTCGTCCGGGTGAGTATCCGGGCGGAGGTTGAGGGTGATATCGGCATACCCGTCGCGGTCGAGCGCGGCGCGGATGTCGCGCGAAAGCGCATAGATCACGCCGCCCTCGAGCCCGGTTTGCGTGATGATGGCTTCGCCGCGCTCGGTCCGCTCGCCGATGCGGATCGCGATGCGCTTGAGCGGCGTGCCGGCATGGCGTTCGCGCAGGATATCAGACCACGCGATCAGCACACCGGCATTCGTCGCCCGCAGCGGCGTCACCGGCGTCTCTGTGCCGAGCCATCCGGCCCAGCCGCCGTCCGAGCCAAGCCGCGGCCAGCTCGCCCCGCCGAGCGCGAGCACCACGGCATCTGCCGTGTGGACCGCCTCCCCCGCGGGCGTTGAAAAAAGCAAGCCGCCGTCCGCGCTCCAGCCCTCGAAGGTGTGGCGCAGATGCACCATGACACCAAGCTCGTTGAGCCGCCCAAGCCAGGCGCGCAGCAGGGGCGAGGCCTTCATCGCCTTCGGGAACACCCGGCCCGAGGTGCCGGCGAAAGTCTCCTGCCCGAGCCCATCGGCCCATGCACGCAAGGCCTCGGGCGGAAACGCGCGGATCGCCTTCTCGACGACAGGCGCCACCGGCTGATAGCGTTTGAGGAAAAATTCCAGCGGCTCGGCGTGCGTCAGGTTGAGCCCGCCGCGCCCGGCCATCAGAAACTTGCGCCCGAGCGACGGCATCCGGTCGAAAACCTCGACCGCGTGGCCGGCGCCGGCCAGTTGTTCGGCGGCGAAGAGCCCGGCGGGGCCGCCGCCGATGATCGCGATGCGGGCAGGTTTGGATGGGGGAATGGCGCTGTTCATCCCGCGAGTTCGCTTGGAACCTGCGGGATGTCAAGCCGGCGGTTGACGCTGCGACGTCAGCCGCGCGGCCCGGCGTTGCCGAGAAGATAGCTCATCGCCGCCTGAACGCCGCCCGGATTATGCGGAATGCCTTGGGCTGCGAGCCCCATTTCCACGCCCGAGAGCGTGCCGGTGACCATCAGATCGTGGAAATCGCCGAGATGGCCGATGCGGAACACCTTGTCCGCGAGAATGCCGAGGCCATTGCCAAGGCTCATGTTCGAACGCTCGAGGATCGTCTTGCGCAAGGCATCCGCCGAATGGCCGGATGGCAGGAACACCGCCGTCAGCGAAGAGGAATAATCCGACGGCTTCTGGCACACGGTTTCAAAGCCCCAGTGCTTCACCGCCCGGCGGGTGGCTTCGGCGGCGCGATCATGGCGCGCGAAGACATTCTCGAGGCCCTCGCCTTCCAGCATGTCGAGCGCGACCTTGAGGCCCTGCAACATGTTGGTTGCGGGCGTATAGGGGAAGAAGCCCTTCTTGTTGATCTCGATCATCTCGTGCCAGTCCCAGAACGAGCGCGGGAAGTGGTTGGTTTTTGAGGCCGCCAGCGCCTTGTCCGAGACCGCGTTGAACGAAAGGCCGGGCGGCAGCATCAGCCCCTTCTGCGAGCCGGCAACCGTGACATCGACGCCCCATTCGTCGTGACGGAAATCGATCGAGGCCAGCGAGGAAATCGTGTCGACCATCAGAAGCGCCGGGTGCCCGGCCCGGTCGATCGCCTTGCGGACCGCCGCGATATCGGTCACGCAGCCGGTCGAGGTCTCGTTCTGGACGACGCAGACCGCCTTGATCGTATGCCCCTTGTCCTCACGCAAGCGCGCCTCGATGGCGGCGGCATCCGCGCCAGCCCGCCAGTCGGACGTGATGAATTCGGCCTCGATGCCGAGCTTGGTCGCCATCTTGTTCCACAATGTCGCGAACCAGCCGGTCTCGAACATCACCACCTTGTCGCCGGGCGAAAGCACGTTGACGAGCGCCGCCTCCCACGCCCCGGTGCCGGACGCCGGATAGATGATGACCGGGTTCTTCGTCTTGAAGACGGATTTGATGCGCGTGAGCACATCCATGCCGAGCCTGCCGAATTCCGGCCCGCGATGGTCGATCGTCGGCCTCGCCATCGCCGCGAGAACCGCCAGTGGGGTGTTGGTCGGCCCCGGAATTTGCAGAAAATGGCGGCCTGTCTCGGTCATGGTCTCTCCGGCGTCTGGCATCAATGGCAGCTCTTCCCGCCTAACGCGGGGAGCGTCGATCTTCAAAATGTATTTTGTATTATAAATCCACTTTCCGCAAGAGCCGGCATGCGCTAATGCTATCCGGCATTCGGAGGCGATGATGCACGGCAGCTTGAACACGCGAAATCTTGGGCTGGAGCGCCGCCTGTCTCAGGCGCTCGAAGGCCCCGTCGCCTTCGATGCCTTCACGCGCGGGCGCTATGCGACGGATGCCTCGATCTACCAGATCATGCCGGCGGGCGTCGTCTTCCCCAAACGCGCCGACGATATCGCCGCGACATTGCACATCGCGCGGGAGCACGGCCTGCCGGTGATCATGCGCGGTGGCGGCACCTCGCAGAACGGCCAGCCGATCGGTGACGGGCTGGTGGTCGATTGCTCGCGCTATCTCAACACGGTTCTTGATGTCGACACAGCAAAGCGCACCGCCCGCGTGCAGCCGGGCGTGGTGCTGGAGCGGCTGAACACGCGGCTGCGCAGCGATGGCCTGTTTTTCCCCGTCGAACCTTCGACCGCCACCCGCTGCACGCTTGGCGGCATGACCGGCAACAACTCGTGCGGCGCACGCTCGATCTTCTACGGCAAGATGGTCGACAATGTTTTGGGCGTCGATGCCCTTGATGCCACCGGCAATGCCATACGCTTTGACGCCGCTGCGCCCTCGCCGCTCAGGCAGCGGATGCTGGCGCTGGCGGAAGCGGAACGCGCCGAAATCCTCGCACGCTTTCCGAAGGTGCAGCGCCGCGTCGGCGGCTACAACCTCGACAGCCTGCTCGAACCTGCCCCCAACCTCGCGCATCTGATGGTGGGCTCGGAAGGCACGCTCGCGGCTTTCACCGCCATTGATTTGAAGCTCTCGCCCCTGCCGCAGCACCGGGTGATGGGCGTTTGCCACTTCCCGAATTTCCGCACCGCGATGGAGACGACGCAGCACCTCGTTGCGCTCAAGCCGGTGGCGGTGGAGCTCGTCGACAACAACATCCTGACGCTCGGCGCGGATATCCCGCTCTTCCGCAACACGCTGGCGAAAATCTCGCGCGGCACGCCGGATTGCCTGCTGTTGGTGGAATTTGCCGGTGAAAACCGCACCACGCTCGAAGCCCAGCTTTGCCAGCTCGATCAGTGCATGGCCGACCATGGCTTCGCCGATGCGGTTGTCGAGGTGCTGGATGCCGCCACCCAGAAAACAGTCTGGGAAGTCCGCGAGGCCTGCCTCAACATCATGATGTCGATGAAGGGAGACGGCAAACCCGTCTCCTTCATCGAGGATTGCGCCGTGCCGCTGGATCGGCTGGCGGATTACACGGATGCGGTGACGGCGGTGTTCGCAAAGCACGGCACGCGCGGCACCTGGTATGCCCATGCCTCGGTCGGCTGCCTGCACGTGCGGCCGATCCTCTCCATGAAGGACGAGACCGGCATCAGGGCGATGCGCGCCATCGCCGAGGAAACAGCGGAGCTGGTGAAACGCTTCGAGGGCTCCTATTCCGGTGAGCATGGCGACGGCATCTCGCGTTCGGAATTTATCGAGCCGCTGTTCGGACCGCGCCTCACCCGTGCCTTCGAGGCGGTGAAAGATGCTTTTGATCCCGACAACACCCTCAACCCGCACAAGATCGTGAAGCCGCACGCCTTCGATGATCGAACGCTGATGCGCTATCCCGAGGGCTATGTCAGCGGCCTGCCCGGCCCGACGGCGCTCGACTGGTCGGATTGGGGTGGTTTTTCCGGCGCGGTCGAGATGTGCAACAACAACGGCACCTGCCGCAAACTCGCTGGCGGCGCGATGTGCCCGTCCTATCGTGTCACGCGCGATGAGCAGCACCTCACGCGCGGCCGGGCGAACACGCTACGGCTGGCGCTTTCGGGTCAACTCGGCGCCGATGCGGTGCTCTCACCTCAGATGAAGGCGACGATGGATCTCTGCGTCGGCTGCAAGGCCTGCCAGCGCGAATGCCCGACCGGCGTCGATATGGCCCGGATGAAGGTCGAATTCCTGCATCATTATACCGCAAGGCACGGGCTCACGCTGAAGGACCGGCTGATTGCGTATCTGCCGCGCTATGCGCCCTATGCCGCGCGCCTGCGCTTCGTGATGAACCTTCGCAACCGCGTGCCGCTGCTGGCAACGCTCATGGAAAAGCTTCTCGGCTTTTCCGCCCGGCGCAGCCTGCCGGAATGGGACGAGCCATGGCGTGAGACGGGTGCCCCCGCCCGGCCCGAGGATATCAGGGGCGACGGGCTCGACCTCATCCTGTTCGCCGACGCCTTCAACCGCTATTTCGAGCCGGACAATCTCGCGGCGGCGACGCGGGTGCTGACGGCGGCAGGCTATCGCCTGCACCACATTCAGCCCAAGGGCAGCCGTCCGCTCGATTGCGGCCGCACCTTTCTCTCGCTCGGGCAGGTTGACGAGGCGAAAGCGGAAGCCCTGCGGCTGTGCGAGAACCTTTCGCCGTTCGTCGAGCGCGGGGCACGCATTGTCGGGCTCGAACCGTCGAGCCTGCTGACGCTCCGCGATGACTATACCGTGATGCTTCCCGCCACTGTTTCCGGCCCGATCGCGAAAGCCGCCTTTCTCATCGAGGAGGTGCTGGCCGCGGACCTCCAATCCGGCAAGATCACGCTGCCTATGCGCGATCAGCGCGGGAAAACCGCGCATCTGCACGGCCATTGCCACCAGAAGGCGGCGGATGTCATGGGGGCTGTCGAGGCGTGCCTGCGGGCGATTCCCGGCCTTGCGGTCGAGGTGATCGAATCGAGCTGTTGCGGCATGGCGGGCAGCTTCGGCTATGCGGCCGAGACCATCGATATCAGCCTCGCGATGGGCGAACTTGCGCTGTTGCCGGCGGTGCGAAAGGCCGCTCCGGACGACTATATCGTCGCGAACGGCACCTCATGCCGCCATCAGATCGTGGATGGCACGAACCGGGAGGCGCTTCATGTCATTCGCCTGCTCGACAGGGTGCTCGATCCCCCCGTATAAGACAATCATGAACAAGATCGCGAGTGTCGACGGAATCCAGCGCCGCTACCTCCACGACGAGGTCGCCGAGCGCTTGCGCGAACTCATCCTCTCTGGCGAGATGGAGCCGAAGGAGCGCGTCAACGAGATCGAACTGTGCGAGCGCTTCGGCATCTCGCGCACCCCGTTGCGCGAAGCGATCAAGATTCTGGCGACCGAAGGCCTGCTCGAACTGCTGCCGAACCGGGGCGCACGCGTCGGCTCGGTCAGCCAGGCGGAAATCGAGGAGATGATCGAGGTCGTCGCCGGGCTGGAGGCAACCGCTGCCGAACTCGCCTGCCGAACCATCAGCGAAGCGGAAATCGACGCCATCGACGCCAAAACCATCGTTATGGCGAAAGCCTGCCAGCGAGGGGACGAGGTGAGCTATTTCACCCTCAATCGCGAAATCCACGAAGCCCTGATGGCCGCCGCGCGGAACGCGACGCTGGCCGGAATCTATGGCAATCTCTCCAGCCGCATCCAGCGCATGCGCTACACCGCGCACAAGACGCCCGAGCAATGGAGCCGCGCGATGGACGAGCACAGCCGCATGGTCGATCTGCTCCGGGCCCGCGATGGTGAGGCGCTCGGACGCCTGATGCGCGATCACCTTCGTGGCAAGAAGGCCGTCATCG
>WSYC01000026.1 GCA_009773635.1 Beijerinckiaceae bacterium | reverse complement strand
ACGGTGGGTGCCGGCGTCGTCGCCAATATCCAGGATTGAGAGAGCTTCATTGCTGACAATCAGATCGCGGCGCGCCCTTCCGGCGCGCCGTTTTCGTTTGAGGGTGACCATGGAAAATTCCGCACAACTCGGCCTTGGCCTGATCGCGATAGGCCGCGCCTGGGGGCATGACATGGCCGCGCCGCCACCCGAGAGCGAGGCGAGGGCGCTGCTGGAGGCCGCCTTCGAGCTGGGTGTGAAGGTCTACGACACCGCCCCGGCCTATGGTGCGAGCGAGCGCATCCTCGGTGCATTCCTGCGCACGCTGACCGAGGATGAACGCCGGACGATCTTCGTCGCCACCAAGTTCGGCGAGCACTGGAACGACGACGGCACGACGCGTGTCGACCATAGCTACGATGCGCTGATGCGCAGCCTCGACCGTTCGGTCGAGCATTTGCGCGACATTGACCTGTTGCAGGTCCACAAGGCGAGCGCCGAGGTGCTGGCGGGCGAGGATCTCAAATGGGCGCTGGAGGGTGCACAGGCGATGGATATTCCGCAGATCGGGGCATCCATCAGCGATCTCGACGCCGGCAAGCTGGCGATCGCTATGGGCTTTCACTGGCTTCAGATGCCGTATAACGCGCGGAATACAGCGCTCGAACCGTTGTTTGCCGAGGCGGAAGCGGGGCAGGTGCACGTGATGACCAACCGCCCGTTCGCCACCGGTGCCATTCTGGTCGATGCCGCGCCGGAAGCCCGCGAGGTGGCGATGGAAGCGGCATTTTCGGCCGTCCTTGCCCAGAACCGGGCTGGCGTGGTGCTCACGGGGACGAAATCCGCGGCACATCTGCGGCAGAGCCATGTGGTATTCGGCCGGCTCGCGGGGTGAGGAGGGAGGCCGACGGAAAATTCTCGATCCGGGACTTGTTCGCGCGGTCCAAGCCGTGATAGGGAAACCGCGCTCTAGGGGAGTAGCTCAGCTGGTTAGAGTGGCGGTCTCCAAAACCGTAGGTCGTGGGTTCGAATCCCTCCTCCCCTGCCATCTCCTTGCCCTGCCATTTTTCTCCCCTGCCAACCTTGTGCGTGACGGCGGCACACACCGTATTTCTGGCAGGGTTTTGATCAGTAGCAGTCAGCCGCAGCGCGGCGCGCGGGTGAGGGTGCCGCGCAGGGTTTCGTCCCGCTTCTGTTTTCCTGCGGGGATGGGCGCGGAGATCGTGTGCTGGTCGCGTGCTTCGAACTGGCCGCTATCACCGTTCCAGCGGATCGAATACGGGCCGCCGCCGTTCCATTGCCACCCATAGGCCTTGCCGCTCTGGCGAAAATCGCCGCCATCCCGGCTCTTGGGCGTGAACCGGACCGCAACGCCTGAAAAGCCGCCGGCAGGGCGCATGTCCCAAGGCTTCTCGATATCGCAGACGATGCCGTTGAGCTTGAACTCGCCGGCCCCGGCCTGAAGCCGGTAGGCTTTGGGGCAAACCTTGTCGACAAGCTCCTTGAGCACATCCTGCATCTGTTTCAGCGTATCGTCGCTGTCCCAGTTCGTCTTGCCGCTCTTGCTGGCGACGACCTCGCCCGTCCTGGTGTCGGTGACCTTGATCGTCCAGTCGAGCGAGTTTGCGGTCGAGGTAATCTCGCCGGTCACACGGTAGGTCAGGTCGATGAAATTCGGCGAAATCCGCTTGGATTGATCGAAGCCGGGCGATTTTTGCAGCTCCAGCTCCTTGAGGACTTCCCCCATCTTCTTGACTTCGCGGACGGCGAGTTTGCAGTCCTTGTACTCGGGGCTATCGAGTAAAGGGACCGCATCGGTTTCCAGCATGCTCGAAAACCCGCGCCCGACGTGATCGAGTGGCCCGGTGGCGGTGAAATTGTCGAACCCGAGCCCGCGTGGCGAGGCCGCGCTTGCCGCACCAGCCAGCACCAGAACCCAGAAGACCGGCACGAGCAGGCGAGAGCGGATCATGGATCTTCTCCGTGGCGCTTCACAAGGTGGGCACGTCGAACGTCCAGCTGATGGGAACCTGCCATGGCTCAGGTGAGCCTGTCCAGTTCAGGTTCACCCCTTCTTCTTCGCGTTGCGCACGATCTCGTCGACACGATTGAGAATCGGCTCCGGCGCTTGCGTGAAATCCGGGTTGAAGCCTTTGAGGTCGTCGCTGAGGATGCGGATATCGGCATCGATACGCGACATTTCCGGGGCGGAGAGCGCCGTTTCCTGCTGCTTCAGCGCCACCTCAAGCCGATAGAGCACATCCAGCAGCTTTGCGCGGCGCGTATCGCCCTTGGCGTCATCACGCGTGAAACGATGGTAGCCCTCAGCGAGATCCGCCGAGCGCGGCAGGTAGCTCGCGAAATAGCGGCGTGCGAGCCCGAGCTTCACTGGCTCCGCCATCAGCCGGGCGTGAATGGTGTCGGCTTCGGCCGCCAGCGCCAGAAACTGGCGCGCGATCGCGGCATCCCCGATCGAGCCTGCGGCCCCGCGAATGCGGCCGATATCGTGTTTGGCTGAGAGCAACAGGTCGAAATGCGCCGGCGGGGCATAGGCTTCCGCCGGGTATTGCGGGGGTGGCTCGCGCACCACACGTGCCTCGATGATCGGTTCGCGCTCGGCATCGCGCTGTGCCCGGCGATACCAGCGGCCGAGCGTCATCCAGCCGATGAAAGCGAGAATCAGCGGGCCGAAGCTCAACGTCGCAAACCCCAGCGCGGTGGCGATCAGCAGCCCGAAAAACACAAAAGGGGCCATGGCTGCCGCCAGCGCAAGCGCGCTCAACCCGCGAAACATGGTCGTATCCCCTCCCGGAACATCAGAGTTCCCGCAACAGATAAGGACGGCACCCCGCTGCCGGCAAGGTGAAACCCGGCGGAGCAGCCGTAAAAATCATGATTTGACGATTTCCTGCCGAGCGGTTAAGCAAATCCAGTTCCCGCACATTGCCAGCCAGACCACAAACCCGCCCGGCGGGGACGGGGTGTTGCAGGTGAAGGGCAGAAAACAGATGTCTGCGCTTCAGGCGCTCCAATAAAGGGTCGAGGATATGGCGAAGCCGAATCCGGTTGAGTTTCTTCAGGAAGTGCAGAACGAGGGCAAGAAGGTCTCGTGGCCGACCCGCAAGGAAACCATGATCACCACCGGCATGGTCTTCGTGCTCGTGGTCGTTGCGTCGATCTTCTTTCTTCTGGCCGACATTGTGATCCGCTGGGGCGTGGCGCTGGTTCTCGGGCTTGGTCGCTGAGCCCCCGGCCCTTGATTGAATTGCGGGCGAAAACCCGTTTCCTTTTGCAAGACCCGTCTCCTTTCCAAGGAAAGCCACCATGAGCGCAGCCGCAGAACCCCGCACCCGCACGAAGCGCTGGTACATCGTCCATGCCTTCTCGAATTTCGAGAAGAAGGTCGCGGATGACATCAAGAACGGTGCCGAACGGCTCGGCCTTGAAGGGCTTTTCGAGGAAATCCTCGTCCCGACCGAGAAGGTCACGGAAATCCGCCGCGGCCGGCGCATCGAGACCGATCGCAAGTTCTTCCCCGGCTATGTGCTGGTGAAGTGCGATCTGACGGATGATGCCTACCACCTGATCAAGAACACGCCGAAGGTCACCGGGTTTCTGGGCGCGGACAAGAAGCCGATCCCGATTCCGGATGCGGAAGCCGAGCGCATCAAGGGCCAGGTCGTCGAGAACATCGAGCGCCCGAAGATGACGATCATCTACGAGGTCGGCGAGAACGTGAAGGTGGCCGACGGCCCGTTCGCCTCGTTCAACGGCGTGGTCGAAGAGGTCGATTTCCCGCGCCAGCGCCTCAAGGTGGCGGTGTCGATCTTCGGCCGTGCAACGCCGGTCGAGCTGGAATTCGCGCAGGTCGAGAAGCTGAAGTAGGCAAATTTCAGTACTTCTTTTGGAAGTGCTTGCCTTTCCGTAACTTCTCCCTTATGCGCACAACCCTTGCAGCGGGGGACGCGTCTCTCGCCGCATAAACTCCGTGGCAGGCAGTTGTCTCCCGCTTCTCGGCGGCAGGCACATGAAGCCAGACCACGGTCCAGAAACGGTTTTGAGATTTCGATCCTGAAACCAGTCATGCCCCGGGTGCCGGTCTTGCCGGCGCGTCGGGGTTTTGCTGCTTGCTTCGCTTTTCGGCGGAGCAGGGGGCATTGGAGAGAACAATGGCAAAGAAAATCATCGGCTTTATCAAGCTGCAAATCCCGGCGGGTGATGCGAAACCCGCACCGCCGGTCGGTCCCGCGCTCGGTCAGCGCGGCCTGAACATCATGGAATTCTGCAAGGCCTTCAACGCCAAGACCGCGCAGATGGAGAAGGGCACGCCGATCCCGGTCGTGATCACCGCGTTTGCGGATCGTTCGTTCACGTTCGAGATGCGCCAGCCGCCGGTGACCTTCTTCCTCAAGAAGGCTGTCGGCCTGAAGATCGGCAAGAAGCCGGCTTCCGGCTCGAAGACCCCGGGCAAGGGCCCGACGGTCGGCAAGGTGACGGAAGCGCAGCTGCGCGAGATCGCCGAGAAGAAGATCGTCGACATGAACTGCGATTCGATTGAATCGGCTGTCGAGCAGATCCGTGGTTCCGCCCGTGCGATGGGCCTCGAGGTGGTGGGCTAAGATCATGACCAAAGCAAAGAACGAACCCAAGCTCGCCAAGCGCGTCGCCAAGTCCCGCGAAGGCATCGAGCGCACCAAGCTCTACCCGCTCGCCGAAGCCGTGAAGATGGTCAAGGAACGCGCGACCGCCAAGTTCGACGAGACCATCGAAATCGCGATGAACCTCGGCGTCGATCCGCGCCACGCCGACCAGATGGTCCGTGGCGTGTGCAACCTGCCGAACGGCTCGGGCCGCACGGTGCGCGTTGCCGTGTTCGCCAAGGGCGCCAAGGCCGATGAAGCCAAGGCCGCCGGCGCGGATATCGTCGGTGCGGAAGATCTCGTCGAGATCATCAACTCCGGCAAGATCGAGTTCGATCGCTGCATCGCGACCCCGGACATGATGGGCCTCGTCGGCCGTCTCGGTAAGGTGCTCGGCCCGCGTGGCCTGATGCCGAACCCGCGCGTCGGCACGGTCACGATGGACGTCACCGGTGCCGTCAAGGCGTCGAAGGGCGGCGCTGTCGAGTTCCGCGTCGAGAAGGCCGGCATCATCCATGGCGGCGTCGGCAAGGCGTCGTTCGATGAGGCCAAGCTGGTCGAGAACATCAAGGCCTTCGTTGACTCGGTCAACAAGGCCAAGCCGACCGGCGCGAAGGGCACCTACCTCCAGCGCATCTCGCTCACCTCGTCGATGGGCCCGGGCGTGAAGGTTGAACTGGCGAGCGTCACCGCCGCCTGATCATGAACGGAGGCCCATCGCCTGATGCGCCTCCGCAATCTGATCGGCAATTCGATAACCAAGCTTCGAACCCCGCGAGAAATCGCGGGGTTTTGCTTGTTGGCCCGGCACTTGCTGTTCATCTCTTCATGAGATGGCTATGTGCCGGAGTGGAACATGCAGATGAAGCGTTTTGAAGCATTGGACGGTTGGCGCGGCATCGCAGCGCTGGCGATTGCGTTCTACCATGCCCCGATTGCGCACAGCCTGCGCGAGGCGGCCGGCTGGAAGAACATGGAGCTTTTCGTCGATTTCTTCTTCGTGCTGTCCGGCTTTGTCATCATGCATGCCTGGGGCAAGCGTCTCGATGGCACCGATGCTGCCAAGACCTTCGTTTCAAAACGCTTCTGGCGCATCTGGCCGCTGCACTTCACCATTCTTCTCGCGTTCTTTGCCGTCGAACTCCTTAAGTCGGGGCTGGGAGCGGTGATCGCGCTGCCGAGCGACGAGCCCTCCTTCGCGGGATCGCGCTCGTGGCTGTCGCTGCTGACCAACATCGCGATGATGCAAAGCCTCAATCTCCACGGCACGACGACCTGGAACGGTCCGGCCTGGAGCATCTCAGTCGAATTCTGGACCTACCTGCTGTTCGCCGTGACGATGCTGGCCTTCCGCGCTCATCTCAATCGCGCGCTGGTCGGCATGGCGCTTGTGGGGTTGGCCGGGGTTGCGGTCCTGTCGCCGATCTGGCTGTTCGCGACGCATGACTTCGGCCTGCTGCGGGCCATCTACGGCTTCTTCCTCGGCGCGGCCACTTACCGGTTGGTGCAATCGGGTCGCCTTGAGATCCATGGTGGCACCGGTGTCGAGATCGCCGTGGTGCTGGCTCTGATCAGCTATCTGATGGCGACCGGAGTCAACATCACCTCGCTGCTGGCGCCGGTGATCTTCGCGACCGTCATCCTGTTCTTCAGCCAGGGCGGGGGCCTTCTGACGCGCGCATTGACGAGCCGGCCGATCCAGGCGCTCGGCACCTGGTCCTACTCGATCTACCTCGTGCATGCCCTGCTGTTCTACGGCCTGCGCCTCGTGCTGGTGCTGGTCGAAAAGGTCACCAAGCTGCCCCTGACTGCCGGTGGCGTCGGCAATGAGCGCATCTTCACCTTCGGCAATGGTGCGCTCGACCTGCTCGCCATCGCGGTCCTGATGGCGGTGACGATCGCGATTTCGGCCAAAACCTACCGCTTCATCGAAAAGCCGTTCATGAAGGATACGAAGCCGGCGCAGCGTGCTGCTCAGGGCTGGCGGGCGGCGGAAGCGTAAGGCGACGCAGAACCGGCCGGAACAAACTTCGCGATTTTGTCAAGTCCCCCTCTTGCGTCGGATGCCGCAACGCATTAATGAGCACAGCTTGCGAAGAGGAATCGTGGGTTTCCGCGAGTCCTTTTTGTCGCCGCTGTAGAGGCTGGCGAGCTGGTTCGGGCGGGAGCGCTGCAAGGTGCTCCTGTTGTCGGGTCCAGTCAATCCTGTCCGAGACTGCAGGTGCAAAGGTTGTCAGAAAATTGAACCGTTCCAGTTCGCGCGAGCGATCGGGGGAGGAGTTTTCTGTCACCGGCTTAATCTTTCGCTCCCGCTTCGCGCGGGGCGGCCACCGGGAAATAGCCGATTTCCCGATTGGAAAGCCTGCATAGATGGGGAAGGGAATTCTTGCCGCGCCCGGCCGAAAGGTCGTTTCGCGGTTTTGGTTCGTTTTCTCGGCCTTGGGAATTCGCGGGTTCTGCCCGTGCGTCTTCAGGGGGACAGGCGGGCCGCCGGCAGGAGCTTTCGGGTTCTTGAAGGTGGTCAAGGCGGGGTGACCCGCTTTTAACCGTTGTCCTTCTGGTCAGCGTCCTCGGACGCCCCGCCAGGGGATGGCAGAGCGCAGAGAGGGGTGAGGGGTTTCCCCATTCATCCCGATCCGGAGAAAGCACGTGGATAGAGCTGGTAAAGAAGAGCTCGTCTCGACACTCAACTCGGTCTTCTCGAAGGCCGCCGTTGTCGTTGTCGCGCATTATTCCGGCCTGACCGTTGTCCAGATGCAGAAGCTCCGCAAGGAGATGAAGGCTGCTGGCGCAACCGTGAAGGTCGCGAAGAATCGCCTCGTGAAGATCGCGCTCGGTGGCACTGACGTTGCGTCCATCGGAGGCCTCATGAAGGGCCCGACCATTCTCGCCTATTCGGCGGATCCGGTCGCAGCCGCGAAAGTGGCTGTCGAGTTCGCCAAGGGGAACGACAAGCTCGTGATCCTCGGCGGTGCGATGGGCAAGACTGTTCTGAACGTCGATGGTGTGAAGGCCCTGGCCACCATGCCGTCGCTTGATGAACTGCGTGCGAAGCTCGTGGGCCTGCTTGTGGCCCCGGCGACGAAGATCGCGCAGCTCTCGACCGCACCGGCTGCCAAGCTGGCGCGTGTGTTCGGGGCTTATGCCAAGCGAGACGAAGCAGCCTGAGACGAAGATCCCGAGACGGGGCCGCCCGACAGGTTCGGGCCGCCCGAATGAACCGAAAACGAAACATAGAGCCGAAGGAATATTACCATGGCTGATCTGACCAAGCTCGTTGACGAGCTTTCGAACCTCACCGTTCTCGAAGCCGCCGAGCTCGCCAAGATGCTCGAAGAGAAGTGGGGCGTTTCCGCCGCCGCTGCCGTTGCTGTTGCCGCTGCCCCGGGTGCCGGTGGCGCTGCTGCCGCCCCGGCTGAAGAGCAGACCGAGTTCACGGTCGTTCTTGCCGCCGCTGGCGACAAGAAGATCGAAGTCATCAAGGAAGTCCGTGCGATCACGGGTCTTGGCCTCAAGGAAGCCAAGGACCTCGTGGAAGCCGCGCCGAAGCCCGTCAAGGAAGGCGTTTCCAAGGATGAAGCCGGCAAGCTCCAGAAGCAGCTTGAGGCTGCTGGCGCCAAGGTCGAAGTTAAGTGATTTTGGCCCTTCTGGGCTGAATGAACGATTGACCCGCGCGGGTTTTCCCGCGCGGGCCTTTTGGTCTTCTGGCGGGATGGTCATCCCGGAAGAGGCCAGGGACGTCCGACCCAAGGGTTTTCGTGCACGGGAATGTGGGTTCCGGTTGCGGGAATGTTTCGGTCGGCCGTTCATCTGAACGGCGATTGCATTTTGTCAGTGGCAGCACTGGCCAGCGGCAATCGTATTTGAAGTCGAAGAAGTGCTTTAACGAGGATCAAAGATGGCGAATGCTCTGCAAGCTCAGTCGGGACAATCCAAGACCCTGGTTGGGCGCAAGCGGCTTCGGAAATTTTTCGGAAATATCCGTGAAGCGATCGAGATGCCGAACCTGATCGAGGTTCAGAAGGCATCGTATGACCAGTTCCTGATGGTCGATGAGCCCAAAGGCGGTCGCCCGGACGAAGGGCTGCAGAGCGTCTTCAAGTCTGTGTTCCCGATCTCGGATTTCTCGGGCGCCTCGCTGCTCGAGTTCGTGCGCTACACCTTCGAGCCGCCGAAGTACGACACCGACGAGTGCCGCCAGCGTGGCATGACCTATTCCGCTCCGCTCAAGGTGACGTTGCGCCTCATCGTGTTCGATATTGACATCGATACCGGCGCGAAATCCGTCAAGGACATCAAGGAGCAGGACGTCTACATGGGCGAAATGCCGCTCATGACGCTGAATGGCACCTTCATCGTCAACGGCACCGAGCGCGTGATCGTCAGCCAGATGCACCGCTCGCCGGGCGTGTTCTTCGATCACGACAAGGGCAAGAGCCATTCCTCGGGCAAGCTGCTGTTCGCCGCCCGCATCATCCCGTATCGCGGTTCGTGGCTCGATATCGAGTTCGACGCCAAGGATATCGTGCATGCCCGCATCGATCGCCGCCGCAAGCTGCCGGTGACCTCGCTGCTCTATGCGTTGGGTATGGATTCGGAAGAAATTCTCTCGACCTTCTACAAGAACGTGACCTTCGTCCGCGACACCGCCGGCTGGCGCATGCCGTATGACTGGGAGCGCTTCAAGGGCCTCAAGGCGACGGTAGACTACGTCGATGCCGAGACCGGCGAGGTCGTGATCGAGGCCGGCCGCAAGATGACCGCGCGCGCTGCCCGCCAGCTCGGTGAGAAGGGGCTGAAGTTCCTCCGTGCCACCGACGAGGATCTTATCGGCCAGTATGTCGGCGAGGACCTCGTCAACATGCAGACCGGCGAAATCTTCGCCGAAGCCGGCGATGAAATCACCGACAAGACCCTGAAGGTTTTCGAGGAAGCCGGCGTTGTCGAGCTGCCGCTCCTTGACATCGACCACGTCAATGTCGGCCCCTACATCCGCAACACGCTCGCCGTCGACAAGAACTCGACGCGCGAGGAGGCGCTGTTCGACATCTACCGCGTCATGCGCCCCGGCGAGCCGCCGACGGTTGATACCGCCGAGAAGATGTTCAACGACCTCTTCTTCGATTCAGAGCGCTACGATCTCTCGGCCGTTGGCCGCGTGAAGATGAACATGCGCCTCGAACTCGATGCGCCGGACACCCAGCGCACGCTGCGCAAGGACGATATCCTCGCAGTGGCCAAGGCGCTCGTCGAGCTGCGCGATGGCCGCGGCGAGATCGACGACATCGATCACCTCGGCAACCGCCGTGTGCGCTCGGTCGGCGAGCTCATGGAGAACCAGTACCGCCTGGGCCTCCTGCGCATGGAGCGCGCGATCAAGGAGCGCATGTCCTCGGTCGATATCGACACCGTGATGCCGCAGGACCTGATCAACGCCAAGCCGGCGGCTGCCGCCGTGCGCGAGTTCTTCGGCTCCTCGCAGCTCTCGCAGTTCATGGACCAGACCAACCCGCTCTCGGAAATCACCCACAAGCGTCGTCTTTCGGCGCTTGGCCCGGGTGGTCTCACCCGCGAGCGCGCCGGCTTCGAAGTTCGCGACGTGCATCCGACCCACTATGGCCGCATCTGCCCGATCGAGACGCCGGAAGGCCCGAACATCGGCCTGATCAATTCGCTCGCCACCTTCGCCCGCGTCAATAAGTACGGCTTCATCGAGAGCCCGTTCCGCAAGGTCATCGACGGCAAGGTGACCGACGATGTCGTCTATCTCTCGGCGATGGAAGAGCAGAAGCACTACGTTGCGCAGGCCAACGTGCCGGTCGATGGCCAGCGCAAGCTGACCGATGACCTGATCGTTGCCCGTCATTCGGGCGATGTCATCACCGTGCCGGTCGACAAGATCGACCTCATGGACGTCTCCCCGAAGCAGCTCGTTTCGGTTGCGGCCGCGCTCATCCCGTTCCTTGAGAACGATGACGCGAACCGTGCGCTGATGGGCTCGAACATGCAGCGTCAGGCTGTGCCGTTGGTCCGTGCCGATGCCCCGTTTGTCGGCACGGGCATGGAAAGCGTCGTCGCGCGCGATTCCGGCGCCGCGATCGGCGCGCGCCGTTCGGGCATCGTCGATCAGGTCGATGCGACCCGTATCGTCATCCGTGCGACAGACGAGATGGACCCGGCGAAACCCGGCGTCGACATCTATCGCCTGATGAAGTTCCAGCGCTCGAACCAGTCTACCTGCATCAACCAGCGTCCGCTGGTTCAGGCCGGCGATATCGTCACCAA
Organism: Beijerinckiaceae bacterium; assembly: GCA_009773635.1. Classification (GTDB taxonomy): domain Bacteria; phylum Pseudomonadota; class Alphaproteobacteria; order Rhizobiales; family Beijerinckiaceae; genus Rhabdaerophilum. Next base: position 9,373 of record WSYC01000026.1, on the reverse strand, counting down.
GGGCGACATCATCGCGGACGGTCCCTCGACCGATCTCGGCGATCTCGCGCTCGGCCGCAACGTGCTCGTCGCGTTCATGCCGTGGAACGGCTACAACTTCGAAGATTCCATCCTCCTCTCCGAGAATATCGTGAAGGAAGACATCTTCACCTCGATCCACATCGAGGAATTCGAAGTCATGGCCCGCGACACCAAGCTTGGCCCGGAAGAAATCACCCGCGACATCCCCAACGTTTCGGAAGAAGCGCTGCGCAATATGGATGAAGCCGGTATCGTCTACATCGGCGCGGAAGTGGCGGCGGGCGATATCCTCGTCGGCAAGATCACGCCGAAGGGCGAAAGCCCGATGACGCCGGAAGAGAAGCTCCTCCGCGCCATCTTCGGCGAGAAGGCGTCCGATGTCCGCGATACCTCGCTCCGCGTGCCGCCGGGCGTGCAGGGCACGATCGTCGAAGTGCGCGTGTTCAACCGCCACGGCGTCGACAAGGACGAGCGTGCGCAGGCGATCGAGCGCGAGGAAATCGAGCGGCTCGCCAAGGACCGCGACGACGAACTCGCGATCCTCGATCGCAACACCTATGGCCGCCTTGCTGATATTCTCGTCGGCAAGCAGGGCATCGCGGGGCCGAAGGGCTTCCGCAAGGACACCGACATCACGCGCGATGCGCTCGATGGCTTCACCCGGTCGCAGTGGTGGCTCTTTGCCGTCGCCGACGATCGCCTGATGGGCGAGATCGAGGCGATGCGCAAGCAGTACGACGACTCGAAAAAGCGCCTCGAACAGCGCTTCCTCGACAAGGTCGAAAAGCTCCAGCGTGGCGACGAACTGCCGCCCGGCGTGATGAAGATGGTCAAGGTCTTCATCGCCGTGAAGCGCAAGATCCAGCCGGGCGACAAGATGGCCGGCCGCCATGGCAACAAGGGTGTCGTCTCCAAGATCGTCCCGATCGAGGATATGCCGTTCCTCGCCGATGGCACACCGGTCGACGTGGTGCTGAACCCGCTGGGCGTGCCCTCGCGCATGAACGTCGGCCAGATCCTCGAGACGCATCTCGGCTGGGCCTGTGCCGGTCTTGGCAAGCAGGTCGCGGCGGCGGTCAACACCTACATGAAGCAGGGCGATGCCAAGCCGCTGCGTGACAAGATGATCGATATCTACGGTGCCAAGGATCCGACGATCAACGGCATGGACGATGCCGATCTCGCGTCGATGGCGAAGAACCTCAAGCGCGGTGTTCCCATCGCGACCCCGGTCTTCGACGGTGCCAAGGAAGCCGATATCGAGCATTATCTCGCCAAGGCGGGCCTGCACATCTCCGGGCAGTCGACCCTCTACGACGGGCGCACCGGCGACGAGTTCGACCGCAAGGTGACCGTGGGCTACATCTACATCCTGAAGCTCCACCATCTCGTGGACGACAAGATCCATGCCCGCTCGATCGGCCCGTACAGCCTCGTCACGCAGCAGCCGCTCGGCGGCAAGGCGCAGTTCGGCGGCCAGCGCTTCGGCGAAATGGAAGTCTGGGCGCTCGAAGCCTACGGCGCGGCCTACACGCTGCAGGAAATGCTGACCGTGAAGTCGGACGACGTCGCGGGCCGCACCAAGGTCTACGAGAGCATCGTGCGCGGCGAAGACAACTTCGAGGCCGGCATTCCCGAGAGCTTCAACGTGCTCGTCAAGGAAATGCGGTCGCTGGGCCTCAACGTCGATCTTCAGACGACCAAGGTGCTCAACGACCAGCTCCCGCCGGCCGAGGCTGCCGAATAAAACTCAAGGGGGAGGGGCGTTTCCCTCCCTGCCGGATGACCCGAAGGGTTCGTCCGGCATCTCGCAAGTAATTTAGTGAATCGGATCGGGATGCAGCGGCTGCGTTTGAAGCGCTCGGCATCCTTCAGGAGACGGTGATGAAGCAAGACGTCATGAACATCTTCAGCCCGACGGTGGCGCCGCAGGTCTTTGATCATATCAGGATCTCGATCGCCTCCCCGGAGAAGATCCTGTCGTGGTCTTTCGGCGAGATCAAGAAGCCGGAGACGATCAACTACCGCACCTTCAAGCCGGAGCGGGACGGGTTGTTCTGCGCCCGCATCTTTGGCCCGATCAAGGATTACGAGTGCCTGTGCGGCAAGTACAAGCGCATGAAATACAAGGGCGTCATCTGCGAGAAGTGCGGCGTTGAAGTCACGCTCTCCCGCGTCCGGCGCGAGCGCATGGGTCACATCGAGCTGGCCGCCCCCGTGGCGCACATCTGGTTCCTGAAGTCGCTGCCCTCGCGCATCGGCATGCTGCTTGATTTCACGCTCAAGGATATCGAGCGCGTTCTCTATTTCGAGAGCTACATCGTCATCGAGCCGGGCCTCACCCCGATGAAGCAGTATTCGCTGCTCTCGGAAGAGGATTACCTGCGCGCGCAGGATGAATACGGCCAGGACAGCTTCACCGCCATGATCGGCGCGGAAGCCATCCGCGAAATCCTCAAGAACATGGACCTGCCCAAACTCGCGCAGGACATGCGCGATGATATCGCCGGCACGGAATCCGATCTCAAGAAGAAGAAGCTGGCGAAGCGCCTCAAGATCATTGAGGCCTTCATGGAATCCGGCAACAAGCCGGAATGGATGATCCTTCAGGTCGTCCCTGTGATCCCGCCGGATCTGCGCCCGCTGGTGCCGCTCGACGGTGGCCGCTTTGCGACCTCGGATCTCAATGATCTCTACCGCCGCGTCATCAACCGCAACAACCGTCTGAAGCGCCTCATTGAATTGCGCGCTCCGGACATCATCATCCGCAACGAGAAGCGCATGCTTCAGGAAGCGGTCGATGCCTTGTTCGACAACGGTCGCCGTGGCCGCGTCATCACGGGTGCCAACAAGCGCCCGCTGAAGTCGCTCGCCGACATGCTCAAGGGCAAGCAGGGCCGCTTCCGCCAGAACCTTCTGGGCAAGCGCGTCGATTACTCCGGCCGTTCGGTCATCACCGTCGGTCCCGAGCTGAAGCTGCATCAGTGCGGCCTGCCGAAGAAGATGGCGCTCGAACTCTTCAAGCCGTTCATCTACTCCAAGCTCGACGCGAAGGGCTTCTCGGCCACCGTCAAGCAGGCCAAGAAGCTCGTCGAAAAAGAGCGCCCGGAAGTCTGGGATATCCTCGATGAGGTCATCCGCGAGCATCCGGTGATGCTGAACCGCGCGCCGACGCTGCACCGCCTTGGCATCCAGGCCTTCGAGCCGGTGCTGGTGGAAGGCAAGGCGATCCAGCTGCACCCGCTCGTCTGCACGGCGTTCAACGCCGACTTCGACGGCGACCAGATGGCCGTTCACGTGCCGCTTTCGCTCGAAGCCCAGCTCGAAGCGCGCGTCTTGATGATGTCGACGAACAACATCCTGCATCCCGCGAACGGTCAGCCGATCATCGTGCCGTCGCAGGATATCGTTCTCGGCCTCTATTACCTCTCGATCATGGCGAACGGTGAGCCGGGCGAGTTCAAGGCGGACAAGGAAGGCCGGCCGCTTCAGGGCCTTTATGCCAACCTTGCCGAGATCGAGCACGCGCTGGCGGCGAAGGCCATCACGCTGCACTCCAAGATCAAGTATCGCTGGGAGGGCATCGGCCACGACGGCAAGACGTATCGGAAGATCTACGAGACCTCGGCGGGCCGCGTTATCCTGTCGCAGCACCTGCCGGTGCACCCGCTCGTGACCTTCGATGTCGTGAACAAGCTCATGACCAAGAAGGACATCTCGGGCATGATCGATGCCGTCTACCGCTCCTGCGGTCAGAAGGAAGCGGTCATTTTCTGCGATCGCATCATGACCGCCGGTTTCTATCACGCCTTCAAGGCGGGCATTTCGTTCGGCAAGGACGACATGCAGATTCCGGAAAACAAGTGGCCGATCGTCGACGAGACGCGCGCGCTCACCAAGGATTACGAGCAGCAGTATCAGGACGGCCTGATCACGCAGGGCGAGAAGTACAACAAGGTCGTCGATGCCTGGGCGAAGTGCTCGGATCGTCTCGCCAACGAGATGATGCTGCGCATTTCAACGACGCGTCAGGACGAGCATGGCCGCGACAAGCCGGTCAACTCGATCTACATGATGAGCCACTCCGGCGCGCGCGGTTCGCCCACGCAGATGAAGCAGCTCGCCGCGATGCGCGGCCTCATGGCCAAGCCCTCGGGCGAGATCATCGAGACGCCGATCATCTCGAACTTCAAGGAAGGCCTCACCGTTCTCGAGTACTTCAACTCGACCCACGGTGCGCGCAAGGGCCTCGCCGATACCGCGCTCAAGACGGCGAACTCCGGGTATCTCACCCGTCGTCTCGTCGACGTGGCGCAGGACAGCATCATCTCGGAAGTCGATTGCGGCTCCGAGAACGGCATCCAGATGCGCGCGATCATCGACGCCGGCAACGTGGTGGCCTCGCTCGGTATCCGTATTCTCGGCCGCACCACGGCCGAGGACGTGCTCGATCCGGTCTCCGGCGAGGTTATCGCGCCGCGTGGCCGTCTTCTGGATGAAAAGGACGTTGCGAACATCGCGGCGGCCGGCGTCCAGGGCGTCAAGATCCGCTCGGTCTTGACCTGCGAGACCAAGCGCGGCGTCTGCGGCACCTGCTACGGGCGCGATCTCGCCCGCGGCACGCCGGTCAACATGGGCGAAGCGGTGGGTGTCATCGCAGCGCAGTCGATCGGCGAACCGGGCACGCAGCTCACGATGCGCACCTTCCATATCGGTGGTGCGGCGCAGTTCAACGAGCAGTCGTCGCTCGACACCAACTTCGAGGGCAAGGTCGAGATCCGCAATCGCGCGGCGACCAAGAACTCGGAAGGCGATCTCATCGTCATGGGCCGCAACGTCGTGGTGGCGATCGTCGGGCCGGACGGCAAGGAACGCGCGACGCATCGCATCCAGTTCGGCGCGAAGCTCAAGGTCGATGACGGCGACACCGTCAAGCGCGGCCAGCGCATCGTCGAATGGGATCCGTACACCCGGCCGATCATCTCGGACGTGGACGGATTTGTCCGCTTCGACGACCTCGTCGAGAGCCAGTCGCTTTCGGAATCGGTTGATGAAGCCACCGGCATCGCCAAGCGTGTGGTTATCGACTGGCGCGGTTCGGCCCGCACGTCGGACCTCAAGCCGGCGCTGACGATCGTCGATGCCAACGGCAAGATGCTGAAGCTGCCGCGCGGCGGCGAGGCCAAATACCTCCTGCCGGTGGATGCCATTCTCTCGGCGGCGCCGAACTCGAAGGTCAAGGCGGGCGACATCATTGCCCGTATCCCGAACGAAAGCGCCAAGACGCGCGACATCACCGGCGGTCTGCCGCGGGTGGCGGAACTCGTCGAGGCCCGTCGTCCGAAGGATGCCGCGATCATCGCGGAAATCTCTGGCACGATCCAGTTCGGCCGCGACTACAAGAACAAGCGCCGCATCAACATCCTCCCGGATGGCGAGGGCGCGGAGCCGGTCGAATATCTGATCCCGAAGGGCAAGCACATCCACCTTCAGGACGGCGACCGCATCGAGAAGGGCGACTTCATCCTCGAAGGCCCGCCCGCGCCGCATGACATCCTCGCCGTCAAGGGCGTCGAGGAGCTGGCCGCGTTCCTTGTGAACGAGATCCAGGAAGTCTACCGGCTCCAGGGCGTGAACATCAACGACAAGCACATCGAAGTGATCGTGCGGCAGATGCTCCAGAAGATCGAGATCACCGACGCCGGTGACAGCGACCTTCTGGCGCAGGAGCAGATCGACAAGGTTGATTTCGACGAGATCAATCTCCAGCTCCTCGAGCAGGGCAAGAAGCCGGCGCAGGGCAACCCCGTGCTGCTCGGCATCACCAAGGCGAGCTTGCAGACGCGTTCGTTCATCTCGGCGGCCTCCTTCCAGGAAACCACCCGCGTCCTCACGGAAGCGGCGGTCAACGGCAAGATCGATACGCTCGAAGGCCTCAAGGAGAACGTCATCGTCGGCCGCCTGATCCCGGCCGGGACGGGCGCGATGATGAGCCGTATCCGCGAGGTGGCAAGCCGCCGCGACGATCTGATCGTCGCCCAGCAGGCCACCGATGCGCGCGATGCCGCCAACGCCGTGCGGAGCCTGCCAGCAGCCGAATAACGGCTGGAACAGACTGCAATGACATCGGGCGGGGCTTTGGCTCCGCCCTTTTTCGTTTCAGCGAGCTTTGTTTCGTTTGAAGGAGCGTTGCCGGCGCGTTGATCTACATCAGTGCCGGCGCGCAATCCCGGGAGCAGGATGGCCGCTGTGGGGGAGCGCCCGGAGAGGCGCGGGTGACGTCACAGGGGGTTAACCGGAGCGCGAATTGCGTAAGGAGCCTGCCATGTCCAACGGGAATGAGACCAAGACGGCTGTCGAGGATTTCTTCAAGATCACGAACGACGCGATGAAGGACGGCATGTCCCTTGTCTCGAAAAGTCCGCAACAGCTCGCGGATGCCTGGTTGCGGGTCGGCACGGAGTTTCTGCGGTTTGCCTCGCATCGCTTTGCCGCGCAGGCCGAGCTTCTTGCCACCCTGCGCTCCTGCAAGGATGTCGATGAGGTCGTCGCGACCGAGACGCGCTTCTTCGAAAACGCGGCGGACGAATATTCGCAGGAGTTCGACCGGCTGGCCGAAGTCAGCCGCGAGGGGGCCGGCGCACCGACGCCCATCCGCAAGAAGACGACCGGCAAGGCGGCCTGAGGGGTAAGCTCATGAAGACGGCGTCGATGGTTTGGGTTCTCGTCTGTGATGGCGGGAGATCGCAGGTGCTCGCCGGTAAAGTTCCGGTGCGTACTCTTGCTCTGGTTGCCGGCAGCAGCCGGACGAACGACGCGCCTGCCCCCGGTGCGGGGCGTGATGGCGAGCGTGCCACAGGTTACGCGTCGACCGGTCATGGCCGCTACAGCATTGACGAGCACGCCGATCCGAGGCGTGCGATTGAGCTGGCCTTCCTGCGCGAACAGCTGACCTGGCTCGAACAGCGGGCAGGGGAGTTCGACCGGCTGGTGATCGCCGCGCCACCGCGGGCGCTCGGACAGATCCGTGATCATATGACCCCGGTGCTGAAAGCCATGCTGGTTGCCGAAATCGGTGCCGATCTGACGAAGTCACCGGTCGAGGACATCGCCCGGCGGGTGGCGGAAAGCCTGCCGTTGGAGATCCGCTAGGCGCGGCAGTGGGAGGCTCAGGCCGTGGGGTCCCGGATTCTGATCGTGAACGGGCATCCGGACGGCGGGCGCGCGCACTTCTGTGATGCGATCGTGGCGGCCTATGCGGCGGGTGCCGAGGCCGCAGGGCATCGTATCGACCGGCTTGATATCGCCGGTTTCGATTTGCCTTACGTGACTTCGGACGCCGCGTGGAAGCGGCCTGCGCCGAATGATGGCCTCCGGGAGGCGCAGCGCCGCATCGCGGCGGCAGATCATCTGGTCTTTGTCTATCCGCTCTGGCTCGGCGACATGCCCGCGATGCTCAAATCCTTCCTTGAGCAGGTGAGCTGTGACGGCTTCATCTTGTCCGTCGATGACAAGGGACGCTGGCGGCAGGGTCTCAAGGGAAAATCGGCTCGAATCATCGTCACGATGGGCATGCCGGCGCTGGTCTACCGACTCTATTTCCTGTCGCATTCCGTGCGCAGCTTCGCCCGCAACATCCTTGGTTTCGCCGGTGTCGGGCCGGTGAGACGGACGATCGTTGGCTCCATCGAGAAAAGCCAGGAACATCGCGCGAAATGGCTCGAAACTATCCATATGCTGGGAACAAGGGCCGACTGAGATGAACTTTGATTTTGCTGGCACCGGCTTTTGTGGAATTATGCTGTCATGCGCGGGGCGGATTTCAGCATTGCACCCGGCGAAAGCGCGAAAACGGGAATTTCCGGTTGACAACGGGGCCCCGTCGAGTCAGAAGCACGCCACACGGCAGGCCGTGATCTGTGCATGCTTCGCGAGACATTCGCGGAACCAACCGGATCAAACGCTGCCTTTTTAGCGACCTGGAATCAAGTCGATCGTGGCCTGTCCGTGGCCGATGATCGAGCCGGTCATGATCGCAAGGGGGAAACTCCGGGCGATCCTCTGGTTTAGGCGCCTTTTGGGCCCAGCTTTGGCATGGCCCGGAAGGCGCGTTTTTGCGCTGACAGGGGTCCTGCAACGCAAGAACAGCCCGCAAGGGACCGCATTTTGCCTGAAAGGGCAGGGATAAGCAGGGCCGATGGCCCGGGTGCCCCTCGGGGCCTCATTGTGAAGAGAAGGGCATCGTATGCCGACAATTAGCCAGCTGATCCGGAAGCCCCGGGAAGCCGTGAAGAACCGGGACAAGGTGCCGGCGCTCCAGGCCTGCCCGCAGAAGCGCGGCGTTTGCACGCGCGTCTACACCACGACCCCGAAGAAGCCGAACTCGGCGCTTCGCAAGGTCGCCAAGGTGCGTCTGACGAACGGCTTCGAGGTCATCGGCTACATCCCCGGCGAAGGTCATAACCTTCAGGAGCACTCGGTTGTCATGATCCGCGGCGGCCGCGTGAAGGATCTTCCGGGCGTGCGCTACCACATCATCCGCGGCGTTCTCGATACCCAGGGCGTCAAGAACCGCAAGCAGCGCCGGTCGAAATACGGCGCCAAGCGTCCGAAATAACTCGGCGTCCCAAGTAAGAGGTCTATCGATGTCCCGTCGTCACGCCGCTGAAAAGCGCGAAATCATCCCGGACGCGAAGTTCGGCGATATCGTTCTCACGAAGTTCATGAATGCCGTCATGTATGAGGGCAAGAAGTCCGTCGCCGAGCAGATCGTCTACGGTGCTTTCGACATGATCGAAGCCCGCGCGAAGGCCGAGCCGCTGCCGCTGTTCAAGCAGGCGCTGGAGAATGTTGCCCCGGCCGTTGAAGTGCGTTCGCGCCGCGTCGGCGGTGCCACCTATCAGGTGCCGGTTGAAGTGCGTTCCGAACGCCGTCAGGCGCTGGCGATCCGCTGGATCATCACGGCCGCCCGCGGCCGCAACGACAAGACCATGGTCGAGCGTCTTTCAGCCGAACTGCTGGATGCCGCCAACAACCGCGGCAACGCCGTCAAGAAGCGTGAAGAAACGCACCGGATGGCGGAAGCCAACCGCGCCTTCTCGCATTATCGCTGGTAATTTCAGGCCCCGGCCCAGAACACAGGACGAGGAACCTTTCCGATGGCTCGCCAATATAAACTCGAGGATTATCGTAACTTCGGCATCATGGCCCACATTGATGCCGGCAAGACGACGACCACCGAGCGCATTCTCTACTATACCGGCAAGAGCCATAAGATCGGCGAAGTGCACGAAGGCGCTGCGACCATGGATTTCATGGAGCAGGAGCAGGAGCGTGGCATCACGATCACCTC
>WSYC01000025.1 GCA_009773635.1 Beijerinckiaceae bacterium | reverse complement strand
CCGGGACAAGCCCGGGCTTTGACCGACGCCGACAATCGGGTTGAGGCGGTGTCAGGCGCGGGTTTGTAGCCTGGTTTTCCGGTGCGGTCGATCCAGTCAAGGATGGTGCCCAATTCGCCTTGCAGGGTGACGGAGAGGTCGCCGCGCGTCGGGCCGGGAGTAATAACGATGCGGTCGATGATCTCGCGGATGGCCTCCGCCGCCTCCGCCGCGTCGTCGGGATGGCCGAGCGCGGCGGTCAGGCGCTCGATCCTGCGCCGGTAGGTCTCGGCGATGCCGGGGTGCAGGTCGGGAACGTCCTGCGGGGCGTCCGACATGCGGGCGGTAAGGCTGTCCTGCCTGGCCTCAAGCTCGGTGAGCCGCTCGGACAGGGCGCGGTGCCAGCCGCCTTGCTCGATGACGCGCACGATCTCGGCAATGGCTTTTCCGGTTTCGGCAAGCTCACGGCGGGTGGCGTCGGCTGTATTGCGGCGCTCACGGTTGAGCCGATTGGTTTCTTGCGTATAGGCGCGCATGGCTTCCGCCGCCATTTCCGGCGTCATCATGCGCTCGCGCAGACCGGTCAGCACGCGGGCTTCCAGCACCTCGCGGGCGATGGTTCGGGCATTGTCGCAGCCATTGCCCAATACATGGTTGGTGCAGGCGTAGCGATCCTGCCCGCGACGGGCATAGGAGCCTCCGCAGTAGCCGCAGAACAACAGGCCGGAAAGCAGGGTGCGTGGGCGATGGGTGGCGTTCAGTGCGCCATTCTTGGCGAGGCTGCGCTTCGTGCCCTCGCGCGACGCCTCGATCCGGTTCTTGTAGAGCGCCGTCAATTCGTCCTGCCGCGCCTTGGCGGCGTCCCATAGCTCCTGCGGCACGATGCGAAGCTCGGGAGCCTCGGAGCGTATCCATTCGCTCTCGGGATTGAGCCGATACGCAAAGTGGCCGGTGTCGGGGTTCTTGAGCTTGCGCTGGCGGTTCCAGCGGATGATGCCGATGTAAAGCTCGCAATTGAGGATGCCGGAACTGATAACGCGGTTGCCCCGGATGGTGGTGTCGTTCCAGCGCTTGCCGGTCGGGCTTGGGATGCCGTCGCGGTTCAAATCGGCGGCGATGCGCTGTGGCCCCTTGCCGGCGACGTATTCGCGGAAGATGCGCCGCACGATCTCGGCCTGCTCCTCGATGATCTCGCGTTCGCCTCGGATCGGTTCGCCGCGCGCGTCGAGCTGGTGGACGACGCGATAGCCGTAGGCATTGCCGCCGCCGATCTTGCCCGCCTCGATGCGGCCCCGGATGCCGCGATGGGTCTTGATGGCGAGGTCTTTCAGGAACAAGGCATTCATCGTGCCCTTGAGACCGACATGAAGCTCGTTGATCTCGCCTTCCGACAGGGTGAAGATGGTGACGCCAGCGAAACGCAGGCGCTTGAAGACGCCCGCTACATCCTCCTGATCGCGGCTGATGCGGTCCAGCGCCTCGGACAGCACCATGTCGAAGCGGTCGGCCTGCGCGTCGGCCAGCAATGACTGGATGCCCGAGCGGATGAGCGATGCGCCGGAGATGGCGCGGTCGGAATAGCTCTCCACGATTGTCCAGCACTCGCGCACCGCGCGCTCGCGACACTGACGCAACTGGTCCTCGATGGAGGCATCGCGCTGGTTGTCGGAGGAGTAGCGGGCATAGAGCGCGACACGGGGCGTCGGACGGGTGGTCATCGGGGCGATCCTTTCACTCCTTGTCGGCCTCGCCCTCCGATCCTTCGGAAGCAACAGGCCGGTTGTCGTTTGCGGCGGTGAGCGCCGCGTAATCCTCACGCGCCATGCGGCGGCCAATGATGCGGGCCAGCGTCAGCGCTACCCGGTCGATCTTGCGCCAGGTCTCCGCGCTCGGCTTCTCGGCGTCCCGCTCGCCGTGCGGGCCGATATTGTCATTCGCCGGTTTGAACCGCTCCGGCTCGGTGTCGTCTTCCATGCCGTTTCCTGCACTGTTTTTCGAGACAAACAGGCATGAAGCGGCGGCGAAGCCAGATTGAAAAGACCTGATTTTCCTTTGTCGTACAATCGGTGGCAAATACTTGCGAACGGCGGCATTTGCGTAGGTCGCTCCATACGCATCACGTCACTCATGCCGCCCGTTTCAACGGACGTGCGCGCTCGACTCGCTTGCGTTCCTTCGGCGTGTTCATCACCTCCCAAAGATCACTGCGCCGCTGCACGTTGAGCCAGAAGTCGGCACTGTTGCCGAAGACGCGGGCCAGGATCAAGGCCGTCGCGGCGGTCACGTTCCTGCGGTTGCCGCACAACTCGTTGACGTGCTTGCGCTGAACGCCCATCGCCTCGGCGAGCGCGCCCTGCGTCAGGCCCATCGGCTCCATGAACTCTTCGGTCAAAATCTCTCCGACCGTCGCCGGCTTGCGCTTGGTGGTCAGCATGGTTGCCTCGCTCTCATCGGTAACTGTGATCGTCCAGATAAATCCCGTCCGCCTCGTCGCGCTCACCATCCCAGCGGAAAATCAGCCGCCATTGCTGATTGACACGGATCGAATGAAACCCCGCCAGATTGCCGCGCAGCTTCTCGAAGTGATTGCTGGGCGGCACGCGCAAGTCCTGATCGGTCACGGCGTCGTCAATCATCTGGAGTTTTCTGAACAACCGGGCTTCAAGATCGGGCGGGATGTTGCGGGAATGGGCATCGTCTACGAAGAAGGCCCGCAACCAGCCATCCCGAAAGCCGACGATCATTCCGTCACTCCAATTAAGAGTAATTGTACCACCCTATAACTCAGTTTTCAAGGATGACTTCCGCCACTCTACAGCGGCGCCGCTACTTGTTCGTTCCGGAATGGGAGCGCGACGGCGCTCACAATCCGCCCTGGTCTGCTTGACAAGGCATCACCGGGGCGACGGCATCCGGTCAATGCTGGCGCGGAGCGCCACCGCGAAGCGGCTCGGCATTGACGGGATGCCGGCGCTCCGGTTCCATATCCGCAAGCAGACGAGGCCGTGCCGCCGCTGCCGCCGGCAAGAAGGAAGTGTGCCTATCCGGTTTTCACCCACGGCTAACCTTGCCGTTGACGAGATCGACGATGAAGCCATTGGCGAGACGCACGCCGATAATCACGTCGTCCAATCGGTAGTTATTGTTGTTGCCTCTGAGGCGGTAGCTTGTGTCCTCTACGACACGTATGTCGAACCATTGATTGGGTGCGGTCTGGCCCCAGTATTTGCTACGTCGCTTGATGCGCGCTACGAGCTGCTGGTCCATCGTGTCAGTTCCGTTTGGGTGAAAACCGGATAGGTATGGAAGGAAGATAGCAATAGCGCTTCAAGCGGCTCCGATGCTGTAAGGGACCGAACGCGCGGGAGATGGGACACATTGCCATCCTCGTCGTCACCGGCATGAGTGCCGGCCTTCCAGGAAGTACGTATCGGCCTCAACAGAACTCATCGACCGCGCTTTTCGGACGCCAGGATACCGGATCGGCGACCCAGCGATTGATGTCGGATTCGCGCCAGCCTGCGCCGTTGACGCTGATCCTAATCTGGGCCGGGAATGTCCCCTCAGTGATCTTGCGGTAGATGGTGGACCGGGACAGCCCGGTGCGGGCAAGGACGGTTTTCAGGCGGATGATCCGGTCTGGTTCGGGCATGGAAACGCTGCCTCCTGCTGACTGCTCCTGATCCAGACAGAGCAAGCAGTTACGCGCGCGCAAGAGTATTTTTCGCGCCATCGCGCTATGGGGTACAATCGGCGGCAAATACTTGTGATCGGCGATTGGTGCATGTCGCCCAAAAGTGCGCAGCGGTTTTGGGACAACGACATGCATCAAATCAGAGCCCGATCCCTCGTCCTCTGCCGAGATCGATGCCGTGTGCGAAAGCCAGTTCCCGGCCAAGGCTGCGGCCTGATTCGAACGCGATGCCGAGTTCGCGCTTGCGGTTCGCGAGCAGGGATTCCATCTGCGGATCGCGTTCGAGGCTCTTCGCCATGTCGCCCATGGTTGACCGCGTGGCCTTGTAGCCAGACATGTCGCCCGCCTGATACTGGCGCTGGCTGGTGTGGTCGAGCTTCTGCCAGCGTTCCACGAAACGGTCGGCGCGGCGGCTCGGATCGGTACGGATTTCGGTTTCGAGCTGGAGCGCGCGGATGGCGCGGGCGGGGTTGCCCGAAGCGGCTTCCAGGGCGAGTTCCGGGTTCTTCTTGTAGGCGGCTTCGGCATCATGCGAGCCATAGGGCCGCACCGCCTCGAAGACCTTGCGGGCCTCTTGCAATTCCTTCACTTGCTCCGGGCTGGCGTTGCCGCCCCGCTCCTGCATTCGGAAGATCGCGTCCACAGCGCGGGCATGACGTTTCAGCGCATCGGTTCGGGCTCGACGTAGCACAGCCTCCCGATCCTCGGTCGTCTCCCTCGCGGACGCTGCGGGTTCGCGCCGCGCCTCCACACCCGCGCTTCCTCTTTCCGGCTGCTGCACCGCGTCTGGACCAGGCGCACCATCTACGCCCGGATGCAGGCCGTCGAACATGCCGCGCACCTTCTCCGGCACGATCTTCCTGACAATTTCGGCAACACGCTCGCGGAACGTGATGCCGCGCCGCTCGGCATAGCTCTGCACCGGATCATGTTGCTCGTAATCCAAGGCCATGTCCTTGGCCCGGTCGCGCGACAAGGTGCGGACGAGCCGACCTTGACCGGCGAAGTCGTCGCGGCCGTAATGCAGGTCCATGCCGTCGCGGTGTCGCGACAGGGCGACATAGCTGCCATGGGCGTCCATGCCCGGCGTCGCCAGCACATGGGTGCGGTCCACCGTCATGCCCTGTGCCTTGTGGATCGTTGCCGCGTAGCCGTGGTCGATGCGATTGTAATCCTTCAGATCAAACTGGATGGATCGACCATCATCGGCCTGCACGGTCATACTCTGCGCGCTGACCTGCTCGATGGTGCCGAGCGTGCCGTTCTTGACGCCAAGCCCGCGTTCGTTTTGCAGGAACATGACACGATCCCCGCTGGCGAAACTGCGCTCGCCCCGCTCGACCGTGAGGCGCACGTCCTCGCCGAGATGGCTAGCGTCCCGCATCCGTTGGCGCGCTGCCTTGTTGAGGGCGCGTACCTCGTCATTGGTGTGGGTCAGGATGATCCGGCTCTTGTCCGGTGATGCCTGCCGGTCGCGATCCCAGCGGTCGATCAGATCGTCGCGCGCCTGCTCGCGTGTTTGCGCCTCACGCACCATGCCGTGGCAGCGATAGGCTTCCAGCGCATTTCCGATTCGGCGATTGGCGAGATCACGCGTGGCGTTGCGCTGCCAGTCTTCCTGCTGGCGGCGCACCTCGCCGATCTCGACGCCGCCGTGACGCTCGTGGATCGAGCGGAACGCCGCGCCCGCTTCTATTGCTTGCAACTGTTGCGGATCGCCGACCAGTACGACCTTGGCCCCGGCCTCCGCCGCATGGGACAGCACGCGCTCCAACTGGCGCGTGCCGACCATGCCGGCCTCGTCGATCACCAGGACATCGCGGGGGTTGAGCATGTCGCGGCCCTGGCCCCAACCATGCTCCATGCTGGCGATGGTGCGGGAAGATATGCCCGATCCGCTTTCCAGATTTTCGGCGGCGATGCCGGAAAGCGCCACGCCCCGGACCTCATAACCCGTTGCTTCCCACGCCTCCCGCGCCACGCCCAGCATCGCGCTCTTTCCCGTCCCGGCGTAGCCGACCACGACACCGAGATCGCGCCCGTCCGTGATATGCCCCAGCGCACCGGCCTGCTCGCCGGAAAGGACAAGGCCGCGCTGTTCGGCACGCGCCAAGGCGGCTACACGGTCCCTGTCATTCACCTCATGGCGTTCCCGTTCCGCCATCAGTTCGGCGGCGCGGTGCAGGCGCTGTTCGGCCTCGATCATATCGCGGGTGGTGAAGCGGTCCTCGCCCCGTCCGTCCTTGCCGAGTTCGACCAGATCGGGCGCGCCGCGCATCGCGCCCATCACCGCGTTGAACTGATCGATCCCATCGCTGTTTCGGTGCGCGAACTTCGCCATGTCGCGGCGCGTGAAGGTCGATTGCTGATGCGTGATCGCGTCCAGCCCCAGATCGGGATTCGCGATGATCCGCTCGCCATTGCCGCGCCCGATCTCGCGGTGCATCTCCGCCCGATCAGCAACGTTGGCGGCGGCCTCGTTTCCTTCGCCCTCGATGCGTTGCGCAGGTGCGCCGATCTGGCTTTGTGGCTCCAGCGCAATGCCCTGCGCTTCCAGGCTGCGATGGTCGATGCGCGCGTCGATGTCGAGTTCGGCCAGCCGCTCGTTTGCAATTTCGGCCCAGCGTTCGCGCCAACGCTCGACCACCTCGGTGCGGTTCCAGTCCCGGACCTTCGGACCGAAGCCGTCCTCGCCAATTGACCGCATGGTCAGCATGACATGGGCGTGGGGTTTCGGCATGCCGTCTTCGCCGATGTCCCAATGCACATTGAGATCGGCGATCATGCCCCGATCCACGAATTCTGCCTGTACGAAGTCGCGGGCCAGTTCGATGCCTTGAGCCTGCGTCAGTTCGCGCGGGATGGCGAATTCGATCTCGCGGGCAAGCTGGGCATCTTTCCGGACTTCGAACGCCTCGACATCGTTCCACAGCCGTTCACGGTTGCCCCATGCTTCCGGCGCATTTTCAGGGAGCATCACCTCGGAATGGACGACGCCGCGCTTTCCGGAAAAATCATGGCTGCGACCAAGCCGCTCGTCGCGCAGCTGCGCGCCCGAGCGGTAGGCGGCTGACGCCACCGCGCTGGAGCCGGACTTGCGGCCAATGACCTTGACGTGAAGATGATAGATCGCCATCGCGATCGGATCAGTGGCATAGCGAAGCGCACGTCGGAACGACGTATAAGCGCGCCCTCCCTCGAAAAACTCTCGGGCGGGACTACTGCGTCCCAGGCCGTCCTGACGACCTTACAGCATTGTGCCGGGCCCTCGACTATCATTTCTCCATCAACACTTACGGAGACGACGATGCGCAAACCACGGGACTTTGATGCCGAACTGAAGGCACTTGGGGACAAAGCGCGTGACCTCAAGAACCGTAAGGTGCAGCAGCTTGGTGAACTGGTCATCGCCACGGGGGCTGACACACTCACCGCCCACGAACTAGCGGGTGCGCTTATCGTGCTGGCCGAGACGAAAGATACGAGAAAGACGGAGGCATGGGCCAGGCGCGGGGCCGCGTTCTTTCAAAGCCGGGCGCGGCGACATGCGCCGGCATCTGAACGCGACGCTGGCGGCGCTCCGGCGCAACCGGACAGCGCGCAACCGGTATCAGGCGGCACGGGCTCGGCATGACATGCGCACATGGCAGGTCGAGCGCCGCAAGCGCACGCGGCATCTCATTGAACTCGGCGGTCTCGTCGTCAAGGCAGGCATCGTGGACCTGACCGGCGACGACCGCGCCACCATCTTTGGCGCGCTGCTATGGAGCTCCGACAAGCTCAAAAGCGATCAGGGCGAACGGGCACGAGCGCTGTGGGCCGCAATGGGGAAACAAGCGTTTGAGGCGGACCCGGCGACACGCAGGGGGACAGATCGAACTGTTCCAGCAGTTCGTCGTTGATGCATGACGATGGGATGTCAGCCGAGCGACTGCGTGCCGGAGTGATGTTCGATCATGCAAACGTCGCCGCAGGTTCGAGTCCGCAGGTTCTCCGACGCAAACTGAACCAAGACGAATAAAAATCATCCGATCAGAAGCGCGTCAAATTGCTTCAAAATGATCTCTTCACACCTGTGCATTAGGTCGATGCTTGGCCCGGCATCGCAATTCGCTGGCCGGTGTCGTGAGTGGCGAGTTCCTCTCAGCACATTCCAGAGGTCGGGATCGGCCTCTCCAATAAACCGAGATTGCAGCCCGAGCGCGAATGCGCCGGAGATCAGCAGTTCGAACGCGATAGTAAGCAGACGGTGATTGAGCTGGTTGACAAGACGGAAGGAGGCTCAGGAAGTATTAAGGGCTATGGCGCTTTCGTCGTGTTTGGCTTTCGCACTCTGGCATTCCTGCTCCACAGCGCTTCTACAGCGTCATTCTCAATTCCGCAGCCTCGCTCCTGAAGCGGGTGATTGACAATTCCATTAATTTTTGAGTTCGCGGATCATGGTTGACGCTATGGGAATACAGGATGCAGGCGCCGCGGGGCACTCGCAGCATCTTGCAATCGATGCTTGATGCGCGATCGGCCCCGACAGTGGTCTCGATCCGTTGAGGACTGACGCCGAGCTTCTCGCGCATCCATTCGTGGACGGACGTTCCATTAAAGTCCTCCATCAGCCCCTGCGCGTCAAGCCCGAAAAGCAGATGCCGGATCCAGCAAACGGGCTCGTCTTCCACGTACCGAACGGTGGTGATCTCGCCGGTCGCGTCCCTTTGCAGCACGCGGCGGCAGATCTGGAGTGAGGTGCGGGACGGAAGATCGGTAGCCGAAATCAATTCAGTCCTGGGAGTAACGCCTGCCGCGAGCGCCGACGCGGTGAAGCTCGTGTTGAAGGTGATACGGTGGTTGAGCCGCTTCTTTGTCACGACGCTCCGGGCGCCCCAGGCCGTTGAAATCATGCCCGCCTTGTTCAGTGCTTCGATCGCCCGCCGGATCGTATTCCGGTGCACCTTGAACTCCAGCGCCAAAGCGCGCTCCGACGGCAGCCGGTCGCCCGATTTGTAGGAGGCGCGGATCCGTCCCTGAAGCTGCCGTGCGATGTGAAGATAAACACCGCGCTCTTCATGATCCGACCGTCGCCGGGCTTCCTGCGGTTCGCTCATGGTGACATCGCATCGAAGATGGTTGCTGTCGGGAATAGGGTGACTCTGTCACGCTGGCGTGGACCACTGCGCAGAACGATAATTTGTAAAGCCTGTGTCGCGGAACTGCAGCGAGCTTCGTGTTTGCTGCAGCAGTCTTTTCTGCATTCATGACAATCAACGCATCAATACAACTGGTCTAAGCCACCTGTCTAATCAAACAGTCAATCCATCCGGTGTTTTGCGTGCTCGAAGCGATTGTCACACTACAGACACACGAAATACACGGCCCTGTCACCGCGGAGAGCTATCAGAACGACGCGGTTGCAAACGAGTCCGAGGTGGACAAGTGAGCGCTGGAGGGGATGTGGATCGGTGCGGTGCATTGATCGCATCGCCGTCATCAGGAAAGAGCAGAGCATGCTGACGGATCGTCACATCGCCGAATATCACGCCAAAGGTTTCGTCGTGGCCGAAGGAATCTTTGCCGAGCAGGAGATCAGCGAGCTGCGCCGCGTCACGGACGAGTTGATCGTCGAAGCGTCAGCGCTGACAAGTCCCACGCCGACCTTCGAACTCGAACCTTCCCACACTCCGGAACAGCCTGCTGTCCGTCGAATCGAGATGCCGCACAGGCACTTCGACTTCTTCAGGGAGTTCGTGCGACATCCCGCCCTTATCGACAGCCTCCGGAAGCTGATCGGCCCTGACGTACGAGTGAACAACTCCAAGATCAACCTGAAGCCGGGCCGGATCGGTTCGCCCGTCGAGTGGCACCAGGATTGGTGCTTCTATCCGCACACCAACGACGTGTTCCTGACCGTGGGCGTGTTCCTGGATGAGATCACTAGCGCTAATGGACCTCTGCTGTGCTTGCCGGGGTCTCACCAAGGAAAGATCTACGATCACTACAACCCTGATACCGGGTACTTTTGCAGCGCGGTCGACCTGGATGCTGATCCCGTGAACGCCACAGGCGCCGAAGAGTGCATTGGTCCGGCAGGGGCGGTGTCGTTCCACCATGTCCGAACGCTGCATGCCTCGGGACCAAACATGTCTGCCCAGGCCCGCCGCTTGTTGTTGATTGGATATGCCGCTGCTGACGCATGGCCGCTGTTAGGCGTGAAGGACTGGGACCAGTACGAGGCGGACATCGTTTGCGGGCGGTCGACCAACAACCCGAGGATGGTCGCACTGCCGTGCCCAATGCCCTTTCCGATGCCGCCCGAGGAGCAAGAACGGTTCAGTCTGTTCGATAACCAGAAGCGGGCGCGGCGCTTGCTATATGAGCGTCCCGCCGAGGCGGACTAGAAGCTTAGGGTCTGTACCTAATTAATGCCGTGTGATTCCTTTGCCTCCATCTTTTTGATTCGGGGGCAAGCGAATGCGCGCGGGTTTGTTTTGGCTGAGTGACAGGCAATGGGCGCGTATTGAACATCATCTGCCGGCAGGACTGACGGGGCCGGAGCGGGACGACGACCGTCGTATCATCAGCGGCATTATTCACATGCTGCAATCGGGTGCGCGATGGCGCGATTGTCCGCGTGAATACGGCCCTTACACGACCATCTACAATCGCTTCAATCGTTGGGCCAAGCGCGGACGATGGTGCGTAATCTTTGAAGCCCTGGCCAAGCCCGGCAAAGATGCCGTCGTGCTGTCGCTCGATTCGACCTCGATCAAAGCTCACCGGTGTGCCTCCGGCGGAAAAGGGGGGAGCACAATCAAGCCATCGGCCGCTCGCGCGGAGGCCGCACGACAAAAATCCATGCGCTGAGCGATCCGCTCTGCCGGCCGGTCGTTCTGCATCTGACCCCAGGCCAGGATGCCGATATCGCGGCGGCGCCCGATGTTCTGGCGCTCGCGCCACCCATGAGCGCGCTGCTCGCTGACAAAGGATATGACGGCGACAACCTTCGTGGCGAAATCGTTCGTCGCGGCGCCAAGCCCGTAATCCCCAACAAATCCAACCGTGTCGTCATCCACCGCTTCAACAAGCGCGCCTACAAAGGCCAAAACGTCATCGAACGCTGCTTCTGCAGGCTCAAGGACTTCCGCCGCATCGCCACACGATATGACAAGCTCGCCCGGAATTTCTTGGCTGCTGTTCATCTCGCCGCTCTCGTCGCATATTGGCTCAATTGAGTCTGGACCCTAGTCCGCGGGCCCGGTGGGCACGACGGCGCATGTTTGACCTAGTAGCCCCGGCGACGCAACCGGACGGGTGTGAAAGTTCATGTCGCTGTCAGTTGCGAAGCCGGGTCTGTGCCGCGAATCAAGCCGATGACGGATTTTGTGAAAGCGGGTGAAACGATCCGCGTGTACTCGCCCTGCTTCAAGAAACGCGGGGTGGATCAAAATAGCTTGGTTCCCGGGGCAGTGTTCGTCGACGGCGCGCTGTGCGTCGAATTCGTGGGCAGGGACTGACCGAACATCGATCTACCGATCTTTAAGACTGTTATCGGTTTAGCAACGCGTGGAGACACCATGAGCATTAACAGACGTAAGTTCCTGGCGGCAACTACTGCAGGGGCTGCACCGGCTTTAGCTTTCCGCCAGCCATAGCACTAACCAAGAAGCTTCGTGATCTTGCACCGCATATGGGTTGAGAGTTCACGGCACCGAGTTCCGGTGGACCCGAGAAGTTACATCAGCATGCTAGTAGCGGGTTCACGTTTGATTATCTGACCCTATGTTTTTTGATTCATCGCGAATAAGCCGCGCGGCGCAAAACTTGTACTCGGGGGCACGCGTCAGCGTGTCGAGGTGGCGCGTCGTGAGGTCGTTCGCCGGCGCCTCGAAGAACGACATCGCCATCCATATCACACCCGATTGCAGCCGCTCGTCGCAAACCGCAGGCAACCGAACACTCCCGCGTCGAGTCAGAACCTCGACCCGCTCACGATCATTGAGATCCAATCGAGCGAAGTCCGCCGCGGATACATGCACCAACGACTCCGGTGACAGCGCATCCAATGTCTTGGCGCGCCGCGTCATCGACCCGGTGTGCCAGTGCTCGCGCACCCGCCCGGTGACCAATATCAGCGGGTATTGTTCGTCTGGAAGCTCGCCGGGCGACCCGTTCGTCAACGCGGCAATTCGCGCCTTGCCTCCGATGGCGGGAAAAACCGTCGCGAACAGGCTGCCGCCGTTCGATGGATCCGCTGACAGTGGATATTGAAGCTGGCGCTCCCGGGTGATCGTCGCCCAATCCATCCCCGCCAGGGCCGGCACCGCCCTGACCATTTCGTCGAACACGGCGCCGACATGGTCGAAATTCCAACGAGCACCCATTCTGGTTGCGATCTCGCAGGTAATCTCCCAGTCGGGACGAGCGGCGCCCGGCGGCGGGACCGCGGTCTCGACCAGCTGCACGAAACGATCCGTGTTCGTCACTGTTCCGCTGCGTTCGGCGAGCGCCGCCGCCGGCAGCACGACGTCGGCGAATGCCGCCGTCTCGGTTGGGAAGATGTCCTGCACGACGAGATGTTCCAGCGACGCCAGCGCCCGTCGCGTCATCGCGAGGTCGGGAGCGGCCATGGCGGGATTTCCGCCGCTGACGTACAGCCCTTTCATCTCCCCGGCGGCTGCAGCTTCAAGGATTTCGACGACCGTAAGACCACGCTCGCCGGGAATGTCCGTCTGCCATAGCCGTTCGAAGAACGCGCGTTCGCCGGCGTCGCTGATGTTGCGGTTGCCCGGCAGGCACATCGGGAGGAGCCCCACGTCGCACGACCCCTGCACGTTATTCTGGCCCCGCCACGGATGCATGCCGGCCCCCCGCCGTCCCACTTGCCCGGTGACCAGCGCTAGCGCGATAAGCGCGCGCATGTTGTCCGAGCCGTGGGCATGTTGCGACGCCCCCATCCCCCAGAAGCACATTGCGTTGGGCGCCTTGGCAAATAGCCGCGCTGCACCGACTATCGACTCTTCGGGAACTCCGCACACGCGGGCCGCAACTTCCGGCGGATAGGCTGAGACCCGCGCCTTCAAATCGTCGAACCCCTCGAGGCGCTGCGATACGAATGCGTGATCGATCAGGTCCTCGGCGATCACGACGTGTGTCATCGCCGAGAGCAGAGCAACATCGGTGGCCGGACGCAGCTGAAGGTGATAAGCTGCGTGACGCGCGAACGGCTGCCGATAGGGATCGATCAGGATCAGCTTCGTCCCGCGCCTCACCGCGTTCTTCATGAAACTGGCCGCCACCGGATGGTTCACCTCCGGATTCGACCCGACCACCAGCGCAACATCCGCTTCCAGGATGTGGCTAAACGGCAAGGTCACCGTCCAGGTTCCAATTGCCTCCGTCAGCGGCGGAATCGATGCACACAGGCGCGTACAATGGTCGATGTGACTGGTCTTCAATACGGTGCGTGCCAGCTTTTGCAGCACATACGCGTCCTCGCTCGCGCTTTTGGCAGAGCCCAATACTGCCAATCGCGCCGAGCCGTGCTTTTCCTTGACCTTCAGGAACCCGGCGGCGGCGCGATCAAGCGCCTCGTCCCACGTCGCTTCGCGAAACAGCGTCAAGACATCGGCCCCGGTCAGATGCAGCTCCGGATTCTTCGGGGCGTCTTCACGGCGTATCAGCGGCACCGTCAACCGCTCTGGATGCGCCAGATAGTCGAAGCCGAACCGGCCCTTGACACACAACCGACCGCGATTGGCCGGGCCGTCCGCGCCTCTGGCGATCACGGCGCGGTTCCCCGCGATCCCGAGTTCGACCCGGCAACCGACACTGCAAAACGGGCAAATGGTCTCCGCGGTCCGCTCGATCGTGAGTTCCGCCGGCATCCGACCGGCGACGCCGGCGCCGCTTCGCAAGGCCCCCGTTGGGCAGACCTGAATGCATTCGCCACAGGAGACACAGCTGCTGTCACCGAGCGACCGGCCGTGATCAAACGTGATCCGGGTCTCGGTACCGCGTCCTGCCAGTGCGACGATGCCGTTCACCTGCACGTCCTGGCACGCCACCCGGCACAGACCGCAGCGGATGCAGGCGTCGGCGACAAACACGACGGCCGGATGGCTCGTATCAGGCTGCGTCACGACCGCGTCGAATCCGAACCTCGTCGCCGTCACATCGAGCGACCGCGCCAAGCGCCCAAAAGTTGTGCTGGTCTGGCCCGCGAACTCTACCTCTCCCATTTCGGATGCCGTCAGTTCGACGACCAGTCGCCGCACGTTGTCGATGCGATCGTTGCGCGTCGTCACGGCCATCCCCTGCGCCACTTTGCGTCTGCAGGCGGGCACCAAGGCCACTTCGCCGGCGACTTCGACCAGGCAGCTGCGACAGGCGGCGATCGGTGCGTACCCCTCGCGGTCGCATGCACACAGATGCGGAATCTGCAGCCCGGCTCCGCGCGCCGCATCCATCACGGTCGTGTTCTCGTCTGCCTCGATCGTCCGGCCGTCGATGTTGAGTGACACTACTAGCATTCCGCGCTCCCCTGCAGCCGCTCGGCTGCACCCGCAAGGAATTGACCAGCGCTGCGGCCCAATCCGCAAATCGAGGCCTCGCGCATTACCTCGGCGAGCGACCGCATGAGGACCGGATCGAGCGGGCCCCCGGCGAGCATGCCCGCCATTTTCGATGTCCCGACTCGACAAGGGGTGCACTGGCCGCAACTCTCGCGCGCCAGGAATGCTGCCATCTTCGCCGCGATCCATCTCACGTCGTCGCGTTGTGCGAATACGATCACGCTGCTGCCGCTTCCGATCCGGATGCCCGCGCGCAGAAGGTCATCCAGCGGCAGCCGGCATTGCTCGGCGGTCAGGATTGAGCCGGCCGCCCCGCCCAGAACTACCCCACCGAGTTCCTCGCCCTCGGTCATGCCGCCGCACGCTGCAATCAGCGCAGCAATATTCGGTAGCGACGCCATCAGCTGAACGCCTGGACAACAGACGCGACCGCTGACGCTGAAGATGCGGACAGCGGGATCAAGCAGCCGCGTCACCGGCAACGACGCCTCGACGCGCATGCCCCAGGCTGCCCGTAGGCGGTATAGCGTCTCGATATTTTGAACGAGCGTAGGTCTGCCGAAGAGCCCGTGGGTTGTTGGGAACGGCGGCTGTTCGCGCGGCCGTCCCCGCTGGCCCTCGAGGCTTGCGATCAAGGCCGTCTCCTCGCCGCAAATATACGCCCCACCACTGCGGCGAAGGTCGAATTCGACATCAGCGCCCAGACCCGCAACCCGCATCTCGTTGATTACCTGTTGCAGTTCGCGATACAGATGGTCGTAATCGTCACGGAGATAGATGATCAACCTCCGCGCGCCGACGACTGCAACCGCGACCAGCGCGGCGTCGATGACCCCATGCGGGTCTCTTTCGAGGATATGCCGGTCCTTGAAGGTACCAAGTTCGCCTTCGCTGGCATTCGCGATAACGACCGGCTCACCGTGCTGATCGCGCACGGCGCGCCATTTCCGCACCACCGAGGATGCACTACCGGATCGTTCGATCGCCGCGAGCACGTCGGCCGCGTCGACATCTCCGCGCCGGAGTCGCTCCACATATCCGTAGCCGCCTGCCGAGCGATAGGATTCGAGCGTCCGCCAATCGGCCTTGTCCGCATGCACGACGTTCGACCCGGTCCCGACGACGTCCTGCGCAGAATCGCACCGCCCTCGGCACGCGCTGCCGCCGCAGAGGTACGATTCATCCCGCGTTGCCTCCCGCTCCCCCGCCGAATGCGGCGACCGTACCAAAGCGCACACCAAGTCTTCACACGCCGCAGCCCGCGTGGCGACGGCGGTCGGATGGTAACGAACCGAGGGATAGAAAGTCGCAAGCTCGTAGAGCTCGGCTCTCGACAGCTTCAAACCATCGGCGACGCGTACCAGAACGTCGTCGGTGATGCCGCCGAGCCGGTCACGCAGCTGCAGCAAAATCTCCAGAGCACGATCGCTCGTTGCGTCGTGGTGCGCCAACACGTCATCGACTATGTTGACGACGGCTCCGTCAATCGTCCGGATCAAATGGTTGCTCATTCCCCCCTCTGCAATATCGCATCCCCTCACTCAGCATGCATAGAGCTCATTCTGTGCGGGAGGCTTCATGGGTGCTCCCTCCTGGGTCGGCGGCGTCAAGCTGCCGTTGCGCTGCGCGCCATACAGGCGCACGTACGCCGCCTCATCGAATTCTTGGGTCGGCACGTCGATCACCATACGCCCGCATGAGAGGCCGATGATGCGGTCCGCGTAGGTGCGAGCGAAAGGCACCTGGTGCAGGCTGCAGATCACCGCGACGCCCCCCGAACGGGCGATTTCGCGCAATAATTCCAGCACTCCGGCACCGGCGTTCGGATCGAGACTTGCGACCGGCTCGTCGGCGACGATTATGCTCGGCTGTTGCGCCAGAGCTCGGGCGATGGCGACCCGTTGCTGCTGTCCGCCCGACAAGGTGTCGGCACGCTGAGAAGCTTGTGCGAGAAGACCGACGCGGTCCAGGCATTCGAGTCCCAGCAGTCGATCGGCCCGCTCGAACTGCCGCAGCCATCCGCGCCAGAGCGGAACATAGCCGAGGCGGCCGGCGAGCACGTTCTCGAGTGCGGTGAGTCGGCTAACGAGATTGAACTGCTGGAAGACGACGGCAATGCGCCGGCGCGCATGCCCCTGCAATGTGCTGACGTCCTCTCCGTCGAGACGGATCTGGCCGCGATCTGTCGCGATTAATCCGGTCACGCAGCGGAACAGTGTCGTCTTGCCCGCGCCGCTGGGGCCCAGTAAGGCCACGAACTCGTGCTCGCGGACGGAGAAGGTTACATCGTCGATCGCGGCGTGGCCGGAAAAGCGTTTGGTGATGCCGGCCACCGCGAGCCGCGGGAGCCTGTGTTGCTCCGTGGCCCCGCGGACAATTGGAAGTGCGAGTGACGGAGCGGCAGTCAGCGCAATGGACATAGCTCAACCCAACCTTTGCCGCAGCCAGTTCGAAAGCTGATCGAGGGCCGTGACGACCACGAGGATGATCGCAATGATCGTGAACAGCCGCGAGAAATCGAGCAGGTCCATGCTGTTCTTGAGTTCCTGCCCGATGCCTCCGGCTCCGACGACGCCGAGGACTGTCGATGCACGCACGTTGAATTCCCACCAGAACAATGTCGTCGACAGCAGCACGGGCAGAACGTCGGGCACCAACGCGTACATGATCGTCGTCAGACGACCGGCTCCGGTTGTTCGGACGGCTTCGAACGGCCCGAGATTCGCGTTCTCGATATGATCGGCGAAGAACTTCGCGGAGCTTCCCCACGTGTGCAGTGCAATGCCCAATACGCCAGCGAATGGACCTAGACCGACGGCCGCCACGAACAGCAGCGCGAAGACGAACGAGTCGATGCCGCGCAGCGCATTCAGGAACCAGCGCGTAGGATAATAGAGACGCGGAAACGGCGTGATGTTTCGGCTAGCCAGCATCGCAGTGGGAAGCGCCAGCAGAGTCGCAATCGTGGTTCCGATCGCCGCCATGGCGACGGTCTCGGCGGTGCGCAGCAGGAATAGCGGCACCTCATCGAGTTTCGGCGGCCAAGCCTGCTCGATCCAGCGCCAAAGCTTGGGAAGTCCTGTTGCCAGCTTACCAAGATCGACGGCTGCGAGATGAATGGCGACGACATAGAAGGCGACAATAAATACAGCAATGAGCCAGAATTGTACCCGCGCTACGGAGATGCCCTGCTGCATCCGATCGAGGTCGTTCAAGGTGCGTTCAGCGGGGGTCATCATCGCACTTTCTTGGGGAGGGGAGCCGCCGGACATTTGCTGCCCGGCAGTCCCTTCGGCTCAGGTCTTCACCTTGATCTTGCCGAGCGCAATGCCGGCCTTCTCGATGGAGTCGTAGGAGGCGTGCGTTGCCGGAACGAAGCCGGTGTAGCGGGCCGGTAGCAGCGTCTTGGCCTGCTCGATCGTGATAGCGGTGAGAATTTTCTGCACTTGGATACCGAGATCCTTCGGTGCACTCGCAGACAATGCGATGGCGTCGTTCGGCAGCGGATCGGATGTCCAGACGATCTTGTTGGAATCCTCCTTCACACGTCCGCTCGCGATCATAGCGTTACGGTTACGGTCGAAGTCCGTCGCCATGTCCACTTGACCGGAGCTGACGGCCATTTCGTTCGCAGCGTGCGTCGCGCCTTCGCTGTATTTCCAGTAGGTCTTCGGATCGATCTTCCAGACCTCCTTGGCGTAGTAGCTGGGGATCAGCCAGCCGGAGGTTGAACCGACATCGGCAAACGAAATCAGCCGGCCTTTAGTGTCGTCCGGGAACTTGGAGACGCTCAGATCCGGCCGCGCGATGATGATAGCGTAGTAGATCGGCTTATCATCATATTTGACCGTGGCGACCGCCTGGCAGTTCGTCGACGCGTTAGCAATGATGTAGCCCCACGGACCCATCCAAGCGACGTCGAGTTGACCCGATCCCATGGCGACGGCCATGCCAGCCCAGTCGGTGGTCGCGAACAGGTCGAAATCAGATCCCAACTCTTTGGCGAGATGCGCGAAAACCGGCGTATAGGCCTTCTTGGTATCGTCTGGACTGGGGAGAAGCGGCCCGACGCCAAAGCGCAGCTTCTTCGATTGGCCGATGGCAGGCGTAAACAAAGCCGTGGCGGCGACGCCGGCCGCCCCAGCGAGCAATTTCCGTCTTTGAATTTTCATGACGCGTGTCTCCACCGAGAGATAGGCGCGCCGCACCATGCGCCGCGTGTTTGTTCGCTCAATCTGGTCGCTTCAAGTTGTCTAGACCTCTAGTGGGAGCATGTGTCGGGCGTGTGTCGGGCGCGTGACACCCACGGGCACTCGGCAAATATGTCGCAACCGGATTTGACGAATTGCTCTCAGGCGGCGTCGATCGAGTCCGAGTCATACTCATGCATGCACGATCCGATTACCGGGCCTCTATCGCCGATAACCTGAAAGTTTGCAGATGCCACGTTAGACCCGCAGATGCGACGTAGGAGTCATTGATGCAGTTCGCCCGCTCCGCAAACCGCCGCTGATACTGTCGTTGGCCTTGGTGACGATCGACACGATCGATATCTCGCTCTTAATCGCCGTTATGCCCCTGCGGCATTTGGCCTTCCGCTCGCCTGACTCGGTGCCGCGAACTACGCGCCAAACAGGAGCATCTACGTGATGCGTGTGGCGGCGCCGGCACGATCCTCGTCGTCATCTTCGCCGCCGTCTTCCTTTTCGACCAAATTTCGGAGCGAATAGAGGCATTGCTCATGCTAAGAATCGCGACTCAATGCTAGAAGAGCCCGTCACTGGCGGCGGAGCGGACGAGCAGCGCAAGCCTGCTTCCGGTTCATCTGCACAAGGTCGGTCGTCGGTCACAGGATTCATCGCCCACATGGTCACCCGCACCCTCGCGCCTCACTCAAGCAACGCCCGCTACCGCCAGATTGCCGACGAGTTCGAGCGCGAGATCCGCCGCCGCTACAAGGTCGGAGAGCGCCTGCCGGGCGAGCACCAGCTGGCCGAGCGGTTTGGCGTCAATCGTCACACCGTGCGCCATGCCATCGACATGCTCGAGGAGGGGGGGCTCATTGTCCGCCGGCACGGAGCCGGCACTTTCGTGGTGGCCAAGCCTGTGGTCTATCCGGTCGCTGCCGGATCGCGCTTCACCGAGAATCTAGTGAAAGCCGGCCACAGCACGGAAAGTCAGCTCATTCGGAAGGAGATCATCGCGGCCCGCGGCGGTGTGGCTCAGCGCCTCAAGCTGCGCGATGGGGCGAAGGTCTTCGCGCTCGAGACCCTGCGCCTGGTCGACGGCGGGCCGTTCTGCGTCATTTCGCACTTTCTGCCTGCGTCGATCGGCGCTGCGGTGTTCGAGGACTACAATGGCGGCTCGCTGCACACACTGATCGCACGGAAGACGGGCAAGAAGCTCAAGCGTGTGCTGAGCCTCATCACGACCTTGCCGGCCCAGGCGGACGATGCGGCGCGGCTCGCCATTCCGCCACAGCATTGGGTGCTGAGGGTCAAGAGTGTCAACGTCGATGCAGCCAGCGGTAAACCCATCGAATACGCCGTGACGCGCTTCCGCGCCGACCGCGTCAAGCTTGCGGTCAAGATCCCTTGAGTGCCATGACTGGCAGAAAGTCAATCCGATGAGAGAGAATCAAGTCTAAATATATTAACAAATCTGTGGCATCAAACCCGGTGAATGACGGCATTGCGGGATTCAACGTGTGTCATCTCGCACTTTCTGCCCTGGTCGATCGGCGCTGCGGTGTTCGAAGCCTACAACGGCGGCTCGCTGCACACGCTGATCGCGCGCAAGATGGCCTAGACATGGCCGGTGTCTCGATCACCGTATCTCTGCTCGACAGTCAGGCGAAGAAATTGTGGGATGCTCCGGTGCACACCGCAGGGCTGCGTTGGGGCGCCTGATCTCTTTTCGCGGCTTGGGCTTATCGGCATCCGCCGAGCCGGACGGCTCGCGACGCGGTGATCCGCTCCCTTGCCGCTTTGCCGCTCTCAACGATCGAGTCGAGGTTCTGGACGACAATGATATCGTAATTTCAATAAGATTAAGAGTTCGTGGTTTTGTTCCGAGTGGCGCGCCCGAGAAGATTCGAACTCCTGACAGTCGTCCTCCCGACATTCGAAGGGCGATCTGGTAA
This sequence comes from Beijerinckiaceae bacterium, assembly GCA_009773635.1. Lineage (GTDB taxonomy): Bacteria > Pseudomonadota > Alphaproteobacteria > Rhizobiales > Beijerinckiaceae > Rhabdaerophilum. Next base: position 139 of record WSYC01000025.1, on the reverse strand, counting down.
CACCGCACCTAGCCGAACTTGAGTTTCCCAGCAAAAGCTATAATCATCCCAGCGGTTAGAACGGGATGGTAGTGGTTGCAGGAGCAGGCTTTAAATCTCCACGGCCAACAAGTGTCGGTCTCGGTCAAAACCTGCCCGG
>WSYC01000024.1 GCA_009773635.1 Beijerinckiaceae bacterium | reverse complement strand
TCAGTTCCTGCCGATCCATCCATGCTGACCTCCAACCCAGCCAGAAGCTTGAATCAGAAAATTAGCCCGTTGGGAATCCTGAATGTAAACACCACCTAGATCACGCCGCACTGGCGAAGGCGCTCGATCTCGCCGGACGTGAACCCGGCATTGCGCAGCACCTCCTCCGTATGCCCGCCCTTGTCCGGGATCGCCGAGACGATGGCCGCAGGCGTGCGCGAGAGCGTCACCGGCTGCCCGACAAGCTCGATCTCGCCCAATGCCGGATGGGTGACTGTCTCGGCGATGCCGAGGTGGCGCACCTGCGGATCGGCGAAGACCTCATCCATCCGGTAGATCGGCCCGGCCGGAACGTGGTGCGCCTCGAAGACCTCCAGCCAGTCGGCCGAGGTCCGCGCCTTCATGATGGGCGCCAGCACGGCGGCAAGTTTGGGGCGGTTGGCAAGCCTTGCCGCCTGACTGGCAAAATCAGGATGCGTCGCCAGCGCTGGATGTCCGATGGCCGCGCAGAAATTCACCCACTGGCCCTCGCCGCCGACGCCGATGTTGATGTAGCCGTTCGCCGTCTCGAGCACCCCCATCGGCGTGCAATAGGGGTGGTCGTTGCCGGCCTGCGGCGGCACGACCCTGTCGACGAGGTAACGGGCCGCCTGAAAATCGCACAGCGCGATCTGCGCCTGCAGCAGCGAGGTCTGCACCCACTGCCCCTCGCCGGATTTCTCGCGCTCGGCCAGCGCGACGAGCACGCCGATCGCGGCATAAAGCCCCGCTGCGGTATCCGCAACGGCAGCACCCGCGCGCATCGGCCCCTGCCCCGGCTGGCCGGTGACCCCCATCAACCCGCCCATGCCTTGCGCGATCTGGTCGAAGCCCGCGCGGGTGCGATAGGGTCCGTCCTGCCCGAAGCCGGAGACCGACGCGAGGATGATGCGCGGATTGACCGCCCGCAGCGCGGCGTAGCCGATGCCGAGCCGCTCTTTCACATCGGGCCGATAGTTCTCGACAACGATATCGGCGCTTTCAACCAGCTTCAGGAAGACCGCGCGCCCCTCCGGCTCCTTGAGGTTGAGGGTCATGGAGCGCTTGTTGCGATGCAGGTTCTGCATATCATACCCGAGGCGCGGGCCGGACATGCCCTCGTTCGGATCGATCCCATCGGGCGATTCGATCTTGATGACATCGGCCCCGAAATCCGCCAGCACGCGGCAGCAGGTCGGCCCGGCCCGCACCCGCGTCAGATCCAGAACCTTCAGATGATCAAGGGCGACGGGAGCGATCATGGCGCCCTGTCCAGCGGAAGCAACTGGTCGCGCTGGCAACCACCGCGAGGCGCAAGGGCACCGGGGCAAAAGCGGCGGTCTGGATCGCATGGAAGAAGCCGGGAGATCATCATTGGCCGATCTTTGCGCATTTTTTGGCTTTGAGGAATTGGAATTCTGCGCGATCGGGTGACGTCCGTTGAGTTACGCGGCTGGGTGGCGATGCCCTAGCCTCGCTTCGCCAGCGCCACGATGGCGCCGGCGCTGCGTTGGCCACTGAGAAAGGCGCCGTGCACAGTCGCGTGGTGGGCAAAGCCGGTGTGTTCGCCGGTGAGGAACACCCTGCCGTCGATACCTTGCGCCAAGGCGGCGAAATCATCCGGCGTCGAGCCGGGTGCGATGACGGAATAGGCTCCGCCCGCAAACGCATCTCGGGACCAGTTTGAGGCAAGAAATCCTCTCGGCTCCGGCACTTTGCGACCGAAAAGCGCTCCGAGTGCGTCGAGGAAGTCGGCCTTCAGCGCCGCCGGGGTCATGGCATCCGCCACTTCCGCATAGGGACCGGTGGCGATCGCAGTCAGGATGGCGTGGCCCGAGATCGGCGTGTGATTGAGGATGAGGGGCCAGCGGCCGCGCTGCGCCGCGACAAAGCCGAAGACATGAGGCTCCTTCGGCCAGAAGGCTTGTGGAAACTCGATTGCGACGCGTGCAACCGTGCCGAAGCCGATGCGCGCGATCGCGGTCTGATGCGCAGCCGGCAGCGGAGGATCAAAGCCGATGCGGCCCGATTTCAGCACGCCGAGCGGTACCGAACACACGGCAAAATCCGCTTTCAGCACACCCCGCACGGTGGCGACGCTCACACCGGCAGCGTTCCGGGCGATGCTCTCCACCGGGGTCGCGAGGCGAATGTCGAGCCCGCGTGCGAGCGGAGCGAGGATCGCGTCGTAGCCGCCCGGCAACACGACATCCGGACCATCAAAACCGCCGTCCTCGTCGAACCAATAGGCCGAGATCCGGTCGGCCGGAGCCCCCTGGTCGCCCTCGGTTTCGTCGGTCATGACAAGACCAAGGAGCGGATCGGTCAGGATCGCGGGATCGCGGGCCGCGAGTGCCGTGGCAAGGGAAACATCCGCGTTACTCTCGAGCGTTTCATCGATCTCTTCGAGGACGCGATGGTAACGGGCCTCTGCCCGCGCAAGATCCCGGTCAGGAACCGCCTTGCCGCCGGGGTAGAATACCGCCGTTCGTTCATCGAAGTCGGTGACGGTGGTTTTCGCGCCGGCGGCTCTGGCCAGCGCCGCAATCGGGTTGCCTTTGGTTCCGTGGATCCAGTTCGCCCCCAATTCGACCGGGCTGCTCAAGGTTCTGAGCGTATGAAGCCGCCCCCCGATCCGATCACGCCCCTCCAGCACGATGACCTCGCAACCGGCGTCGGCCAGATGGCGCGCGGCAGCAAGACCGGAGATGCCCGCTCCGATCACAATGACCCTCGGCCGCCCGGTGACGAACCCGATTGCAGGAGACGCCAGCGTGCCCCCGAGCAGGGCCGCCGCGCCGGCCATCAGGTTGCGACGGGAGACATCACGCCACATTCGAGGCGACCCCGCCTGCCTGCTCCGGCGTCGTGTATTGCGTCAGATGCTGCGCGAAAACTGCGATCCCGCGTCCCCGCTCCTTGGCTCCATAGAGTGCGGCATCCGCCGAGGCCAGGATTGCTGCGGCGCTTGCCCCGTGATCAGGCGCCACCGCGACGCCGATGCTCGCACCGACATCGGTGATGGCGCCATCATCCAGCGTGATCGGCATCGAAACGCTCGCGATGATCTGATGCGTCAGCACTCTGAGTCGCGGCTGATCGGTAAACCCGGTGACAAGGATCAGGAACTCGTCGCCGCCCGGTCGGCCCACCAATCCGGCGCCTCCCACCACCGTGGCGAGGCGTTCTGCCACAATCCGGATCACCGTATCCCCGGCTGCATGACCGTAGGTGTCGTTGACAGCCTTGAACCTGTCGAGATCACAGGCCAGCACGGCGAACGGCAGATGTGGCAACCGTCCGACAGCGGCATCGAGCGACTGATTGAAATGAAGCCGGTTGGCAAGGCCTGTGAGAGCATCGTGCAGGGCGAGCTGGCGATTTCGGGCCTCGCTCGCTTCAAGGCGCGTTGAAATCCGCGCGATGCCACGGGCGATCAGACCAGCCGAGAGCGCCAGCACAGCCGCCAGCACCCCGATGACCGGGATGACCACTGACCAGATTTCAGCCCCCGGCTGCGCGCGCGTCCAGCGGAAGGCCCCGATCAACCGGCCGTCGATTCCCTCCAGAACAGACTGCCCGGCGCTGGCGGTACCGGTGTTCGCATCGAAGGTGAAATCCTTGAATGCAAGTTGCGCGTTGAGTTCGGCACTGAACTCGCCGCGCAGGAATTTCGCGGAAACAAGGATGACCGGCGCGCCATCTGGCATCGCGATGGCCTCATCATCGTCAGGCACCACCGCCATCGCGCTGACAAGGGCTGGCTCGCCATCAATCGTCGCGAAGGCAAAGTCGGTGATCGCATCGACCTGCGCAACGGAAATGCGCTTCTGGCGGAACCCGCCCGGCATCGGCTCGCGATTGCTCATGAAGCGGGCGACCGCGCGGGTCACGATCATCGCGACCGGATCGTCGGTGGCAAGGGTCCGGGCGGCGAAATCCGCCTTGTCCTCGCGCGCCGTCATCAGGAGCTTGCCGCCCTCGCCAACAAGGGAGGTGCGGTCATGGCGATAATCGTTCCAGATCCAGTCGACCAGCTCCTTGCGGATGTACCCCTGGCTGAATCGCTGGCTGATGTTGCGGTAGGATTTTGTCCAGCGCGCCAGCGCCAGCTGCTCGCGCGCCATCATCACCTTCTTGTCGTGGAGTGCGTTGGCGAACAGGCGATCCTCGTTGCCTTGCGCCTGGGCGTCGGCGACCCCGGCCGCGATCCGCCCGACATAAACCAGCGATACACTCGCGATCGAAATCAGCGCCAGTGCGAGAAGCACAACGAGCGTCGATATCCGCCCCGGAACATACCGCGATTGTGCCCGACGCTCGGACGGGGGGTTCATGGCTTCCTGCATCGTCGTTCCTCTTTGCCCGAACGTTAGAGAAAGAGATGCAAAAATACCGTTAAATCGCTGGAATATCGCGTAAATACATCAGTTACCATAAGGATCGCCGGCGGCACCACCCCCGGGCAGGAACAGGCGGATCCTCTCCTGATCCATCACTCCCCCGTGCAGCACCGGTACATGGTGATGTTTGCGGACGACGGGTTTGCGGCAGATACTGAAACCCGGTTCGGCGCGGACCACGGGCGGCGCGAAGCCTCATTCAGGAGATGCTGTCGCATGTTTATCCGGTCCGATGATCGTGTTGAACCAGTTCATGGCCTGTCGACGCGTCTTCAGGTTGAATGCCCGCAAAATATGCGAGACATGGTTGCGCACCGTGAAATGGGAAATTGCGAGCTGCCGCGCGATCTGCTTGTTGGACAAGCCCCCCGCCAGCAGCACCAGAATCTCACGCTGCCTGCCGGTGAGGTCCGGCAGGTCACGGCGCGGAGCGATGGCTTCCCGCAGCGTGGATTCCTGCGGCAAATCGAAGATCATCGCCCTCTCCGGCAGATATCGTTCAACCCGCGCCAGAAATCCCGCTACATCGGCGGCGCGCATGGCCACAAGCACGAGACCATCCTCCCCTTGCGCGCTGGCGGAATACTTCGGTTGCGACAGGGAAATGGCTGACATGGCGAACGCAGGCATAAAAGCTCTCTTTCCGAACGGGTGCATCGCTGGCATACCACCGGCACGTGCAGGGGCTATTCGTGTTCCGATGACGGACAAGGGTGTTGCGGCCAATGGCGTGGAATTTCTGCGAATGGCGATTTTTTGCCGGCAGACGGCGTCGTGGTGCGCCTGGCTTCGAGGCGGAAGGGCTGACTGATGGAACATTCAACCGGCGCCGGGACCATCCGAACGCTGCCGCATGATTCCGCCTGGTATTCGCTCAAGGAGCAGACATCCCGCGCCTGCTCCATCCGGCAGGCCGCAATACGCTTCGGCCTGATTTTCTGGGGTAGTGTATTTATCGTCTCGAGCGTGCTTTGGGGGCTTGTCGGTGGCGACCCGATCATCTCCGCACTGGGCAAGCTCGTGCGCTATCTTCTGTGTGCGCTCATCTCCGCCGGCATCGCCGCGCTGCTTTTCCAGCTTCACGAGCGGATCAAGGCACGTTCGCTCGAGCTGTCGTTGCCCCTTCTCGTCGGCGCTTCCATCATCCTGTCGCTGATCGCCGCGCCGCTCTGGCCCCTGCTCCGCCATGGCGTTCATGTCATCGACATCTGGCCGCAGCCCGCCGTCCTCGACTGGAAGGAATTCAAGGCAGACATCGCCGTTGGCGCGGCGCTGTTCTTCGGCTGGTCCTGCCTGTTCACAACGCTGCTCTTCAGCTTCGAGATCCATGACCGCGAACTCCGGCTTGCCGCCGTGCGCGAGGAATCGCTCGCCGCACAGATGCGCGCCCTGCGCTATCAGGTGAACCCGCATTTCCTGTTCAACACGCTCAACTCTGTTGCCGGGCTGATCGAGGAAGGCGCCAATGCCCGCGCCAGCCAGATGGTGCTCTCGCTCTCGGATTTCCTGCGCACCACACTGACCATCGATCCGATGCAGGATGTGCCGCTGGCCCATGAACTGGCGCTGCAGGACGGGTACCTCGCGATCGAACGGGAACGGTTTTCCGATCGCATGACGGTGCGGATCGATCTGACCGAGGATGTGCGCGGAGCGCTGGTGCCCAGCCTGATCCTGCAACCGCTCATCGAGAACGCGATCAAGCACGGCGTCAATGCCGCCACGGGCAAGGTGGAGATTGTGCTCAAGGCGCATCGCAAGGCGGACAGGCTATACCTGAGCGTGGAAAACGACATGCCGAGGCAGGCGGACCGCGATGCCAAGCCGCCCGGCATGGGGATGGGCTTGCGCAACGTCACCGAACGCCTGCGGACCCGCTTTCAGGGCAACAGCCGGTTCAGCTCGGGACCGGTGGCGGACGGGCGCTACCGCGTCTCGATCGAGCTGCCGTGGAGGCTGGCGTGAGCGCGACAAGCGTTCTGGTGGTCGATGACGAGCCGCTCGCCCGGCGGCGGCTGGTGCGCATGCTCGCCCGGCTCGACTGGGTCGGCGTCATCCGCGAGGCGACAGATGCCAATGAAGCCATCAGCGCCACAGCGACTTTTACGCCCGATATCCTGCTGCTCGACATCCAGATGCCGGGCGGCAGCGGGTTCGATGTGCTCGAGCGCCTCGGCTCCCATCCGCCGGTCGTGGTGTTCATCACGGCCTTCGATCACCACGCCCTTCAGGCCTTTGAAGCGAATGCCGTGGACTACGTGACCAAACCGGTGGAGCCGGCGCGCTTTGCCCGGGCGCTTGAGCGGGCGCGCCTCGCCGTGGAAAGCCGCGCGCAGGATGACCGTCTGGCTGAAATGCAGGAAACGGTCGCCGCACTCAAGCGCGCGCTCAACGATCAGCCCCGGCGCAGGAGCGATTTCTGGATCAAGGCGCGCGGCGACTATCTGCGCCTGACGCTCGACACCATCCTCTGGTTCCAGGCCGAGCGGGATTACGTGCGCATCCATGTGCAAGGCGCGAACTACCTCTATCAGGACAGCCTGACCGCGCTCGAACAGACCCTTGATCAGGAAGCATTCCTGCGTATCCACCGCGGCGCCATCGTGCGACGTGGCGCGGTCGACCGGCTGCGTCCTGCCGCCTTCGGGGCGCTGGTTGCCGTGCTGACCGATGGCACCGAGGTCCGGGTCGGTCGCACTTATGGTCCGGCGGTCCGCGCCCGGCTGATGCAGGGTTAGCCTCTCTCGGGAAAGCCGGAAGCAAAGTCCGGGCGGATCCAGAATCTGGGCGGAATTTTGAATCCGGACTGCATTTTTGTAAGCTCGAAGCACCCTGTGTATTTGCACCGCCTGTGCTACTGGTCTACGCCGCGTTCAACCCGGCACGTATACGCCGTCCCGAAACATCTTGCTGAAGCCACCCATGACCTCGCTCGACAGTCCCTACGCGCCCTACACGCCGGAGCCGAAACAGGCACCGCCGCCGGATTTGCGCGGGTTGCCGGAGGCAAAACCGCTCTTCGGCTATCCCAAATACCGCGAGCAGCATACCGGGCCCGCCCCTTTCCTGCCGATGTCACGCGCCGAAATGGAGGCGCTCGGCTGGGACAGCTGCGACATCATTCTGGTGACAGGCGATGCCTATGTTGATCATCCCAGCTTCGGCATGGCGATCATCGGGCGCTTGCTGGAAGCGCAGGGCTTCCGCGTCGGCATCATCGCGCAGCCGGACTGGCAGAGCGCGGAGCCTTACAAGGTGCTCGGCAAGCCGAACCATTTCTTCGGCGTCACCAGCGGCAACATGGATTCGATGGTGAACCGCTACACCTCGGACCGGCGCCTGCGCCACAACGACAGCTACACCCCTGGCGGAGCCGGTGGCGCGCGGCCCGATCGCGCCGTGCTTGTCTATGCCCAGCGTTGCCGGGAGGCCTACCCTTCGAGCCCGATCGTGATCGGCGGCATCGAGGCTTCGCTCCGGCGCATCGCTCACTACGATTACTGGTCCGACAAGGTACGGCGTTCGGTCCTGATGGATGCGAAAGCCGACCTCCTGCTCTACGGCAATGCCGAGCGGGCGCTGGTCGAGGTCGCGCACCGGATCGCTGATAGCGGCATCAAGCAGGATTTTTCCGACATCCGCGGCATCGCTTTCGTCCGCAACGCGGTGCCTGACGGCTGGGTCGAAGCCCTGACCGACGATCTCAACGATGGCGATGAGGGACGTCGCCGCAGCGGCGAGATGCGCGACGAGAAGCGCACGGTCATCCGCATTCCCGGCTTCGATCAGGTTTCGACCGACAAGGAAGCCTATGCCCGCGCGAGCCGTGTGCTCCACAAGGAGAGCAACCCCGGCAATGCGCTGCCGCTCGTCCAGCGCCACGGCGACAAGGAGGTCTGGCTGACCGCGCCGCCGATCCCGCTCTCGACACCCGAAATGGATGCGATCTACGAGCTGCCTTTCGCCCGGGCCGCGCATCCGGCCTATGCGGGCGCGAAAATCCCGGCCTGGGAGATGATCCGCCATTCGGTGACGATCATGCGTGGCTGTTTTGGCGGCTGCACCTTCTGTTCGATCACCGAGCACGAGGGGCGCATCATCCAGTCACGCTCGGAAGCCTCCGTGCTGCGCGAGATCGAGACGATCCGCGACAAGGACGACGCTTTCACCGGCGTTATTTCCGATATCGGCGGGCCGACCGCGAACATGTATCGCATCGGTTGCAAGGACAAGGCCATCGAGGCGGTGTGCCGCCGCCCCTCCTGCGTCTTCCCCGATATCTGCAAGAACCTCAACACCAGCCACGAGGCGCTGATCAGCCTTTACCGGAAGGCGCGCGCCATTCCCGGCGTGAAGAAGGTCAATGTCGCCTCCGGCGTGCGCTACGATCTTGCGGTCGAGAGCCCGGAATACGTCAAGGAACTCGTCGAACATCACGTCGGCGGATACCTCAAGATCGCACCGGAGCACACCGAGGACGGGCCGCTCGGCAAAATGATGAAGCCGGGCATCGGAACCTATGAGAAGTTCAAGGAACTCTTCGATGCCGCGGCGAAAAAGGCGGGCAAGAAATACTTCCTGATCCCCTATTTCATTGCCGCGCACCCCGGCACGACCGACGAGGACATGATGAACCTCGCGATCTGGCTGAAGAAGAACGGCTATCGCGCCGACCAGGTCCAGACCTATCTGCCGGGGCCGATGGCGCTCGCAACCGCGATGTATCACACCGAGCTCAACCCGCTGCGCCCGATCCGACGCGGAGCCTCCGAGCCGGTCGATGCCGTCAAGGGCCTGCGCCAGCGCCGCCTGCACAAGGCCTTCCTGCGCTATCACGACCCCGAGAACTGGCCGGTGCTGCGCGAGGCCCTAAAATCGATGGGCCGCGCCGATCTGATCGGACCGGGCAAACAGCATCTGGTCCCAAACTGGCAACCCGCCGGCACGGGGGATGGCAAGCGCACAGGAGCCGCAGGCCGGCCGGACAGGGCGGGCCCGAAATTCCTGACCAAGGGTTTTCCGCACAAATTTGCCTCGCCTAAAAACGGCAAGCATTGAGAAGAACGGCAAGTATCGAAGCCGATGCCCTCGCCAGATGGTCGTGCGGTCCTGCCGTTCTTTCGCTGATGGCACTGCCGGTTGAACCGGCAGTCGCCTGTTTCTGTCTTGGGCCTATCGGGCCAGAACGTTGGATACTAGCGCTCGATCATCTTGTTCCAGCGGCTGTTCCACTCCGGACGCTTCTCGTTGATCGCGTCCCAGTCGAGGTTCACGGCGGTCTTCATGAAGCCATGGAAGGCCGCGAGCTTCTTTTCCGATTCCGGCGTCGTCGCCTTGGCCTTGGTGTTCGACGGCACGACATTGCCAGCCGCAAGCGCTTTTGACTGCGCATCCGCCGAGAGCAGATAGGCGGCGAGCTTCTGCGCGAGTTCAGGCTCGGAATTCTTCGCGATCACGCATTGCGCGACCATCAGCACCACCGAGCCTTCCTTCGGCTGGGCGTATTCCACCGGAATGCCCTTGTCCTTCAACGTCGCGACACCGGTCGGCGTGAGCGGGAAAATCGCGGCATCGCCGGTCTGGACCATCTCCGAGATTTTCGCTGAATTCGGAATGAATTCAAGCACATTGGCGCCGATGCTATCACGGAACTTCGCAAAGCCCGGCTCAACGTTCTTCTCCGTGCCGCCCTGGATGCGGTTGAACATCAAGAAGGCGTGCAGCCCGAACGACGAGGCGGAGGCCGACTGGAACACCACCTTGCCCTTGAATTTCGGATCGGCGAAATCCATCCAGGATGTCGGCGCGGCCCAGCCCTTCTCGGCGAACATTTTCGTGTTGTAGGCGATGCCGGTCATGCCAAGGTCGATGCCGACGGCCATATCGTCTTTCATGCGCGTGCCGGGCGCCAGTTCAGCCAATTCCGGGCCGGATTTCGTCTTTTCGCACAGCCCGGCGCCGATCGCGCGTACCATGACGCCATCATCGAGGAACATCACGTGCATCTGCGGCTTGTCTTTCGCCGCCGTCGCCTTCGCGAGAATATCGGACGACGTGCCCGGCACGACGACGACCTTGACGTTGTTGGCCTTTTCAAAATCCGGGAAAACTGCCTGCGTGAAAGTTTTCTCGAAATTACCACCGTTCATGCCGATGTAGAGCGTCTTGGTCTGGGCGGTGGCATAGCCGGTCAGGCCGACGAGCGCTGTGGACATCACGAGCGCGGAGCGAAGCAGTTTCATGACGGAACTCCCGTTTTCTGTGGCTCTGTTGATGGCACCGCACTGGAGCCTTGTTCGGTGCGGGCCTTGTTCGCCACCGGCAGAAACCGGCGGATGGAAAAGGCATCAATGGGGGTCTCGGTGTCGCCGGAGCGGACGAGGTCGGCGATGACCTCCCCCACGCCGGGCGCGAGCTGGAAGCCGGCGCCGGTGAACCCGAAGGCATGGATCAGCCCCGGCGTTGTGGCACTCAAGCCCAGAACAGGGTTACGGTCCGGCATAGCGGCCTCGGTGCCGGACCAGAACCGGATGGCCTGCGCATGTGCCAGTGCCGGAAAATACGCCGCCGTACGATTCATGATGGAAGTCGCCCCCTCGGCGGTCGGGCGCGAGAAATCGGGATCATCGAGCGCCACGCCGCGCTCGCCGCCGACGATGCAATTGCCGCGTTCAACCTGCCGGGCGTAAATTCCACCGCCCTCCATGCCGATGTTGACCGTCAAGAGCGGCTCCAGCGGCTCGGTCACGATCATCGACGGATAGATCCGCGACAACGGCACCGGTTCGCCGGCCAGCGCGGCGAAACGATCGGCCCAAGCTCCCGCGCAATTGACGACCTGACTGGCCCGGACGGACAAACCCGTTGCGGTTTCCAGCGCAAACCCACCGCCGATGGCGGTGAAATTCTCAACCGGCATCTGCTCGAAAACCTGCACCCCGGCACGCCGCGCTGCCGTGGCGAAGCCCGCCGAGACAAGGCGCGGGTTGGCGTGCCCGTCCCCCGAACAAAAGGAGGCGCCGACGATACTCCCGCTGATCCAGCCGAACCGCTCCCGCAGTCCGTTATGACCGATCAGTTCCAGCGAGAGCCCATGGCCGGCAACGGCCTTGGCATAGGCTTCGAGGGCGGCCATATCGGCTTCGCTCTGCGCGAGCTTCAGGTGGCCCGATCGGGAGAATTCGCCGTCGATTCCGATTTTTTTGGCCAGTTCCGGCCAGATCGCATGCGCGCGCTGCGACAGCGGCAGCTGTTCCGGCGGGCGTCCCTGCCGGCGAACGCCGCCGTAGTTCACCCCGCTCGCCTGCGCGCCGCAAAATCCCTTGTCGAGGAGTGCAACCGAAAGACCCGAGGTCGCAAGCGACAGTGCCGCCGAGGTGCCGACGAGCCCGCCACCGATGATCGCAACGTCAACCCGGAGCATGCCCGTCATTCGGCAACCTCCGATATCCGGTCCATGAGAGATAGAGGCACCGGCTTCACCGGCGCCTGCCCGCGCAGCCGGCCGGCGGCATCGATGCCCTGCCCGGTTTCCTGCGCAAGAAGTTCCGCCGCTGCCCCCGAACACAGGCGCCCCTGGCAGCGCCCCATACCGATCCGGCTGACGGCCTTGAGTCGGTTGATCTCCCGGATGCCGAACTGCGCGATCGCCGCGCGAGCTTCGCCGGCGGTGATCTCCTCGCAACGGCACAGCGTGGTGTCGTCCGCGATCCGCCAATCATGCGGGAAGGGAAAGGCTGCTGCCATCACATCGCGGAAGCGCGACAGCCGCTTCAGGGCACTTTCGAGCTGGCGGGCACGGCCGGCATCAAAGGCCAGCCCGCGATCCTCGATCAGAGCGAGAGCGGCACGCTCGCCGGCTGCTTCCGCCGCATCCGCCCCCATGATGCCGGCACCATCACCGGCAACATAGACCCCCGACACGCTGGATCGACCCGCGCGGTCCCGCAGCGGCACGTACACGCGATCGCGTTCCGAGAACACGAATGCGCATCCCGCTAGCTCGGCAAGCTGCGCTTCCGGCTTCAATCCGAGGCCGAAGGCAACAGCATCACACGCGAGATGGCCGACCCTTCCGGCCTCTGCCCACCCGATGCTATCGACGCGTCCGTCGCCATTGATTTCAGGCTTTTCAACGCCGAACCGGATGGGAACACCGGCCAGCCGCAGCTCAGCAGCATACCTCAGGCCGAGGAGAAGCGTCCGGGGATCGAGCAGGAGCCCGGCAGCCAGCCGGAGCTTGGCCGTGAATGGCGCGGTATCGAGAACGGCAACGACATTCACGCCGGCCTTCAGGTATTGCCAGGCCACGAGATAAAGCAGCGGACCAGAGCCGAGAAAGACAACCCGGCGGCCAATCGCTGCACCCTGCGCCTTCAGGGCAATCTGGGCCCCGCCAAGCGAGAAGACGCCGGGCAGCGTCCAACCGGGAACCGGCAGGACGCGGTCCATCGCGCCGGTCGCGAGGATCAGTCCATCATGGGCAATGCTATCTGATTTCCCATCCCGCGTCAGATGCGCCACGCCAAGCGCGAGATTCCAGACCAGTGTGCCGGGGCGATAGTCGATCCTGTCCCTCAGCTCCGCAAATTCCGTGTGCAGGCGCATGGCCTTCGCAGCCTCGGAGCCGTAACGCCCGGCCGGCGTGCGTCCATCCGGGATCAGCGGCTGACGATAGATCTGCCCGCCGCAGGCCGGCGCTTCATCCACGACGACAGGCCGCAGTCCGGCCGCGACAAGCGTCATCGCCGCACGGATACCGGCCGGTCCTGCCCCGACGATCAGCGGAGCCGCTCTCATCGCCACACTCCCGTGAGGATACGCATGCCTTCGGCGAGCGGCGTGGAGCAGGCTCTGAGGCGCTCGCCGCTTTCAAGCGTCACCCAGCAATCCTGACACGCACCCATCTGGCAGAAGCCGGCACGGGCCTCGCCCGTGAACTCACTCGTGCGCAGGCTGTCCATCTGCATCAGGATGGCCGTCAGAACCGTATCGCCCGCACGCCCTTCGCACAGTGCGCCGTCGAGCGTGAAGCTGATCGTCGGTGCGTCGTGTCGGAACAGGCGGTGCAATACAGCCATCGCGCCCTCACCTCTGCCCGACGAGGATCTTGTCGAGACCGAAAATCCGGTCCAGCACCACCATCGCCGCCGCCGTCATCGCGATCATGAGCGCGGACACGGCCGCCATCATCGGATCGATGGACTCGGTCGCGTACATGTACATGCGCACGGGCAGCGTGACCGTCTGCGGCGAGGTCACGAAGATCGACATCGTGAGTTCGTCGAAGGAGTTGATGAACGCCAGCAGCCAGCCGCCGGAAATGCCGGGCAGGATCAAAGGCGCGGTGATGCGGGTGAACACCGTGAACGGTGAGGCGCCGAGCGTGAGCGCGGCAGCTTCCACCGAGCGGTCCAGTCCATTGAGCGCCGCCAGCACGAGGCGCAGCACATAGGGCGTGACGACAATGACATGGCTCGCCACCAACCATGAGAAGTCTCCGGTCGCGCCAAGCAGCGCAAAAAGCCGCAGGAACGCGACCCCAAGCACCAGATGGGGGATGATCAGCGGCGAGAGAAACAACGCGTTGATCGCATCGCGTCCCGGAAAAGAGTAGCGGTCGATCGCGAGCCCGGCGGGCACCGCGATCGCGACAGAAAGCGTTGCCGACAGCAACCCGAGCAGCAGCGAATTCTGGAACGAGATCACAAAATCGGGGTGATCGAAAATCGCTCTGAACCACCGCAGCGACAGTCCGCGCCAGGGCATGGACAGCGTGTTTTCCGGCGTGAAGGCCACGAGACAGATCACCACCAGCGGCGCGAGGACAAACCCGACGACGAGAGTGTGGAACAGGAGGGCGACGGGGCCATTCTTCAGCATCGCCTACCCCAGCGTCCGGCGTGCGCGCGCTTCGACCGCGCGGTTATAGGCCAGCATGATCACAAGGTTCGCAATCAGCACGAGCAGCGCGATCGTTGCACCGAGCGGCCAGTTCAGCTCGTGCATGTATTCGTCATAGACGAGGGTCGCCGCCATCTTGAGCCGCCGTCCGCCAAGGAGGCCCGGGATCGCGAAAGCGCTGGCGGAAAGGCCAAAAACAATCAGGCTGCCGGAGAGCATGCCCATCGTTACTTGCGGCATCACCACCCGGCGCAGCGCGGTGAAGGGCGAAGCTCCGAGCGTCAGCGCCGCCGCTTCGACCGCCGGATCGAGCTTCTGGAGCGAGGTCCAGACCGGGATGGCCATGAACGGCAGCATGACGTGCACGAGCGCGATAACGATCGCCGTTTCGGTGTAAAGAAGCCGCGTGGACGGCAGCCCCAGCGCCTGCATCGCCTGATTGACCAGCCCGGACGAGCCGAGCAGCATGCTCCAGCCAAAAGCGCGCACGACAACCGAAACCAGAAGCGGGCCGATGATGACGAGCAGGAACACCGAACGCCAGGGGTCGCGCATCCGCGAAAGGATATAGGCTTCGGGCGCGCCGATCAGGGCGCAGATCAGTGTCGTCAGCGCCGCGATACGGAACGTTCGCCAGAAAATGCCGAGGTAGTAGTCGTCACTGAGGACAGCCCGGTAATGCGCGAGCGTGAAATCGGGCTGGATGCCGGTTGTGTGGTTATAGCCGTGAAGAGAGAGCACGCCGGTCAGCACCAGCGGGACGAGAACCAGCCCGAGAAACAGCACCGCGCCGGGCGCAACGAGCAGCCAGGGCGTGACCCGGTTCGTGGTCATGATGGCCTCTCGGCCGGCCCTTCGGCCCGCAGTGCGAAAGGCGGCCAGCTCAGCCCGACAGCCATGCCGGCCCTGGCCGGTTCCTCGCCCCGGTTTGGCATGGAGACCGCAACCATCCCGGCCGCCGTTTCCACGTGCAGCAACCAGGCGTCGCCAAGGAAGAAGGCGTTGGTGATCGTGCCGTCGATCTGCCCGGAGCCTGTGGCGCAGAGGGCGATCTTCTCCGGGCGGATCGCGAAGGTGGTTGGGGTATTCTCGCTCATTTCGGACGGCGCGCAGGGAAGCTGCACGCCGCGGATATCCGCACCGCCCTGCCGCCAGACGCCGTCGAGGCGGTTCATCTTGCCGACGAACGACGAGATGAATGCGGTGGCCGGATTTTCATAAAGGCGATACGGCGCGTCGACCTGCGTCATGCGGCCGGCTTCCATGACGACGACGCGATCCGAGATCGAGAGCGCTTCGGCCTGATCGTGCGTCACCATGATCGTCGTCGTGCCGGTCGAGCGCTGGATGCGGCTCAACTCGAACTGCATCTCCTCGCGCAGTTTCGCATCAAGGTTCGAGAGCGGCTCGTCCAGCAGCAGTACGGGCGGCGCAATCACCAGCGCGCGGGCAACAGCAACCCGCTGGCGCTGGCCACCCGACAGGGCACGCGGGTAGCGGTCCTCCATCCCGGTGAGCCGGACGAGCGCGAGCACATCTTTGACACGCGCGTCCCGCGCGGCACGGTTGACCTTGCGCATCTCCAGCCCGAACGCGACATTCTCGGCCACGCTCAGGTGCGGGAAGAGCGCATAGCTCTGGAAAACGATGCCAAGCCCGCGCTTGTTGGGCTTCTCGTGCGTGAGATCGCGACCGTCGAGCATGATCTTGCCCGACGTCGGCTCCACCAGCCCGGCGATCATCTGCAGCGTTGTCGTCTTGCCGCAGCCGGACGGACCGAGCAGCGAGACGAATTCTCCCTTGCCCACACTCAGATCAAGATCCTGCACGGCGGAAAAATCGCCATAGCGCTTGGTCAGGGATTGAAGAGCCAGAAACCCCATGCCGAACCCTCGCGTTCAACGGCAGGCAACCGGACCGGTGTTGCCGCAGCGGCAAGGAGGCGACACGATGACGGGATGGTCAATTGATAATTCCATATAAGTGAATTAATATCGTAATAATTCCATATAACGGAATTTTGATACCCCATCGCGCTACGGGATTTTGAATTTGTCCGACGAGCCACAATCCGCTTCGAGCTTGCGTCGTGCCCTCACGCTCTTGCGCATCCTCGCCGAGGGCGGGTCGGAGGGCATGCGCCTCAAAGACATCGCGACGGCATCCGGCGCCTCGCAGTCGACCGTGCACCGCGCCGTGCAGGATCTGGCGACTGAAGGCTTCGTCGAGCAGATCGCGAGCGGCAAGCGCTATCGGCTCGGGCTCGATTTCTTCGTTCTCGCCGCCCGTGCCGGGCAGGCCGGGGGGTTGCGGGAACAGGCGCGTCCGGCACTGCTCCGCCTTTCCGCAACGTTGAACGACACGGTTTTCCTGCTGGTGCGTGACCGCTTCGACGTTGTCTGCCTCGACAGGATCGAAGGCCCCTTCCCGATCCGCTCCTTCACTGGCGACATCGGCGGGCGTGTGCCGCTCGGGCTTGGACAGGGCAGCCTCGCAGTGCTCGCGCATTTGCCGGAAGACGAGCGGGAGGCGGTTATCCGCTTCAATGTGCCGCGGCTCATGGATCGCGGCTTCCTCGATGAAGCCACGTTGCGCGCAGCCCTCGAAACCGTGCGGGCGCAAGGCTGGGCAAACCTCAATACCGGTCTCATTCCGGGAATGGCGGGTCTGGGAGTGCCGGTGATCGATGCGACCGGTATGCCAGTGGCGGCGCTGAGTATCGGCACGCTTGCCGAACGGCTCGGACCGGAGCGCCTGCCCGGCGTCATCCGGATCATGCAGGGCGAGGCGAAACAGCTCGGCGCCCGGATCAATCCGTTCGATCCCGGCCTGCGCTATCCCTCCCGCCTGCTGGCGGGCGGTTGAATTGCCCCGTCAACCGCCATCACGTCGGCTTGGCCTTGTCGTTCCGGCGGCGTCCTGGCGCTCTCCCCGATGAAGGTGCAGCCGAAGCCATCTGCGCCGGTCGACCTTTGAGAAAGCGGGCAATGTCAGGCCAGACTTCACCAAGTATCCGCTTTCCCATGAACAGACTGAGATGACGGCCTTCAACCAGCCGGGTGATGATTTCGTTCTTCCGGGTTCCCACGCGCGACGCAATCGCCAGCAACTGCTTAGGGTTCACCACGTCATCCCCTGTCGCGGCGAGCAGAAACAGCGGGCACCCGATCTCTCCGAGCCCGACCGAGCGCCCCAAAGCTGGAAATGAACCACGGGCAAAGCGGTTCTCACGGAACACCCAGTCCACCGTTTGCTGGTAAAACACGCCGGGCAGATCAATGAGATCATGATACCAGTCAGCGAAGCGCTGGCGGACAGCCGCGCCGACGCGTTCGATCTGGAGTGTCGCGCAGATGCCGGGTTCGTCCAGGATCTGGCTCGGCCAGGCCACCATCAGCTGCTCGCCATGAAGGATTCCGTTGCCCTGCTCCAGCATCGCCTCGATGGCGAAGGGCAGCGTGTGCTGCACCGATGTACTGATCAGGCTCGAACCGGCCTCGATGTCGATGGGAGCCCCGACCAATGCCAGCCGCGATATCTTGGCCGGAAAGCGTGCTGCGTATACCGCCGCGAGCAATCCTCCCTGACACAGGCCGACAAGCGCCGCCGGAGCTCCGAAATCGTCAACGATGGCATTGAGATCGGCAAGACAGGAATCGATCGACAGATAACGCTGCGCTTCGCCCGCCCTGCGCCAGTCCGTCAGAACGAGCCGCGAGACGCCAGCATCAAGGAGCGCTCCGATGACGCTGTGGCCGCGGGCCAAATCAGCCGTCGTCGCGGCGTGCAGTGCATAGGGCGCGACGATGATGGCCCCCGGACCGCCGTGACCGTCGGAAAAATCAAGAACCCGCATCGTCGGCAGTTCGGCCAAAACCGTGTGCCGCGTTGCCCATTGCTTCAGCCCTGCGGCAGGAGTTCCGGCGTCTGGCTGGCCCGGCTCCGGCGGGCGCGCCATGACCTCGAACGTGCGGCGCATTGCCACGATGGTCTCGGCGACAAAACCCAGCCAGGGATTGAAGGGCATCACGTCTCCTCGGCGAGCCGGATTTTTACAAAAACACCCGGCGCGTCTCCCAGAACAGGAAAGCCGGCCGCGGCTGACCCCATGGACGGGGGCGGCACCATCTGGCCCTGTGAACGGGTCTTCAGCCAATCCAGCCACGCCACCCACCAGCTGCCCTCCTTCGGCTCGTGGGTGCCGAACCAGGCCTCCGGGCTGGCATAGCGATCATGCGCGCGCTTGGCCGCCACCCGATAGTGCCGCCCGTCTGTCCCCGGCGGTGAAACGACACCCTGATTGTGACCGCCGTTTGTCAGCGCGAAGGTGACCTCGGTATCGAGCGAGAGATGGATCTTGTAGACCGCGCGCCAGGGGGCGATATGATCCCATTCGGTTCCCAGGACGAACAGCGGCACCCGAATGTCCTGAAGGGCGATGGTGTGGCCGCCCACCTGGAACCGGCCTTCGGCAAGATCATTGTCAAGATAGAGCGAGCGCAGGTATTCGGTGTGCATGCGTGCCGGCATGCGGGTTGTGTCCAGCGACCAGGCCATCACGTCGATCATGCGCCGCCGCTCACCCATCATGTATTCACGGATCATCCGCGACCAGATCAGATCGTTGGAACGCAGCAGATTGAACGTCCCCATCATCCGGGGCCCCTCGAGATAGCCGCGTTCGGCCATCATATCCTCGATCATGGCGAGTTGGCTGTCGTTGATGAACAGCCGCAATTCGCCGGCCTCGTGAAAATCGGTCAGCGCCGCCAGCAGGGTCAGGCTTGCCAGCCGGTCGTCGCCATCTCTCGCCATGGCCGAAACCGTGATGGCGAGCAGGGTGCCGCCCAGGCAATAACCGACAGCGTGGACCCGTGCCGCTCCGGTGATGGCGGTCGCGGCATTGATCGCAGCCATCGCGCCGTCTGTCCGGTATTGGTCGAACGAGACGTTGCGCTCGCGCTCGCCCGGGTTTTTCCACGAGACGATGAACACGGTGAAACCCTGCCCGACAAGATAGCGGACGAGCGAGTTCTCGGGTCTGAGATCGAGGATGTAGTATTTCATGATCCACGCCGGAACGATCACGATCGGCTCGGCATGAACGTGGCCGGTGGTCGGGGAATACTGGATGATTTCAGCAAGCGCGGTCCGCGCCACAACCTTTCCCGGCGTCGCGGCGACGGTGTCACCGACGCGGAAAGCCTCCGTACCGACCGCCGGCTTGCCGCCGGCAGCGATCTGGAGATCCTCGATCCAGTGACGATACCCTTCGACCAGCGAAACACCACCGGTCTGCCGTGCCTTTTTCAGGACTTCGGGGTTGCTGGCGATGAAGTTGGCTGGAGACAGGACGTCCAGCACCTGTCGCGCCGCAAAGTTGACGACAGCCTGATGTTCAGGGCTCGCGCCATGCACCGCCCGGGTCGCGGCCTCCCACCATGCTTCCGTGGCCAGATGAGCGCTGGCATAGGCGCGGTAGGGCCAAGCTGACCACGCCGCATCGCGATAGCGTCGATCCTCCGCGCGGGCGCGCTGGCAGGGCGGCCCACAATTGTCGAGCGGCGAGAATTCCCGCATGAGACGCGCCGCTTCGCGCCCGGCCAGCAACGCCAGTTCGAACTGACGGCCGGGCGATATCGCCAGATGCGATGCCCAGTCGAACCATGCTCCGGCCAGCGACAGGGGCGAAATTCCCCCTGTCGCCTGCGCCATCAGTGCATGAACTTTCCTGTCAAGGAGGCTGCCTCTGTCCGGGCCATTCTGTTGCGAAGCGGAGTGTTTCCCTTCAACCGGTTTCCCTTCAACCGGCTTCCCTTCAACCGGCTTCCCTTCAACCGGCTTCCCCTCAGCCGTTTTCCCCTCGCTCATCCTGCCCCCTTCATCTGTCCGATGCTCCGCATCCGGCCGAAGCGTCACGATCGTTGCCACGTTCTTTTCTGGTCCAGCCATATCGCTCCCGCTTTCCGGACATTGCCCGTCGATGCCCCGTTCCGCTCCGGCCGTAGCGATGCCCGATGCCCCCTCAGCAGCCGGGCGACGACAGAATGCGTTCGATTTCCACAATGGGGTGCTTGGTCAAATCCCGCGCGACAGCGGTCGCGCTGTGCACCCTCTCCTGCGCCAGGCCGCAGATATCGTCGGGGAGGAGCAACTCGACACGCTGGCGCCAACCATCATCGGGAAACCGCTCCAGTGCTCCCGCGCCATCGACAATCCGGAAGAAACGCGTTGCAGGATCGCCCGGATGCGGCAGCGTCTGCTGCTTGTCGAACAGTTTGGACACACCCGAAAGGTCACGCTGATGCGCCTCCCGGACCATCGACGGTGGAAAAGGACTGTCCGAACGCTCCAAATCTCTGGCCTGTGAAAGAATCGACAGCATCGGACGATCTCCCGGAACACACTGCAAGGCAGCGCTGACCGCTCTGATGTGCTCCCGAGACTATGGCGACATTGCGCCGCGCCGCCCGCCACCGAGCCGGGTTTGATTTCGATCAATCCTGACGCCGGTCGCCGTACCGTTCGCGAGGGCCGGTTGATCCCGGGAAACTCGCGCCAGACAGATCGAGACAGTGCCACCCGGATTTGAAATGCTATGCCCGCGAACTCCCTGAACGTGGCTGTAGATCAAGAAGGTGCTGCCAAATAACTCAAAAGAAATCCGTATAATCGACAAGCATACTTCGGATGCGGCGCTGTCAGACAAGCCGGAACAGCCTCGGGATGCCCGGCCCTCGCGGTCTTTCAGATACCGCAGAACCGGTGCCTCCCGGCGCGAGGGCGGGGACTGAAGCAGTCAGATCCGGTCAACAGACGGCACTCGACTGCCTTGATCACTCACGCCGGAGCTTTTGACATCAGGACATGCGCGATCTCGCCAAAGGGCTGGCTGCATGATGGCAGGATTAGGCGGTGTTTACATTCACATGCAAGATCTTAGAGCTGCGACGAGGTTGAGGAATCCGGCGTAGTTTCTGGCGAGTTTGTCGTATCGCGTGGCGATGC
>WSYC01000006.1:212719-358744 GCA_009773635.1 Beijerinckiaceae bacterium | reverse complement strand
TCAGTTCCTGCCGATCCATCCATGCTGACCTCCAACCCAGCCAGAAGCTTGAATCAGAAAATTAGCCCGTTGGGAATCCTGAATGTAAACACCACCTAATGCGATCTCGCTGTCAGTCGATCCTGTGCTTTGCAGGTATAAATTTTCTATCTGCTGCTTGAGTATGCCAAATTCATCCGAACGACGTTGTTTAAATTCCAGAATTTCTGCCAAAGGGACATCTTTGTCGGGAACCGGTATGGCTCTGTGCAGTTCTAAAAGCGTTCCACGCTGATCATAAAATTGATTGTTTTGGATGAGCAGCGAGTTCTCCCCTTGAGCCAAGCACCATGCGCCGGGTTCACGCTCATTGTGCTCAATAAACGCTTGGATTTGACCTGCTGCAATGCCGCTAGCCCCATCCCCCCAAACCGTAAAATCAGGACGACTTAAAATGCCTGCGGCTTCAAGAAACTTCTCATCCGGGCCACTAGCAAAATGGATGGCACGGGATGACGGCCAAACAAGTTGATCCCAAAACAACAGCGAAAACCTGAGCTCTTGTGGGTCCAAATTTGTTGAGCGCGCATACAAGCGAGACCCTTCAATAACGATAGGAGGCGAAACAATCAGTCCGCTCTTTACCGACTTCGGTTTGCCATAGTCTGGATCATTTTCTTTCCGCCATTTTGATTGTCCCATGTCTTACCCCTCGATCTTCTTCCCCAGCCTTCCTGCGAGATCGTTGATGTATTGCCAAGCCACACGGCCCGCGCGGGAGCCTCGGGTCGTCGACCATTCCAGCGCCTCGTGGTGCAATTGCTCGACCGGCATTTTCAGCCCGAAATGCGCGGCATAGCCATCGACCATCGCGAGATATTCATCCTGGCTGCACTTGTGGATGCCGAGCCAGAGGCCGAAACGATCCGAGAGCGAGACTTTCTCCTCCACCGCCTCGTGTGGATTGATGGCGGTCGATTTCTCGTTCTCCATCATGTCACGCGGCAGGAGGTGGCGGCGGTTGGAGGTCGCGTAGAACAGCACGTTCTCCGGCCGGCCCTCGATACCGCCATCAAGGACGGCTTTGAGCGATTTGTAGGCGTTCTCGCCGGCATCGAATGAGAGGTCGTCACAAAAAAGGATGAAGCGGTAGGGCGCGGCGCGCAGGAGATTCATCAAGGCCGGCAGGCTTTCGATATCCTCGCGGTGGAGTTCGATCAGCTTGAGCGGGTGTCCCTTGGCGAGCATCGCCGCATGCGCCGCCTTGACGAGGCTCGATTTGCCCATGCCACGCGCGCCCCACAAAAGCACGTTATTGGCCGTGTGCCCTTCGGCAAACCGGCGCGTGTTCTCGACGAGAATATCGCGCACGTGGTCGATCCCCATCAGAAGATCAAGCGGGATGCGGTTGATGCGGCGGACAGGCTGGAGGACGCCATGACCACCGGCTTTCGTGCCGGCCTGCCAGAGAAAACCATCCGCAGCGGTGAAATCCGGCGGCGGGGGCGGGGGCGGCGCGATGCGCTCCAGCGATTCGACAAGGCGGGTGAGAAGCGCGGCAACAGCGGGATCGGAAAGCGACATCGGAACTTCGTGATCTGGGGACACAGGAACGGGCCGCACGCTAGCCGATCGGGTGCTTGCATGCTACCCGCGTTGCCGGAAAACCCGAAATTGCCCGGAACATCCCGGCAAGTGCCAAGGAATGTTTGCGTTTGGCGTTTCCCTCACTATATTCCGGCGCGAGTTCATCCGGGTGCAGGCGTATGCACCCTTGTTTTTGGCACGATCTTCTTGGAGTGAGCCTTGTTCATTACCCCCGCATTCGCACAGGCCGCCGGCGCCCCGGGCCCGAACGACATGTTCATGCAGCTGCTGCCGTTCGTCTTCGTGCTGATCATCATGTATTTCCTGTTGATCCGCCCGCAGCAGAAGCGCGCCAAGACGCACCAGGAAATGGTCAAGAATCTGCGCCGCGGCGATACCGTGGTGATGAATTCCGGCATGATCGGCAAGATCACCAAGGTGATCGACGACGCCGAGGTCGAGGTCGAGATCGCGGACAACGTCAAGGTGCGCCTGCTGCGTGGCATGGTTGCGGAAGTGCGCAACAAGAGCGAGCCGGTCGCTTCCTGAGGGAGCGTTGCCGTAAAGCCGATGCCACACTTCGGCATCCTCAACGATAACGGATAAAGTGCCGGGTGAACCGGCGCGGGGACATATGTTCAGGCAATCGACCTTCAAAACCGTGCTGATCGTGCTGACGCTGTTTCTCGGCACGTATTTCACGCTGCCGACGATGCTCGGCCCGGACACCATGCGCCAGATCGGCAATGTTCTGCCCACTTTCCTGG
The DNA here is from genome assembly GCA_009773635.1 of Beijerinckiaceae bacterium. Classification (GTDB taxonomy): domain Bacteria; phylum Pseudomonadota; class Alphaproteobacteria; order Rhizobiales; family Beijerinckiaceae; genus Rhabdaerophilum. The sequence continues at coordinate 356,411 of WSYC01000006.1, read as the reverse complement.
TACCCAAGAGTGCCGTGAAGCTGGGCCTCGACTTGCAGGGCGGTGTCCATGTCATGCTGGAAGCGGACAAGCCGGGCCTGATCAAGGACCTCGTCCGGCAGTTGCAGGAAGATGTGCGCCGCGTGCTCCGCACCGAGCGCGTCGCACCGACGGGCGGCATCGTCGCCCAGACGCGCGGCGTCAGCCTGCGCATCACCGACGCCGCGCAGCGCACGAAGGTGTTCCCGAAGCTTCAGGAACTCGCAACCCCCGTCACCAACGCCGTGATCGGCAATACCGGCCAGCGCAGCCTTGAGATCGTTGATCTCGGTGACGGGTTGATCCAGATGGTCATTACCGATGCCGAGGTCAACGAACGCGTCCGCCGCGCGACCGACCAGTCGATCGAGATTTTCAGGAAGCGCATCGACCCGGACGGGGTGAAGGAGCCTTCCATCCAGCGGCAAGGGCTTGAGCGTATTGTCGTTCAGGTGCCCGGCGCGAAGAATTCCAAGGAAATCACCGACGTTCTCCAGCCCGGCAAGCTCGAATTCCGCATGGTCGCGGAACCCGGTGCCAACCCGAGCGAAATCGAAACGCTGGTGCACCTCGACGAGGGGGGCGGCACGATCCAGGTCGAGCGCCGCGTGCTGGTGCGGGGTGAGGACCTCACGTCCGCCGAACCGGGCTTCGACCAGCGCAATTCCGAGCCGATCGTCAACTTCCGCTTCAATGTGAAGGGCGCGCAGGCCTTCGCCAAGGCGACGACCGAGAACGTCGGCAAGCCGTTCGCGATCATTCTCGACAACAAGGTCGTCTCGGCGCCGCGCATCATCTCGCCGATCACGCAAGGGCAGGGGCAGATTTCCGGGCGCTTCACGGTGGAAGCCGCGAACCGCCTCTCGATCCTCCTGCGTTCGGGCGCGCTGCCGGCCTCCTTCACGCTGGTGGAAGAGCGCACGGTCGGTCCGGGCCTCGGGCGCGATTCGATCGCGGCGGCCGCTCTGGCCTCGACCGTATCGGCGGCAGCGATCGCGGTCTTCACCGTTGCCACCTATGGCATCTTCGGTGTGATCGCGCTGCTGGCGCTCGTCGTGAACGTTGTACTGATCTTCGCCTGCATGGCCCTGATCGGCTCGACGCTGACGCTGCCGGGTATCGCCGGCATCGTGCTGACGGTGGCAGTCGCGGTCGATTCCAACGTGCTGATCTATGAGCGTATCCGTGAGGAGCAGATGGCGGGGCGCTCAGCGATCTCGGCACTGGATTCCGGCTTCACCCGCGCCTTGGCAACGGTTCTCGACGCGAATGTCACCGGCTTTCTCGCACATGCGATCTTGTATTTCGTCGGCACCGGGCCGGTGAAGGGCTTCGCGGTGACAACCTGCATCGGTATCGCCACCACGATTTTCACCGCGTTTACGCTGACGCGCATCATGGTCGGCGTCTGGTATCGCGTGTTCCGTCCGAAAGTCGTTCCGATCTGAGAAAGACGCCTGCCGGCCTTCCTTTCCCGATTCCCACAGGGTTTTGACCTCGACATGAAACTGCTTCGCTTCATCCCGGACAATACGCGTTTCGGCTTCATGCGCTTCCGGAACGTGAGTTTTCCGTTCTCCGCGCTCGCCTCGATCGTCGCTGTCGTCGCGTTCCTGACCATGGGGATGAATGTCGGCATCGATTTCAAAGGCGGCACCGTTGTCGAGATGCAGGCGAAAGCGGACAAGCTTGATGCCGGTTCGATCCGCGAAGCCGTGCATAAGCTTGGCCTTGGTGAGGTCGAAGTGCAGGAATTCGGCACCGGCCGGGATGTGCTCGTGCGCGTCGGGCTTCAGCCGGGCGGCGACAAGGCCCAGGCCGAGGTGGTGGTGAAGCTGCGCGCCGCCTTCGAGGACAAGTACGAGTTCCGCCGGGTCGAGGTCGTCGGCCCGCGCGTCTCGGAAGAACTGGTCCAGAACGGCATCATCGGCGTCCTGCTGGCGCTGCTGACCATCCTCGTCTACCTCTGGTTCCGCTACGAGTGGGAATTTGCGATCGGCGCGACAATCGCCACCATGCACGACCTCGTGCTGACGGTCGGCTTCTTCTCGATCACGCAGATCCAGTTCGACCAGACCTCGATCGCCGCCATCCTGACGATCATCGGCTATTCCGTGAACGACACGGTTGTCGTTTACGATCGCATCCGCGAATTGTTGCGCAAGTACAAGAAAATCCCGCTGAGCGAGATTCTCGACCTGTCGATGAACTCTACGTTGTCCCGCACGGTCATCACGTCGATGACCACCATTCTCGCGCTCATTGCGCTGGCGATTTTTGGTGGGGAAGCTATCCGCGGTTTCTGCGTTTCGATGCTGTTCGGTGTTGTGATCGGCACATATTCGTCCATCTTCGTTGCAGCACCGATTCTGATCTATCTCGGCGTGCGCGTCGGGGAGGGAACAGCATCCAGTTCGACCAAACCCGCAGCGACAGGCGCCTGATCATGTCTTCGTCCGACCAATCCCCCGCAAACAGGCCGCATGGGTTCGTTCCGGGCGGTCACCAGATCGATTCCTACGGCAACGGCGGCTTCCGCTTCGCCGGCATGTCGCACAAGGGCTCCGTGATCGCGATGCCGACCGGCATCCAGTCCTGGGCCGTCTCGATGCCGACGCGGATCGACGTGTCCTCGCTGACGCCCGTGATGGTCGAACTCGGCCAGATCGACATGCTGCTGATCGGTACCGGCGAGAAGGCGCTGCCGCAGGATTCGCCCTTTGCCCGCGCCCTGCGCGAACTCGGTCTGGCGGTTGATGTCATGGACACGCCTTCCGCTGCGCGGACGTATAACGTGCTGTTTGCCGAGGGGCGCCGCGTTGCTGCCGCGCTGCTCGCCGTCGGCTGAGCGCGTCAAAACCAGCAGTTTCCCGCTTTCCTTTGGCGCCGGGTGCGCCATATCCCCGAGGAAAGGATTGGGCTGAATGACATTGCCGACGACCAGCACAGGGGCTTGCCCGACCTCGCCCGCTGCCGGGCTTGAAGCCGCCTTTGCAGCCTGCGTCGCACAGGTGAAAGCGCTCGACCCCGATCGCTACCTCGCCTGCCTTTTCGCCCCCAGAGCGAGCCAGCCCTATCTTTTCGCGCTCTACGCGTTCAATGCCGAAATCGCCCGCATCCGCGAGCTGGTCTCGGAGCCGATGCCCGGCGAAATCCGGCATCAGTGGTGGCGGGAAGCGCTCTCCTGCGGGCGCGCCGAAGCGGCAGCGGAAAATCCGATCGCCGCCGCGCTCTGCCATACGCTGACGCGCTTCGATCTGCCGCCCGATCCCTTGCTGGCGCTGATCGAAGCCCGCAGCTTCGACCTCTATGATGATCCCATGCCGACATGGCTCGATCTCGAGGGCTATTGCGGCGAAACCTCTTCGGCGCTGATCCGGCTTGCGACACTGATCCTGTCCGGCGGCAAGGATGCCGGCTCGGCCGATCTGTGCGGCTATGCCGGTGTCGCCTACGCGATGACAGGGCTGTTGCGGGCCTTCCCGATCCACGCCCGGCGCAACCAGTGCTACATTCCGCACGAAGTGCTGATCAGCTGCGGACTTGCGCCGGAGGATCTCTTCGCCGGGCAGGACAGCGGGAAGTTGAGGGCGGCGCTGGGCACGGTCCGCGCCCGCGCGCAAACCCATCTTGATACCTTCCGGCAGGGCGTGGATGCCCTTGATCCGGCGATCCGGCCGGCATTCTACCCGGTTTCGCTGGTCCAGCCCTACCTCGACCAGATGGCATCGGCGGATTACCGCCCGTATGAGACACTGGTTACGCTTTCGCCATTGGCCAAACTCTGGCGCCTGGGGCTCTGCGCCTGGCGCGCGCGGCGCTAGGCGCTATTCGCCAGCCGGCCCGAGGGAATGCGCCGCGATCCATTCCGTCATGGCGGCTTTCGCACGCGCGGTGATCATGCGCTTTTTTGCCGCCGCCTTGTCCTTGCCCTTGAGGCGCTTGCCGGCCTCGTCGCGCGGCGCGACATCGAAGGTCGGGAACAGACCGAAATTGACGTTCATCGGCTGATAGGATTTCGGCCCGCCGTCGATTGTCTCGATATGGCCGCCGGTGATGTGGTTGAGAAGCGCTCCAAGCGCGGTTTCCGCCGGTGGCGGCGCGATCTCGCGTCCGAGCCGTTCGGCGCTGGCGAACAGCCCGGCCACGAGGCCGATCGCCGCACTCTCGACATAACCCTCGCAGCCTGTGATCTGCCCGGCGAAGCGCAGGCGCGGCATCGCTTTGAGCCGCAGTGCGGGATCGAGGTGGCGCGGCGAATTGAGGTAGGTGTTGCGGTGGATGCCGCCGAGGCGCGCGAATTCCGCATTCTCCAGCCCCGGAATCATCCGGAGGATATCGGCCTGTGCGCCGTATTTCAGCTTCGTCTGGAACCCGACGATATTGTAGAGCGTGCCGAGCTTGTTGTCCTGCCGCAGCTGGACAACGGCGTGGCACTTGACCGTGGGATTGTTCGGGTTGGTGAGGCCGACCGGCTTCATCGGGCCAAAGCGCAGCGTTTCCGGACCGCGCTCTGCCATCACCTCGATCGGCAGGCAGCCGTCAAAATAAGGCGTATCCTTCTCCCACTCACGGAATTCAGTCTTCTCGCCCGCGAGCAGTGCGGCGATGAACGCCTCGTACTGATCCTTGCCCATCGGGCAGTTGATGTAGTCGGCGCCGGTGCCGCCGGGCCCGGCCTTGTCGTAACGCGACTGGAACCAGGCGATGTCCATGTTGATGGACTCGCGATGGACGATCGGCGCAATCGCGTCGAAAAATGCCAGCTCGCCTTCGCCGGTCAGCGAGCGCACGGCCTCGGCCAGGGCCGGGGACGTCAGAGGGCCGGTCGCGATGATGACACTGTCCCAGTCCGCCGGTGGCAGGCCTGCGATCTCGCCGCGCGCCAGCGTGATCAGCGGGTGCGCCGCCAACTGAGCGCTGATCTCGTGCGAAAATGCATCGCGATCCACCGCCAGCGCCGAGCCGGCGGGAACCTGATGCTTGTCCGCCGCGCGCATGACGAGCGAGCCCAGCTGCCGCATTTCGTGATGGATCAACCCGACGGCGTTCATGTCCGAATCGTCGGAACGGAAGGAGTTCGAGCACACAAGCTCGGCGTAGCCTTCGGTCTTGTGCGCTTCGGTCATGCGCTGCGGGCGCATTTCATGGAGCACGACAGGCACGCCCGCACTGGCAATCTGCCAGGCGGCTTCGCTGCCGGCGAGGCCACCGCCGATAACATGGATGGGGGCGGGTGAGGGATCGAGCGGAGAACCGGATGTCATCTCGGCTCCATAGAGCATCCCGCCGGAAAGGTGAAACCGGATTTTGCGGAAGCTTCAAACAAAAAAAGGCCCGCCGAAGCGGGCCATTCTCGCAGTTCGGCCGGGAGAGCGCCGTTCCACGGTTAGAAAAGGGATCAGATCAGGCGTTGCGGAATCACGCGTTAACAGCGTGGCGCGCGGCATCCTCGATCGAACCACGGCTCAGGCCGATGTCCGACAGCTCGCGGTCCGAGAGCTGCGAGAGGATTTCAACGTTGCGACGAACACGCAGCCAGTTCTGGATGCGGGCGATAATGTGGGTCAGGATCATGGTCATTCTCCAAAATGAAATTTGATCGCTCCGGGAAATGCCGGCGCATCCCGAATGGACGCTGTCGTTTTCTTGAGCACGGATGCTCTTGTGCAGTGCAATAAAGGCAAAGTCTGGGCAGACCTTCAGCTTATTCGGCCTTCTGATATGCGCTAAGCGCATGCCTTGTTCATAAAATTTTAGTATTTCAGGCGGCCACCCCGCCGGCCACAATAGAAAAAGGACGGTGTTTCCACCGTCTTTTCAGAGACTTAAGCAGCGAGAACGCGCCGGATATCAGGCTGGAGGGATAAAGGGTTGCGCGACAGCCCTGAAAACGGGCAACGCCTCCAGCCGCGCCGCAAAGGCCGCCAGCGCCGGAAACGCTTGCCAGGAAACCAGCGACGAGTGCGCTTCGCCCAGAAAGCGAAGCACCGCCGCAATCGCGATATCCGCGTGCCCGATCCGATCGCCGAACCAGTAAGGGGTCGTCTGCCGCTCCCGTTCCGTTTCCAGCACCGCGAGGGTGGACAGAATCTGATTCCGGCACCGCTCGACCCAGACCGGAGAAGTCTCCTCATGCAGGCGCAGTTCGTAGAAGAGGCCCACCGCCTTGTCCCCCAGCCCGCAGGCCAGCGCAGTGACGCGCATCGCCCGATGACGCACCGGTTCCTCCACCGGAAACAGCCGTTCAGCGGGCGGAACGAGGCTGTCGAGGTAATCAAGTATGCTGGCGCTGTCGATCAGGACGTCACCATCATCGAGAACCAGCGTCGGCACGCGCGTGAGGGGATTGTAGGCGCGAATCCTGTCCGCATCACTGAAAGAGGACCACGGTTCGTGCCGGAACGGCAGGCCGTAGAGCGTCAGGGCGATCCCGACGCGGCGCACGAAGGGCGAGTCATATTGGCCAATGAGAATCACGCGAAAATCTCCGCTTTATGATCCCCTCCGCCGACGATCATCTTACATGGGCGGGCGTCTGGCAAGCACCCCGCGCAGAAAGCGCCCGGTGTGGCTTTCGGCCGATTTCGCGATCTGTTCCGGTGTGCCTTCCGCGACAACGCGGCCACCGCCATCGCCGCCCTCGGGGCCCATGTCGATCACCCAGTCGGCGGTCTTGATGACCTCGAGGTTATGCTCGATCACCACCACCGTATTGCCCTGATCCACCAGCTCGTGCAGCACGTCCATGAGTTTCGCGACATCGTGGAAATGGAGACCGGTCGTCGGCTCATCGAGGATGTAGAGCGTGCGCCCGGTCGCGCGACGTGAGAGCTCCTTCGAGAGCTTGACGCGCTGCGCCTCACCGCCCGAGAGCGTCGTCGCCTGCTGGCCGACCTTGACGTAACCGAGCCCGACGCGCGCCAGCGTCTCCATCTTGTCACGGATGGAGGGCACAGCCTTGAACAGGGTTGCCGCTTCCTCGACCGTCATGTCCAGCACATCGGCGATGGATTTATCGCGGAATTTAACCTCCAGCGTCTCGCGGTCGTAGCGCCTGCCCTTGCAGACATCGCAGGTGACGTAGACACGGCCCATAGCCGCGCGCCTTGGCCTCCGGCAGGTTGGTGAACCACTCGCGGATGGGCGTGAACGCGCCGGTATAGGTCGCGGGGTTGGAGCGCGGCGTCCGCCCGATGGGGGATTGGTCGATATCGATCACCTTGTCGAGGTGCTCCAGCCCCTCGATGCGCTCGAACGGGGCAGGGTGCTCCATCGCGCCGTTGAGCCGCCGCGCCACCGCCTTGTAGAGCGTTTCGATCACCAGCGTCGACTTGCCGCCGCCCGAAACGCCGGTAACGCAGGTGAAAAGCCCGAGCGGCAGCTCGACCGTCACGTCCTTGAGGTTGTTGCCCTTCGCGCCGACAAGCTTGAGGCTGCGCGCCTTCTCGCGCCCCCGGCGCTTCTTGGGGATCATCACGGATTTGCGCCCGGTGAGATAATCCGCCGTCAGCGAATTCGGGTCGGCCATCACCTCGGCAGGCGTGCCCTGACTGACGATCTCGCCGCCGTGGATGCCCGCGCCGGGGCCGATATCGACGACGTAATCCGCCTCGCGGATCGCATCCTCGTCATGCTCGACGACAATGACGGAGTTGCCGAGATCCCTGAGCCGGCGCAGCGTGCCCAGCAGTCGCTCGTTGTCGCGCTGATGGAGGCCGATGGACGGCTCATCGAGCACATAGAGCACGCCCGTGAGCCCCGAGCCGATCTGCGACGCGAGCCGGATGCGCTGGCTTTCCCCGCCCGACAGGCTCCCCGAGCCGCGCGACAGCGTGAGATATTCCAGCCCGACGTCGTTCAGGAACCGCAAGCGATCGCGGATTTCCTTGAGCACGCGCCCGGCGATTTCGTTCTGCTTTGCGGTGAGTTTGGCGGGCAGGGTCTCGAACCAGACGGCAGCATCGCTGACCGAAAGCTTCGTGACCTCACCGATGTGGCAGCCGGCGATCTTCACCGCCAGCGCCTCGGGTTTCAGGCGGTTGCCCTCACAGGCGGAGCACGGCGTCTCCGACATGTAGCGCGAGATTTCCTCGCGGCTCCAGTCGCTTTCGGTCTCCTTGTAGCGCCGTTCGAGGTTGGTGATGATGCCCTCGAACGGCTTTTTCACCTCATAGGCGCGCATGCCGTCGTTATAGGCGAAGCGGATCGGCTCCTGCCCGGAGCCATAGAGCATCACCAGCTTGGCGCTGTCCGCCAAATCCTTCCACGGCTTCGTCATCGCGAAACCATAGTGGTTCGCGAGCGCTTCCAGCGTCTGGCCGTAATAGGGCGAGGCGGATTTCGCCCAGGGCGCGATGGCGCCTTTCCTGAGGCTGAGGCCTTCATCCGGCACGATCAGCATTGGATCGATCGTCATCTCGTGACCGATACCGCCGCAGGTCGGACAAGCGCCGAACGGATTGTTGAACGAAAACAGGCGCGGCTCGATCTCGGGGATCGTGAAGCCGGAGACCGGGCAGGCGAATTTCGAGGAGAAGGTCATGCGGCGCGGGTTGCCGGCCTCGTCCTTCTCGTCGGCCCATTCGAGGATCGCGATGCCATCCGCCATTTCGAGCGCCGCTTCAAAGCCCTCGGAAAGCCGTGAACCGATATCCGTCCGCACGGCGATGCGGTCGATCACGACGTCGATATCGTGTTTGAACTTCTTGTCGAGGGCAGGGGCCTCGGCAATCTCATAGTATTGCCCGTCGATCTTCACGCGCTGGTAGCCGCGCTTGAGGAACTCGGCGAGTTCCTTGCGGTGTTCGCCCTTGCGGCCGCGGATGACCGGCGCCAGCAGATAGGCGCGGGTCTTCTCGGGGAGCGCGATCACGCGGTCGACCATCTGGGATATCGTCTGGCTTTCGATCGGCAGCCCGGTTGCGGGTGAGTAGGGAATACCGACGCGCGCCCACAGAAGGCGCATGTAATCGTAGATTTCCGTGACGGTGCCGACCGTCGAGCGCGGATTGCGCGAGGTCGTCTTCTGCTCGATCGAAATCGCCGGTGAAAGCCCGTCGATCTGGTCGACATCCGGCTTCTGCATCATCTCCAGGAACTGGCGCGCATAGGCCGACAGGCTTTCGACATAGCGCCGCTGGCCTTCGGCGTAGATCGTATCAAACGCGAGGCTCGATTTGCCGGAGCCCGAAAGCCCGGTGAACACCACCAGCTTGTCACGCGGGATGACGAGATCGACATTCTTGAGGTTATGCTCGCGCGCGCCGCGCACGGATATCGTCCGTTCGCCCGGGAACCGGACGGCCGCTTCGTCAAACAAACTCTCGATCCGGGCCGCATCACTCGTGCGGGCCGATTTGGCCTTGGGCATGGTCATCCGGCAATAAAACGATCAGGGGAAAAGGTGTTGCCCCAATCTAGGTCAGCGGGTGTCGTCGTTCAATGCACTCTTGCGCCGCGGCGCGCCTCGAATCGCCTCCTGTTGGAAAAATCCTTGCATGCCGCCTCTCGAAATGCCAGAACAAAATAGGAACACATGCGTGTGCGACGCCAGAACCCTGATCTGGCGCGCCCGACAGTTTCTGTCAGGAGAGCTGCGCCCGCGGCGGAGGAGTTGTGGACAAAGGCAACACGTGCTGTCCGTCCGGGATAACCCGCACTAGGGTGCGCGCGAGACGACGATGACTTTACGAAGATTAAACGAAGGAAGAAATCGATGGCAGGCAGCGTCAACAAGGTCATTCTGGTCGGCAATCTCGGGCGCGACCCGGAGGTCAAGCGGATGCCATCAGGTGATCCAATCGTGAACCTCAACGTCGCGACATCCGAAACCTGGCGCGACAAGCAATCGGGCGAGCGCAAGGAAAAGACCGAATGGCACCGTGTGGTGATCTTCAACGAGAACCTCGCCAAGGTCGCCGAGCAGTACCTGAAGAAGGGCTCCAAGATCTACCTCGAAGGCCAGCTCCAGACCCGCGAATACCAGGACAAGGATGGCCAGAAGCGCTATTCCACCGAAATCGTGCTTCAGCGCTTCCGCGGCGAACTCACGATCCTCGACAGCCGTGACAGCGGCGGCGGGCGTGGCGAGATCGAAGATGGCGGCTCGTTTGGCGGAGGTCGCAGCGGGGGCAGCACCGGCGGCGGCGGTAATTTCGGCGGCGGCGGATCGTCGCGACCGGCAGCGGGCGGCGGCCGCTCTGCCGATCTCGATGACGATATCCCGTTCTGAGATCAAGCAGGACCACGCAAATGAAGCGAGATATGGACCTTATTAGATTGCTATTGATTGAGATCGAAGAGAAAGCATTGGAACCCTATGCAGGGCTCCAGGGTTTAGAAGTTGAAGGATTTCCATCCTCTCAAATCAACTACAATCTAGATATTCTGATAAAGAGCGGAATGATTGAAGGGGAGGTCCAGATTTATTTTGGAGGTGAATCAACTCACTTCATACAAGGCATAACGTGGCTAGGACATGATTTTTTAGACGACATTCGCGACCCAGACTTGTGGGCAAAAACAAAAAATGGCGCCAATCAGATAAAAAGTTGGAGTATCGAAACAATAAAGGAGATTGTAAAAGGTCTCATCAAGAAACAGGTAGAGGAATATACTGGAGTTAAAGTTCCCTAGATAAAATTCAGCTCCCCGAACCGCCGCGGGGATTGCTGACCGGCCCGCGCTTCTCGGAAGAATACTCGAGCATCGAGCCATCATAAAGCTTCACGTTCTTCTGGCCGAGGATTTCACTCATCACGAACCAGTCGGTCGCGCCCCAATGCCCCGTGTTGCAATAGGCGATCGCGGCACTCGCCGCCGTGGCCGGCGCGAATTCTTTCGCGAGGCTGGCCTTGTCTTTCAGCCTGAAGCTGGCATCGAAGGCACGAGCGTGCGGAATGTTAACCGCAGCGGGAATGTGACCGAAGCTCGCCACCGCCTTGTGCTTCTCAAGCCCGCTGAAATAGCTCTCCGGCCGGCTGTCAACCAGCACCGCGCCGGATTTCTCCGCTGCCAGCACCTCTTCCAGCGACGCGCGCAGCGCCGGAACGGGTTTCGCCTCGTAGATGGTCCCGACCGGCTCGGATGCACCGGCAGCGACCGGGCGGGTCTTGTCGGCGGTCCAGCCACGATAGCCGCCATCGAGAATGGCGATCGAGGCGTGGCCCATGGCCTTGAAGCTCCAGTAGACACGCGCCGCCGCGCCAAAGCTCGTCTCGTCCGCCCCCTCGTGCACAATCACGACGTCGCTGTCGTTGGCGACACCGAGATCACCCGCCAGAACCTCGAACTGCGCCGGTTCGGGCAGGTAGACCGAGGTGTTCTGCCGCGGCAGCCGCCAACTGGCGAACGCATAATCGGCATGCACCGCGCCCGGAATATGGCCGGCAGTGAACACGGCGCGGCCCTTGTCCCGCGTCTCGCCGGACCGGATATCGACGACCACGAGCTGCTTCTGGCCCAGCAAGCCGAGCAGCGCTTCGGGGCGGATGGCCCCGCGCAACGGCTCCGCTGCGGCAACCCCTGATCCCGTGGCGATAAGACCCACGATACCGATCGATCGAAGCAGGGTGACAAGGTTGCTCATGAAAATCAGCGCTTTCTGATCCGGAATGGCAGGGAGTTCTCGAACGGAACCGCCTCATTGATTTTCGTCAAAATAGAAAATTCTTCTATTATGAGCAACATGTCGCATTGTGTTCGGGAAATAATTCCAACATAATGATCGCGAGCAGCACTCAACTTCGATACCGGAGGGCAGAACCAAAATGGATTCCTTTGATCGTGCGATCCTCGCCCTGATCCAGGCCGACGGCTCGCTGCCGCTCAACGAAATTGCCGGTCGGGTTGGCCTGTCGCCGACCCCGTGCTGGAACCGAATCCGGAAAATGGAAGAGAGCGGGATCATAGCCAAGCGCGTGGCGCTGCTTGATGCCGCCAAGCTCGCACTCGGCGTAACCATCTATGTCTCCATTGAGACCTCCGACCATTCGGAAGGCTGGCTCGCCCGCTTCGCAGAGGCTGTGCGCGACATGCCGGAGGTGGTGGATGTCTACCGCATGTCCGGCGATGTCGACTACATGATGCGGGTTGTCGTGCCCGGCATTGATGCCTACGACGATTTTTACCGCCGCCTGATCAAGGCCGTGCCGCTCAAGAATGTCACGTCGCGGTTCGCGATGGAGAAGATCAAGGCGACGACGGCCTTGCCGCTCGAGCATTCCCCGGTGTTCAAGGCGCGCAAGAAGACGTTCAAGGCTTAAGGCCGCATGCGCGGAACAGAAGTTGCTGTGGCACCCCGCGATAGAGTGCTTCGCCCGCAGCAACGAAGCCGGTTGCTTCAGCGAGGCGGATCGATGGCGCGTTCTCCGGGTTGATGATGCACGCGAGGCGAGGCGCGGGAATGTTGGCGTCAGCCCAGCCGAGCGCGGCCTCGAGCGCTTCCCGTGCAAGGCCACGCCCATGGAATTCCGGCCTGAGCACCCAGCCGACCTCCGGCACGCCCGCAAACGAAGGGGCCGTCAGGCGATGCAGCTCATGAAAGCCGACATCGCCGACACACGCGCCAGTCTCACGCAGTTCCACCCGCCAGAAGCCATAGCCGAGCAGAGCCCAGCCGCCAGCATAGCGCAGGAGCCGCACCCAAACATCTTCTGTGCTGAAGGGGGTGCCACCGAGGTATCGCACGACGGCTGGATCACGCCAGAGCGCGCAAAGGTCGTCGAAATCGGCAAGCTGATGTGCCCGCAGCACGAGCCTCGCCGTCTCAAGCCTTGGTGCACTCACAGGATGGCCTTCACGCCGTCGATGACGAACTGCACCGCGAGCGCGGCGAGAATGACGCCGAGGAGGCGCGTCAGCACGAGGTTACCGGTGACACCCAGCATCTTCGAGAGCCGCTCCGCGACCACAAACACCGCGAGGCAGGAAATCGAGACCAGCACGATGACACCGACGAGCGCACCGAGCTTGAGGCTATCGCCGCGCGCGGTTCCGGCGATCAGCATCGTCGCAGTGATCGTTCCTGGCCCGGCCATCAGCGGAATGGCAAGCGGGAAGGCGGCGATGTTGCGGATGTGATCCTCGTCGATCGCGGTGCGCGCGACGTTGTTTTTGCGCCGCCCGCGCAACTCGAAAATCATCTCGAAGGCGATCCAGAACAACAGCAGCCCACCGGCAATCCGGAACGCGGGAAAGCCGATGCCGAGCGCACCGAGTACCGGCGCGCCGAAGAACGCAAAACCGAGCATGATCAGGCCCGCGATCAGCGTTGCCCGCACGGCGACCGAGCGCCGCTCCGGCCTGGTCATGCCCAGCGTGAGGCTGAGAAAGATCGGTGCAAGCCCCGGCGGATCGACGGTCACCATCAGTGTTGTCAACGCGCTGAGAAAGTAATCGATGACCGCTGGTGACATCACGTTCCGTATTCCCCGTCTGAAGATCGCCGATGTCCCGTGTCTGCGACCGCAATTGCGGAATCGGGATATCTAATGTAAGCGAGATTTACATTTCAGGCCTGATGAAACACACGACAGCAGGAACCACCGCATGACCCTTGCCCCTTTTTACGCGGCTTCCGGCTTTATCAAAGCGCATATTGTCGCAGCACTCGTCGTTGTCGCGCTCACACCGCTGCAATTCTGGGGATTTCGCAAGGGCAGCACGGCGCACCGGGCGACCGGGTACCTCTGGCTCGGCGCGATGCTCGTGGTCGCGATCTCATCGTTTTTCATTCCCAGCACCATCCCGTTTGCGCTCATGGGCTTCGGGCCGGTCCATCTGTTGTCGGTCCTGACACTGTTTTCGGTCTATACCTCGGTCCGTTATGCCCGCGCCGGCAATGTCACCGGGCATAGCAAGACGCTGCGCGTGCTCTCCATCAGTTTCTGGATCGCGGCGGCCCTTACCCTTGTGCCGGAGGGCCGCATCATGGCGATGATCGTGGCAGGATAACCGGGCCGCGGTAACCGGATGCTGCATGGGACTTATCCCCATCCCGCATTCGCTTCTCGTGGCGGAATCACCTAGAAGCAAACCTCAGGAGTCGCGCACGCACGCGTGAGGCGACTTGTCGCGTGCAGCTTAACCCGGGTTCATCCTTGTCCGACGATCAAAACAACGAAAAGCCTGTTGGCCCCGCCTCCGGCGATGGGTCCGATATCCGTACGATTTCGCTGACCGACGAGATGAAGCGCTCCTATCTCGATTACGCGATGAGCGTGATCGTGAGCCGCGCGCTCCCGGATGTGCGCGACGGGCTCAAGCCCGTGCACCGCCGCATCCTGTTCTCGATGCACGAGAATTCCTACACGCCGGACAAACCCTATCGCAAATCCGCGCGCGTCGTCGGCGACGTCATCGGTAAATACCACCCGCACGGCGACCAATCGATCTACGACGCCATGGTCCGCATGGCGCAGGATTTCTCGATGGGCCTCATGCTCATCGACGGACAGGGCAACTTCGGTTCGGTCGACGGCGATCCGCCCGCCGCGATGCGTTACACCGAAGCCCGCCTCTCCAAGGCCGCGATGAACCTTCTGGTTGATCTCGACGAGGATACGGTCAATTTCCAGCCGAACTACGATGGCTCCGAGCATGAGCCGGTCGTCATGCCGGCACGGTTCCCGAACCTGCTGGTCAACGGCGCCGGCGGTATCGCCGTTGGCATGGCGACGAATATTCCGCCGCACAACCTCGGCGAAGTCATCGATGCCGTGCTCGCCGTGATGGCGAACCCGGCGATTGACATGCCCGAACTCAACGAGATCGTGAAGGGGCCGGATTTCCCCACCGGCGGCCTCATTCTCGGGCGCGGCGGCATCCGCCAGGCGTTCGAGACCGGGCGCGGCTCGGTCATCATGCGCGCCCGCGCGACGATCGAGGAAATCCGCAAGGACCGCGAAGCCATCATCGTTCACGAGATCCCGTATCAGGTGAACAAGGCGACGATGATCGAGAAGATCGCCGATCTCGTGCGCGAGAAGCGGCTTGAGGGCATCTCGGATCTGCGCGACGAAAGCGACCGTGACGGCATGCGCGTCGTCATCGAGCTGAAGCGCGACGCAATCGCCGATGTCGTGCTCAACCAGCTCTACCGCTATACCCAGCTCCAGACCAGCTTCGGCGTCAACATGGTGGCGCTGAACGGCGGCCGCCCCGAGCTGATGAACCTCAAGGACATGCTGGTCGCCTTCATCGCATTCCGCGAGGAAGTCATCAGCCGTCGCACGAAATTCCGCCTCAACAAGGCGCGCGACCGGGCGCATGTCTTGGTCGGCCTCGCGATTGCGGTCGCGAATATCGATGAGGTCATCGCCACCATCCGCTCCTCGCCGGATGCGCCGACCGCGCGCGAACGGCTGATGACGCGCGACTGGCCGGCAACCGATGTCGCCTCGCTGATCGCGCTGATCGATGACCCGAAACACCGGATGAGCGCGGATGGCACCTATCGCCTCTCCGAGCGGCAGGCGATCGCCATTCTGGAGCTGCGCCTCAACCGCCTCACGGCGCTGGGCCGCGAGGAAATCTCCGATGAGCTTGAGAAAATCGCCGCCGAAATCCGCGATTTCCTCGATATTCTGAGCTCCCGCGCCCGCATTTTCGGCATCATCACCGACGAGATCATGGCGGTGCGCAACGCCCATGCCGTGCCGCGCCGGACCGAAATCATCGAGGCGGACTCGGACTTCGAGGACGAGGACCTCATCGCCCGCGAGGATATGGTCGTCACCTTCAGCCACTCCGGCTACATCAAGCGCGTGCCGCTCTCGACCTATCGGGCGCAACGGCGTGGCGGCAAGGGCCGTTCGGGCATGTCGACGCGCGACGAGGATTTCGTCTCGCGGCTGTTCGTCGCCTCGACGCATACGCCGATCCTGTTCTTCTCCTCGGCCGGGCAGGTCTACAAGGAGAAGGTGTGGCGGCTGCCGCTCGCGCCGCCGAACGGCCGCGGCAAGGCGCTGATCAACATGCTGCCGCTCGAAAAAGACGAGCGCATCACCACCATCATGCCGCTACCCGAGGATGAAGCCACCTGGGACGCGCTCGACGTGATGTTCGCGACGATGAGCGGCGGCGTGCGCCGCAACAAGCTCAGCGATTTCATTCAGGTCAATCGCAACGGCAAGATCGCGATGAAATTGGACGAGGGCGATGCCATCGTCGATGTCGCGACCTGCTCGGAGAGCGACAACGTGCTGCTGACGACCGCGCTCGGCCAGTGCATCCGCTTTGAGGTCGGCGATGTCCGTGTCTTCAAGGGCCGTGATTCCACCGGCGTGCGCGGCATCAACCTCGGCAAGGATGACCGGGTCATCAGCCTGACGATCCTGCGGCATGTCGATGCCGCCTCGGAGGAGCGCGTCGCCTATCTCAAGATGCGCCGTGCCATGGCCGGTGAAGCAGCAGAAGAGGCGACCGATCTCGAGCCGGGCGAGGGCGAAAGCGCGGCTGCCATCAGCCAAGAGCGCTACATCGAGATGAGCGCCGCCGAGCAGATCGTGCTCACGATCTCCGAGAAGGGCTACGGCAAGCGCACCTCGTCCTACGAGTACCGGATCACCGGGCGCGGCGGCAAAGGCATCGTCGCCATGGCGGTCAACAGCCGCAACGGCAACCTCGTCGCCTCCTTCCCGGTGGAAGAGAGCGACCAGATCATGCTGGTGACGGACGGCGGCCAGCTCATCCGCTGCCCGGTCAACGGCATCCGCCTCGCCGGCCGCTCGACGCAGGGCGTCACCGTGTTCAACACGGCGGAGGGCGAGAAGGTCGTCTCGGTCGAGCGCGTCTCCGAGCCGGAAGGCGACGGGGATGAGGGCGAGGGCGGGGACGCCGCAGCAGAGGGTGAGGGCGGGGAGGGGTAAGCCTCATAAAAAGGGATAGGCCTGATGTTCGAGATCGGAAAGAGATATCAATTTAATATGGTTAGCTATGACCCTACCGGCCCGGGTGGGATAACTACATTCAATGCAATTATTTCTGAGGTTCATCTTCCACTTATCAAAATTCAAAGGGTGGATGGTCCAGAGATCATCAACACTCAATCGAGCTATTTTATTAGCGCTGAGCTATCGAAATACCAACGCTAGGTTAAACCTGCGGAATAGAAGCGCGGCCATTGTCATTCCCGACGCGGCATAGCCGCGAGCGGGAATCCATCTTCTTCCCCCAGCTTCAAGTCTGGATTCCCGTTCGGCTCTGCGAGCCGCCGGGAATGACACTGGTTGCCTCTTGCCCTCCACCAAAATCGGCCTATTCTGAAGCCATTATCCGAGGGGCGTCGCGTCAGCGGCTGAGATCGGGGGAATGTCCCCGAGCACCCTTTGAACCTGATCCGGGTCATGCTGGCGAAGGGACGGGTGGCGCGACAAGCGCAGCTTTTCCTCCTGCCGGTCTTCCCAATTTTGCGTCGGATTCTTCCGGCGTCATGCCCGCCGGGCAGTCAAACTTGCGCAGACTGCGTAAACTTGATTGCGTTGGCGGGTATCCACGACTTCGGGCCGTGAAAGGTTGCAGTCGTGGATGACCGGGCCAAGCCCGGTCATGACGGTGGTGAATTCTCGGCGCAGTGCACGCTGGAGGACCACCCATGAACAAGCCCATTTCCCCCAAATCCATGATGCCCGCGCCGCAAACGGTGACGACCGGGCCGATCATCGGTTCGCGCAAGGTCTATGCCGCGCCGAAATCACACCCGGACATCAAGGTGCCGTTCCGCGAGGTCAGCCTGAGCGATCCACTGGAGCCACCGGTGCGCATCTATGATCCCTCGGGCCCCTATACCGAGGTCGATGCCCGTATCGACCTTGCCGCCGGCCTGCCGCAGGTGCGGGAAAGCTGGATTGCCGCGCGCGGCTTCGACACCATTACCCCGCGCGCCGTGAAACCCGAGGATAACGGCAACGTGGGCGAGGGCAAACTGGTGCCCGAATGCCCGGCCACCCGCATTCTGCGCGCCGCCAAACCCGGCCAGATGGTGACACAATATGAATTCGCCCGCGCGGGCATCATCACGCAGGAGATGATCTACGTCGCGCATCGCGAGAACCTCGCCCGCGAGGCCGCGTTACCCGGTTCAACCGAGCGCTGGAAAGACGGCGAGAGTTTTGGCGCCTCCGTGCCGGAATTCGTGACACCGGAATTCGTGCGGGATGAGATCGCGCGCGGCAGGGCAATCATCCCCGCCAACATCAACCATACCGAACTCGAGCCGATGGCGATCGGCCGGAATTTTCTGGTCAAGATCAACGCCAACATCGGCAATTCGGCGGTCACTTCGGGGGCTGCGGAAGAGGTCGAAAAGCTCGTCTGGGCGACGCGCTGGGGCGCCGATACCGTGATGGACCTTTCCACCGGGCGCAACATCCACAACATCCGCTCGTGGATCATGCGGAATTCTCCGGTGCCGATCGGCACGGTGCCGATTTATCAGGCGCTCGAGAAGGTCGATGGCGACCCGACAAAACTCGATTGGGAGGTCTTCAAGGACACGCTCATTGAACAGGCCGAGCAGGGGGTCGATTACTTTACGATCCACGCCGGCGTGCGCCTGCCGTATGTGCCGCTGACCGCGAACCGCGTGACGGGCATTGTGTCGCGCGGCGGTTCGATCATGGCGCGCTGGTGCCTCGCGCATCACAAGGAGAGCTTCCTCTACGAGCGCTTCGACGAGATCTGCGACATCATGCGCAAGTATGACGTCTCGTTCTCGCTCGGCGATGGCCTGCGCCCCGGCTCGATCGCCGATGCCAATGACCGCGCGCAGTTCGCCGAACTCGAAACGCTGGGCGAACTCACGCAGATCGCCTGGAAGAAGGGCTGTCAGGTGATGATCGAAGGCCCCGGCCATGTTCCCATGCACAAGATCAAGGAGAACATGGACAAGCAGCTCAGGGAATGCGGCGAAGCGCCGTTCTACACCCTCGGGCCGCTGACAACCGACATCGCGCCGGGCTACGATCACATCACCTCCGGTATCGGGGCGGCGATGATCGGCTGGTTCGGCTGCGCGATGCTTTGCTATGTCACGCCGAAGGAACACCTCGGCCTGCCGAACCGCGACGACGTGAAAACCGGCGTCATCACCTACAAGATCGCGGCGCATGCGGCGGACCTTGCCAAGGGACATCCGGCGGCGAAGGTGCGCGACGATGCGCTTTCCCGCGCGCGGTTCTCGTTCCGCTGGGAGGATCAGTTCAACCTCAGCCTCGACCCGGATACGGCGCGCAGCTACCACGACGAAACCCTGCCGAAGGACGCGCACAAGGTCGCGCATTTCTGCTCGATGTGCGGGCCAAAATTCTGCTCGATGAAAATCACGCAGGACCTTCGAGCCGAGGTGCAGGCAATGGGCGAGAACGAACGCGCTGCCATTGAGGGCATGGCGGAAAAGAGCCGGGAATTCGCGGCTGCCGGCAGCCAGCTCTACGTCGAGCAGAGCTGATCTGCGTGAATTTGGCTGGTGTTGTCTGATGATTTCAGGCAAAGCCAGCCGAACTCGGGCAGGGTTATCGATGGGCAAACCAATCATTCTCGACAGTGTCGCCGCGCTCAGGGCATGGCGCGAGGCGATGCGCAAAGCGGGTCACCGCGTTGGCCTCGTGCCGACGATGGGCGCGCTCCATGCCGGGCATCTCAGCCTTGTGACGGGTGTGAAAACGCGGGTCGACAAAGCTGTCGTCTCGATTTTCGTCAATCCGACGCAATTCGCGCCGACGGAGGATTTCTCGAAATATCCCAGAACATTCGAGAGTGATATTAAACTGCTTTCAGAAGTTGGAGCCGAAGCCGTTTTCGCGCCACAAGTCGCGGAAATGTATCCTGATGGTTTCGCAACAACCGTGAGCCTCGAGGGCCCGGCCAAGGTGGGGCTGGAGGATGCCTTCCGGCCCACTCACTTTGCGGGCGTTGCGACGGTGGTCGCCAAACTGTTGCTGCAGGCCCTGCCGGATGTCGCGATTTTCGGTGAGAAGGATTTCCAGCAACTCGCCGTCATTCGCCGCATGGCCCTCGATCTCGATATCCCCGTCGCGATCTTGGGCGGCGCGACGGTGCGTGAAGCGGATGGCCTCGCGATGTCCTCGCGCAACGTCTACCTGACGCCGGAAGAGCGTGCGGCTGCGCCGATCATTCATCGAACCTTGCTCGAAGCGGCGGCGCTTGCCCGGAAGCGGCAGCCGCTCGACCGGATCGAGATCGAGGCCGCCAATGCCCTTTCGGCGGCAGGGCTTGCCGTCGATTACCTCGCCATCCGCGATGCGGCGAGCCTGGCTATTCCCGTTGTCGGGGCTGATCCCCGGACGCTTCGCATTCTCGTTGCAGCGAAACTCGGCAAAACCCGGCTGATCGACAATATCGCGGTGGGTTAAGACAGCACCATCGTCATGGCCGGGTTTAGCCCGGCCATCCACGACTTCAAGCAACGGGTTTTCAGGCAAAAGTCGTGGATGCTCGGGCCAAGCCCGAGCATGACGGTTGAGGCTGGATTCTCTCCTGCCTTCGGCCTCGGGAACGACAAGCGGCGTTCGCCTCAGCTCTCCTCCAGCGCTTTGCGGGCCTCGGCTAGTTTGGCTGTCGCCTCTGCTGAAAGTGTCGGGTATTCGAGATCGAGGCTTTCCATTTCGGCGATCACGGCCTGCATCACCGCAAGCCGCATGAACCACTTCCTGTCCGCCGGAATGACATACCACGGCGCGTGCTCGGTCGCGGTCGCGCGGATCGCGGCCTCATAGGCGGCCATATACTCATCCCAATGCGCGCGCTCCGCGACGTCGCGGGCGTTGAATTTCCAGTTCTTGTGGGGATCATCGATCCGCTCAAGCTGGCGCTGCTTCTGCTCGTCCTTCGAGACATGCAGGAAAAACTTCATGAGCTTCGTGCCTGCACGCGCGAGATGCCGCTCGTGATCGGCGATGGCCTCAAGCCGCTCGGCCCAGAATTTTTCGCTGCCGGCCTTTTTCGCGAGGCCGTTTTCCGGCAGGCGCTGACCGCCAAGGAACTCCGGGTGCACGCGCACCACGAGCACTTCCTCGTAATACGAACGATTGTGGATGCCGATCCGCCCGCGCTCCGGCAGCGCCTTGGCGGTGCGCCACAGGAAATCATGGTCGAGTTCCTCGGGCGAGGGTGCCTTGAAGCTGTGCACCTGACAGCCCTGCGGGTTCACGCCCGACATCACGTGCTCGATGGTGGAATCTTTCCCTGCGGCATCCATCGCCTGCAGGATCATCAGCACCGACCATTGGTCCGCAGCATAGAGCCGCTCCTGCATCTCGTGCAGCTTGACCTTGCCTTCGTCGAGCAGGGCCTTGCCCTCGGCCTTGGTGAGATCATGCCCGCCGAGCCCGTTCGTCGGATAATCCGCGAGACTGAATTTCTTTCCGTTCGTGACGCGGAAGGGCTCGACGAACGTGGCGGCATCCTTGATCGGCATGGCGAACTCCTGAACACTCTGGGGCGCTTACTTTCGCGCGGAACATATCCTTCCCGCAAGGGGCGCGCGCGAGCTCGTTTGCCAGACCTCCGCTTGCACATTCGCGCCGCCCGCCGCATAGACGCGGGAACGGCGAAGGGACCCCCAGATGAACCATGCGATCATCTACGATTGTGACGGCACGCTGATCGACTCAGAGCATATCGCGGGTTCGGTCTGCGCGGCGGCGCTGACGTCGATCGGCATTCCCACGACCGTGGAAGCCTTCAATTCGCGCTTCACCGGCGTTCCCGCCGCGAAGACCTGGGAAATTCTGAGGGCGGAAATCCCGTTTGCGCTACCCGAGGGGTTCAACGACGCCATCAACGCCGAAATCCACCGCCGTTTCGACGAGGAATTGCTGCCGATCCCCGGCGTTGCCGAAGCCGTGGAAGCGATCGGCGGCCTCAGGGCGGTCGCGTCCTCGACCAACCTGCCACGGCTGCGCATCAACATGGAAAAAACCGGCCTGTCCCGGCTCTTCGACCCGCATATTTACTCTGCGACCCAGGTCGCGCGCGGCAAACCCTCGCCGGATGTGTTCCTGTTTGCGGCGAGCCAGATCGGGGTCGATCCCGCGCATGCGATCGTGATCGAGGATTCGGTGGCGGGCGTTACGGCAGGTTTGCGCGCCGGCATGCGCGTCATCGGCTTTCATGGCGCGTCGAACGGCATCGCTGATCTTGATGCGCGGCTTCGCGCCGCCGGCGCAGCACTTGTTGTCGACAGCATGGCGCAACTGCCGGGCGCGGTCGAAGCCCTGCGGCGGGCCTGAGGCGGGTCGTGCTGGGGAGGCGGACTTCTTTCGCTGACGGAATTCCTTGAGTTCGGAATGTCTTGAGTTCAGGTGCGTTTGCGGCTAGCTCCGCTCAGAGAATTTTCACCCCGAGGCTGCCATGTCGCACATCGCCTTCTACGCCGGCTCGTTCGATCCGCCGACCAACGGCCATCTTGACGTCATCCGGCGCTCGTTCGTGATCGCGGATGAGCTGGTGATCGCCATCGGCACGCATCCCGGCAAGGCTCCGCTGTTCTCGATCGAGGAGCGCAAGGCGATGCTCGAAGCCGTGGCGCGCCCCTTCGCCGGCGGCAAGACGCTCACGATCACCACCTTCGGCGATCTCACGGTGGATGCCGCGCGCCGTCATGGCGCCTCGATGCTCATCCGCGGCCTGCGCGACGGCACCGATCTCGATTACGAAATGCAGCTTGCCGGCATGAACGGCAAGATGGCGCCCACGGTCGAAACCGTGTTTCTGCCCGCTTCCCCCGATGTCCGCCCGATTACGGCCACGCTTGTCCGCCAGATCGCGGGCATGGGCGGCGATGTCTCGGGCTTCGTGCCCGCCCCCGTCCGCGCCGCACTGGCGCTGAAGTTCACGAAGGGCGCCTGAGCGTCCACCCTTCCACCGGGTCAGACCCCGGATATTTTATCAGGAGAAACCATGCTGCGTCGTACACTTCTTGCCGGCCTTATGGCCATCAGCCCGTTTGCCGCCATGGCGCAGGCCAAGCTCGATCCGCAGAACACGCTGGCGATCGACCTCAAGGATGGCCGCGTGCTCATCGCGCTTCGGCCGGACCTTGCACCCAAGCACGTCGAGCGCATCAAGACGCTGGCGAAGCAGGGCTTCTATGACGGCATCGTCTTCCACCGCGTCATCGAAGGCTTCATGGCCCAGACCGGCGATCCGCAGGGTAACGGTACCGGCGGCTCCAGCCTGCCGAATGTGCCGGCGGAGTTCAACAAGGAGCCGTTCGGCCGTGGTACCCTCGGCATGGCGCGCTCGCAGAGCCCGGATTCGGCGAATTCGCAGTTCTTCATCTGCTTTGCCGACGCGAGCTTTCTGAACGGCAAATACACCGTGTTCGGCAAGGTCGTGCAAGGCATGGAATTCGTCGACAAGATCAAGCGCGGCGACAGCAACAACAACGGCGCGGTCTCGAACCCCGACAAGATGCTGAAGGTCCGCCTGCTCGCGGACGTGAAATAAGCCAACACAACAAGGAATATTCCGATGGCGGACGCTGAAAACACCCTCATTCTCGACACGACCAAGGGTCTGGTCACGATCGAGCTCCGGCCCGATCTCGCGCCGGGCCATGTCGCCCATATCAAGAAGCTCGTGCGCGAGGGCTTCTATGACGGGTTGTCGTTCCACCGCGTCATCGACGGTTTCATGGCGCAGGGCGGTTGCCCGGATGGCACCGGTATGGGCGGCTCGGATTACCCGGATCTGAAGGCCGAGTTCAACGACGAGCCGCATGTGCGCGGCGTCTGCTCGATGGCGCGTTCGCGCAGCCCGGAT
This sequence comes from Beijerinckiaceae bacterium, assembly GCA_009773635.1. Lineage (GTDB taxonomy): Bacteria > Pseudomonadota > Alphaproteobacteria > Rhizobiales > Beijerinckiaceae > Rhabdaerophilum. The sequence continues at coordinate 332,606 of WSYC01000006.1, read as the reverse complement.
TCGGCGAATTCGCAGTTCTTCATCTGCTTCGACGACGCCACCTTCCTCGACAAGCAGTATACGGTCTGGGGCAAGGTGATCGAAGGCATGGACAATGTCGACGCGTTCGCGCGCGGCGAGCCCGTCCGCAACCCGGACCGGATCACCAAGGCGACCATCGCCGCCGATCAGGCCTGATCCTTGACGACGCCGGCTCCCCTGCCTGTGCAGCCGGCGTCTCATCCTGCGCCAGAACCTGCGGCACATGGCCCTGCTGCGCTCGATTCCGTCGATGCGCTTCGGGGTTACGCGATCCTGCTCGTGCTCCTCGTGCACGCGCAGATGATTGCCTATCCCGCCGCCGAATGGCTCCAGCGCGCGGCGAGCGAGGGCGCACGCGGTGTCCAGCTGTTCTATATCGTCAGTGCGTATACGCTCACGCGGTCGCTGCTGCACCGGCTTGGCACCGGCGAGGGCGGCGTGTGGCGCGCCTATGCCATCCGGCGGGCGTTCCGCATCATTCCACTGTTCTACCTCATCGTGGCCGTGAATCTCCTCGATCTCGGCCTCGCGCCGCGTTTCTGGGCGCCGGACGGGCTGAGCTGGCCCGAGGTGGCTTCCGCCCTCGTGTTCGTCAATGCCTGGCTCCCCAACGCGATCACCTCGGTGGTGGATGGCGGCTGGTCGGTCGCGGTCGAGGTGAATTTCTATCTGCTGCTGCCCTTCGTGCTGATGGTCGCGACCACCCGCAATCGCGCGCTCCTGATCACGCTGACGGGCGGTGTTGTCGGGCTCGTGCTGTCCGAATGGATCGTCAATCAGCTGCGCGCATCCGGCTCGGACTACGTGACGATCTCATTCTTCAAGTTCTGGCTGCCGTACCAGTTGCTGGCGTTCGCGCTCGGGATCCTCATCTATTACCGCCCGGCGATGCCGGTGCTGCGCAGGGCGATTGTGTTCTGGCCGCTGCTGGCTGCGGTGATCTACGTGTTTTTCCTGCGCGGGAAGGCGTTCCCGATCAAGGTTGCCTGCCTCGGCATCTTCACGCTGCTGGTGCTGGAGAATGCCGGTACATTGCTGGTCAACCGCGCCGTGGTTTTCATCGGCAAGATCTCCTACAGCCTCTATTTCGTGCATTTCTTCGTCATCCGGCATTTCCCGGAGGCGCTTCAGACCGCGATCCGCGCCCTGCCGGATGGCAACAGCCGCTTCGTTGCAGGCTTCCTCGTGCTGGTGGCGATCTCCTCGGTGATCGCCACACTGACTTGGATCGCGATCGAAAAGCCGTTCATCCGCTGGGGCGGGGCGATTGCGCGGCGCTATGCTGCCCGCCGGCCTATTGCCAGCCCGACATGAGCGCCATGAAACTTTCGGATTTCGATTTCACCCTGCCGGAGGAGCGGATCGCGCTGCACCCCGCGACCCCGCGCGATTCCGCACGCATGCTGGTGGTGAAGCCGGGCGCGGAACTCGCGGATTCGGTGTTTTCCGCGCTCGCGGATCAACTCTCGCCCGGCGATCTCCTCGTGTTCAACGACACGAAAGTCATCCCGGCGCGGCTGCTGGGCGAACGAATCCGCGATGACAACCGCGTTGCCATCGAGGCCCTTCTCATCAAGCGGCGCGATGAGGCCACCTGGGACGCCTTCGCCAAGCCCGGCAAACGCCTCAAGCCCGGCGATACCCTGCGTTTTGGTGGGCATAATCCGGCCTGCGCGGCGGATACGCTCACCGGCACGATTCTCGCCAAGGGCGAGGAGGGCGTCGTCACCATCCGCTTCGATCGCACCGGCGCGTTTCTCGATGAAGCGATCGCGCTCGTCGGCGGCATGCCGCTGCCGCCCTATATCCTTGAGGCCCGCAAACGCGCAGGCGATATTGCCGCCGCGCAGGATGCAGGTGATTACCAGACGATCTTCGCCGCCCGCGATGGTGCCGTTGCCGCCCCCACCGCCTCGCTGCACTTCACGCCGGCGCTGCTGGAGCGCCTCACGGCGCGCGGGGTTGAGCATGTGTTCGTCACGCTGCACGTCGGGGCGGGGACGTTCCTGCCGGTGAAGGTCGAGAACCTCGACGAGCACAAGATGCACGCCGAATGGGGCGAGGTGAGTGCCGAAGCCGCAGCCCGTATCCGTGAGGCGCGGGCGCGGGGCGGGCGGGTTATCGCGGTCGGCACGACCGCGTGCCGGCTGATTGAAAGCGCAGCTTGCGCAGCAGAAGTGGTAACCGGTTCTGCGTTCGCGCAAGCGTCAATGGAGGAACCAGCCCTTTCAGGCGAGATCGCGCCGTTTGCCGGCGAGACCGAGATTTTCATCCGCCCCGGCTATCGTTTCCGGGTGACGGATGCGCTGATTACCAATTTTCACCTGCCGAAATCGACGTTGCTGATGCTGGTTTCTGCCTTCGCCGGAGTGGAAACAATGCGCTGCGCCTATCGCCACGCGATTGAAAACGGCTATCGCTTCTATTCCTACGGCGATGGTTCGCTGCTGTTTCCCGAGGCACCATGACCAACGACTTCTCCTTCACCATCCACGCACGCGATGGCGCGGCCCGGCAGGGCAGCATCACCATGCCGCGTGGCGAAATCCGCACGCCGGCCTTCATGCCGGTCGGCACCGCCGGCACGGTGAAGGGCCTCTACATGGAGCAGGTGCGGGAAACCGGCGCGGATATCATCCTCGGCAATACCTATCACCTGATGCTGCGCCCCGGCGCGGAGCGGGTGGCGCGCCTCGGTGGCCTCCACGAGATGGCGCGTTGGCCATACCCGATCCTCACGGATTCAGGCGGGTTTCAGGTGATGAGCCTTGCCGCATTGCGCAAGCTCAGCGAAAACGGCGTGACGTTTCAAAGCCATATCGATGGCTCGAAGCATGAACTGACGCCGGAACGCTCGATTGAAATCCAGCACCTGCTCGACAGCAACATCATCATGCAGCTCGACGAGTGCATCCGTCTGCCGGCTTCCGACGAGGAAGTCGCGCGCGCGATGCGGCTTTCGATCCGCTGGGCGGAGCGCTCGAAGGCGGCGTTCGAGCGGCTGGTAAAGCTAGGTGAGGGGCGGGCGCTGTTCGGGATCGTGCAGGGCGGCACCAACCCGCAGCTGCGCCGCGAAAGCGCCGAGGCTCTGGCCGCGCTCGATCTGCCGGGCTACGCCATCGGCGGCCTTGCGGTGGGCGAACCGCAGGCGGAGATGCTCGCGACCATCGAAGCGACAGCGCCCTTCATGCCAGCGCAGAAGCCGCGCTACCTCATGGGTGTCGGCACGCCCGATGACCTGCTGGAAAGCGTTGCGCGCGGGGTCGACATGTTCGATTGCGTGATGCCGACCCGCGCCGGCCGCCACGGCACCGCCTATACGCGTTTTGGCAAGATGAACCTGCGCAACGCCAAATTCGCCGAGGATACGCGGCCGCTGGACGAGGCCTCATCCTGCCCGGCGACGCGGGACTATTCGCGCGCCTACCTGCACCACCTCACGAAGTCCGACGAAATGCTCGGCCAGATGCTGCTGAGCTGGAACAACATCGGCTATTATCAGGCGCTGATGGCTGGCGCACGCGCGGCGATCGCCGCCGGGGCTTACGCCGATTTCGTTGCCGAAACCAAGGCAGGCTGGGCGAGGGGGGAGTGATCATCCTCCACCGTCATGGTCGGGTTTAGCCCGACCATCCACGACTTGCTCTTGCAAACATTCCCCACGAAAGTCGTGGATACCCGGCTCAAAGCCGGGCATGACGCCGGGAGCAGCGGCAAGGCCGCGTCAAACCGGCACCTTCACGAAAAGACCCGTGCCGCCGCGAACTTGAACTCCGGGATTTTGCCGAACGGATCAAGTTTCGGGTTTGTCAGCCGGTTCGCCGCCGCCTCGTTGAACGCGAACGGCACAAAGACCATGCCCTCCGCGACATCGCGATCTGCCCGGAGCCGCGCCGTGATCGCGCCGCGACGGGTCTCGACCGTGATCGCCCCACCGGCCGTCAGCCCAAGTCGACGGATTTCCTTCGGGTGCATCGCCGCCATGCCCTCCGGCTCGATGGCGTCGAGCACGCCCGAGCGCCGCGTCATCGCGCCGGTGTGCCAGTGCTCCAGCAGCCGCCCGGTGGTGAGAACAAGCGGGTACTCCGCATCCGGCACCTCGTCGGGCGGCACCAGCACGCTCGCGGGCACGATCCGGGCGCGCCCCGATTTCGTCGGGAAGTGCTCACCGAAGAGGATGTCCTCGCCCGGCACCTCCGCTGAGGCTGCCGGATAGGTTGCGGTGCCATCGCGTGCGATGCGCTCCCATGGCAGACCGGTGAGCGAAGCCATATGGCCGCGCATTTCCTCGTAAACGCGGGAAACTTCGACGCCAGCCTCCACGCCCTCGGCATCGCGGCGCTGGCCATAATCCCAGCCAAGCCCCATCCGGTTCGCGAGGGAGACAAGGATCTCGACATCGAGCCGCGCCTTGCCCGGCAGCGCCACAGCGGGCCGGCCGAGCTGCACCTGCCGGTTGGTGTTGGTGAAGGTGCCGAGCTTTTCGGCATGTGCGGAGGCCGGCAGGACGACATCGGCGTGCCAGGCCGTTTCGGTGAGGAAGATATCCTGCACCACGAGGTGATCGAGCTTCGCCAGTGCGGCCCGCGCGTGGATCTGGTCGGGGTCGGACATCGCGGGGTTCTCACCCATGATGAACATGGATTTGATGGAGCCGGCGAGAATGGCATCCATCACCTCGACCACCGTCAGCCCGCGCTTCCGATCGAGCGGGCGGCCCCAATCATCAGAATAGCGCGCGGCGAGATCGATATCCTCGACCGAGCGATAATCCGGGTAGAACATCGGGATCAGCCCGGCGTCCGAAGCACCTTGCACGTTGTTCTGCCCGCGCAGGGGGTGAAGGCCGGTGCCGGGCCGCCCGGTCTGGCCGGTGGCAAGCGCCAGCGCGATCAGGCAGCGGGCGTTATCCGTGCCGTGAACATGCTGCGAGACGCCCATGCCCCAGAAGATGATCGAGGCTTTCGAGGTCGCGTAGAGCCGCGCGACCTCGCGGATGGTTGCGGGCGCGATGCCGCAGACCGGCGCCATCGCCTCGGGCGTGAAATCCTTCACGGAGGCTTCGAGCGCCTCGAAGCCGTCGACATGTTCCGCGATATAGGCGGGGTTGGTCAGCCCTTCCGTGACGATGACGTTGAGCATCGCGTTGAGCAGCGCGACATCGGTGCCCGGCTTGAAGCGCAGGGCGTGCGTTGCGTGCCGCATCAGGCCGGAGCCGCGCGGGTCCATCACGATCAGGGTTTTCCCGGCTTTCGCCGCCTGTTTGAGATACGTCGCAGCAACCGGGTGGTTTTCGGTTGGCCGTGCGCCGATCACGATGATGCAATCGCTCTCCAGCGCCGCCGTAAACGGGGCGGTCACCGCGCCCGAGCCGATCCCCTCCATCAGTGCCGCGACGGATGAGGCGTGGCAGAGCCGCGTGCAATGGTCGACATTGTTGGTGCCGAAGCCCTGCCGCACCAGCTTCTGGAAGAGATAGGCTTCTTCGTTCGAGCATTTCGCCGAGCCGAACCCGGCGAAAGGCGAGGGCGCGCCGGGCGCTGTCGCCGCCAGCACGCGCTGGAAGCCTTCCACCGCGCGGGCGAGCGCTTCCTCCCAAGTCGCTTCGCGGAACACCGCGAGCGGATTGGCGGGATCGACCACCGCATTGCCTGCCTTCGGGGCATCCTCGCGCCGGACCAGCGGCTTTGTCAGCCGGTGCGGATGGCGGATGTAATCATGCCCAAAGCGACCCTTGATGCAGAGCCGGTTCTCGTTCGCCGGCCCGTCGCGCCCGTCGACACGGACGATGGTGTTGCCTTTCACGGCGACCTTGGTCAGGCAGCCGACCCCGCAATAGGGGCAGACGGTATCCACCTCACGGTCCGGCACGATGACACCGCGTGTGGCGGTCGGGTCCATCAGCGATTTCTCGCTGAGAGCGCCGGTCGGGCAGACCTGCACGCATTCCCCGCAGCCGACGCAAGTCGACGCGCCCATCGGATCGGCGAGATCGAACACCGGGCGAGCCGCAGCCCCGCGATACCCCATGCCGATGACATCATTGACCTGCACCTCGCGGCAGGCGCGTTCACAGAGGCCACAGGCGATGCAGGCCTCAAGGTTCACGGCAATCGCGGCGTGGGAGGCATCATGCAGATCAAGGCCGGCATCCTTCGGCGATCCGAAGCCGTGCTTGCGCTTGGGCAGGCGCCCGGATTGCGGCTGAACCGCCTCATTCCAGTGCCAGAACGGCGCCGCAGGATCCGGCGATGCCTCGCGTGCAGGCATATCCGCTGCCAGCAGCTCGAACACCATCCGGCGAGCTTTTTCAACACGCTCGCCGGCGGTATTCACCACCATGTCCGCGCTCGGCTGGCGAATGCAGGAGGCGGCCAACGTGCGCTCGCCCTCGATCTCGCACAGGCAGGCGCGGCAATTGCCATCGGGCCGATAGCCCGGCGCATCAAGATGACAAAGGTGCGGGATCATGACGCCCTCGCGCTTGGCGACCTGCCAGAGGCTTTCGCCGGGCTTGGCCACGACGTCACGACCATCAAGCATGAAACGGATGGTTGCACTCATCGGACAGCCTCCGGGAAGAACTTCAGCAGGCTTGCGACCGGGTTCGGTGCGGCCTGCCCGAGCCCGCAGATCGAGCCTTGCCGCATGACGTGATCGAGATCGGCGATGAGGTCGCGATCGATCACGGGGGCATCGAGCAGTGTCGTCATTTTCTCCGTGCCGAGCCGGCAGGGCGTGCATTGCCCGCAGCTTTCGTGCGTGAAAAACGACAGCAGGTTACGGGCGATGGCGCGCGGATCATCCTGATCCGAAAACACCACGACCGCATGGGAGCCGACAAAGCAGCCGTGTTTTTCCAGCGTGCCGAAATCGAGCGGGATATCCGCCATCGACGCCGGCAGCATCCCGCCGGAGGCGCCGCCGGGCAGATAGCCGGCGAGGCGATGCCCCTCCGCCATCCCGCCACAAAACTCTTCGATCAGGGCACGCGCGGTGATGCCTGCCGGGGCGCGCTTCACGCCGGGCTGCTTCACGCGGCCCGAGACCGAAAACGAGCGAAACCCTTTTGCCCCGTCGCGCCCTTGGCTCGCAAACCACTCCGCGCCGTTCTCGAGGATATCGCGCAGCCAGTAGAGCGTTTCGACGTTGTGGTTCAGCGTCGGGCGGCCAAAAAGGCCCTTCTCCGCGATATAGGGCGGGCGATGGCGCGGCAGGCCGCGTTTGCCCTCGATGCTCTCCAGCATCGCACTTTCCTCGCCGCAGATATAGGCGCCGGCACCACGCCGTAGCTCGATCGGCGCGTGGCGAGTCAACCCGGCGGCATCGAGCGCTGCGATCTCGCGGGCGAGGATGTCCAGCACGGCGGGGTATTCGTCGCGCATGTAGAGGTAGATGCGCTCTGCGCCCACCACATGCGCAGCAATCAGCGCGCCTTCGAGCATCCGGTGCGGATCGGCTTCGAGCAGCACACGGTCCTTGAAGGTGCCGGGCTCGCCCTCGTCGCCATTGATCGTCATCAGGCGCGGACCGGGGTAGGAACGCACGATTCCCCACTTCCGGCCCGCCGGAAACCCCGCGCCGCCAAGCCCACGAAGCCCGGCGTTTGAAAGCGTTTCGATCAGGCTTTCAGGCGTCCTCGTGCCGGAAAGGCAATCCGCCAGCAAGGCATAGCCGCCCTTGGCGCGATAGGCGGCGAGATCGGCATAGGCGGGCAGGGCAGGTTCTACCGCACCCGCATCCGCCAGCGCTGCGAGCCGAACAGCATGGGCATTGCCGACCGAATTCCGTCCCACCAGCGCGGCTGGCGCTTCCGCACAGCGCCCGATGCAGGGCGCGCGCACGACGCGAACCTTATCCGCGTCGACCAGCCCTTCGAGCCTCGCCAGAACCGCTTCCGCCCCCGCGAGCATGCAGGACACGCTGTCGCAGACGCGGATCGTGATGGCGGCAGGCGCAGCCTCGCCTTCCTTCACGATATCGAAGTGGTGATAGAAGCTCGCGACCTCGAAGACCTCGGCTTCCGAAAGCCGCACCACCTCGGCCAGCGCCTTCAAATGCCGGGCATGCAGCGCGCCGAACCGGTCCTGCAACGCATGCAGCATCTCGATCAGGAGATCACGCCGCAGCGGCGTGACGCCGAGCGTGGCGCGCACTTCAGCAAGTGCATCATCGTCCAGCGGGCGGCCCTTGGCCTGCCAGATCCGGTCGTTCAGTTGTTTCGGTTTCAAGACAAGCGCCTCAAATCAGGGTTGCGCAGGATTGTAGGGCGGCGGGTCGCGCACGCAAGCATGAAGCGGGCTGGATTCCCTGCCCTTTCCTCGTTACGCATAATGAATTCCAACGCCTTGATGAGTCCGTCCGTGCGCTTCTCACTTTTCAATCTGATCAAGGAGGGGCTATCCGGCAACGCTGGCTGGCCGCGTCAATGGCGCGACCCGGAGCCGCAGCCGGCCTATGATGTCGTCATCGTCGGCGCGGGCGGGCACGGGCTGGCGACGGCCTACTATCTCGCGAAGGAGCATGGCATCCGCAACGTCGCGGTGCTGGAGAAGGGCTGGCTCGGGGGCGGCAATACCGGGCGCAACACCACGATCATCCGCTCGAACTACCTCTGGGAGGAGAGCGAGGCGCTCTACGAGCATTCGGTCAAGCTCTGGGAAACGCTCTCGGACGAGCTGAACTACAACGTGATGTATTCCCCGCGCGGGGTGATGATGCTCGCGCACAATATCCACGATGTGCAGGTGACGAAGCGCCATATCCACGCCAATCACCTCGCCGGGATCGACAATGAATGGCTGACGCCGGAAGAGGCGCAGGAATTCTGCCCGATCCTCAATATCAGCCACGATATCCGCTACCCCATTCTCGGCGCGGCGCTGCAGCGGCGCGGCGGCACCGCCCGGCACGATGCCGTCGCCTGGGGCTACGCGCGCGGCGCGGACCGGCTTGGTGTCGATATCATCCAGAATTGCGAGGTGAAAGGCATCCGCCGCGACGCTTCCGGCAAGGTGACGGGTGTTGAAACCACGCGCGGCTTCATCGGTGCGGGCAAGGTCGGGGTCGTTGCCGCCGGGCACACCTCAGTGTTGATGGGTATGGCGGATATCCGCATGCCGCTCGAGAGCTACCCGCTGCAGGCACTGGTTTCCGAACCGATCAAGCCGATCATGCCCTGCGTTGTCATGAGCAACACCATCCACGCCTATATGTCCCAATCCGACAAGGGCGAACTCGTGATCGGCGCGGGGACGGATCAATACGTCTCCTATTCGCAGACCGGCGGGCTGCACATCACGCAGCATACGCTGGACGCGATCTGCGAGCTGTTCCCGATGACGAGGCGGCTCCGCATGCTCCGGAACTGGGGCGGCATCGTCGACGTGACGCCGGACCGTTCCCCCATCATCGGCAAGACGCCGGTCGAGGGGCTGTTCGTCAACTGCGGCTGGGGCACCGGGGGCTTCAAGGCCACGCCGGGCTCCGGCCATGTCTTCGCGGCCACCCTCGCGAGAAGCGAGCCGCATCCGATCGCGGCGCCATTCACGCTCGAACGGTTCACGACCGGGCGGCTGATCGACGAGGCGGCAGCGGCTGCAGTTGCACATTAGGAATAAATAATATGTTACTGATTCATTGTCCCTATTGCAATATGAAGCGCCCGGAGACGGAGTTCCGTAACGCCGGTGCTGCGCATATCGCACGCCCACTCGATCCCGCCACGACCAGCGATGCTGAATGGGCGGCATTCCTCTATCTGCGCGACAATCCGAAGGGCATCATCGCCGAACGCTGGCGGCACGCGCACGGCTGCGGGCGCTTCTTCAACGCGATCCGAAACACCGTGAGCGATGATTTCGTGACGACCTACAAGGCCGGCGAGGCCCCGCCTGAGACGGAAGCATTCGCAAGCGAAGTGGCACCCGGTTCGCGTGAAGCGAATGCGACAGGGAAACAAGCGGAGACAGCCCTGTGAGCGCCTTCCGCACCCCTGCCGGCGGGCGGATCGACCGCACGAAAGGCATCAGCTTCACCTTCGACGGGCGGATCATGCAGGGGCTGGCCGGTGATACGCTGGCCTCGGCGCTGCTCGCGAACGGCGTTCACTTGATGGGCCGTTCGTTCAAGTATCACCGGCCGCGCGGCCCGATTTCCGCAGGGGCAGAAGAACCGAACGCGCTGGTGACGGTTTCGAGAGGGGGCGGTCGCTCGACGCCCAACCTGCGCGCGACGCAGGTCGAACTCTATGAGGGCCTCGTCGCCACGAGCCAGAACCGCTGGCCGTCGCTGGCGCTCGATATCGGCGAAATCAACGCGCTCGCCGCGCCGTTTCTGGGCGCGGGCTTCTACTACAAGACCTTCATGGGGCCGAAATTTCTTGGCTCCAACAAGGCCTGGGCGAAGCTTTACGAACCGATCATCCGCCGCGCCGCCGGGCTCGGCAGGGCGCCGGAAGGGCCGGACCCGGATACCTACGCCAGCCGCTTCGCGCATTGCGAGGTGCTGGTGATCGGTGGCGGCGAAGCGGGGTTGAAAGCGGCGCTCGAAGCCTCTGATGATCCCAAGGCGCGCGTGATCCTCTGCGATGAGCAGGCCGAATTCGGCGGCTGGCTTCTCAATGGCGATGGCGAATGGCTTTCCGAAGCGCTGGAGCAGCTTCGCTTCCGGCCGAATGTGCGGCTGCTGCCGCGCACGCAGGCTTTCGGCTATTTCGCGCAGAATTTCGTCGCGCTTCAGGAGCGGCTGACCGACCATCTCGGCACCTTGCCGCCGAAAGCCCCGCGCGAGCGGCTCTGGCAGGTGCGCGCCGGCGCGGTCGTGCTCGCGACGGGGGCGATCGAACGCCCGATCGCCTTCCCGGACAACGATCGCCCCGGCATCATGCTGGCGAGCGCAGCGGAAATCTACGCCCGGCGCTATGGCGTGAAGCCGGGCTCGCGTGCAGTCGTCTTCACCACCTGCAACAGTGCCTATGGCGCGGCACTCGCGCTGAAGGAGGCCGGTGTCGAGGTTGCCGCCATCGTTGATGCCCGCCCCAAGCCTGATCCGGCCTTGGCTGCCAACGCGCTGGGGGCGGGCATTCCGGTCCATACCGCGACGATTCTCGTCGGAACCGAGGGGCGCTTGCGGGTGAACCGCGTTCGGCTGGGCAAGCTGCAATCGGATTGCTCGGTGCGCGAAACCGATCCCGTCGCCTGTGATCTCGTGTTGATGGCCGGCGGGTGGACACCTTCGGTGCATCTTTTCTCCCAGTCGCGCGGCAAGCTGGATTGGAACGACACGATTGAAGCCTATGTCCCGGGCGCAACCGCGCCGGGGCAGGCGGTGCGCTCGGCCGGCGCCTGCGCAGGCGATTTTCCGACCGAGATGCTCGGCACCTTCAGCGGCGCGAGCCCGGTGCCGGGCGATCCGGCGAAGGTCAAGGCTTTCGTCGATTTCCAGAACGATGTCACCGCGCGCGACATCCGGCTGGCAACACGTGAGGGGTTCCGCTCAGTCGAGCACGTCAAGCGCTTCACCACGACCGGCATGGCGACCGATCAGGGCAAGACCTCGAACATGAACGCGCTCGGCATCGTCGCCGATGCCCTCGGAAAATCTATCCCCGAGGTTGGGCTCACGACCTTCCGCCAGCCGTATACGCCCGTCACCTTCGGCCTGTTCGCCGGGCAGGCGCGCGGGGAGCTGTTCGATCCGGTCCGCAAGACGCCGATCCACGAATGGGCGGCCGCGCAGGGCGCGGCCTTCGAGGATGTCGGCCAGTGGAAGCGCGCGCATTACTTCGCGCGCAGCGGCGAGGATATGCACGCGGCGGTCAACCGCGAGTGCAAGCTGGTGCGCGAGACCGTCGGCCTGTTCGATGCCTCGACACTCGGCAAGATCGAGCTCGTCGGCCCGGATGCGGCGGAACTCCTCGACCGGCTCTACGTCAACAGCTGGAAGGGGTTGGCGGTCGGGCGCTGCCGCTACGGCATCCTGCTCAACGAGGCCGGCTTCGTGATCGATGACGGCGTCATCGGGCGGCTGGAGCCTGTTGCGCAAAACTGGGACCCGGTTTTGCGGAGCAACAGGCGAGAAAAAGGGGGAGAGGCGGCGGACAGGTTCCACATCACCACCACGACCGGCGGCGCGGCGCGCGTTTTCGCGATGATCGAGGATTACCTGCAAACCGAATGGCCGAATCTCAAGGTTTGGCAGACCTCGATCACGGAAGCTTATGCCGTGATCGCCGTGCAGGGGCCGAGGGCGCGCGACACGCTGCGCCCGCTCGTCGAGGGGATCGATCTTGCACCGGAGGCCTTCCCGCATATGGCGGTCAAGACGGGCCGGATCGCCGGCATCGACGCCCGGCTGTTCCGGGTCAGTTTTTCAGGCGAACTCGGTTTTGAGATCAACGTACCGGCGGGGCAGGGTCGTGCTGTCTGGGAGGCGGTGTATGCCGAGGCGCTCAAGCACGGCGGCGGGGCCTATGGCACCGAGGCGATGCACGTGCTGCGCGCCGAAAAGGGCTATATCATCGTCGGTCAGGAGACCGACGGCACCATGACGCCGGAGGATGTCGGCCTCGGCTGGGCCATCGGCAAGGCCAAGCCTGATTTCGTCGGCAAGCGCGGGCTCATGCGGCCTGATCTTGTCGCGGCAGGGCGCAAGCAGCTCGTCGGCCTTGCGACGCTCGATCCGAAAATCGTGCTGGAGGAAGGCGCGCAGATCACTGACAGCCCGGCACCACCCGCCGGAACACCAGCGCTCGGCCATGTCACCTCCGCCTATTGGAGCGAGACCTGCAACCGTTCCATCGCGCTGGCCGTGATCGCCAACGGCCGCGCGCGGATGGGCGAGAGCGTGTACGTCCCGATGCCCGCCGGGGCCATTGCAGCGACCATTGTCGCCCCGGTCTTCCATGATCCCAAGGGAGAGCGGCTCAATGGCTGAGGATCGCGCCACGATGGATGAAACCGCCGCCTCCGAGCCCCCGTATCTGCGCTCCGCGCCGCCTTTGGCGCGCTTCGTCTTTCGCGGGGATGCCATGGGTGAAGCCAAGGCCGGCGAAGCCTTTGGCCTTGGCTTTCCCGAGGCGATCAACCGCGCCGCCAGCAAGGGTGAGCGGGGCAAGCCCGGCGGCCGCGTTGCGCTGCGGCTTGGGCCGGACGAACTCCTGCTCATCGCGCCGGTGAGTGAAGGACAGGCGGTCTTTGCGGCCATCGGAACGGCTTGCACTGATATTCCGCATGCGCTGGTCGATATCTCGGATCGCCATCTCGGCTTCGTTCTCGAAGGCCCGGACGGTGCCGATGTTCTCAATGCCGGCTGCCCGCTCGATCTTTCGCTGCCTGCCTTTCCGGTGGGAATGGCGACGCGGACGCTGTTCCACAAGGCCGAAATCGTGCTCTGGCGGATGGAGCCCCGGCTGTTCAGGATCGAGGTCGGCCGCTCGTTCGCGCCGTATCTCGAGGCGAGCCTTCGGATTGCCATGAACGAAGCACGATGACGCCGGGACAGATAGCCCCTTGGACAAATCGTTGTTTTCAGCTGGGGCGATGCGCATTAAAGATCGGCCTCGCCAACGGGACAGGGATTCGCGCATGACCGCCACGCTCATCGACGGCAAAGCCATCGCCGCCGCACTTCGGGCTGAGCTTGCGGCGCGCGTCGCGGGCCATGTCGCGCAGGGCTATCGCAAGCCGGGCCTCGCCGTGGTGCTGGTGGGGAATGATCCGGCAAGCGAGGTCTATGTCGCCTCGAAGGCCAAGCAGACCAAGGAAATCGGCATGCTCTCGATCGAGCATCGCCTGCCGGCCGAGACCACCGAGGCCGCGCTGCTGGCGCTCGTCGCCAGGCTCAACGCTGATCCGGGCGTCGATGGCATTCTGGTCCAGCTGCCGCTGCCCGGCCATATCGATGCCGACAAGATCATCGAGGCGATTGCGCCGGCCAAGGATGTCGACGGCTTCCACCCGGTGAATGTCGGGCGGCTGTCCACCGGCGGCAAGGCCTTCGTGCCCTGCACGCCGCGTGGCTCGCTGAAGCTGATCAAATCCGTGCGGCAGGACCTCTCAGGTCTTCATGCGGTGGTGGTCGGGCGTTCGAACATCGTCGGCAAGCCGATGCTCCAGCTGTTGCTCGCCGAGAACTGCACGGTCACGGTCGCGCATTCGCGCACGCAGGACCTGCCGATGGTGTGTCGCTCGGCCGATATTCTGGTTGCCGCCGTCGGCCGCCCGAAGCTCATCGACAGCCGCTATGTCAAACCCGGCGCGATCGTGATCGATGTCGGCATCAACCGCGTCACCGACAAGGCCACCGGCAAGAGCCGTCTTGTCGGCGACGCCGATTTCGACGGCGTGAAGGAAATCGCAGGAGCACTCACTCCCGTGCCCGGCGGTGTCGGCCCGATGACGATCGCCTGCCTGCTGGAAAACACGCTCGATGGCTATGAAATCCGTCTCAAGCAGGGCGGCGGAGGGGGAGCGCGCTTTGACCCCGTCACCGAATGGATCTGCACTTCCGGTAATATTCAGCCCTGATCAGCGGCTGACAGCGCCCGTCCGCCGATCTGACGCAGGCGCGCGGGCAGCAGCGCTTTCAGCGCCCGGTGCCCGGCGGCATCCATCGCACGCCAGGCGGCGATTTCCGGCCCCGTCCGCCCGCAGCCCAGGCACCAGCCGGTGGCGCCATCAAGCGCGCAGACCTTCGTGCAGGGGCTTTCTTCCGTGCAGGGGCCTGCCTTCGTGCCAGTGCTTTCTTCGACACCTGTCATCGCCACGGCACGCTCCGGTCAAAGGGGGGAACCTTGGTGAGCTCGAAGGGATTCGAACCCGGCAGGCGGAGCGGCAGCGAAGCCGTTCCAAAGAGAATTCATGGACATTCTCTTGAAGAAACCTTGGTGAGCTCGATGGGATTCGAACCCGGCAGGCGGAGCGGCAGCGAAGCCGTTCCAAAGAGAATCCATGGGTTTTCTCTTGAAGAAACCTTGGTGAGCTCGATGGGATTCGAACCCATGACCCCATGATTAAAAGTCACGTGCTCTACCGACTGAGCTACGAGCTCGCACCAAGGTGAGGGGGCCTGATAGAGGCTCCTGCGCGCCGGGTCAATGTGTGATCGACGCCATCAGGCAAGTTCGTGCAGGCAAGTTCGTGCAGGCAAGGTGACGGACAGCTCCGCTGCGGATGTCCCATGACAGCAAAAAGGCCGGGGATTACCCGGCCTTCCATGCTTCATATAATGCCGTAAACGGCTTATGCCAGCGGCGGAATGCGCAGCATCTGGTGCGGGTAGATCTTGTCCGGGTGGCTCAGCATCGGCTTGTTGGCCTCGAAGATCACGTCGTACTTGCCGCCCTTGCCCTTGCCATAATGCATTTCGGCGATCTTCCAGAGCGTATCGCCCGATTTCACCTCATACATCGTTGCAGCCGGCACTTCCTGCGCGACGATCAGCTTGGATTCGACTTCCGAAACGCCAAGCGTATTGCCGAGCGCGAGGATGATCTTCTCGGCTTCGGCTGTATTGGTGGTCGAGCCACCGACGGTGATCTTGTTGCCGGCAACCTGAATGTCGAGGCCGTCGACATTGAGACCGTGCTTGGCAACTTCCTTGGCCAGTTGGTCGGCCGGTGCCGCCTGTGCTTCGCTCGCGCCGAAAACCTTGTTCCCGACCGACTTGATGAAATTGAACAGTCCCATGCTTATCTCCCCGACAGGCCCGACGCGTGAACCTCATTAGAAATTACGCATTCAACTCAGGCGATACAAGGGCAATCGGCCGCAGGGCGCGCAGCCGACGGGAATTTTTCACCAAGTCCGGGGATTCTGGCCGGCCTTGGCGAGCATGTCTCGCATTCGATGCAGAATCCGGCTAAATCCGCATGAACATAGCTGGTTTCAAAGGGATAGGTGCATGGACAAGGCAGCGCGCATTCTCGGCATTGTCCTCGCGGCGGGCGAGGGCACGCGCATGAAATCCGCGCGGCCGAAAGTGCTGCACGAGGTCGCCGGCCTCAGTCTTGTCGGCCACGCGCTGACCTCCGCGCATCAGGCCGGCATCAGCGATCTCGCGGTCGTCATCGGCCCGGACCGACCCGATGTCGCGGCGGAAGTGGCACGGCTGGTGCCATCAGCCCGTGTATTCGAGCAGTGCGACCGGCGCGGTACCGCCCATGCCGTGCTTCAGGCGGAAGCCGTGATCGCGGATGGCTATGATGCCATCGTCATCCTGTTCGGCGATACACCGCTGGTGCGCCCCGAAACCATCCGGGCGCTTGGCGAGGCAGTTCTGGTGGCTGACACCGCGGTTGCCGTGATGGGCTTCACCGCCAAGGATCCCACCGGCTACGGGCGGTTGATCACCAGGGGCGCGTCGCTGGAGGCGATCCGCGAGCACAAGGATGCAAATGAGGCCGAACGGGCGATCCGCCTTTCCAACGGCGGGCTGATGGCGATCAAGGGCGCATTGGCGCTCGATCTTCTCCGGTCGGTCGGCAGCGCGAACGCGCAGAACGAATTCTACCTCACCGATTGCGTGGCGCTGGCCCGCGCGCGCGGCCTCGGGACAACGATTGTCGAAGTACCCGAGGAAGAGGCGCAGGGCGTCAACGACCGCGCATCGAGCCGAATGTCGTGTTCGGGGCCGGCGTTTCGGTTGAGGAGGGCGCGGTGATCCATGCCTTCAGCCATCTCGAAGGCGCGAAAATCGGTCGCAAGGCGAGCGTCGGCCCGTTCGCCCGGCTGCGTCCCGGCGCGGATCTCGGTGCGAAGGCCAAGGTCGGCAACTTCGTCGAGATCAAGAACGCGATGCTCGGCGAGGGCGCAAAGGTCAGCCACCTGACCTACCTCGGCGATGCCAGCGTGGGCGCGGAAGCCAATATCGGCGCCGGCACGATCACCTGCAACTACGACGGTTTCAACAAATTCAGGACCGAGATCGGCGCGAACGCCTTCATCGGTTCGAATTCCGCGCTCGTCGCCCCCGTGAAGATCGGCGAGGGCGCGTTTGTCGGCTCCGGCTCGGTGATCACTCAAGATGTGCCGGCGAATGCCCTCGCCATTGGCCGCGGCCAGCAGATCGAGAAGCCGGGCTGGGCCGACACCTTCCGCGCACGGCCGGAGAATGTGGCGAAGAAGCGGGAGTAGAGACTCCGGTGACAGGAGGCGTCATGGCCGGGTTCAGCCCGGCCATCCACGACTTCCTGACTTCCACTGAGCACCAAGTCGTGGATGTTCGGGCCAAGCCCGAACATGACGGTCAAGTTTCGGCACGGCTCCTGCAACCTCTTCCGTCACAAACGGTTTTTCAACGTGATTTGTGCCAAAAGCGCTGCGCTGGCACTCAATGTGGCAACAAGATTCGCCTCAGAAGGGGACAACCATGTGTGGCATCGTCGGAATTCTGGGCACCGAGCCGGTGGCGTTTCAGGTCGTCGAGGCGCTCAAGCGGCTCGAATACCGCGGTTATGACTCCGCCGGCGTCGCGACCATCGAGGGCGGCAGGATCGCCCGCGTCCGCGCCGAAGGCAAGCTGAAGAACCTCGACGCCAAGCTGCGCGAGGCTCCGCTTTCAGGCCATGCCGCCATCGGCCATACGCGCTGGGCCACGCACGGCCGCCCGACCGAGAACAACGCCCATCCGCACGCGACCGAACGCATGGCAGTAGTGCACAACGGCATCATCGAGAATTTCCGCGAATTGCGCGATGAGCTGACGGCAGGCGGTGCGGTTTTCGCCACGCAAACTGATTCGGAAGTCGTGCCGCACCTCGTCACGCACTATATGAACAAAGGCATGAGCCCGCAGGAGGCCGTTGCTGCCGCGCTGCCACGCCTCCATGGCGCGTTCGCGCTCGGTTTCATCTTCACCGGCGAGGATAACCTGCTGATTGGCGCCCGCCGCGGCGCGCCACTCGCGGTCGGCTATGGCGACGGCGAGATGTATCTGGGCTCGGATGCGCTCGCGCTCGCGCCGTTCACCGATACGGTTTGCTATCTCGAAGAGGGCGACTGGGTGGTGCTGACGCGCGAAGGCGCGACTTATTTCGACGAGAACAACAAGCCGGTCAAACGCAAGGCGCAGAAAAGCCAGGCCGGCGCCTATCTCGTCGACAAGGGCAACCATCGCCACTTCATGCTGAAAGAAATCTACGAGCAGCCGGAAGTCGTCGGCCGCACGCTCGCGCATTACGTCGATATGAGCGCGGGCCGCGTCGCCCTGCCGTTCAAGACGCCGTTTGAGTGGAAAAACCTCAAGCGCATCTCGATTTCCGCCTGCGGCACGGCGTTTCTCGCCGGGCAGATCGCGAAATACTGGTTCGAACGCATCGCGCGCCTGCCGGTCGAGATCGATATCGCCTCGGAGTTCCGCTACCGCGAGGCGCCGCTGGACAAGGGCGAATTGATGATCGTCATCTCGCAGTCCGGCGAGACGGCGGATACGCTGGCGACGCTGCGCTACGCAAAAGAATGCGGCAACCATATCCTCTCGGTGGTGAACGTGCCGACCTCGACCATCGCCCGCGAGAGCGATGTCGTGGCGCAGACGCTGGCGGGACCCGAGATCGGCGTTGCCTCCACCAAGGCGTTCACCTGCCAGCTCACAGTGCTGGCGAGCCTTGCTGTGGCTGCTGCGCGGGCGCGCGGTGCCATTGATGCGGCGCGCGAAGCCGATCTCGTCAACCAGCTCATCGCCATTCCCGGCCTGATCGCCGAAGCCCTGCGCCATGAAGGCCCGATCGAAGACCTCGCCCGCGATATCGCGAAAGCAACGGATGTGCTCTATCTCGGACGCGGAACTTCCTATCCGCTCGCCATGGAAGGCGCATTGAAACTCAAGGAAATCAGCTACATCCACGCGGAAGGTTATGCGGCAGGTGAACTCAAGCACGGCCCGATCGCGCTGATCGACGAGGTGCTGCCTGTCATCGTGCTCGCACCGCAGGATCACTGGTTCGAAAAAACCGTCTCGAACATCCAGGAGGTTGCGGCGCGCGGCGGGCAGATCGTGCTCGTCGGCCCGAAGGGCGTGGGTGACGCCGCCGCGATCAAGACCATCGCCGAAATCGAAATGCCGGAGATGGCACCTGATTTCTCCGCCATCGTCTATGCTGTGCCGGTGCAGCTGATCGCCTATCACACGGCCGTGGTGATGGGCAAAGACGTCGACCAGCCGAGGAACCTCGCGAAGAGTGTGACGGTTGAGTGAGGGGGGCGCTGATCCTCAAGCTCGGGCCTGGCCCGGGCATCCATGACTTTCCAGTATCCACAACCTGAACTTGACCCGGCAGAATCAAAGTCGTGGATGGCCGGGCTGAACCCGGCCATGACGGTGGGGATGAAGGCCTCTCAAATGAACAAAAAAGGGCGCTTCTCAGTGCCCTTTTTCTTCCGAAGCCCGAACGGGCGCCCGAGCTTATGCGAGGGGTCTTCCGGCATTCGGCGAAGCCCCGAATGCCGGGGATACCTTACCGCCGCTGCGCCATCGGCACGTAATCGCGCTTGGGCTCGCCCGTGTAGAGCTGACGCGGGCGGCCGATGCGCTGGCCGGGGTCCTCGATCATTTCCTTCCACTGGCCGATCCAGCCGACGGTGCGCGCGAGCGCGAACAGCACGGTGAACATGTCGTTCGGGAAGCCCATCGCTTTCAGCGTAATGCCCGAATAAAAATCGATATTCGGATAGAGCTTCTTCTCGATGAAATAGGGGTCCGAAAGCGCGATGCGCTCCAGTTCGATCGCGACATCGAGCAGCGGATCATCCTTGATGCCGAGCTCGTTGAGCACCTCATGGCAGGTCTTCTGCATGATCTTGGCGCGCGGATCGTAGTTCTTGTAAACGCGGTGACCGAAGCCCATCAGGCGGAACGGATCGTTCTTGTCCTTGGCCTTGGCGACGTACTTCGGAATATTGTCGACCGAGCCGATCTCCTGCAGCATCTGCAGCGCAGCCTCATTGGCGCCGCCATGCGCCGGGCCCCAGAGGCAGGCGATACCCGCCGCGATACAGGCGAAGGGGTTCGCGCCCGACGAACCCGCGAGACGGACGGTCGAGGTCGAGGCGTTCTGCTCGTGATCGGCGTGGAGGATGAAGATGCGGTCGAGCGCGCGGCTCAGCACCGGGTTGACCTTGTACTCCTCGCACGGCACGGCGAAGCACATGCGCAGGAAGTTCGAGGTGTAATCGAGATCGTTCTTCGGATAGACGAACGGCTGGCCGATCGAATATTTATACGCCATCGCCGCCAGCGTCGGCATCTTGGCGATCATCCGCATCGAGGCGACCATACGCTGGTACGGGTCCGAGATATCGGTGCTGTCATGGTAGAAGGCCGACATCGCGCCAACCGAAGCCACCATCACCGCCATCGGGTGCGCATCGCGGCGGAAGCCCTGGAAGAAGCGCATCATCTGCTCATGCACCATGGTGTGGCGCGTGACGCGATAATCGAAATCATGCTTCTGGGTCGGGGTGGGGAGTTCCCCGTAAAGCAGCAGGTAGCAGCTTTCGAGGAAGTCGCCGTGCTCGGCGAGCTGCTCGATCGGGTAGCCGCGATAGAGGAGCACACCCTCGTCACCGTCGATGTAGGTGATCTTGGATTCGCACGCTGCGGTCGAGGTGAAACCGGGATCGTAGGTGAACATGCCGGTCTGGGCATAGAGCTTGCCGATATCGACAACCGCCGGGCCGATAGTGCCTTCTTTGACCGGAAGATCGACGACCTGGTCGCCAACCTTCAGGGAAGTCGTGTGCGCGGTCATGGCAAACTCCTCTCTTCAATTCATGGCGCGGCGTGCCCGGAAGGGGAGCGCCGCAGCGATCCGGCAACGAGATTGTTGCACTGCCGCATTTGGTCGACAGAACCCCTAACTTAACATCTGTTCAGGTTCAAGCTCGGCAACCCCTTGCGAGGCATAAACTATCGAATCAAGCCTCTCACACTTTCGATCTAGTGACACGCAAGGGTTGTGGATTTTCTCAAGAAATCCACGCGCATCAGACCTGATCGCGCAGCCGGCCAAGACTTTCAAAGATCCCCGGCGAGGTGGCCCGCCCGGTCAGCGCGGCGCGCAACGGCTGGGCCAGCGCCCCGAGCTTGAGGCCGGTCGTCTCGGCTTCGGCGCGCACGGCGGCTTCGAGCGCAGCGGCGTTCCAGTCCGTCACGGCTTCGAGCCGCGGCAACAGGGCTTTGAGCACCTCGCGGCCGCCCTTGGCGAGAATCTCGCCCGCCTTCTCGTCCATCGCCAGCGGCCGTTGCGCGAAAAGGAAGCGCGAGCCATCAACCAGCTCCAGCAGGGTTTTCGCCCGCTCCTTCAGGCCCGGCATCGCGGCCAGCCACTGCGCCCGGCGCGCCGGCGTCAGGCTCGCGAGCAGTTCCGGGCCACCCTCGACATGCGGCAGCATGGTTTCGGTCGCTGCAAGAAGTTCGGCGTCGCCGGTCTGGCGCATGTAGTGGCCGTTGATGCTTTCGAGCTTGGCGAAATCGAAGCGCGCCGGCGAACGCCCGACATTCTTCAGATCAAACGCCGCGATCATCTCCTCGGTCGAGAAGATTTCCTGATCGCCGAAACTCCAGCCGAGGCGGACGAGGTAGTTCCTGAGCGCCACCGGCAGATAGCCGAGCGCGCGATAGGCGTCGACGCCGAGCGCCCCGTGCCGCTTCGAAAGTTTTGCACCATCCGCCCCGTGAATGAGCGGGATATGCGCCATGAACGGCACCTTCCAGCCCATCGCCTGATAGATCTGCGTCTGCCGGGCGGCATTGGTGAGGTGATCGTCGCCGCGGATCACATGCGTCACCGCCATATCGTGGTCGTCAACCACCACGGCGAGCATGTAGGTCGGGTTACCGTCCGAGCGCAGCAGCACGAGATCGTCGAGATTGTCGTTCTGCCAGGTGACGCGGCCCTGCACGAGATCATCGACGCTCGTCTCGCCGGTGAGCGGGGCCTTGAGGCGGATGACCGGCTTCAGCCCGGCTGCGGCGGCAGCCTGCCTGTCGACGTCGGAACGATCCCGCCAGCGCCCGTCATAGCGCATCGGCTTGCCCTCGGCCTTGGCCTTCTCGCGCATCGCCTCAAGCTCTTCGGACGTCGCGTAGCAATGGTAGGCATTGCCCTTTGCCAGCATCGCCTCCGCGACCTCGCGATGGCGGGCCGCGCGGGCGAACTGGTAAGTCACCTCGCCATCCCATTCGAGCCCGAGCCACTTCAGCCCGTCGAGAATGGCATCGATCGCTTCCGGGGTGGAGCGGGCGCGATCCGTGTCCTCGATTCTGAGCAGCATCTTGCCGCCAAGCTTCTTCGCCAGCAGCCAGTTGAACAGCGCCGTTCGTCCGCCCCCGATATGCAGGAAGCCGGTGGGCGAGGGGGCAAAACGCGTAACGACAGGATCGGACATGGGCGACGCTCGGAAGTTGGGCGAGGAAGAGGAACGGGGCGACAATTCGGGCCGGGAGTGCCCCGTCAAATGAAGGTGGGAAGAGAAAGGGCCGCATTGCGGACAGTTGCGTCGCGCTCTAGCATGCGCGGCGGTCTCAACGAAAGCGGATTATGCAGCGCATTTTCCCCCAACGCGCGCGCTCAGCCACAGGCGCCCTCCGGCCGGCGAGCCTGCCGGCCTGGGAGCTTGGCGCGTGGCTCACCGGCGTGTGGCGCTGGGTCACCGGCAACCTTGCACGGGAAGCGGATTTCCGCACCGGTTTCCTCTGGCTGCCGATCGCTTTCGGGCTCGGTGTGCTGACCTATTTTGCCGCCGAACAGGAGCCGTCCATCTGGGCTGGCCCGGCGCTCGCGCTGCTGGCGCTGCCCGCCGCCATCCTGACGCAGGGGATGGCACGCACCCTTGGTCTGACGCTGCTGTTCATGGCCGCCGGCTTCGCCGCCGGAACGCTCCGCACGGCGAGCGTCACCGCCCCGATGCTCGACAAGGATCACTTCGGCGAGGTGAAGGGCTTTGTCGAATCCGTCGATAATTTTCCCCGTCGCCAGCGCATGGTGCTGCGCCCGACGAGCATGGAAGGGATCGCCGAAGCCGCCCTGCCGTTCCGCCTCAGGATCGGCACGCCCGGCAGGGTGGGGCCTAACCCCGGTGATTTCGTTGTGCTCCGCGCGCGGCTGATGCCGCCCTCCGAGGCTGCACTGCCGGGCGGCTATGACTTCCGACGCGATTCCTTCTTTCGCTCGACCGGCGGCGTCGGTTACACGATCGGCCCGGCAAAGGTCGAAACAGCGCCCGTTGTCGCGCCACTTGGTCTGCGCATCAACGCTGCGATCGACCGCTGGCGCAACGCGCTGACGGACCGTATCGCCCGGGCGATCGGGGGGGATGCCGGCGCGCTCTCCGCCGCGCTGATCACCGGCAAGCGCGGATTGATTTCGGAGCCGACCAACGACGATCTGCGCGGGGCCGGGCTCTACCATGTCGTGTCGATCTCCGGGCTGCACATGGTGCTGGCCGCCGGCGTCCTGTTCTGGTCGATCCGGGCGCTGCTTGCGGCGATCCCTACCATTGCGCTCTCGCACCCGATCAAGAAATACGCCGCCGCAGCCGCCATGCTGGGCGCGACCATCTACTGCATTTTCTCCGGCTCCGAAGTCGCGACCGAACGCTCGCTGATCATGACGCTCGTCATGCTCGGCGCCATCCTGGTCGACCGACCGGCGCTCGCCATGCGCAATCTCGCGATTTCGGCGCTGATCGTGATGGCGCGCGAGCCGGAATCAATTCTTGGCCCGAGCTTCCAGATGTCGTTTGCCGCCGTTGCCAGCCTGATCGCCGCCAATCAGGTCTGGCAGGCGTGGCGCGCGCGTAACCCCGCGCCGCAACACGGCCCGCTCGCCGGTTTCCTGCGCAAGCTTGCCTTCGCCTTCCTCGGCATCGGCGCCACAACGATCGTCGCGACGCTGGCAACGGCTCCTTTTTCAGCGTTCCATTTCCATCGTCTCAACCCTTACGGCATCATCGGGAACTCGCTGGGCATTCCGCTGGTGTCGCTGATCGTGATGCCCGCTGCCGTGGCCGGTACGCTGCTGGTGCCTTTCGGGCTTGATGGTATCGTCTGGCGCATCATGGGCGAAGGGGTCAGCGGTGTGCTGCTGGTCGCCCAATGGGTCGCCGCGATCGAGAACGCCAGTGTCACCGCGCCAACCATGCACGGCGGCGCTTTCGCCTTGCTCGTCGTGGCGCTGATTGTTTTCGTCGGGCTCAGAACGTCGCTGCGATGGCTGTCACTGGTGCCGCTCGGCCTCTGGATCATCCTGTTGCGCTCGCCTGTCCTGCCGGACCTCGTGATCGATCCGACCGCGCGGATGGCGCTGATCAAGGGGGAGGGCGGCCGCTACCGCGTGCTGGCGAACGGAACCCCGTCCCGTTTTACACTGTCACAATGGTTGCCCGCCCTAGGCGACAACCGCCGGACAAACGATGCCACGCTCACCGAAGGGGTAACCTGCGACAAGGGCGGCTGCATCACCCGAACCGAAGACGGCCGGCGGATCGCTCTGGTCACGCGCCTCGATGCCCTCCGCGAGGATTGCCGTCAGGCGGATATCATTATCACGCCGCTGGCCGGCATTGCGGCTTGCGACGGCAAGCGGCTCCTCGCACGCGCGCATTTCGACCAGTTCGGCGCGACAAAACTCATCACGCGCACCCCGGACGAATGGCAGCTCGAAACGACACTTGATCCGGCAAGCGACCGCCCGTGGCGTCGCAAAACCAAACCGTCAACGCCGCAAATGGTCCCCGCCACGACACCGCCAACCCCGGCATTGCGTGCGAGGCCGGCGGGACCTATGCCCGTCATCCGCATCGCCGAGACTCCGGATGACGATCCGGCACTCGTGCCGGACTCCCGCTTGCTCGATCAGTAGCGGCGGACGAGGCTGACAAGCTTGCCCTGAACCCGCACCCGGTCCGGCCCGAAAATCCGCGTTTCATAGCTCGGGTTCGCCGCCTCCAGCGCGACCGAGGCGCCTTTACGGCGCAGGCGCTTGAGGGTTGCCTCCTCATCATCGATCAGCGCCACGACGATATCGCCGCTATCCGCCGTTTCCTGCTTGCGGATGACGACAAGATCGCCGTCGAAAATACCGGCCTCGATCATCGAATCGCCACGCACCTCAAGCGCGAAATGCTCGCCGTGACTGAGGAATTCGGGCGAGACATCCACGGTGTGGCTGCGACTCTGGATCGCGGAAATCGGCGTGCCGGCCGCGATCCGCCCCATCACCGGAATGGAAATCGCCCGCGAGGGCTCGTGATCCGGCGGCGCGGCAGCGGGCGCGCGCACCTTGCCGAGATCCCCCTCGATCACACTGGGTGAAAAGCGCTGCCGCCCCGCGCGCGGCACGGAAGCATCCGGCAGGCGGATCACCTCCAGCGCACGGGCACGGTTGGGCAGGCGGCGGATGAAGCCGCGCTCCTCCAGCGCCAGAATGAGCCGGTGAATGCCGGATTTCGATTTGAGATCCAGCGCCTCCTTCATCTCGTCGAAGGAGGGCGGAACGCCATTCTCGGTCAGGCGCTCATGGATGAAGCGCAGCAACTCGATCTGCTTTTTGGTGAGCATTGCGCTTGACCTCCAAAAGAATCGACAAAAAACAAAACCGGAACATCGTTACCATGTTCCCAGCATGTTCCGCAAGTGTTCGTCAGGATTTTTAGCCCCTTCAGCCCGGCATTTCAGTTTGACCTACAATCGCAAGATACGGCAGGCTTCGCCGGCGCTTGCCGCCGACGCGTGCGGCTCGCGCAGGATCAGCGCCTCCGCCACTGCATAGACCGAGAGCAGGGAGGAATCCTGATCCGGAAAAGCCGTCGCGATCAGACGGCCATCCGGCGTGCGGGAGAGCGTTGCCCGGAGGTGATCCTGCCGTTCGTCATTGGCTGCGAGGGCCGCACCGAGCATGGCGGGTTCGGCGTCATCCTGCCCGGCGCGGGCATCGCCTTGCAGCGCCCCGATCAGCGGCATCAGGAAAAGGCGGGCACAGACCAGCGCCGAAACCGGATTGCCGGGCAGTCCCACCAGCAACGTCGGCCCCAGAGTGCCGAAGTTAAGCGGCTTTCCCGGCCGCATCGCGATCTTGTAGAAATCGAGCGTTGCGCCGCGCTTGGCCGCGACCGGGCGCACGAGATCGTGCTTGCCGACCGACGCCCCGCCGATCGTGACGAGGCAATCCGCCGGCCAGCCCGCCGCTGCATCGAAGGCGGCCTCAAGGCTCGCCTCGGTGTCCTGCGCGATGCCGAGATCGAGGATTTCGGCACCTGCCGCGCGCGCCATGGCGGCGATCGCATAGGCGTTGGTGGCGACGATGCCGGTTTTCGCATCATGCGCCCCGGCGGCGACGAGTTCATCCCCCGTCGCGAGAATGGCGAGGCGCGGGCGGGCAAAGACCGGCACTTTCGCGTGGTTGAGCGCGCCGGCGAGCGCGATCGCGCCCGGTGTGAGGCGGGTGCTAGCGCGAAGCGCTACCGCGCCTTCGGTAAAATCGCGCCCGGCGCGGCGGATGTGCGTTCCAGCGGCCAACGCGATCTCGGGGATCAGCCAGTCGCCAGAAACTGTCGCGCGCTCCTGAAGCAAAACCGTATCGGCACCCTCGGGCAGCACCGCGCCGGTGTAGATGCGGATCGCTTCGCCAGCGCCAACCGTGCCGGAAAACGGATGGCCGGCCGCGCTTTCGCCGATGATGGCGAGACGTGCGCCCGGTTGCGCGGCATCCGCCGAGCGCAGGGCGAAGCCGTCCATCGACGAGACATCTGACGGCGGCTGAGTACGCAGCGCGGCAAGATCCGCCGCCAGTACGCGGCCATTGGCCTCGGCGACGGGAACGCGCTTGATGGTCCGGGGGTGGGTGCGCCCGGCGGCGAGGATGCGCGCGAGGGCTTCGGCGACCGGCAGGAGCGGCGGTCGACCACCGCTGTCCGTGCCGACGGCGGTCACGCTGATGGCTCCGAATTGGGTGTTCCGGCGCGCCAATCACCGGATTTGCCGCCGGATTTTTCCAGAAGGCGAATACCCTCGATCCGCATGCCGCGATCGACCGCTTTGGCCATATCGTAAATCGTGAGGCAAGCGACGGAAACGGCCGTCAGTGCCTCCATTTCGACGCCGGTCTGGCCCGAAACGCGTGCCAGTGCCCGGACGCGCAGGCCGGGCAGCGCCTCATCCGGCTCGATTTCGACAGAAACCTTGGTCAACAACAAGGGGTGGCAGAGCGGGATCAGCTCATGCGTCCTCTTCGCGGCCATGATGCCGGCGATGCGCGCGACAGCAATGACATCACCCTTTTTCGAAAGGCCGGAGCGGATGAGATCGAGCGTCGCGCGTTCCATCACGACGCGGCCCTCGGCCAGCGCCTCGCGGGTGGTGACGGCTTTTTCGCCGACATCGACCATATGCGCCGCGCCGGTTGCGTCGAGATGGGTGAGGTGGCTCATGCAGCTTCCCCGGCCGCATCAAACCCGAGCAGCGCGCGCGTCGCGGCGGCAACATCATCCTTGCGCATCAGGCTTTCACCGACAAGGAAGGTGGAAATGCGCGATTTGGCGAGCCTGATGCAATCATCATGCGTGAAGATGCCGCTTTCACCAACGATGATCCGGTCCGCCGGGATTTTCGGCGCGAGCACTTCGGAAACCTCAAGGCTGACCTCGAAGGTCCGCAAGTTACGGTTGTTGATGCCGACAAGGCGCGAAGGAAGCTTCAGCGCCCGTTCGAGTTCCTCGGCGTCGTGCACCTCAATCAGAGCATCCATGCCGAGGCTTTCAGCGCATTGGGTGAGTTCGAGCGCCATGGCATCATCCACCGAGGCCATGATGACGAGGATGCAGTCCGCGCCCATCGCCCGCGCCTCATAGACCTGATAGGGCTCGAACAGGAAATCCTTGCGGATCACCGGAAGGGTTGTGCTGGCGCGTGCCGCGACAAGATATTCCGGTGCGCCCTGAAAATACGGTGTATCGGTCAGCACCGAGAGGCAGGTTGCGCCGCCCTCGGTATAGGCACGGGCGAGGGCAGGTGGATCGAAGTCCGCGCGGATCAACCCCTTGGACGGACTC
Source organism: Beijerinckiaceae bacterium (assembly GCA_009773635.1). Lineage (GTDB taxonomy): Bacteria > Pseudomonadota > Alphaproteobacteria > Rhizobiales > Beijerinckiaceae > Rhabdaerophilum. The sequence continues at coordinate 304,536 of WSYC01000006.1, read as the reverse complement.
GCCTTCTTGATCTCGGCGATCAGCGCAAAAAGCTTGTCTCCCAGCGTCTTCTCGATGGCTCTTGTGAACCCACGCGGCGCATCGGCATCCGCCGCGCGGCGCCTCAGCTCGGCCTCGGAAACCCGCGCCTTCGCGGCAGCGATTTCCTCGCGCTTGGTCGCCTCGATCTGTTTGAGAATATCAGCCATCAAACTGCCTCGTTCGAGGCTTTAACCACCGCTGCCAGCAGGGCCTTCACCTTGCCTGAATCGAGCGCGGCGGCGGCCTGCGCAGCGCCGTCCTTCAGGTCGGCGGCCTTACCGGCGACCACCAGCGCGGCGGCGGCGTTGAACACCGCGATATCGCGGTAAGCGTTCTTCGCGCCATCGACCACAGCCGTCAGTGCGGCGGCATTCTGGCCGGGTTCCCCGCCCTTGAGGGCTTCGGGATCGGAGAGCGGCAGCCCGGCGTCTTCCGGCGTGATCTCGAAGGCACGGATCTGGCCATTTTTCAGTTCGACCACCGAGGTTGGTCCCGTGGTGGTGATTTCATCGAGCCCGTCCGAGCCATGCACGACCCACGCCGCCTCGGTGCCGAGATCGCGCAGGGTTTCGGCGATGGGTTCGAGCCAGGACGGCGCGAAAACGCCGAGCAGGATGCGCTTCACCCCTGCCGGGTTGGAGAGTGGCCCCAGCAGGTTGAAAATCGTCCGCGTGCCGAGCTCGGTTCGCACCGGCGCGACGTGCCGCATCGCCGGGTGATGTGCGGGTGCAAGCATGAAGGCAAAGCCGGCCTTTGCGACGCAGGCCGAAACTTCCGCCGGCGTCAGGCCGATTTTCACCCCCAGCGCCTGCAACACATCCGCTGTGCCGGATTTCGAGGAGGCCGCGCGGTTGCCGTGCTTGGTGACCGGCACGCCGCAAGCCGCGACAATCAGCCCCGCGAGCGTCGAAACGTTCCACGACCCCGAGGCATCGCCGCCCGTGCCGACGACATCGATCGCGCCCGGAACCGGCGTCACCGCCAGCATTTTGCCGCGCATGGCTTTGACCGCGCCGGTGACTTCATCCACGCTCTCGCCGCGCACGCGCAGCGCCATCAGGAAGCCCGCCGTCTGCGCCGGGGTGGATTCGCCGGAGAGGATCTGGCTGAACGCCAGTTCCGCTTCGGTTGCGGAAAGCGGCAGCCCGGCGGCGACCTTGGCGATAAGCGGCTTGAACGCGTCCATCTTTTTACTCTCAGGCAGCTTTGGTGCAGGCGTTGAATTCCCGCGCGAGGGTGAGGAAATTCCGGCAAATCGCGGAGCCCTGCTCGGTCGCGATGGATTCGGGGTGAAACTGCACGCCATAGATCGGCTTGGCGCGATGCTGGAGCGCCATCACCAGCCCGTCCTCGGAGCGGGCGGTGGCGAGAAGCGCCTCGGGCATCGAAGCGGCCTCGACCACGAGTGAATGGTAACGCGTGACTTCCAGCGGGCCGTTGATGCCGCGGAACAGGCCCTTGCCATCGTGGCTGACGCGGGAAATCTTGCCGTGCATCGGCGTCGCGCGGATCACCTTGCCGCCAAACGCCTGCCCGATGGCCTGATGCCCGAGGCAAACCCCGAACAGCGGCACTTTTCCCGCTGCAAGCCTGATGACATCGAGCGAAATCCCGGCCTCAGTTGGCGTGCACGGACCGGGCGAGACAACGATGGCCTCGTGCCCGCGCGCGAGCAGGTCCTCGGCGCTCATCGCGTCGTTGCGGATCACGTCAATCGTCGCGCCATGCGCGCCCAGCGCGTGCACGACGTTGAAAGTGAAGCTGTCATAGTTGTCGATCAGGGCAACGCGCATGGGGAACCTCGAAAACGGCGATCAGTCCAAGCGCATGCAGGGAGGGAGGTCAAGAAAAACGTGCCCCTCCCGTGTCATTCCCGGCGGCGGCAGAGCCGCTGAACGGGAATCCAGTCTCTTATCCCGTTCTGGATTCCCGCCCGCACCTTCGGCGCGTCGGGAATGACAGGATATCACTGCCCGCGTTTGCCACGAGAGGCAAACCTTACCGCTTCCTCGGCGGCACGAAACAGGGCTTTGGCCTTGTTCTCACACTCGGCCTGCTCGGAGGCGGGGTCGGAATCGTGAACGATGCCGGCGCCCGCCTGCACGTGCATCACGCCGTCCTTCACCACCGCCGTGCGCAGAACGATGCAGGTATCCATCGCGCCATCAGCCCCGAAATAGCCGATCGCGCCGGCATAGGCCCCGCGCTTGTCCTTCTCCAGCTCGTCGATGATCTGCATCGCGCGGATTTTCGGCGCGCCGGAAACCGTGCCTGCCGGAAAGCCGGCCGCAAGCGCATCGATCACATCAAAGCGCGGATCAAGCCTGCCCTCGACGTTCGAGACGATGTGCATCACCTGAGAGTAGCGCTCGACGAAGTAGCTGTCGGTGACCTCGACCGAACCGATTTCCGAGACGCGCCCGACATCGTTGCGGCCAAGATCGAGCAGCATCAGGTGCTCGGCGCGCTCCTTGGGATCATCCAGCAGCTCTTCCTCCAGCCGCTTGTCGTCGGCGGGCGTCGCACCGCGCGGCCGCGTGCCGGCGATCGGGCGGATGGTGACTTTTTTCCCGCCCTTCTGATCATCCACAACCTTCACCAGAATTTCCGGGGATGAGCAGACGATCTGGAACTCGGCAAAATCGAGATAGCAGAGGTAAGGCGAGGGGTTCACCCGGCGCAGCGCCCGATAGAGCGAGAAGGCATCGAGATCGAACGGCGTCGAGAACCGTTGGGAGAGCACGACCTGAAAGATATCGCCGGCGAGGATATACTCCTTCGCCTGCGCCACCATCGCCCGGTATTCGTCCGGCGTGGTGTTGGAGACGGTTTGCGGCAGGCGGGCATCGGGATCGGCCGGCGCGCCCAGGTGAATTAGCGGGGCGTCGAGCGCAGCAACAACCATGTTCAGCCGGTCTGTCGCCGCCTCATACGCCGCCTTTGCCAGAACGCCGGGCTTCGGGAAGACCGGCGTCATGACGATGATCTCGTCTTTCACGGCGTCAAACACCACCAGCACGGTCGGGCGGATCATCAGCGCATCGGGCACGCCGATCGGATCGACCTTCGCCGGGCCGAGGCGCTCCATCTGCCGGACCATGTCATAGCCGAGGAAGCCGAAGACACCGCTCGCCATCGGCGGCAGCCCTGCAAGATGCGGAATGCGGCTCTCCGCCAGCAACGCGCGCAGGGTATCGAGCGGCTTGCCGGCGAGGGTTTCCGTCTTTCCGCCACGCGTGATCTCGGTGCGATCGCCAGCGCAGCGCCACGTCAGATCGGGCAGGAGGCCGATGATGGAATACCGGCCACGAACCGCGCCGCCTTCCACCGATTCGAGCAGGAAGCTCGGCCCGGTGCCGGCAAGGGCTTTCAATTTCAGATACGCCGAAACCGGCGTTTCGAGATCCGCGACCAGCCGCATCGCGAGGCATTGCGCCTCACCAGCGCCAAAGCGCTGCTCGAAAACATCGAAGGCGGGTTCGACCGGCATCGTCAGTTCGTCGACTGGCCGAGCGCCTGGTTGACGACCGCCTGATTGATGGAAACGCCGAGCGTCTTCTTCAGACCGGCCGTATATTGCGCCATCATGTCGTCCGCCATGCCCTGCGCGATCTGCCGACCAAGCCCCGACTTCTCGTCCGCCGCAGCATCATAGGGCAGGAGGCTTGTTGCCACCGGCACGATGAGAACGCGGCTGACACCATCGGCCGCGAGCGCGCTGACCGGCTTGCCGACGGGACCGGCGAAGGCACGCTCGACACCAGACTGGCCGAGCACGGCATCGCGGGCATTCCGCTTGAGGCCGGTGAGACGCTGGACCGGAATGCCCAGCTCGGCCGAGATCGAAGCAAGCGTCGCGCCCTCATCGATCTTCTTGACGAAACCGGTCAGCCATTCCGCCAGCGCCTTGTCGCGCCGGTCGGCGACAAGCCGCGCCTTGACCTGATCCTTGACCTCCTCAAAGGCCTTGTCGCGCGCCGGTTCGACGCCGTTGACCTCGTACCAGATATGGCCACCGTCGCGGGTCTGGACCGGCTCGTTGTCAAGACCGATATCGGAGGCGAAGATCGCATTGAGCACATCCGTCCCGCCCGGCAGCGCGACGCGGCCGCCGACGCCGTCGCCACCCTGCTTGTCGACCGCCGGCAGCATGACCGGCGCGATTCCCGCTGCTGTCGCAGCCTCCGCAAGGCTCTTGCCGGAGGTGCGGGCCTCCTCGATCGTCTTGAAGATCACATCGAGCTTGGAGCGAATGGTCGGGTCACGCTGGAGCTTGTCGGCGCGGGTGTCCCCCTCGATCTGGCCGCGAACGGTTTCGAACGGCGTGATCTTGGCCGGCTCGACCTTGAGAACCCGCACGAGCACAAAGCCGAAAGCATCCTTGATCGGCGCTGTGATCCGGCCTTCCTGCGTGGCGAAAATCGCCGTGCGCAACGCCGGATCGCCGATTTCCGCCGCGCTCTTGAGGCCAAGATCGACATCCTTTTCGTTGAGTTTCTTCTCGATCAGCAGCGCCTCGAACGGCGTGCCGGCCGCGACCTTCTCCGCCGCCGCTTTTGCCTCGGCTTCGGTATCAAACAGGACGCGCTGCGCCTGCCGCCGCTCGGGCGAGCCGAAGCGACCGGCAGCCAGCTGCCGATCGTAATAGGCCTTGAGGTCGGTCTCGGTGATCGTCAAGCCTGCGGCGAAATCCGCCGGCCCCGCCTGGATCAGCGTCACCTTGCGCGTCTCGACCGTGCGGAACTCGGCCTTGCGTTCTTCATAGAAGGTCTTCAGCGCGGCCTCATCGGGCTCGGCGGGGGCCGCAGCCTTGTCCACCGGCACGACGATAACATCGAGGTTGCGCTCCTCATTGCGGAACTGGTGAATCGCCCGCGCGAGCGTTTCCGAGCCCGGCAATCCGCCGACCAGCCCGTTGAGGAGCTGGAGCCGGACGACGAGATCGCCCTGCTGCTTGACGAACTGCGCCTCCGACAGCCCGGCCTGCTGGAGCGCTTCGGCGAGGCGGTTGCGATCGAACATGCCGCCGATCTTGAAATCCGGCGCTTCGGTGATCGAGCGCACGATGGTGGGCTGATCGACCGCCAGGCCGAGCGCACGTGCCTTCTGGTTCAGCGCCGCCTCGTCGATCGTGCGGTTGAGCACCTCGCGGTCGAGCCCGAAGGCGCGCGCCTGTTCGGTCGTGACCGGGCGCCGCGTCTGCTGCTGGATGCGGCGCAGCTCGTTGTTGAAGGTGGTGCGGAACTCTTCCGCGCCGATGCTCGTTGAGCCAACGCTCGCGGCCGTACGGTTCACGCCGCCCCGGAAAATATCGCCGATCCCCCAGATCGCGAACGAGATGATGAGCACGCCCATGATCACGGAGAGGACCAGGCGACCCAGCCATTTGGAGGAGGCGACACGGATGGCATTCAGCATGGCGGTTCAGGAGCTCATGAATTGGCGTGGAATTCTCAGGCGTTTGGCGCGGGACCATAGGCAGGGGTGCCCGCGAAGGCAAGCTTTTGCGTCCGGGAAGCCACGCTTTTGCGCCGCGCGCGGGAGAGGGCGGTTGATAGCCTCACCGGCACCGCTTCCTCGCATTGAAGCCACCCGCGCGCCATGCTAGTCGCGCTGCAAATCCGCATTTCAACCAGGAGATTCCCATGCGCAAACCCCTCGTCGCCGGCAACTGGAAGATGAACGGGTTGCGCGCGAGCCTGCTGGAACTCTCCATGATGGCACGCGCCTATACCCCGGTCCTGCGGGCCAGGGTCGAGATGCTGATCTGCCCACCGGTGACGCTGCTGTTCCCGGCCGCCGCCTCGGCGCTCGGCTCGGGGATCAAGGTCGGCGCGCAGGATTGCCACGCGAAAGCTTCCGGCGCGCATACGGGTGATCTCTCGGCTGAAATGCTGTTCGACGGCGGCGCGAGTGCCGTCATCGTCGGCCATTCCGAGCGCCGCGCCGACCACGGCGAAACCGATGCCGATGTGAAGGCCAAGGCCGAAGCCGTGATCGGGCAGGCCATGCTCGCGATCATCTGCGTCGGCGAAACCCGCGCCCAGCGCGAGGCCGGCAAGGCACTCTCCGTCGTGCAGAAGCAGGTCAAGGGCTCCGTTCCCGCCGGCGTGAGCGCCGATCAGATCGTCATCGCCTATGAGCCTGTCTGGGCGATCGGCACCGGACTCACGCCCACCATCGCCGACATCGCCGAAATCCACGCCGATATCAGGAAGACGCTGGCGCGACTTCTGGGCAAGGAAACGGCGGCAAAAACCCGCATCCTCTACGGCGGTTCGGTGAAGCCCTCGAATGCCAAAGAAATTCTGGCGCTGGCGGATGTCGATGGCGCGCTCGTCGGCGGCGCCTCGCTCAAGGCTGTCGATTTCATGGGGATCGTCGAAGCGGCGTAACAATGATCGAGGCCGAGCGGCCTGAGAGACAAGAATGCGCTGTCACATAGCCGACACCCTGCGCCGATACGAGCACCCGGTGCTCAGGAGTGCCAGATTTGTCTGATGAATCCCCCGGCCTGCTTCGCTCCGTCCTGGCCGGGTTCAGTGAAGGGCCGGTTCTGGCGTTGGGCGCGACGCAGACGCTGGCCTACGGATCGCTGTATTACGCCTACGGCGTGCTGGCACCCACAATCGCCCGGGATTTCAACATCGGGCTCGACGCCTTCTTCGGCATCTTCTCGGTCGGTCTGCTGCTCGGCGGTTTCGTGGCGCCGCTTGTCGGGCGCTTGCTGGATGCCCACGGTGCGCGGATTGTCATGGCGGGCGGGTCCCTCGGCGCCACGGTTGCGCTGCTGTTCTGCGCCTGGGCACCATCGCTTCCGGTGTTCGGGGTCAGCATCATCCTCATGGAGATCGCGACCTGTTTTGTGGTCTATGAATCCGCGTTTGCCGGGCTCACTCAGATCCATCGCCACAACGCGCGCCAGCGGATCACCTCGATCACGCTGATCGCCGGATTTGCATCGACGATTTTCTGGCCGCTGACCCTGTGGCTTGAAAGCCGGTTCGGCTGGCGCGGCACCTTGTTGCTCTTCGCACTCAGCCATCTCGCGATTGCCGCACCGCTGCACTGGTTCGTGTTGAAAGCGGCCAAACCACTGGCCTCCGCCGGGCCGGGCGATGCAGCGTCGCCACCGGATGCTCCGAGCCTGCAGGGCGCGGCACGCCAGCGCGCCATCCTGCTCTACACCATCGTGATCTGTGTATCGGGCCTCGCCTATGCCTCGATCCCGGTCCACATGCTCAGGATCATCGAGAACGAGGGCTTTCCGGCCGAAACCGCCGCCTTGATCGCGATGGTGATGGGCCCGGCGCAGGTTGCTTCCCGTATTGTCGAAATGGCCTTCGGCCAGCGGTTCGATGCGCTCGTCACCGGGCGTATCGCGCTTGGGACCCTGACAGCCTGCCTTCTGATCCTGCTGGTTGGCTCCGGCTCACCGGTTGTCGCGGTCGTCTTCGCGGCGCTGTACGGGGTCAGCCAGGGGCTGATCACAATTGCGCGCGGAACGGTACCGCTGCTGCTGTTCGGCCCGAACGGATACGCGACGCTCGTCGGCCGGGTGACAGGGCTCCGGTTTTTCGTCAACGCGGGCGCGCCTGTCGCTTTTGCGACCATCGCAACGCATCTCGGGATGGGAACGGCGGTTGCAACGCTCGCAGCACTCGCGGGGATCGCCTTTCTCACCTTCCTGAGGCTCCAGCGCCCCGATCCATCCCTTTGAGGGGTAATCTCCCGGACGGAGACTTGCGAACGGGCTAGCCATGCCCGATCTTTCGGGCTATGAGCCCGTTCAATCCCTTCCGCTGCCGGATAAAACGTAGGCTTCCATGGAAACCGTTCTGATTGTCGTTCATCTGCTGATTGTCATCGCGCTCTGCGGCGTGGTGCTGCTGCAACGCTCCGAAGGTGGCGGCCTCGGCATGGGCTCCAGCCCGTCGGGATTCATGACCGGGCGCGGGCAGGCCAACCTGCTGACACGCGCGACCGCCATTCTCGGCACGGCCTTCTTCGTCACATCGCTGCTCCTCGCGATCGTCGCCGCGCGCGGCCGGGCGCCGTCCTCGCCGCTCGACAACGCCGCTCCGCCGCCGCCGACGACACAGAATGCCCCTGCGGCGCCCGCCGGCGCACCGAATGTGCTTGACCAGCTCAAGCAGATTCAGGGCGGCACCGCGCCCAAACCGTAAGCCTTCCACCGGCCCATAGACCGGAAAGCGCCATCGACTTGTGGATGGCGCTTTTTCTTTTGCGCGAATCAAACCGTTACAGCTAAAGATCAAGTCCCATGACGCGATATGTTTTCATCACCGGCGGCGTGGTTTCCTCCCTTGGAAAAGGCCTCGCATCAGCAGCCCTCGCGGCTGTCCTTCAGGCGCGCGGCTACAAGGTCCGCATGCGCAAGCTCGACCCCTACCTCAATGTCGATCCGGGCACGATGAGCCCGTATCAGCATGGCGAGGTGTTCGTGACCGACGACGGCGCGGAAACCGATCTTGATCTCGGCCATTACGAGCGCTTCACCGGCCGCTCCGCGATCAAGCAGGACAACATCACCACCGGGCGCATCTATCAGGAGATCATCGCGAAGGAGCGTCGCGGCGATTACCTCGGCGCTACCGTGCAGGTCATTCCGCACGTGACGGACGCTATCAAGAACTTCGTGCTCTCCGGCAACGAGGGCTATGATTTCGCGCTGATCGAGGTCGGCGGCACCGTCGGCGATATCGAAGGCCTGCCGTTCTTCGAGGCCATCCGGCAGCTGAAGAACGACCTGCCGGAGAGGCACGCGCTGTTCGTGCATCTCACGCTGCTGCCGTTCATTCCGAGTGCTGGCGAGCTGAAGACCAAGCCGACACAGCACTCCGTGCAAGAGCTGCGCTCGATCGGCATCCAGCCTGATATTCTCCTGTGCCGCACGGATCGCGAAATTCCCGAGGGCGAAAGGCGCAAGCTGGCGCTGTTCTGCAACGTGCGCGAAAGCGCGGTCATCGAGGCGCAGGACGTCGACCAGATCTACGCCGTGCCGCTCGCCTACCACGCCGAAGGGCTCGATACCGAGGTGCTGCGCATCTTCGGCATGGAACAGAAGGCCGAGCCCGATCTCACCCGCTGGCATCATATCGTCGATACGCTGCGCAACCCCGAGGGCGAGGTCACCATCGCCATCGTCGGCAAATATACCGGCCTCAAGGATGCGTATAAATCGCTGATGGAAGCCTTGGTGCATGGCGGCATCGCCAACCGGGTCAAGGTCAACCTCGACTGGATCGATTCGGAAATCTTCGAGCGCGAGGATGCATCAAGCTACCTTGAGCATGTCCACGGCATTCTCGTGCCCGGCGGCTTCGGCTATCGCGGCGCGGAAGGCAAGATCCAGGCGGCGCGCTTCGCCCGCGAGCGCAAGGTGCCGTATTTCGGCATCTGCTTCGGCATGCAGATGGCCTGCATCGAGGCCGCCCGCAACCTTGCGGGTATCGAAGGGGCATCCTCGACCGAGTTCGGCACCTGCACCGATCCGGTCGTCGGCATGATGACCGAATGGATGAACAAGGGCCAGCTCGAGACCCGCGCGGCGGGTGGCGATCTCGGCGGCACGATGCGGCTCGGCGCGTATGATTCGAAGCTCGTCGCCAATTCCCGAATCGCCGGCATCTATGGCTCGACCACAATCAACGAGCGCCACCGCCATCGCTACGAGGTCAACATGGCCTATCGCGACAAGCTTGAGGGCAAGGGACTGCTGTTTTCCGGCGTCTCGCCGGATGGCTTGCTGCCGGAGACGGTGGAATACCCGGATCACCCATGGTTCGTCGGCGTGCAGTATCACCCCGAGCTGAAATCGCGCCCCTTTGAGCCGCATCCCTTGTTCGCGAGCTTCATCGAAGCGGCAGTGGAGCAGAGCCGGCTAGTGTAAGCACCATAGTGTCCCCGGTGCTGTGCGTCAGCGCACAGTGCACAGGAAGAACATCCGCTTTCCTTCCGCCCGATCCTGAGGCATCCTCCGACATCTTCGGGAGGATGAATGATGATGGAAGCGGGCTCGGTTGTGATGACTTCCCTTCTTGGTGTGCCGCATTTCTTCCTGTATCTCGTCGTGGCGGTGGCGCTGCTGGCGCTGTTCCTGGTCGCCTACATCAAGATCACGACGCATGACGAACTCGCGCTGATCCGCGAAGGGAACATCACCGCAAGCGTTGCCCTCTCGGGCACGATGATTGGCTTCGTCATCCCGCTCGCCAAAGCGATGGCGCAGGCGGTGAGCATCCCGGATATGCTGATCTGGGGTTTTGCTGCCTTTGTGGTCCAGCTTCTGGCCTATGTCCTCATCCGGGTGATGGTGCCGGGCCTGACAGAGAAGATCGAATCCAACACCCTGGCTGCCGGCACCTTGCTGGCGGCAGGCTCGATCGCGAGCGGGTTGCTCAACGCCGCCGCGATGAGCCTTTAACGCCGTCCCCTTAAACGCCCTTGAGGCTCCCATGAAACGCTCGCATGCCATCGCCCTTGGTGCCACCGGATTGATCGTCGCCGGGGTCTGGCTTGGCCAGTCCGGCAATACCCGCATCGAGAGCGGCGATCCGGCTGCTGATACCGGCAAGGATGTGCAGGTCTTTGCCAATGTCGAGGAATGCAAGAAGGCCCGCAACCCGTTTCCGATGCTCAACCGCGATGCCAGCGGCAATGTGATACCCAGCGAGGCCGAACTCTCCTGCGAGCGCGAATTCAAGGCCGCGAGCGACACACATGTCGCCGCCGCCCCGAAATTCGCCGATGCCAAAGCTTGTGAAACCCAATACGGCGCGAACCAGTGCCGGCCTGCGAGTTTCAACGGCGCCTCGGTGTTTGTGCCCGCCATGGTTGGGTTCATGGTCGCCAATTACCTCTCGAACCAGCGCACGCCGCAAGCATTGCTGCCGCCACGGCAGGTTGGCGCGGCGCCATGCCCGCCGGGCGTTACCCCGGCGCAGATGCCGGGCTGTTTGATGCCGCGCCAGAACACGGGGTCGACGAGTTCTTCGAGCTCCGGCTCATCGAGCAGCTGGCGCTCGTGGTCGACATCCTCCGGGCACACCGTCAGCCGCAGTGACAGCGCGCCCGCGAGTTCGCCGGTTCGCGTGCCTTCGGACGCGGCGAGTGCGCCTGCGCCCCGCACGTCGCTTGGTGCCGCACCCGCACGATCGGCGATTGCGACCTCTGGCAGCCGTTCCTCGTCGAGCACATTCTCGTCATCCAGTTCCGTATCGCGCGGCGGCTTCGGCTCGACCGGCCGTTCCGCATCTTCGAGTTCGTGAATCATGCACAGGATTTCCGTACCTGAGCGCCCGGACTGGCGTGCGAAGGCCGAACAGGTCGGCTTCGGTTTCCACAGCGCCGAGGGGCGACCCTATTGGGATGAAACCGGCGCTTTTGCCTTCACCTTGCGCGAGATCGAAGAGAACATTGAGGCTCCGACCGCCGAGTTGGAGGAAATGGCGCTCGAATTCGTCGGCAATGCCTGCCGCGACGAGGAAATCCTGACCAAACTCGCCATTCCCGGGGCATTCTGGGGCGAGATCTGGGAGAGCTGGCAGCGCGGCGACCGCAACCTCTATGGCCGCTTCGATTTCGCCTATGACGGGCAGGGGCCGGCGAAACTCCTCGAATACAACGCCGATACGCCCACCGCCCTGCTGGAAACCGGCGTTTTCCAGTGGCTCTGGCTCGAGGAGCTGATGGCGAACGGGCAGTTGCCGGCAGGTTCCGACCAGTTCAACTCGCTGCATGACAAGCTCGTCGCCGCCTTCGCAAACCTGCACAACGGCCGGAAATACAAGCTCCATCTTGCCTGCCTGCGCGACAGTGATGAGGACCGCGGCACGGTCGGCTACCTCGAGGAATGCGCGCAGCAAGCCGGGGTCGCCACCACCTTTCTCTACGTCGACGAGATCGGGCTGACCAAGGCCGGAAAATTCGTCGATCTCGACAATGCGCCGATCGAGTTGTTGTTCAAGCTCTACCCCTGGGAATGGATGATGCGCGAGGAGTTCGGCAAATCCATCCCCGGCTGCGGCGCGCAGTTCATCGAGCCGATCTGGAAATCGCTGCTCTCCAACAAGGGGCTGCTGCCTTACCTGTGGAAAATGGCGCCAGGACACCCCAACCTCGTGCCGGCGTATTTCCCCGATGAAACCGCCGCCGATCTCGGCAATTCCTACGTCGAAAAACCGCTTTTCAGCCGTGAAGGTGCGAATATCCGCCTGTTCGAGCGCGGCAGGGCCATCGGCGATACCGAGGGGCCTTATGGGCAGGAAGGCTTCATCCGCCAGCAGAAGATCGTGATCCCGGATTTCGGCAGCGGGCATGTCGTGCTCGGGGCCTGGGTTGCCGCGAGCGAGCCGGCCGGCATGCTGGTGCGCGAGGACAAATCGCCGATTACCGGCAATCTCGCGCGGTTCATCCCGCATTTCATCGAGCCGTGACCACTTCGCTGTCATTCCCGACGCTGAAGGCGAGCGGGAATCCATCTTTGCTCTTTGTCATCACCGGGCTTGACCCGGTGATCCATCCTTGTGGATTCCCGCTCCTCGCTTTGCCCTGTCGGGAATGACAAGAGGTGACCTTTCGCCCTCGCAATGCTAGAGGCTGTTTCCCTTCCAAAAGAGCTTGAACCTATGCCCCGCCCGCTCGATCATTTTGTCATCGGTGTTGCCGATCTTGATGCCGCCGGCGCGCACTTTGCTGCGCTCGGGTTCACGGTCGGGGCGAAGAACCGCCACCCCTGGGGCACCGAAAACCGGATCGTGCAGTTCGCCGACCAGACGTTCCTCGAACTGGTTACGGTGGGGGATGCGGGCGCGATCCCGCCGCATGGCCCGCGCCATTTCTCGTTCGGCGCCTTCGTGCGCGATGCGCTGGCGCGCCGCAGTGGGCTTTCCATGCTCGTGCTGAAAAGCACTGATGGACAAGCGGACGCCGCCGAATTCGCTAAACTCGGCATCGGTGATTTCGAAGCCTTCGATTTTGCGCGTAAGGGCCGGCGGCCGGATGGCAGCGAGGTCGAGGTCGCCTTCACGCTCGCCTTTGCGGCTGACGCGGCGATGCCCGGTTGCGCCTTCTTCACGTGCCAGCATCATTTTCCGCAGAATTTCTGGTCGGAGACGGCGCAGAAGCACGCCAATGGCGCATCCGGCGTTGCACGCGTGACGCTGGTGGCGGACAACCCCTCGGATCATCACATTTTCCTTTCCGCCTTCGTCGGCGAACGCGCGCTGCGTTCGACCTCCTTCGGCATCGAGATCGAGGCCGGGCAAGGCCCATCGGGTGGCCATGGCGTGATCGAGATCATCTCGGCGGAAGGGTTCGCCTTCCGCTACGGCACCACGGCCCCGAAGGCCGAAACGCCGGTTTTCGCCGGGTTGGAAGTTGCTGTTCCTGCGCTCGGGCCGGTGGAGGCCGGGGCTGCGGCGGCTGGCATCACCCCGCTCCGCCACGCCGGCGGGCTGACCTTGCCGGCGACCACTGATTTCGGCACCACCATGCGCTTTATCGAAACGGGGCAGGCGACGCGATGAAGGCCGTTATTCTCGCGATTATCGGCGTGATCGCTGCCGCCATGGGCTATTTCGCGTTTCAGGGCGAATGCCCGGGCGGGCAGGTCTTCGCGGGAGAGGCGGAATGCCGTGCGCGCCTCGGGGCGGAAGCCGCGCTCTGCGGCCCGGCCTTCCGCGCGGCCGATGTCGCCGCGACACTCGATTACGCCCCGTTCCCGAACCAGACCGATTGCCAGATGCAGTTTCCGGTCTGCCAGCCGCACGCCCGCGTTGTCGGCGGCTTTGTGCCGGTTCCACGCGGTGTCTGTGTGGCGAAGGGCAAGGCCGGCACCGCGGTCTATGAGCGCTACGGCCAGCGCATCCCGTCAAAATAATGCGCAAGATGCGCCTGAGGATTTCTTATGACTGAACCCACCGTCCGCGTCGGCAACGATCAGGTTATCCCGGTCGAATTCGGCAATCACCTGCCGTTCGCGCTCATCGCCGGGCCGTGCCAGATGGAGAGCCGCCAGCACGCGTTTGATATGGCCGGCGCGCTGAAGGAAATCTGCGCCGGGCTCGGCATCGGGCTGGTGTATAAATCCTCGTTCGACAAGGCCAACCGCACTTCCTCCAGCGCCTCGCGCGGGATCGGGATCGAGAAGGGACTTGAGGTTTTCGCCGATCTCAGGCGCGAATTCCGCCTGCCGGTCATCACCGATGTCCATGAGAGCTGGCAATGTGCCGAGGTGGCCAAGGCGGTCGATGTGCTGCAAATTCCGGCCTATCTCTGCCGGCAGACCGACCTCCTGATCGCCGCCGCGAAAACCGGGCTGGCCATCAATGTGAAAAAGGGCCAGTTCCTCGCGCCCTGGGACATGAAAAACGTCATCCAGAAAATCCGCGATGCCGGCAATGATCGCGCGATGGCCTGCGATCGCGGGACGTCCTTCGGCTACAACACGCTGGTGTCGGATTTCCGCGGGCTGCCGACCATGGCCGAGCAATGCCGCTGCCCGGTGATTTTCGACGCCACGCACTCGGTGCAGCAACCGGGCGGGCAGGGCGGCTCCTCGGGCGGGCAGCGCGAATTCGTTGCCGTTCTGGCGCGCGCAGCGGTGGCGGTCGGTATCGCCGGCCTCTTCATCGAGACGCACCAGAACCCGGACGACGCGCCCTGCGACGGGCCGAACATGGTGCACCTGAAGGATATGCCAGCGCTGCTCGCGCGCCTGAAAGCTTTCGATACCCTCGCCAAACAGCACTAGGATCTGCCTGCCATGCCCGTCATTCTTGCCCTTGTCGGCGCTTTGATGTCCGGTCTTTTCATGTGGTTCGTCTGGGGTAACGGCATGGAGGTCGTCAACCATTGGCTCGACAGCCGCGCCGCGAAAGCCAAGGCCGAGAAGGACGCAAAAGCCATCGCCGAAGCGCGTGAACGCGCTACCCGCGCGCCGCTCCGGGCACTGGAAGACCCGCGCGAGGCCGTGATGGTGCTGCTCTCCAAGCTCGCGATGCTGCGCGGTGAGATCACCGCCGAACAGAACCTCGCGCTTTCGAAGATCGCGATGGATCGCCTCGGGCTCGGCGGCAAGCCGGAGCACCACACCGCACTCGCGGCCTTTGCGGCCAAGGCGGTCAAGGACGCGGATTCGCTGGTTGCGGATGTGACGCCGCTGCTCCACACCCGGCTCAGCGCCGAGGAGCGCGACGATCTCTTCGCGATGCTGGGCGAAATTGCCGGCCTCCACGGCGGGGCAACCGAGGCGCAGGAGCAGATGATCGCACGGCTCGCGCGCCGGATGAGCTACTCGCTGCCCACCAAGGAATAGCCGAGGCCGCAGCGGCTCAAATTCACGCCGGTAAAATCTACGCCGGCAGGCTGGCCTTCTCGATCGCGGGCATCAGACGGGCGGCGACCAGCTCCGGCGTCAGCGCGCCGGTAATCTGGCTGACATACTCGCCGCTCGCCCGGAAAACATAGGTCTGCGGAATGCCGCGATGCCTGAGTGCGCTCTGATAGACGCGCCCTGTATCCAGGGAGAGTCGACGGTAGGGGTTGCCGTGCTCCCTGAGAAAACCGCTCGCGTTGGCCTCCGTATCATCCGCCGCGAGGCCGAAGAGGCGGATGTCCGTCCGTTTGGACAGCTCCAGAAGGACCGGATGCTCGATGCGGCAATCCGGGCACCAGGAAGCCCAGACATTCAGCAGCGTAACGCCGCCGTCGAAGGCCGCGCGCGTGAGACCCGGCACAGGATGGCCATCGAGGGTCACGCCGCGAATGGGTGCAAGGTCGCCGGATTCGGGCAGCACTGGCGTCAGGATATTGATACGCCCCGTCTGCGCGGCGTATCCGAAAGCCCCGAACGCGGGCAGGCCCAGCACCACGGATGCAAGGACCATCCGCCGGTTGAAGGTTGTATGCCCGTCGCTCATCCTGCGCTCCTGACTGAATTCGTGCGGCAGCTATGACAGCGAATACTCGTTAAATTCTGAATCAAATTGGTGAAAAAGCACGGGATTTGCGGTTTTTCGGAATGACGGGAAAAATGGCATATTGCAGAGCGGGTCGGGGATTCGCATCACCGCTGCGTTCGAGGGCCATTTGAGGTGGTCGAGCGCGTGCTGCCCGCAGAGAAGGTGGATTGACAACCATGCCAGATTTGACACCGCATTTCCGCCACCTCGGGCTTGTCATGCCCGTTCTGGCGGCTATCACCGGCGCCGGCTCGGCACAGCCTGCCGGCATGCCGCCCGCGTATACGACAGTGACAATGCCGGTCTACGGGCAGATCGTGCTGTTCATGGCACCGACAAGCTACAAGGTGGCCTTTTCAAAAAACAGCGGCGGAAGGACCTTCATCGCCGAGATGATCCCCCGGAACGAGACGCTCGAGAAATGGAGCGGAATGATCACCGTCACCGGGTTGAACGGCGAGGCCGCGCCGCTGCCGCCCCTGCGTCAGCGCATCGAGAGCACCTACGACGGGTTCCGAAAGGCCTGCCCGACGACCTTCGCTGCCAAGCCGATCAGCGAGGCGCAATTCAACGGACACCCGGCGGTTCTCGTCTATTTCAGTTGCGGCAAGCTTGCCAAACCTGGCTATGAGAACGGCCATAGCGAATCGGTGGTCATCGCCTTCGTGCGCGGCAAGAAGGATATCTACACCGTCCAGTGGGCGGAGCGGGCCGAGGCGCAGGAGCGCCCGATCCCGTTCGAGGACGTCAAATGGCAGGCCCGGCTCAATCTGCTGCGCGCGGCGCGGGTGTGCGATATCAAGCCGGGCGAGCCCGCGCCCTATCCGAGTTGCGTTGCCGCGAGATAGTTTTCTTAATTTCGTCGCATTTTCGCTAGCGCGGACCTTCGGTTCTTCACGCGAACCGGAAGCCACTTCGCTTGAAAATGCTCTACCGCCCGCGATAGGGCGGCACGCCCTGATCCGGCAGGAAGACGTTCTTGGGCAATTCCCCGTGCTGGTAGAAGACATCGATCGGGATGCCGCCACGCGGATACCAGTAGCCGCCGATGCGGAACCAGCGCGGCTCCAGCAGGTCCACAAGCTTCTTGCCGACGCCCACCGTGCAATCCTCGTGGAACGCGCCGTGATTTCGGAAACTGCCGAGATAGAGCTTCAGCGATTTGGATTCCACGAGCCAGTCACCCGGCACATAATCGATGACGAGGATGCCGAAATCGGGCTGGCCGGTCACCGGGCAGATCGAGGTGAACTCCGGGCAGGTGAAGCGCGCGACGTACTCCGTGCCCGGATGCGGGTTCGGCACCCGGTCAAGAACGGCGTCTTCGGGCGAAGCGGGCAGGGCGGAGGCCTTGCCGAGCTGGGATGTTTCAAAGGGTGCGCTGCTCATGGTGCTTCTCCGTCGCCGCAATCGGCATTTTTATGCCCGCCGCGGCTTTCCTATTCGGGTGGATGCCGGTATGAGCGCAGCCAATAGCCGAACTGGCGGAAATCCCCAACTCCCGATCCGCAAAAATGCCCGATCCGCAAAGCCAAGGAGCCTCCCATGACCCTCATCGTTGATGTTCTCGCCCGCGAAATTCTCGACAGCCGCGGCAACCCGACCGTTGAGGTGGATGTGGTGCTCGAAGACGGCTCGTTCGGTCGCGCTGCCGTGCCCTCGGGCGCCTCGACCGGCGCGCATGAGGCGGTGGAACTGCGCGATGGCGGCAAGCGCTACCTCGGCAAGGGCGTCGTGAAGGCGGTCGAGCATGTTGTGACCGAGATTTCCGACGCGATCACCGGCATGGACGCGGAAGATCAGGTCGGCGTCGATCAGGTGATGATCGATCTCGACGGCACGCCGAACAAGTCGCGCCTGGGTGCAAACGCCATCCTCGGCGTCTCGCTTGCGGTCGCCAAGGCGGCAGCCGAAGCGCGCGGCCTGCCGCTCTATCGCTACGTCGGCGGCACCTCGGCCCGCGTGCTGCCGGTCCCGATGATGAACATCATCAACGGCGGCGCGCATGCCGACAACCCGATCGATTTCCAGGAATTCATGATCATGCCGATCGGCGCCGAGAGCTTCGCCGAAGGGCTGCGCATGGGTGCGGAAGTATTCCACACGCTGAAAAAGGCGCTCAAGGACAAGGGTCACAACACCAATGTGGGCGACGAGGGCGGTTTTGCGCCGAACCTCAAGAGCGCCGAGGCCGCGCTCGATTTCGTGATGCAGTCGATCGAGAAAGCCGGCTTCAAGCCCGGCCGTGACGGCGATATCGCCATCGCGCTCGATTGCGCGGCCACCGAATTCTTCAAGGATGGCGTGTATGACTATCACGGCGAGAAGAAGAAACGCGACATCAGGAGCCAGGTGAAATACCTCGAAAAGCTCGTGAGTGATTATCCCATCGTCTCGATCGAGGACGGCATGTCGGAAGACGACTGGGAGGGCTGGAAGCTGCTCACGGATCGCGTTGGCGCGAAGTGCCAGCTCGTCGGCGATGATCTTTTCGTCACTAATGTCGAGCGGCTTGAGCGCGGCATCAAGACCGCGACCGCGAATTCCATTCTCGTCAAGGTGAACCAGATCGGCTCGCTCACCGAAACGCTCGCCGCCGTCTCGATGGCACAGCGCGCGGGCTACACCGCCGTGATGAGCCATCGCTCGGGCGAGACCGAGGATTCGACCATCGCCGATCTCGCGGTTGCCACCAACTGCGGCCAGATCAAGACCGGCTCGCTCGCGCGTTCTGACCGGACCGCGAAATACAACCAGCTTCTGCGCATCGAGGGCGAACTCGGCGATACCGCAGTTTATGCTGGTCGTGAGGCGCTGAAAGCGCTGGCGTAATGGCGATGGCGCTTTCCGAGCGCCATCTCGCCTTCCTTGCGATGCTGGGGGCAGCCACCATCTACGGCACCAATTTTTCGCTGTCGCGCTACGGAATTTTAGGCGGGCTGACACCGAACGATATGACTGCACTGCGCTTCGCGGTTTCAGGGTCAATACTGCTGCCGCTGTTCCTGCGCGCCGGCATCCGGGACTGCGCGGGAATCGGCTGGGGTCGGGCATTGGTGCTTACGACGATGAGCGGGTTACCGATGACGTTGCTGATGATGCAGGGACTGGCATGGTCGCCCGCTGCGCATGGTGCTGCCATCGGCCCCGGCACTGTAACAGTAATCGGCGCCATTGGCGGGTTTTTCCTGTTTGGGATCAAACCCCCACGCATGGTGGTGCTCGGCATCGTAGTGGTTGTTGCCGGATTGGCGCTGATCGGACTGGCAGCCTCGACATCCGGGGCGCGCAATATCATTCTGGGCGATCTGTGCTTTTTGGCGGTTGGGCTCATCTGGGGCGGGTTTCCCCTGCTTCAGCAGTTGTGGAAGGTTGATCCGCTCAAGGCCACTGCGGTTCTTTCCGTACTGTCGGCGGCCATGTTCATGCCTTACTATCTGTCGACCGATCTTCGCCATCTTGCAGATATTCCTTGGCAGACAATCGCATTTCACGCGATCAATCTCGGAGTCCTCAACGCGATTGTCGGGCTCTGGCTCTGGGGTTGGGCGGTCGCAAAAATCGGGGCGGTGGTTTCCGGCCGTTTTCCGCCGCTGATCCCGGTAATCGGCGCGCTGAGTGCTATCCCGCTCTTGGGGGAATGGCCGGGCGCGATGCAATGGGCCGGTATCGGCCTGATCGTCGGCGGATTGCTGATCACGACCTTGAATCGGGCGCGGTGATCGCGCCTCAACGCCTCCTTAACCCCGATTGGCGATACTTTCCTCAAGCCTCTCTTCCGAAGCGCGACTGCGCGTGCGATCCCGATACCTCGGGATCGGTTGTTTAGGAACCCTTGGCTTAGGCGAGGGAACGCCGCGAAGCGGCAAAGGAAACGACCCATGATCATCCGCACCCGTCGCCGCCGCATCGGTTTTCTTCTGGCGTTCCACACCATCGCCTGGGGTGCTGCAGGCTATTTTGCACATGCCGCCAATACTGGTGAGCGCGGGCTGGTCGCCAAGCAGGAAGCAAAGCGCAAGACCGAACAGACCTTGGTCAGAATCGCCGAAACCAAGGCCGAGCGCGTGGCCTGGGAGCGCCGCGTCGGCCAGCTTTCTGGCCGGGAAATCGACCGCGACCTGCTCGACGAGCGCCAGCGGCTGATGCTGAACATCGCCCACAAGAACGATCTCATCATCCTGTTCGATCGCCAAAACTGAAGCGTCATCACGCCCGCCCGGCACCAATGCCGCTCTGGAGATCTTCGCGACGTGACTCCGCCCGCGCGCGCCTCAGCTCTGCGTTTTTCGCAAAGCTCTCACGAAACCTCTCTGAATTTTCGTTGTGCAGCGCAATATGAATGGCCTGAAAGATGCAGCTATGCGCATAGCGCACAGCACTGTTGTTGCGCCGATGGGTTTTTTGCCTCTGGCGTTTGTGGCAAAACGGGATAAGCCTAAGGGCAGACGACCAATTCCCGGCAACGGGAATCAAGACGCTCAAGGCGCGACTATCTGGGTAGAAACGATCCGAGTATGAGGGGTATTCATGGCTTCCAATGCGGCCAAAGCAGTCGGCGCGGCTGAGTCTCGCGCAAAATCGGCTGTCAAATCGACGCCCAAATCTTCCGGCGCTGCTACCGGCGCAGCCAAGGCGGCAAAGGGACCAAAACCCTTCACCCGCGACGAGGACATGCTGGCCTATCGCGAGATGCTCGCCATCCGCCGTTTCGAGGAAAAGGCCGGCCAGCTCTATGGCATGGGCCTCATCGGCGGTTTCTGCCACCTCTATATCGGCCAGGAGGCTGTCGTCATCGGCATGCAGATGGCCTCGAAGACCGGGGATCAGGTCATCACCGGCTATCGCGATCACGGCCATATGCTGGCCTGCGGCATGGATGCCAACGGCGTCATGGCCGAGTTGACCGGCCGGCGCGGCGGTTATTCGCGCGGCAAGGGCGGCTCGATGCACATGTTCAGCCGCGAGAAGCAGTTCTTCGGCGGCCACGGCATCGTCGGCGGGCAGGTCTCGCTCGGCACCGGCCTCGCGTTCGCGGATAAATACCGCAACAACGGCGCGGTCAGCATGATCTACTTCGGCGATGGCGCGGCCAATCAGGGCCAGGTCTACGAGAGCTTCAACATGGCGGAGCTGTGGAGCCTTCCCGCCATTTTCATCATCGAGAACAACCGCTACGCCATGGGCACCGCGGTGACGCGCGCCTCGGCGCAGACGGATTTCTCGAAGCGCGGCATTTCCTTCAACATCCCCGGCGAGCAGGTGGATGGCATGGATGTGCAGGCGGTGCGCGAAGCGGGCCTGCGCGCGATGGAATTCGCCCGCTCCGGCAAGGGCCCGTATATTCTGGAAATGCAGACCTACCGCTACCGCGGCCACTCGATGTCCGATCCTGCCAAATACAGGTCCAAGGACGAAGTGGACAAGATGCGCAACGAGCACGACCCGATCGAGCAGGTGCGCGATCGCCTGCTGACCAAGCACAAGGTTTCCGAGGACGAGATCAAGAAGATCGACGCCGAGGTTCGCCGCATCGTCAACGAGAGCGCGGAATTCGCGACTGTCGACCCCGAGCCGGATGTTGCCGAGCTCTGGACCGATATCACGCTGTAATTCCTGCTGTTCTCCAGTTTGTGACGGAAAATTCCCATGTCCATCGATGTTCTGATGCCCGCGCTGTCCCCCACCATGGAGAGCGGCACGCTGTCCAAATGGCTGAAAAAGGAAGGCGACGCGATCAAATCCGGCGATGTGATCGCCGAAATCGAAACCGACAAGGCGACGATGGAAGTCGAAGCCGTCGATGAAGGCATTCTCGCAAAAATCCTCATCGCCGATGGCACCGAGAATGTCGCGGTCAACACCCGCATCGCGATCATCGCCGGTGAGGGCGAGGATGCCAGCGCGGTTGGCGCAGCCCCGGCAGCGGCAACTGCTGCTGCCCCTGCGGCGCCCGCCGCTGCTGCCCCTGCCGCAACGGTTCCCGCTGCGCCGCGCACGGAAATGCCAGCCTATGATGCCTTGGATGAAATCCCCGCCGGCACGGAAATGGTGAAAACCACGGTCCGCGAAGCGCTGCGCGACGCGATGGCCGAGGAAATGCGCCGCGATGGCGATGTTTTCGTCATGGGCGAGGAGGTCGCGGAATATCAGGGCGCCTACAAGATCACGCAAGGCCTGCTCGCCGAATTCGGCCCGCGCCGCGTCATCGATACGCCGATCACCGAGCACGGTTTTGCCGGCATCGGCGTCGGTGCGGCGCTTTCGGGGCTCCGGCCCATCGTCGAGTTCATGACGTGGAACTTCGCCATGCAGGCGATCGACCACATCATCAATTCGGCGGCGAAAACGCTCTATATGTCCGGCGGCCAGCTCGGCTGCCCGATCGTGTTCCGCGGCCCGAACGGCGCGGCGGCGCGCGTCGGCGCGCAGCACAGCCAGGATTACGCGGCGTGGTACAGCCAGGTGCCGGGCCTCACGGTGATCCAGCCGTGGTCGGCGGCGGATGCGAAGGGCCTGCTCAAAGCCGCGATCCGCAACCCGAACCCGATCGTTTTCCTCGAAAACGAGATCCTTTACGGGCAATCCTTCGATGTGCCCAAGGGCGATGACTGGACCGTGCCGATCGGCAAGGCCCGCGTCGCGCGGCGCGGCAAGGATGTCACCTTCGTCACCTTCGGCATCGGCATGACCTACGCCATGAAGGCGGCGGATGCGCTGGCAGGTGAGGGGATCGAAGCCGAGGTGATCGACCTCCGCACCATCCGCCCGATGGATATGGCGACCGTCATCCGCTCGATCCAGAAGACCAACCGCTGCGTCGCCATCGAGGAAGGCTGGCCGCAATCGGGCGTCACCGCCGAAATCGGCATGAAGATCATGGAGGAGGCGTTCGATTATCTCGATGCCCCGGTGATCCGCGTAACCGGCAAGGACGTGCCGATGCCCTACGCCGCCAACCTCGAAAAGCTCGCGCTGCCGACGGTGGCCGATGTGGTGGCTGCGGCCAAAGCCGTGCTGTATCGGTGATGGGATGAAAGAGCTTCCGCTCCCCGATGGAATCGAAAAGACGAAAGATCCAGATGAGATTGTGCGTCTTTGGATTGGGGACGGTGACTCTTTTGTCACTCTGAACAATCTGTTCGGTTCGCATTACCACGTTTGGGGGATGATGCTCGCAGACATTGCTGCGCAAGCCGCACATATGCTTCATCTCCAAACGGGTGAAAACGTCAGCACGATCCTCGATCACATTGAGGACGGATATCGCCACCGGTTCGAAAATCATCCTACGATGCAGCTTACCGGAAGAAACCTGAATCCACGCCATTGAGGCCCCGAATGCCCATCAACATCCTGATGCCCGCCCTGTCGCCCACGATGGAAAAGGGCAACCTCGCCAAGTGGCTGAAAAAAGAGGGCGACACGATCAAATCCGGCGATGTCATCGCCGAGATCGAGACCGACAAGGCGACCATGGAAGTGGAAGCGGTCGATGAAGGCATTCTCGCGAAAATCCTCGTGCCCGCCGGCGCGCAGGATGTCGCGGTCAACGTGGCTATAGGCATCATCGCCGCCGAGGGCGAGGATGTGAAGGCCGCTGCCGCCGGTGGCCGGGATAGCGGCGGCGCACCCGCAGCCGCGCCTGCTGTTGCTGCACCTGCTGCCGCCCCCGTTGCAGCTCCTGCAGCTGCCCCTGCCGCCGCGGCCTCTGCCGCTCCCGCTGCTGCGTCGTCCACCGCCCCCGCATCCGGAGGTTCCCGCGTGTTTGCATCCCCGCTCGCCAAGCGCATCGCGAAGGATGCCGGCATCAATCTCGCAGCTGTCGCCGGTTCTGGCCCGCATGGCCGTATCGTGATGGCTGATGTCGAGGCCGCCAAGGCCGGCGCAGGCTCGCCTGGTAGCGCGAAAATCATCCCGATGCCGGGCGCCTCCGCTTCTGCGCCCGCCGCGATGCCCTCCGGCCCCTCGGCGGAGCAGATCAAGAAGCTCTTCGCGGAAGGCTCTTACGAGGAAGTGCCGCATGACGGCATGCGCAA
Source organism: Beijerinckiaceae bacterium (assembly GCA_009773635.1). GTDB lineage: Bacteria > Pseudomonadota > Alphaproteobacteria > Rhizobiales > Beijerinckiaceae > Rhabdaerophilum. The sequence goes on along the minus strand of WSYC01000006.1, from coordinate 280,490 downwards.
GACCATCGCGCGCCGCCTGCTCGAATCGAAGCAGACCGTGCCGCACTTCTACCTCACGGTGGATTGCGAACTCGATGCGCTGCTCGCCGCGCGCGCTGAGATCAACAAATCCGCCCCGGTGAAGGACGGCAAGCCCGCCTACAAGATTTCGGTCAATGACATGGTGATCAAGGCGATCGCGATGTCGCTGCGCGCGGTGCCGGAGGCCAACGTAAGCTGGACCGACAACGCCATGCTCAAGCACAAGCACGCCGATGTCGGCGTCGCGGTGTCGATCCCCGGCGGCTTGATCACGCCGGTAATCCGCGATGCCTGCCACAAGACGCTCTCCACCATCTCGAACGAGATGAAGGACCTTGCCGCACGCGCCAAGGCCCGCAAGCTGAAGCCCGAGGAATATCAGGGCGGCACCACCGCTGTTTCCAACCTCGGCATGTTCGGCGTCAAGGATTTCGCCGCCATCGTGAACCCGCCGCACGCGACCATCCTCGCGGTGGGGGCGGGTGAGCAGCGCGCTGTGGTCAAGAACGGCCAGCTCGCGGTCGCGACCGTGATGTCGGTGACACTTTCGACTGACCATCGCGCGGTCGATGGCGCGCTCGGCGCGGAACTGATGGCCGCGTTCAGGGGCTATATCGAGAACCCGATGGGGATGCTCGTCTAAGGCGGGCATTCACGATGAAAACCGTCCTCTGCTACGGCGATAGCCTCACCTGGGGCACGAACCCCGCCAACGGCGGGCAGCGGCACGCGTTCGCGGATCGTTGGCCGAACGTGCTGCAAGCCGGGCTCGATGCTTCAGGGCTCGGCTCAAACGTCGAGGTTGTCGCCGAGGGCATGGGCGGGCGCACGACCGCTTTCGACGATCACCTCGCGGATGCCGATCGCAACGGCGCAAGGCTACTGCCCTCGGCATTGCACACGCATCGCCCGGTGTCGGTGGTGATCCTGATGCTCGGCACCAACGATCTCAAACCCGCGATCGCGGGGGACGCGGAATCCGCGATGCTCGGCATGCGCCGCTGCGTCGAGATCGTGAGGGGGCATTCGCCGCGCCTGCCGGATTTTGTGCCGCCGAAGGTGCTGATCGTCGCGCCGCCACCCCTTGTTGAAACACCGGATCCGTTCTTCGGCGCGCTGTTCGCGGGCGGCATTGCGCAATCCGCCAAGCTTGCGGGGTATTATTCCGCGCTTGCGACCCTGCTCGGTTGCGCCTTCTTTGATGCGGGTAGCGTGGCGAAGGCGTCACCCATCGACGGCATCCATCTGGATGCCGCGAGCACCCGCGCCATCGGGCATGCGCTGGTTGAGCCGGTGCGGGCGCTTCTGGCTTAAACAGGGCTATGATTGACGGGGATCAAGGAGAGAAGAGAGAGGGAGCCTAAGGTTTTCAGGTGTTTTCAGCCCCGAAGGAGCCAAACGGCCATGTCGCATACCCCCCACGAACTGCTTGCCGAATTCCCCGAATTTGCGTTCAGGATCACGGAACTGAAGACGAAAGAACCGCATTTCGCGCGGCTTTATGAGGAATACCACGAGGTCAACCGCGCGATCCACCGCGCCGAGACCAATATCGAACCGACCGATGACGCGCATATGGAAACCATGCGCAAGCAGCGGCTCAGGCTGAAGGACGAACTTTACGCGCTGCTCCAGAAATAGGGGGCGCCGGAAGGAGGGAGAATGGACGACATCCCTGCGCGACGCCCAACCGCTCTCGCGCGCGTTCTCCCTGCCGTGCTCTCGCTGCCGACGCTCTCCTTGCTGATTGCGTCGCTTTCGCTGATCTCGTCGATTTCCCAGAGCTACAATTACCGCAAGAACATCGAGAGCGTGCAGCAGAACGTGCTGCGCGCCGAGAACCTGAAAACCTGCCGCGACATCATCGAGGTGTTCTTCGCCTTCCGCCTCCGGGCCGAGGAGGCGAACGCGCGCGCGGGGCAGGGCGCGCTTGATGCCGCCACAGCCGAGGCCACACGGCGCGATCTCAAGGGCCTCGTCTATCGCTTTGGCGCGCTCGGCACCTATCTCGCCAATTTCACGCCCGCCACCGCCCGCGAGCGCTATTCCGCGCTGAGCTGGTCGCTGAACGCGATTGCCGCCGAGGCCACGAGCCTCAAGCCAGCTGAATTTGAAGCCAAATTCGCCGCCGCCGACAAGGCGTTCGGCACGCTCAACGAGGATTGCGCAAAGAGTGCGCAATTCGTCCAGTTCTGACAGAAACGGGGAAGCATATGTCCGCTTACGATATCATCATCATCGGCTCCGGCCCCGGCGGCTATGTCGGCGCCATCCGCGCGGCGCAGCTCGGGTTCAAGGTCGCCATCGTCGAGCGCGAGCACCTTGGCGGCATCTGCCTCAACTGGGGCTGTATCCCGACGAAGGCGCTCTTGCGCTCGGCGGAAATCCTGCATTACGCCCAGCACGCCAAGAACTACGGCCTCAAACTCGAGGGCACGATGACGCCGGACACGGGCGAGATCGTCAAGCGCTCGCGCGGCGTGTCGCAGCGGCTCAATGGCGGCGTCGGCTTCCTGATGAAAAAGAACAAGATCGACGTGATCTGGGGCGAGGCCAAGCTCACAAAACCCGGTGAAATCGTCGTCACCGAGACGAAGAAGGCACCGATGTTGCCGCAGAACCCGGTGCCGAAGGGCGTGCAGGGGGCGGGCACCTACACCGCGAAGCACATCATCGTCGCGACCGGTGCTCGCCCGCGCAGCCTGCCGGGCATCGAGCCCGACGGCAAGCTGATCTGGACCTATTTCGAGGCGATGGTGCCGCCCGCGATGCCGAAATCCCTGATCGTGATGGGGTCGGGCGCGATCGGCATCGAGTTCGCGAGCTTCTATCGCACCATGGGCGTGGAGGTGACGGTCGTCGAGGTGATGGGGCAGGTGATGCCGGTGGAGGATGCGGAAATCTCCGCCATCGCCCGCAAGGCGTTCGAGAAGCAGGGGATGAAAATCCTGACCTCGACCAAGGTCACCAAGGTGGTGAAGGGTGCCAATAGCGTCACCGCCACCGTGGAGGATGACAAGGGCGCGAAACAGGAAATCACCGCCGAGCGGATGATTTCCGCCGTTGGCGTTGTCGGCAACATCGAGAACCTCGGGCTTGAAGCGCTCGGCGTGAAGACCGATCGCGGCTGCGTCGTCATCGACGGTTACGGCCGCACCAATGTGCCGGGCATCTACGCCATTGGCGACGTCGCAGGGCCGCCGATGCTGGCGCACAAGGCCGAGCATGAGGGCGTTCTGTGCGTCGAGCATATCAAGGGGTTGCACGTCCACCCGATGGACAAGCGCAAGATCCCCGGCTGCACCTATTGCCATCCGCAGGTAGCCTCGGTGGGCCTCACGGAAGCGAAAGCCAAGGAAGCCGGTTACACGCTCAAGGTCGGCCGCTTCTCCTTTGCCGCCAACGGCAAGGCGATCGCGCTTGGCGAGGACAACGGCCTTGTCAAAACGATCTTCGACGCCAAGACCGGCCAGCTTCTCGGCGCGCATATGGTCGGCGCGGAAGTCACTGAACTCATCCAGGGCTATGTCGTCGCGATGGGGCTGGAGACGACCGAGGAAGACCTGATGCACACGATCTTCCCGCACCCGACGCTTTCGGAAATGATGAAGGAAAGCGTGCTCGATGCCTATGGGAAAGCGCTCAATGCGTGAGGGGACGGAGGGCCGCCAGCGCAGCATCCGGCTCCGGTTTGTGACATTGACACCCACCAAGATTGTGTCACGCTGACCGGCGTGATCAACACGCCTTTTCCGGGGGGAAACATGAAACACAGACGCCTGATGTTTGGCCTTGCTGCCGTGCTGGCTGCCGCACCCTTCTACCTCACCTCAACGCAGGAAGCTGCGGCCTGGGGCTGCGAAGCACGCGGCACCACCGGCGCAAGGGGATCGAGCTGGAGTTATTCTTCCCGAGCGCAAGCCACGAGGCGGGCCCTGAACGAATGCGCTGTCCGCACGCCGCGCTCTGGCCGTTGCCGCATCACCTATTGCGACCCTGCACGCTGACGGCCCGGGAGCTCTGGCAATCCCTCAGGGCGCCAGATGCACATGGTTCTTCCGCACCCCGCGCTCCCGGACAACGGGGGCGTGCCTGATGATTTCTGGAAGACGTTCGATGCGTGAGGGGGTGTTTCCCTCCACAGTCATGCCCGGGACCAGCCCGGCCGTGACGACACAGACCAAGTAGGAGCCCCCATGTCCATTCCTCCCATCATCGTCACGCTTCTTCTTGGCGGTATCGCGGGCTGGCTCGCGAGCCTGATCGTCGGCGGCTCGGGCGGCATCATCCGCAATGTGACCGTCGGGCTGATCGGTGCGGTGGTCGGGCATTTTGTGTTCGCGCAGCTTGGTCTGAGGCTCGGCGGGCCGATCCTGAATTCACTCGCTGCGGCCGTGCTCGGCGGCGTGCTGGTGATCGTCGTCGGGCGGTTCCTGAGCCGGTAAAGCGCCGCTTCAGTTGATGAACATCACCTCGAGGCCGAAGCCGGCGGTCATGCAGCCCTTTGGCGTCATGAAGGTTTCCGTGTCCTGCGGCTTGAGGATCAGCACACGCGGGTCCATCATCGTAAAGAGCCGCGCGCGCACCGTGCGCGTCGGGTGATAGTTGGTGAGCTTGCAGCACGGCGCGCAGATATAGGTGACGTGCTCCTTGGCATCGCCCGTCACCTCGCTCCAGATTTCGGCGCGGGCGGCGGGCAGGGCGAAGAGCGCCAGCGCGGTGATGAACAGCGCGATGAAGATCAGCACACGTTTCATCGGACCCTCCCTTCGAATGCGCCACTTGGGAATGCAGCGCATTCCCAAGACTTCCGATGCCCCCAGCATCGCACAATTTCCCTTCGGAAGCGTTGAGGAGAAGGCGCTAACCGGAGCTATGCCGCGCGTGCATGGAGGTTCCGCCCTTGCCGGGACGATGCGACCGGATTAGGTGAAGAAGCATCCCGGTTTTGCCGAAGGTTCCTACGTCCGAAAGCACCCATGGCTACCATCGATCTCCTCACCAATGATCCGCGCAAGAAATCGCTGTCGGCGGAAGCACGTCACCCCGAAAAGGCGCATCGGCCGGACAACCCGATCCAGAAGAAGCCGGACTGGATCCGCGTGAAAGCGCCGGGGTCGCCGGGCTGGAAAGAAACGCACCGCATCGTCAAGGAGAACGGCCTCGTCACGGTGTGCGAGGAGGCCGGCTGCCCGAACCTCGGCGAGTGCTGGGACAAGAAGCACGCGACCTTCATGATCATGGGCGATACCTGCACGCGGGCCTGCGCCTTCTGCAACGTGAAGACCGGCATGCCCGGCCCGCTCGACCCGAACGAGCCGGATTATGTGGCGATGGCAACCGCCAAGCTCGGGCTCGAGCACGTCGTCATCACGTCGGTGGATCGCGACGATCTCGCTGACGGCGGGGCGGAGCATTTCGCGCAAACGATCCGGGCGATCCGCAAGGCGTCGCCCAAGACGACCATTGAAATCCTGACGCCGGATTTCCTGCGTAAGGATGGCGCGCTGGAGGTTGTGGTTGCAGCAAAGCCGGATGTCTTCAACCACAACCTCGAAACCGTGCCGTCGAAATACCTGAAGGTGCGCCCCGGCGCGCGCTATTTCCACTCAATCCGGCTGCTGCAGCGGGTGAAGGAGCTGGATGCGAGCATCTTCACCAAGTCCGGCATCATGGTCGGCCTCGGCGAGGAGCGGAACGAGATCCTGCAACTGATGGACGATTTGCGCTCGGCCGAGGTTGATTTCCTCACCATCGGGCAATACCTCCAGCCGACGAAGAAGCACCATGCGGTGATCCGCTTCGTGCCGCCGGACGAGTTCAAGGGCTACGAGACCATCGCCTATACCAAGGGTTTTGCCATGGTTTCCGCCAGCCCGTTGACGCGCTCGTCACACCATGCCGGCGAGGATTTCGCCAGGCTGAAGGCCAACCGGGCCGCGCGGACCTGAGCCTTGCCCCGCTTCGAAACCACGCGCCCGGTCAAGCACTCCCCCGAGGTAATGTTCGACCTCGTGGCCGATATCGCGCGCTATCCTCAATTCGTGCCGATGTGCGAGAGCCTCACCATCAAGCGGCGGAATGAGAATGATGGCATTGTCACGCTGCTCGCGGATATGGCGATCGGCTACAAAATGATCCGTGAGGTGTTCACTACCCGTGTCGAGCTTGATGCGGCGAACCGCCAGATCCGGGTGAGTTATGTCGACGGGCCGTTCAAGCACCTCGAAAACCGCTGGACCTTCGTGCCGACTGCCACCGGAGCGGATGTCAAATTCTTCATCGACTACGAGTTCAGGAGCCGAACCTTCCAGATGCTTGCGGGCGCCGTATTCGAGAAAGTGTTCCGCAAGATGGCCGAGGCCTTCGAGGCGCGCGCCGACGACCTTGCACGCAGAACCTGAGCACAACCGGCGGTATTAACGGCATCTTTTTCTCTCGCCGCTAGGCTCCGCGAAATTTCGGATCGACGCGGGGACTCTGGATGACCAATCGTGCGCTACCGGTGGCCAAGGGCCGCGACGGGCTGATGTTGACCGCCTTCACGCTGGCGATTTTCACCTCCGCCTTCCTGCTGTTCGCCGTGCAGCCGATGTTCACGAAAATGGTGCTGCCGCAACTCGGCGGCTCGCCTGCGGTCTGGTCGATCGCGATGGTGTTCTTCCAGGCGCTGCTGCTGGCGGGCTATCTCTATGCGCATCTGTCGACCAAATACCTGACGACCCGCGCCGCGGCGCTGCTGCATCTTGCGATCCTCGCCCTGACGGCGTTGACACTGCCGATCGCGGTCTCCGGCCATTTTGGCGCACCGCCCTCCGAAGGACAGGCGCTCTGGCTGATCGGGGTGTTTCTGGTCTCGGTCGGGCTGCCGTTTTTTGCCGTTTCCGGCAATGGGCCGTTGTTGCAGGCCTGGTTTGCCCGCTCCGGCCATGTCCATGCGCGCGATCCGTATTTCCTTTACGGCGCCTCCAATCTCGGCTCGTTTGCGGCACTGCTGCTCTATCCGGTTGCCATCGAACCACTGCTGCCGGTGAAGGCGCAGTCGATCAGCTGGGGGCTCGGGTTCGTGACGCTGATCATCCTGATCGGGCTCGCCGTGCTGACGATCCGCCACGCCAGCGCCTCGCGCGCGGCCCCGGTCGCGACCGCTGATCTCGACAGGCCGAAGCCGCGCGCCGTCCTCACGTGGATTGTACTCTCGTTCATCCCCTCGGGCCTGCTGGTCGCGGTGACCGCGCATATCTCGACAGATGTTGCCGCTGCACCCTTCCTCTGGGTCATTCCGCTGGCGCTGTTCCTGCTGACGTTTGTGCTGATCTTCCGCGATACGCCGCTGGTACCGATGGTGGCGGTCGAGCGCATCCTGCCGATTCTTGCCGGCGCTCTCGTGCTGTTTTCGTATTTCGGCGCGCATATGTTTGTCGTCGTGCTCGCGGTGCATATCGGCTTCTTCTTCTGCGCGACGCTGGTGTGTCACAACCGTCTCTACGCCGCACGCCCGGGTGCGGAGCATCTGACGAGTTTCTATCTCTGGATGAGTTTCGGCGGTGTGCTGGGCGGGCTGTTCAGCGGGCTGATCGCGCCGGTGATTTTCGATCGCGTCGCGGAATATCCGCTGCTGGTGATCGCCGCGATGCTGGCAATCCCGGCGGTTGGCAAGGCCTCGCGCAAGGACATCATCCGCGTGGTGGTGCCGATCTTCGCAATCGGCGCGACCTATATTGCGCTGCTGTATTACATCCGCTTCGGCAAGGGCGGGCATCCCGGGCCGATGGTCTATTACATTTTCCTCGGCGCTGCCGGGCTGGCGATGCTGCTCTACCGCAAGCCACTGGTTGTGGCCGCGATGCTGCCGGTGCTGTTCATCGCGCTCGATTCCCTGCAGACACTGGAAAACAGCCGCACGCACGAGCGCTCGTTCTTCGGGGTCCACAAGCTCGAAATGCGCAGCGAAGGCCAGTTCCGCATCCTCTCCCACGGCACAACCGTGCATGGCGCGATGCGGATCATGAATGCCGATGGCTCGCCGACCACCGGGCGGCCGCGGCCCCTGACCTATTATCACCCGGATGCGCCGATCGCGGATACGCTGCGCGCGGTGCCGGAGCGTGCCGAAGGGCGCGCGCTCGGTGTCATCGGCCTTGGTGCCGGCGCGCATGCCTGCAACGGCACGGGCAAGGATCGCTGGACCTATTTCGAGATCGACGCCACCGTGGTGAAGATCGCGCGTGACCCGAAGCTCTTCCGCTTCCTCTCGGAATGCGCACCCGACGGGAGGATCGTTCTGGGCGATGCGCGCCTGACGCTCGCAAGTGAAAAGCCGGGAAGTTTCGACAATCTCCTTGTCGATGCTTTCTCGTCCGACGCCATCCCGATGCATCTGCTGACGCGGGAGGCAATCGCACTCTACCTCGCCAAGCTCACCGAGAACGGCATCCTGACGATCCACATCTCGAACCGGCATCTCGAGCTGCAGAGCGTTGTCGCCGCGCTGGCACGCGATGCCGGGGCGAGTGCCATGATCAAGGCCGATCCGGGCGAAGGGCAGGCCACGCTTGATGCGCGCGTCGCCTCGATCGCCGTGGCGATCGCGAGGAAGCCGGAGGCGCTCAAGCCGCTTGAAGCCATGCCCGGCTGGCAGCCGGTGCGCGATATCGGCATCCAGCCCTGGACCGACGATTTCTCGAATATCGTCGGCGCGCTCTGGCGGCGCTACGCGAACTGAACGCCGGGTGCGGCGAGGGCGAGAAGAAGCCCTAGCGCCTCGATCGTCGCGGCGCGGCGGATGCCCTTGCGACCAAGTGCAGGATCATAGCGTCGCTCGACGCGGTTGACCCGGCCATCGCGTGCCGCAGCGGCAAAATGCACGAGGCCGACCGGCTTGGCTGCGCTGCCGCCGCCGGGGCCGGCCACCCCGGTGATGGCGACCGAAATGTCTGCCAGCGAGACTCTGAGAACGCCCACCGCCATCGCTGATGCAACTTCGGCCGAAACCGCGCCAACCTCGTCAATAATATCGGGGTGAACGCCCAGCATCGCCTCTTTCGCTGCGTTCGAATAGGTCACGAAACCGCGGTCGAAGACATCGGATGAGCCCGCGATATCGGTCAGCGCTGCCGCGACCATGCCGCCGGTGCAGGATTCGGCGGTGGCAATCGTCAACCCGTTCCGGCGGGCTTCAGCCAGCACCGTGCGCGCCAGCGCGGGGATGGAACGGGATGCGGGCATGGGATCAACCTCCGGTCAGGCAGCCAATGTCCGCTCAGAAGGCGACATTGGCAATCGCGATCGCGGCGATGCCCTCGCGCCGCCCGGTAAACCCCAGCTTTTCCGAGGTCGTGGCTTTCACGCCGACACGATCCGCCGCAAGGCCGAGCACGCCGCCGATGGCCGCCTGCATGGCGGCGCGGTGCGGGCCGATCTTCGGCGCTTCACAGACGATGGTGCAATCAACCGACACCAGCGTGCCGCCGCGCTCGATAACGCGGCGCAGCGCATCTGCGAGGAAGAGATGCGAGGCCGCGCCGCGCCATTTTTCATCGGAAGGCGGGAAGTGCATGCCGATATCGCCGTCGCCGATAGTGCCGAGCAGCGCATCCGTCAGCGCATGGAGCACCGGATCGGCATCCGAATGCCCAAGCAGCGCGTGGCTATGCGGGATTGAAACACCACCCAGCACGACGTGATCGCCCGCCGTGAAGGCATGCACATCATAGCCGATGCCGGAACGGCTCTCGCCCCGCGCATTGGCCAGATGGCGCTCCGCGCGCGCAAAATCGGTTTCTTCGGTGATCTTGAAGAGATCGGCATCGCCCATGAAGGTATGGACTTCCTGCCCACAGGCCGCTGCGAGGCCGGCATCATCGGTGAAATCCGCGCGCCCGTCCGCCAGCGCCCGGCGATGGGCATCGAGGATCACCCCGAAGCGGAAAACCTGCGGCGTCTGCACCATCCGGGCTTCGGCGCGCGCATGGTTGCCGCGCAGGATGCCCTCCGCATCGACGACGCCAAGCGTATCGGGCACGGGCAGCACCGGGATCGCCGCGCCAAAGCGCGCGCCGGCCGTGATCGCCCGCAACAGCACAACCTCGCTGGCGAAGGGGCGGGCGGCATCGTGGATCAGCACGAGCCCGTCGCGCGCAAAGCCGCGCGCTGCGAGCGCTTCAAGGCCCAGCCGCACCGAATCCTGACGAGAGCCGCCGCCGGATGTGCTGAACAGCCGCGCCGCAGCAACCCCGCTCGCCAGCGCGGAGGCGGAGAAAGCTTCTCCATCCTCGGCATGGATCACGGTGCCGATCGTTTCGATGAGGTCGACAGCCCCCAGATGTGCGATCGCATGCGCGAGCACGGGCCGCCCACCGATCCTGCGGTATTGCTTGGCGACAGCACCGCCCACGCGCGTGCCGCGACCGGCGGCAACAATCAGGGCAGCAACGGGCGGGAGCGATGACATGGCATTTCCACGGGCAAGCGCCGCAAGCGCGGCGGGATCACTGTGGGGGATCAATCGAGAAATTTTCCGGCTGCGTCAACGTCAACTCGGGCAGGATCGCAGGAGAGGACGACCGGGTCGGCGTTGCGAGGCTTGTGCTGCCCGTGCCGTTGCCGTAACCGGGCACGCATGCGGCGCGGCAGATCGAAACCCTGGGACATGGTTTTCAGCGCTCCGCTGTCGCGAAATTCGCGCTTCTGCATGATGTCAGGCATAGTGCATAAAAATTAGGCATTCCGCTCATGAATGGCACACCTTTGATCGTCGCAGGTCATACGCTCACCGGCCCGGCCGTGCTGGCGCCGATGTCCGGTGTCACCGATCATGGTTTCCGCATGGTCGCGGCCGGGTTCGGCGCCGGCATGGTGGTCAGCGAGATGGTCGCGGCCGACCAACTGGCAGCTGGTGACGAGGAATCGCGGCTTCGGGCGGAAGGCGAGGGGCTGTTGCTGCATGTTGTCCAGCTCGCCGGCTGCAAGGCCTCGGCAATGGCGGAGGGCGCGCGTGTCGCCGAGGCTTCGGGCGCCGATATCATTGACATCAACATGGGCTGCCCGGCGAAAAAGGTCACGGGCGGGCTGGCGGGCTCCGCGCTGATGCGCGATCTCGATCATGCGCAGAGCCTGATTGATGCGGTGCGCGGCGCAGTTTCGGTCCCGGTAACACTGAAAATGCGGCTCGGTTGGGATGATGCGAGCCGGAATGCCGCCGAACTCGCGCGCCGGGCTGAAGATTGCGGCCTTTCGCTGGTGACGGTGCACGGGCGGACGCGGCAGCAATTCTACACGGGGCAGGCAGACTGGCGTGCAGTTCAACCCGTAAAGGCCGCGACGCGGCTGCCGGTGATCGTCAACGGCGATATTTCCAGCCTCGCGGATGCGCAGGCGGCACTCGAGCAATCAGGCGCTGATGGCGTGATGATCGGGCGCGCGGCACTGGGGCGTCCCTGGCTGATCGGCGAGATCGCGCATGGCCTTGCCGGCAAAAGCTGGGCGCCGCCCTCCGCCTCCGCGATGGCGGATAGCATCATGCAACACTATATGAGCCTGATCGAAGCCATGGGGGCACGGCAGGGCGTGCGCCACGCCCGCAAGCACGTTGCCGCCTATGCGGAGGAGGCGATCCGCCTCGGTTCGCCGCTGGAAAAGGCCGAAATGGCGGCAATCTTGCAATCAGACCAGCCGGAGACGGTCTGCCGTTTCCTCGAGAGCCTGTTTTCAAGCCTCACGACGCCCGGGAGCAGGGGGGTGGCAGCATGAACAGGGTCGCAATCGCCGAAGGGGAATTCTCCATTCACAAGAACCGGGACGCCCGCAGCCTGATCGATGCCATGCCGATGCCCGTGGTAGAACTCGACCGCGCGAACCGGATTTCCTTTGCGAATTCAGCGGCGGAACAATTGTTCGGCGCAGGCCGTGAGCGCCTGCGCGAGAAAGCGCTGGGCGAGGTTCTGGCCGTCGGCTCGCCGCTCATCCAGCTGATCGAGCATGTGCGCGCCAAGGGCGGCAGCATCACCGAATATGGCATCGACCTCTCCGCCAGCAAGGCGGCGAAGGGCGACCAGATCGCCGATATCTACGCAACGCCGCTGCTCGATCCGGTCAATCACATCCTGCTCGTCATCCAGCCGCGCGCGATGATGGACAAGATGAACCGGCAGCTCACGCATCGCGACGCCGTGCGCTCGGTCAGCGCCATGGCCTCGATGCTGGCGCATGAGATCAAGAACCCGCTTTCAGGCATCCGCGGTGCAGCGCAGCTGATCGAGCACTCGCTGCCGGCGGATGAAAAGCCGCTGTCTGCGCTCATCCGCTCGGAAGTGGACCGCATTGTCCGGCTCGTCGAGCGGTTCGAGGTGTTCTCGGACGGGCGGCCGATGCCGATGTCGCCGGTGAACATCCACGAGGTGCTCGATCATATCAGCCGGCTGGCGACCAGCGGCTTTGCCGAGCACATCGCGTTCGAGCATCGGTTCGATCCTTCGTTGCCCCCCATCATGGCCAACCGCGACCGGTTGGTGCAAGCCATTCTGAACCTTGTCAAAAACGCCGCCGAAGCGATCGGCTCAGAGACGATCGGCGGGCGGATCATCCTGACGACCGCGTTCCGACCCGGCGTTTCCGTGGTGGTGCCGACGAGCGCACAGCGCGTGGCGCTGCCATTCGAAATCGGTATTCTCGACAACGGGCCGGGCATCCCGGATCACCTGCTGCCGCATCTCTTCGAACCCTTCGTGACCAGCAAGGCCAGCGGAACTGGCCTCGGTCTTGCTATGGTAGCGAAAGTCGTGAGCGATCACGGCGGGGTTATCGAATGCGAACGGCTGAAGGGCCTGACGCAGTTCCGCATCCTGTTGCCCATGCACCATGGTCGGCAGACGGTAACACCATAGACCCGGCAGAAAGGGCTCCCAATGGCGGGTGCCCTGCACGCCGGACAGCATGAGAAGACGAGGGCCGACACGGCATGGCGCACATGATTCTTGTAGCGGATGACGATCTGGCAATCCGGACGGTTGTATCACAGGCGCTGATCCGCGCCGGCTATGACGTGCGGGCGACCGGCAGCGCGAATATCCTCTCGCGCTGGGTCGAGGCCGGGGATGGCGATCTCGTCGTGACCGATGTCGTCATGCCCGACGAGAATATCTTCGAGCTCCTGCCGCGCATGAAGAAGGCGCGGCCACAGCTCCCCATCGTGGTGATGAGCGCGCAGAATACCTTCATGACCGCGATCCGCGCCTCGGAACGCGGTGCCTACGAATATCTCCCCAAACCCTTCGATCTCGATCAGCTCGTGCGGATCGTCGGGCAGGCGCTCGCCGGCAGCGATGCGCGAAAAGCACCCGAAGCCCCCGAAACCAAGGCAGACGGCACGCCGTCGCCCAAGCCGGCGGAGGAAATCCCGCTCGTTGGCCGTTCCGCCGCGATGCAGGACGTCTACCGCGTGCTCGCGCGGCTGATGAACACCGATCTGACCGTGATGATCACCGGCGAAAGCGGCACCGGCAAGGAGCTGGTCGCCCGCGCGCTGCATGATTTCGGCCGCCGCCGCAAAGGCCCGTTTGTCGCCATCAACATGGCCGCCATTCCGCGCGATCTCATCGAAAGCGAGCTGTTCGGGCATGAAAAGGGCGCGTTCACCGGCGCGCAGAACCGCAGCCAGGGCCGCTTCGAGCAGGCCGAAAGCGGCACGCTTTTCCTCGACGAGATCGGCGATATGCCGATGGAAGCGCAGACGCGGCTGCTGCGCGTGCTCCAGCAGGGCGAATACATGACGGTGGGCGGCCGGACGCCGATCAAGACCGATGTGCGCATCGTCGCCGCCACCAACAAGGATCTCGTGACCCTGATCGAGAAGGGGCTGTTCCGCGAGGATCTCTATTACCGGCTCTCGGTGGTGCCGATCCGCCTGCCGCCCTTGCGCGAACGCCTCGGCGACGTGCCCGATCTCGTCCGGCATTTTCTCACGCAGGCCGAAAAGGAAGGCCTGCCGAAGAAGGTGATCGATCAGGCGGGGCTCGAGCGCATGAAGCGTCACGATTGGCCCGGCAACATCCGTGAACTCGAGAACATGGTCCGGCGCCTCGCCGCGCTGCACCCCGATGACGTGATCGGCGTCGGCGCGATCGAGAACGAATTGACGGTCGTGCGCCGCGCCGCGCCGCGCGAGGCCGAGCCGCGGATCGTCGAAGCCGTCCCCTCGAGCGAGACGCTCGAAGGCTTTTTCCGGGGTTATCTCAAGACCTATTTCGGCCGTTTTGGCGACGAATTGCCCCCCGCGGGGCTGTACGACCGGCTTTTGGTCGAATTCGAGCGGCCGCTGGTCGCGGCTGCGCTCGCGGCCACCAATGGCAATCAGGTGCGGGCAGCGGATTTGCTGGGTCTCAATCGCAACACCTTGCGCAAGAAGATCCGCGAACTCGGCATCCGCATGACCAGCGCGGTGGGATAAATCACCAGCTACCGGTGCATTCGCCTGCCGCAGAATTGTCACAATCCAACAACAGTGTTGCGCAGATGAGTCATTCGCGCGTATTCCTGTCGCGGTGAGTTGTCGCCGCGCGGCATCGGTTGCGTGGTCTTGTTTCCCCGCATTTGCCCCGCATGGAGCGCCGTCATTTTCTCGCTGTCGACAGGTTTGCCCCGATGACCGACCGCATGGCATCCGCAGCGGGGGAGCCGGCTTCCGACGCGCGCTCTGTCCAGGCGGCGGGGAGCCCTGAACCAGCCCCGGCCGCGATCGCAGCACCGCTCGATGAACCCATCAATTCGCTCTGGGCACCCTCGATCGTCGGCATCGCGCTGATCGCTGCGATCGGCACCTTCCTGTTCCTGATGGGCACGTTCGGCATCGAGCCGGCGCAGAACGCGGTGCTGGTGTTCCTCGGGGTCGATGTCGTCCTCATTCTGGCGCTGCTCGTCATCGTCATCCGGCAGTTGATCCGGCTGCGGCGGGCCAATCTCGCCGGGCTCGCGGGGGCGCGGCTGCACCGGCGGATCGTCGGACTGTTCAGCCTCGTCGCGGCGGTGCCGACAACGCTGGTCGCCGGGGCCGGGCTGCTGGCGCTCGAACGCGGGTTGACGCCGTGGTTCTCCGGCGATTTGCGCGCGCTGGTGCAGAACGCGGATGTCATCAGCCAGAATTTCCAGCAGCAGATCTGCCAGAATCTCGGCCGCGAGATGCGGCTGATGGCCAACGATCTTGATCGGGCGAATGCCTCCGGCTTCTTTCTCGGCAATACGGCGGGGTTCCAGACCTTTCTCAATGGCCGCGCGGCTGCGCTCGGGTTTCCGCATGCCGTGATCTTCAAGGAAGATGGCAGCCTCGTTGAAAAGGCGCAGGTGGAGGGCCGGCAGGTCCAGCCGCCGACCGTCTCGCCGGAGGATTTCCGCTACGCCGCGACGGAGGAGCCGCCGTGTCTCTTCAGCCGGGAATCGATCGGCGGGCTGATCCAGCTGAAGAATTTCGGCACGGACAGCTTTCTGATGGTGGCGCGCGGCATTGATCCGCGCATGCTCGAATTTCCGGTGATCGCGCGCTCGGGCGTGGTGCAATATCAGGTGCTTGAGGCACGCCGGCAAGCGACGCAGTTCGGCATCGCGCTGGTGTTCGCGCTGCTGACGCTGATCGGCCTCCTGGCCTCGGTGCTGCTGGGGCTCGGCTTTGCCGACCGCCTTGTCGACCCGATCCGTCGGCTGATGCAGGCGACAGACCAGGTTTCCGCCGGCAACCTCTACGTGCAGGTGCCGCTGGCGAAAATCGGCAGCGATCTCAGCCAGCTTGGCGCAACCTTCAACAACATGACGACGGTGCTGCGCGAGCAGCATAACTCGCTCTCCGAGGCCAATGCGCTGATCGACCAGCGCCGCCGCTTCATGGAGGCCGTGCTCTCCGGCGTGCCGGCAGGGGTGATCGGGCTTGATGCCGAGGGGCACGTCAGCCTTGTGAACCCGATGGCGCGGCTGATCCTCGCGCTCGGCGAGCAGGACGTCCATGATCGGCCCTATGCCGAACTCTTCCCGGAGATCGCGGATGCGATCGAGGAAGCGCGCGGCGGCTCGCAACGGCTTTCGCAGCACGAAATCATCGTTCGGCGGCGCGGGGTTGAACGCATCCTCTCCGTGCGTGTCACCGGCGATTCCGCCGGCGGCCATGTCGTGACGCTCGATGACATCACCGATCTCGTGACCGCGCAGCGCACCTCGGCATGGGCCGACGTCGCGCGCCGCATCGCGCATGAGATCAAGAACCCGCTGACGCCGATCCAGCTTTCCGCCGAGCGCATCCGCCGCAAATTCGGCAAGGTGATCGTCGAGGATCGCCCGGTATTCGACCAATGCACGGATACGATCATCCGGCAGGTCGAGGACATCAAGCGCATGGTGGACGAGTTCTCGTCGTTCGCGCGGATGCCGAAGCCGCAGCCGGCGGATGAGGATATCGTCACGACGCTGCGTGAGGTCGCCTTCATGATGCGCGTCGGCAATCCGGGCGTCGAGATCGTCGAGACCCTGCCGGAAACCCCGGTTCTCGCGCGGTTCGACCGGCGTCTGGTCAGCCAGGCGGTGCAGAACCTGATCAAGAACGCCTGCGAGGCCATCGCGGAATCGCCTTCCGGCGCGGCGGGAACCGGGCGGATCGAGATCAGCCTGCCAACGCAGGCGGGCAGCGAGGTGCTGGTCGATATTCTCGATAACGGCAAGGGATTCCCGAAAGAAGGCCGCCAGCGCCTGCTCGAACCCTATATGACGACCCGCGAAGGCGGCACCGGGCTGGGCCTGCCGATCGTCGCGAAGATTTTTGAAGACCACGGTGGGCGGATCGAGCTGCTTGATCCTCCCGCCAAGAACGGGACTCCGACGCCCGGCGCCCTTGTGCGCGTGCATCTGCCGTGCGCCAGCGCACAGCCCGGCGCAACGGCGACACCGCAGACCCTAACCCCATCCGATACCCGACCCAATGAAGGTGACCGATAATGGCAAGCGACATTCTCATTGTGGATGACGAGGCCGATATCCGTGATCTCGTCGCCGGCATTCTGGACGATGAAGGCTATGCCACCCGCACGGCGCGGCATTCGGACGAGGCGCTGGCTGCGATCGAGGCGCGCCGCCCGAACCTGATTTTCCTCGATATCTGGATTCAGGGCAGCCGCCTCGACGGGCTGCAGCTGCTCGATGTCATCCGCGAGTTGCACCCGGAAATCCCGGTGGTGATGATCTCCGGCCATGGCAACATCGAGACCGCCGTCGCCGCGATCAAGCAAGGCGCCTACGATTTCATCGAGAAGCCGTTCAAGGCCGATCGGCTGGTGCTCGTCGCCCAACGTGCGCTCGAACAGATGGCGCTCAAACGCGAGATCCGCGACCTCAAGACCCGCTCCGGCGAGCCCGATGGCATCATCGGCCATTCGACCGTGATGTCGCAGCTGCGCCAGCAGATCGAGCGCGTCGCGCCGACCAATGCGCGCGTGATGGTGTCCGGCCCGCCGGGCTCCGGCAAGGAGCTGGCCGCGCGCTCGCTGCATCAGGCGTCGTCGCGGGCAGGGGGGCCGTTCGTGGTCATCAACGCCGCGGCGATCACGCCCGAGCGGATGGAGGAGGCGCTGTTCGGCGTCGAAGCGACCAAGGGCCGTGCGCGGCGCGTCGGCGCGCTGGAGGAGGCGCATGGTGGCTCGCTCTTCATCGATGAAATCGCCGACATGCCAAAGGAAACCCAGAGCAAAATCCTGCGCGTGCTCGTTGACCAGAATTTCCAGCGCGTTGACGGCAGCGCGCGGGTGCATGTCGATGTTCGCATTATTTCGTCAACCAGCCGCGATCTTGGCGAGGAAATCGCCGCCGGGCGCTTCCGCGAGGACCTCTATCACCGCCTCGGCGTGGTGCCGATCCGCGTACCGGCGCTGGCCGAACGGCGGGAGGACATCCCATCCCTGATTGAGCATTTCATGCAGCAGATCGCGGTGGCGTCCGGCCTGCCGAAACGGCGGATCGCGGCCGATGCGATGGCGATCCTGCAAACGCATGATTGGCCCGGCAACGTGCGCCAGCTCAGAAACAACGTCGAACGGCTGATGATCCTTGCCGGCGGTGACGCCAGCCAGGAGGTGACCGCCGAAATGCTGCCGCAGGATGTCGGCTCCTCCGCCCCGGCGACGCCCAGCGGGGCTGGCGGCGAGCGTTTGCTGTCAATGGCGCTGCGCGAGGCGCGCGAGGTGTTCGAGCGCGAATATCTCATCGCCCAGATCAACCGGTTTGGCGGAAATATCTCGCGCACAGCCGAATTCGTCGGCATGGAACGCTCGGCTCTTCACCGCAAGTTGAAATCGCTGGGAATTTGAGGCGAGATGATGTGCTTCCAAGCACATCGGGCATCAAGACGACATTGGTAATCAAGAAGGCTTGGCAACACTCGCAATTCATGCAGGATAGGGCCAACTGGTTGCAGTGCAACATTTTGTGAATCGGGGCGAAATCCCCATTGGACACCGGTGGAATTCCGCTTCAAATTACAACCCTGATTTCCGGATCGGAATCGGGCTGCGAACGGCAGGACACCACGCCATAACATTGGCGAACAAGAAGACGGGTGAAAAAGAATGGCGACTGAACGCGCACTGAGTTTGCAGGACAATTTTCTCAATCACGTCCGCAAGAACAAGATTTCAGTGACAATTTTCCTTGTCAACGGCGTGAAATTACAGGGCGCGGTGACCTGGTTCGACAATTTTTGCGTGCTGCTCAAGCGTGACGGCGTGTCGCAGCTCGTCTACAAGCACGCGATCTCGACGATCATGCCAGCCTCGCCGATCCACCTGCCCGGACCGAATGACGAGGAGTGATCGCTGCCCGCGCATCCTCTCTCATCAGAACGGAATATTGCCACGACCGATCACCCTGAAATAACCCCGGCGAAACGCGGCGCCAAAAGCGGCGCGAAGACGCGGGATGGCCTGAAGGCTGCCCAGAAGCCCGTTTTCGAGCCGGAGAAGACGATCGCGCTCGAAACGCGGACGCTGGTTGTCGGACCCTATCTCTCCGAACGCGGCGCCGCCGCTGCGGGCACGCTCACGCTGCGCACGCAGGAAGCCCGGCTGGAGGAGGCCATCGGTCTGACGATGGCGATCGATCTTGCGATCATTGCCAGTCAAATCGTTCCGATCCGCCAGCCGCGCCCGGCGACCTTCCTGGGGGCCGGCAAGGTCGAGGAAATCGCAGCGCTCGTCGAGGCGGAAGAGATCGCACTGGTGATGATGGATTGCGCGCTCTCGCCGGTGCAGCAGCGCAACCTCGAACAGGCATTCAAGGCCAAGGTCATCGATCGAACCGGGCTAATCCTCGAGATTTTCGGCCGCAGAGCCTCGACACGCGAAGGGCGGCTTCAGGTGGAGCTGGCGCATCTCGCCTACCAGAAATCGCGGCTCGTGCGCTCGTGGACCCATCTGGAGCGCCAGCGCGGCGGCTTCGGCTTCCTCGGCGGCCCCGGCGAAACCCAGATCGAAACCGACCGCCGCCTCATTCAGGAGCGGATGACGCGCATCGAAAACGATCTCGAGGATGTCAAACGCACGCGCGGGCTCCATCGCGCCAGCCGCGACAAGGTGCCATACCCGACCGTTGCGCTCGTCGGCTACACCAACGCCGGGAAATCGAGCCTTTTCAACCGCATGACCGAGGCCGAAGTGCTGGCAAAGGACATGCTGTTCGCCACCCTCGATCCCACGACGCGCGCGGTTTCACTCCCGCACGGGCTGAAGGTCGTGCTCTCCGATACCGTCGGCTTCATCTCCGATCTGCCGACGCAGCTTGTCGCGGCCTTCCGCGCGACGCTGGAAGACGTGATCTCCGCCGAAATCATCCTCCATGTCCGCGATATCGCCAATGCCGATACCGAGGCACAGGAGCTGGACGTCAAGTCCGTGCTCGCCGATCTCGGGATTTCCGGGGCCGCGGAAAAGCGCATTGTCGAGGTCTGGAACAAGGCGGACCTGCTCACCGCTGCCGAGGCCAAACGCCTCAAGGAAGTCGCGGCGCGACGGGGGGAGGGCGCGCCGGTCCTCGTCTCCGCACTCACCGGCAAAGGCGTCGGGGACTTGCTGGCGGAAATCGAGCGCCGCCTCGCGGAAGGGCGCGAAACGCTGGATATCACGCTGGATGCCGGCGATGGCGCGGGCCTTGCCTGGCTCTACGAGAACGCCGAAGTCCTCGCGCGCCGCAACGGCCGGACGGGCAAGGTCACGCTTAAAATTCGGGCCGGCAAGACGGAAATGGGCCGGATTACACGGAGATTTCCGGGCGTGAAGGGTGCGCAAGACTAGGTTTTGCGCAATCGATCACTCTCCCTCGGGCGTTCAGCGGGTCTCGATCAGATAAGTCGTGGTCCGCGCAATGCCGTTTGAATAGATGACTTCCGCCGTCACGTGATCGGTAACGCCACTCGTCCGGGCCGTATACCAAAGCTGCTGCGATGCAACCCGGCGACCGTTACAGTTGCTGCGGATGTTGTTGCGGAAAAAGTATGGGAAATCGCTACCGGCACGCACCGCAACACTGCCGTTCTGGGGAGAGGACAGCACCCGAATTGTTGCTGAGCCGGCCGGCGTGCAGTCCGGGTTCACCGACATATAATGGCCAAGCTTCAGCGGCTTGCCAGCGATAGCCACACGCCTGGAGGAATTACCTCCGGTTGTCTGGCAGCCAGCGAGCACGAGAGCCAGCCCGGCAATCGTCAAAAGAACACGCATAATGATCTCCGAAATGAAAAAGCAGGGCGAAATTGCACGAACAATCGCCGTGCGGCAAGGCATGGTTGCGCTTCTTAACAGTTTAGGTGCGAGGAATTTTCTCCAGCCCCTTGGCCTCATCCCAGAGCGCGTCCATCTCATCGAGCGTTGCGCCGTCAAAGCTGCGCCCCATCGCTGCCAGCCGCGCCTCGATGTGCGCGAAGCGGCGCATGAATTTGCGGTTGGTGCCTTCGAGTGCGGCTTCCGGCTCGATATCGGCGTGGCGGGCGAGGTTGGCGATCACGAACAGCATGTCGCCGATCTCATCCTTTATGTCGGATACGTCCTTTTTGCCGAACGCCTCCTCAACCTCCTGAATTTCCTCGTGAAGTTTGGCGAGGACAGCCTTCGGATCGTTCCAGTCGAAGCCAACGGTGCTGGCCTTTTTTTGCAGTTTCACCGCGCGGGTCAGCGCGGGCAGGGTGGGCGGCACGCCATCCAGCAGGCTCCGCACCGGCGCGGGGATGCCCGCCTCGGCCTTGCGCGCGGCCTTTTCCGCCCGCTCCTCGGCCTTGATGGCCTCCCAGAGCGCCTTGACTGCACCGGGATTGCCGGCAGATCTCTCCCCGAACACATGCGGGTGCCGGCGGATCAGCTTGGTGGTGATTGCCTCGATCACATCCGGAAAGGCGAAATGCCCGGCCTCTTCCGCCATGCGGGCGTGGAAGGCGACCTGAAGCAGGAGATCGCCGAGTTCATCGCACAGATCGACCATATCGCCGCGCGCGATCGCATCGGCGACCTCGTGTGCCTCCTCGATCGTATAGGGCGCAATGGTCGAGAAATCCTGCTCGATGTCCCACGGACAGCCGGTTTCGGGGTGTCGCAGCGCGGCCATGATGGCGATGAGATCGGCAAGATCGCGGGAGGGTTTCATCGGGCGTGGTTCCGGTCAGCAGGAGAGGGGGCAGCAAGGCTGGTCGGGGCAAGACTGGTAGAGAACGGCGCCAATTCTGCAATCACCTCGTCGAGACAGTCGAGGAATGCTTCCACCATCACCGGCAGACGGCGCCCGGCCAGCACCTGCACCTGAATGGATCGTTGCTGGAGGATCGGATGCAGAAGCGGAAGTGCTACCACGCTGCCGTTCCGCACGTGTTCGGCCATGCTGAGATAGCTGGAAACCGAGAGGCCGGCACCCGTCAGCACCAGCCGGTGGATCGTGGAGGAAGAATTGGCGACGACAACCGGTGTGATCGCCACATCTTCCTGTGCGCAGGCCATATCGAACAGCCGCCGCACGGTTGTGTCCTGCCCCATCAGGAACATCGGCACCCCTGCAAGCTCCTTCAGGGCAAGCGAGCCGCGCGTGGCCAGCGGATGTCTTGCCGCAGCGAAAGCCATGATGGCGCCATCAAGGCGACGAACCACCCGGATCTCGGGCTCCGGCGCGAGAGCGAAGGTGATACCAATGTCGGCTTCACCTGAACGGACGCGCGGCGGCACATTGCCGGTGCCGGGAATACTCATCTGGACCTGGACGCCGGGGCGCCGGCTGTAAAGACGCGCAATCGTCTCCGGCATGACGTATTGCGCCATGCCCTCGACCGTATCGACGCGCAGGATGGCGCTCTCAAGCCCGGTCAGGCGGCGAAGGTCCGCCGAGACGCGCTCCGTCTCGAGTTCCTGACGACGCGCATGGCTGGCGAGAATACTTCCGGCATCCGTGAGCCGCATGCCGCGCGCATGCCGCTCGAACAGTGTTACGCCAAGGCTTGCTTCCAACCCGGCGATCTGCCGGGAAATCGCCGATCCCGCGACATTCAGGGCGGCTCCGGCGGCCTGTAGCGAGCCGAGGCGGGCAACGGTGGAGAAATAGCGAAGGGCCGTGCTATCCATTGCTTTTGCACCATGCCTTTTGAATTAGCATTGCCTTTATGGCAACGCCTTCTTCTAAACATTCTTATTGTGAGGCAGCAAGGGGCAGTGCAGTCTGGCGCACAGTGAGCGACAAGACTCTGAGCAGATCAATTGGTTCGAACCGGGAGATGACAATGCCGATCACGACACAGCGTTTGATGAAGGCGTGCCTTGCGGCGGGTGCCGCGACGTTGGTGCTGGGGAGTGCCGCTTTCGCCGGCAAGAAGGATGACACGATCCGCTTTGCTTATGAGCAGGTGCCGGAAAGCGTCGATCCCTATTTCAACAACGTCCGTATCGGCGTCATCATGGGCCAGCTCGGCTGGGATACGCTGATCCATCGCGACCCCGTGACGAATGAATACCGCGGGCAGCTTGCGAAGAGCTGGAAGTGGGTTGACGACAAGACCCTCGATTTCGACCTGCGTGAAGGTATCAAATTCCACAATGGTGAGGAATTCGACGCCGATGACGTCGTCTACACTTTCAATTTCGTTGGCAAGCCCGAGAACAAGGTCGTCACGCAGACGAACGTCAACTGGATCGAGAGCGCCGAGAAGCTCGGCAAGTTCCAGGTCCGTGTAAAGCTCAAGCGCCCGTTCCCCGCCGCGATCGAATACCTCGCCGGGCCGGTGATCATCCACCCGAACGAGTATTATGCGAAGGTCGGCCCCAAGGGCATGAACGAGAAGCCTGTCGGCACCGGACCTTACAAGATCGTCGAGCACGTGATCGGCAAATCGATCAAGCTCGCCGCGAACCCGGATTACCCGGCAGCGCTCGGCAAGAATATCCCCAAGATCAAGAACCTTGAAATCCGCTTCCTGCCCGACCGGCAGACGCAGACCGCCGAGGTCATGGCCGAAAATCTCGACTTCATCATGGGCGTCGCGGTCGATCAGGCGCTGGGGATGAAGGCCGTGCCGCATCTCCAGGTGGTCGAGGGCGAAACGATGCGCATCGTCTTCCTCAACTTCAACCTTCAGGACGGCAGCCCGACTCCGGCGCTGAAGGACATCCGGGTGCGCAAGGCGATTGCCCACGCTATCCCCAAGGCGGCGATGGTGAAGCAGCTTGTGGGCGATAAAGCCCGCATGATCAACGTGATCTGCTTTCCCACCCAGTTCGGCTGTGACGATACCGGCGCGCCGCGCTACGCCTACGACCCGACCAAGGCGCGCGAGCTGATGAAGGAAGCCGGTTTTGGCGGCGACAAGAAGCTCGAGCTCGATATCTACGCCTACCGCGAGCGCGACCAGACCGAGGCGATGATCGGCGCGCTGCGTTCGATCGGCGTCACCGCGAACCTGAAGTTCATGCAATACGCCGCCATGCGCGAGCAGATCCGCACCAACAAGGTGCCGATCTCGCACCAGACCTGGGGCTCGTTCTCGGTGAATGACGTTTCGGCCTCGACACCGAACTACTTCAAGTTCCACGCCGACGATATGGCGCGCGACCCGGAGGTGCGTGATCTCCTCGAAAAGGGTGACTCGTCGGTCGATCCTGCCGTGCGCAAGGAGGCCTACAAGAAGGCACTCACGATGATCCAGGAGAAGGCTCTGGCGGTGCCACTCTATTCGCTGACGACGCACTATGTCGCCAACGGGGCGCTGAAGTTCGCAACCTACCCGGATGAAATCCCGCGCTTCTGGGAAATGAGCTGGAAGTAGCCGCGCGTTCCGCAAAGCTTCTTCCTGCGTAGCGCGAAGCGCGTCCGATCCCGATACCTCGGGATCGGTTTACCAGATATTCTGGCTTATGCGAGGGACGTGAGACCTCAGGTCTCACAAGGAAAGAATCCGGGGGCACCATGCTGGGGTATTGCCTGAAACGCTTGGGAACGGCGTTTCTTGTGGCGCTGTTCGTCTCCGTGCTGAGCTTCGTGCTGCTCAGGATGACGGGCGACGTCGCCATCGCGCTGGCCGGCGAGGGGGCGCAGGAAGCTGATATCGCGCTGATCCGCAAGCTGAACGGGCTCGATCGGCCGCTCGTCGTACAATACCTTGATTGGCTCGGGCGCGCGATAACCGGTGATTTCGGCAATTCGCTCTATTTCAAATCCCCGGTCATGGGACTGATTGTCGACAAGATCGGCACGACGATCATCCTGTCGCTGGCCTCGCTCGCCTTCGCGCTCATCGTCGGCATTCCGCTCGGCGTGCTCTCGGCAGTGCATCAGGGCAGCTGGGTGGATCGCCTCTCGCTCGGCATTGCGGTCGTCGGTCAGGCGATGCCGAACTTCTTTTTCGCGCTTGTGCTGGTGATGCTGTTTTCGGTGCAGTTGCGCTGGTTGCCGGTTTCCGGCAGCGGCACCTGGGCGCATTTCGTGCTGCCGACGCTGGCGCTCGGCTACTACATCACGCCGCCGTTCATGCGCATCGTCCGCGCCGGGATGGTCGATGCGCTGGAGATGGATTTCGTCCGCACCGCGCGGGCGAAGGGGCTTTCGAAGGCGAAAGTGGTGCTCAAGCATGCGCTGGCGAATGCGCTGGTGCCGGTGGTGGCGCTGGCCGGCGTGCAGCTCGGGCTGCTGCTCGGTGGTTCGGTCATCATCGAGTCGATCTTCGCGCTCGATGGCCTCGGTTACCTCGCCTACCAGTCGATCACGCACAAGGATTTCCCGGTAACGCAGGCGATCCTCCTGATGCTCTCGATTGCCTACGTGCTGTTGACGCTCGCCGCCGATCTCATCAACGCGTGGATCGATCCGCGCATCCGCATCCAGTGAGGCACCGATGAGCTCCCCCACATCCGTTGCCGCCCGCCCTCCGGGGACAGGCATTCTCGGCAAGATCCTTGGCCATCGCGGGCTGACCCTCGGCCTGGCGCTGCTCGGCATCATCGTCGCCATGGCAGTGTTCGCGCCGCTGCTGGCGCCGTTCGACCCGTATGATCAGGATCTTGCGCGCCGGCTCATTCCGCCGTTCTGGAGCGCGAAGGCCAACCCGGCCCACCTTCTGGGCACCGACAATCTCGGGCGGGACTACCTCTCGCGCCTCATCTACGGCGCGCGCATCTCGCTGCTGATCGGCTTTGCTGTCATGCTGATCTCCGGCGTCATCGGCACGGCGATGGGGCTGCTGGCGGGCTATTTTGGCGGCAGGATCGATCTTTTCATCACCTTCCTGATCACGACGCGGCTCGCGATCCCGGTCGTGCTGGTTGCGCTCGCAGTCGTCGCGATGATCGGCGGCTCGCTGCTGATCGTGATCCTCGTGCTCGGCCTCCTGAAATGGGACCGCATCGCCGTCGTCATGCGCGCGGCGACGCAGCAGGTACGAGGACTTGATTATGTCGCCGCTGCCGAGGCGGCTGGCGCGAGCATGCCACGCATCATCCTGAAAGAAGTGCTGCCGAACGTCTTCCCGCAGCTCGTCGTGGTCGCAACGGTGGAGGCGGCCAGCGCAATTCTTCTGGAAGCGGCGCTCTCCTTCCTCGGGCTCGGCGTGCAGCCGCCGCTGCCCTCGTGGGGGCTGATGATCTCGGAGGCGAAAACCATGATGTTCTTCGCCTTCTGGATGATCGCCATTCCCGGCTCGATGCTGGCGATGCTTGTCTTTGCCATCAACCTCGTGGGCGACGGTTTGCGCGACATCATCGTGCCGAAAGGGAGGGGCTGAGATGGCCGCTCAAACGCCACTTCTCGCCGTTGAAGGGCTCACGGTGGATATCACGACCCAGCGCGGCACCTTGCGCGCCGTGCGCGGCATCTCCTTCGCGGTGAAAGCCGGGGAAACCTTCTGCCTCGTCGGCGAGAGCGGCTGCGGAAAATCCATGACGGCCATGTCGATCATGGGCCTCCTGCCCAAGGTCGCGACGCGCAGCTTCCGTCAGCTGGCCTTCGAAGGGCGCAAGCTCGATGTTCGCGAGACCGACAGGCTCAACGGTGCCGAGATCGCCATGATCTTCCAGGAGCCGATGACGTCGCTGAACCCGATCTTCTCGATCGGCGATCAGCTGATGGAAGGCTATCTGCGCCACAAGCAATCCAGCGTGGCCGAGGCGCGGGAGCGGGCGCTGTTCCTGCTCGACAAGGTCGGCATCGCCAACGGCGCGCAGCGCCTCACGCAATACCCGCACCAGCTCTCAGGTGGCCTCCGTCAGCGCGTGATGATCGCAATGGCGCTGATGTGCGGGCCGAAGCTCCTGATCGCCGATGAGCCCACCACTGCGCTCGACGTGACCATTCAGGCGCAGATCCTGCGCCTGCTTGCCAGCCTCGGGCAGGAATTCGGTCTCGGACTGATGCTCATCACGCATGATCTCGGCCTGGTCGCGCGCGTCGCGACCCGCGTGGCGGTGATGTATGCCGGCGAGATCGTCGAGGAGGGGACGACAGCGGAGGTTTTCTCCGCGCCCAAACACCCCTATACGCGCGGGTTGATGGCCTGCATCCCCGTGCCTGGGCGGACGAAGCCGGGGGAACCACTCGGTGCCATCCCCGGCGTCGTGCCTTCGCTGATCGGGGATATCTCCGGCTGCGCCTTCCGCGACCGCTGTTCGCTCGCGGGGCCGGAGTGCGCCGCGGATATCCCCGAACGACAAAGCGGCACGCATCGCTGGCGGTGCCTGCGTGAGGAGGCCGCGTGATGTCGAAAAGTGGGAACCGGTTTTCGACGATCGTCGCGCGGCCAAAATCAAGACCGGAGGCCGCATGAGCACGCCACTTCTCTCGATCCAAGGCGTCACCAAGCGCTTCGAGATCGCGCAGGGCGCGTTCCGCAAGCCCGCGATCCTCAACGCCGTGAACGGCATCGACCTTGACCTTGCCGCCGGCGAGATTGTCGGGGTTGTCGGCGAATCCGGCTGTGGCAAGTCGACGCTTGGCCGCATCGTCACCGGCTTGATGCGGCCCTCGGAGGGGCGCATCCAGCTCGCCGGACGCGATGTCACTGCGATCCCGCGCCTTGAGCTGGCGCAGCTGGTGCAGCCGATCTTCCAGGATCCGTATTCCTCGCTCAACCCGCGCCGCTCGATTGGGGCGAGCGTGGCCGAGCCGCTCGAGATCCATGGCATCGGCGCGCGCACCGAACGCTTCGATACGGCTGTCGCGATGCTTGATCGCGTGGGCCTGCCGAGCCGTTTCGCGAACCATTTTCCGAGCCAGCTCTCCGGCGGTCAACGCCAGCGGGTCGCGATCGCGCGGGCGCTGATCCTCAACCCGCAGCTCATCGTCTGCGACGAGCCGACCTCGGCGCTCGACGTTTCCGTTCAATCGCAAATTCTCAATCTTTTGATGGATTTGCGTCGTGATTTTAATCTGACTTATCTCTTTATTTCGCACAATCTTCAGGTCGTCGAACACATCGCCGACCGGGTGGCAGTGATGTATCTCGGCCGCATGGTCGAGGTCGCGCCATCCGGCAACCTCTTCGCCAAGCCCCGGCACCCCTACACGCAGGCGCTGCTGAAATCCGTGCTGACGCCGGAGCCGGGGGCAGGGGTGCCGGACATCGGCCTCAAGGGCGGCTTCCCTGATCCGCTGAACCCGCCGCCGGGCTGCGTCTTTCACCCGCGGTGCCCGGTCGCTTTCGCCGCCTGCTCCCGCCAGATTCCAGCGCTCGCGCCTGCCAACGGTGGCACGGCCGCCTGTCATCTTCTGAACAAGGAAATCTCCCATGTCGCGTGACCTCGCCATTGCAACGGCGTTCGCCGGGTTCGATTCCGGCACCTTCGCCGCCGATCTCGCGCGCAGGATCGCCATTCCGACCGAGAGCCAGAACCCGGACCGGGCAGGGGATCTTGCAACCTATCTCACCGCCGAGATGATTCCCGCCTTTGAGGCCATGGGCTTCAGAACGCAGATTCTCACCCACCCGAAAGCGCAGGCGCCGTTTCTCTACGCGGAGCGGATCGAGGGCGCCGATCTGCCGACCGTGCTCGGCTATGGCCATGGCGATGTGGTCCGTGGCCTTGATGACGGCTGGAAGGACGGGCTTTCGCCGTGGAAAATGGAGGCTGTCGGCGAGCGCTGGTATGGTCGTGGCGTCGTCGATAACAAGGGTCAGCATTCCATCAACATGGCGGCGCAGGCGGCGGTGATCGCGGCACGCGGGAAGCTTGGCTTCAACGCCAAGTGGATCATCGAGATGGGCGAGGAGACCGGATCACCGGGTCTGCGCGAGGTCTGTGAGGCCAACAATGCGCTGCTGGCCGCGGACCTTCTGATCGCCTCGGATGGCCCACGCCTTTCCGCCACCCGGCCGACGGTGTTTCTTGGCGCGCGCGGGGCGTTTCTCGTCGATCTCGTGATCGAGGCGCGGGAAGGGGGGCATCATTCCGGCAACTGGGGCGGGTTGCTCTCAAACCCCGGCACCCAGCTCGCGCATGCGATTGCTTCCATCGTCGGGCCGAAGGGCGAGATCCGCGTCCCGGCACTGGTGCCGAAAGCGGGCATTCCGGCCAATGTCCGCGCCGCGCTGGCAGATTGCACGCTCGAACCCGGCCCCGGCGATCCCGTGATCGACCCCGATTGGGGCGAGCCGGGCCTGACGCCGGTCGAACGCGTCTACGGCTGGTGCAATTTCGAGGTGCTCGCCTACGAGACCGGCAACCCGAAAACCCCGGTCAACGCCATTCCGCCACGCGCCTTCGCCCGATGCCAGCTCAGGCACGTGGTCGGCGTCGATCATGCCGAGATCATGCCGGCCTTGCGCGCGCACCTCGACCGGCACGGCTTCCCGATGGTGGAGGTGAGGAGCGCCCGCGAGAACAATTTTCCGGCGACACGGCTCGATCCGGATCACCCGGCGGTGCATTTCGCGCTCGCCTCGATCCAGCGCTCCAGCAACAAGAAGCCGGCGTTGCTGCCCAACCTTGGCGGCGCGCTGCCGAACGATGTGTTCTGCGATCTCCTCGGCCTCAAGACGATCTGGGTGCCGCATTCCTATCCCGGCTGTTCGCAGCATGCGCCGAACGAGCATGTGCCGCATGCGCTCATCCGCGAGGCGCTGGGGCTGATGGCGGGGCTTTACTGGGATCTCGGCGAAGCCAGCCGGAAAACGTTGGATCTTTGACAGCCGTCACACAGGGAAGGGGCCCTGAAGCCCACTTTTCGTATCAATACGCCGCCTCGTAGATCGCGAGCGCGTCGACCTCGGTGAGCGGGCGCGGATTATTGATCAGGAGACGCGTCTGCTTCATCGCCTCGCTGGCGAGCAGGCCGATGGCATCCTCGGGAATGCCGACATCACGCAAGCGCTGCGGCACCTCAAGCGCACGGGAAAGCGCCTCGATTTCAAGGATGAACGCATTGGCCCGGCTTTCGCGCGGCGTATTGCCTAGCTTGGGGAAGGCATCCGCCGCGATCTCGGCGTAAGCCTCTCCGGCAGCCTCCAGATTGAAGCGCATCACATGCGGCAGCACGAGGGCGTTCGACAGCCCGTGCGGGATATGGAAATGCCCGCCGATGGGGTAGGCGAGTGCGTGCACGGCGGCGACGGGCGAATTGGCGAAGGCTTGCCCGGCCAGCAGCGAGCCCAGCAGCATGCCCTCGCGCGCTTCACGGTTGTTGCCCTCGAAACAGGCCTGCCGGATGTTGGCCCCCAGCAGCCGGAGCGCTTCACGTGCGAGCGCTTTCGAGACCGGATTGTTGTTGGCGGAGCCCGACGTATAGGCCTCGATCGCATGGACCATGGCATCGATGCCGGTGGCTGCTGTGACGAGCGGCGGCAGCCCGAGCGTCAGATCGGCGTCAAGGATCGCCATGTCCGGCAGGAGGAGGGGGCTGACAATGCCCTTTTTTTCTGCCGTGCCGGTTGTCAGGATCGCGATCGGCGTCGCCTCCGAGCCGGTGCCGGCGGTGGTCGGCACCAGCACGAGCGGCAGGCGCGGCCCCTTGGCGTTGCCGATGCCATAGGCCTCGGCGAGGCTTTCACTGCTTTTCGCCAGCAGGGCGATGACCTTGGCAACATCCATCGGTGAGCCGCCGCCAACAGCCAGAACACCGGTCGCGCGATGCGTCCGCGCAATCTGGACACCCGCGAAGACATTCGCTTCCGGTGGGTCCGCCGCGATATCGTCGAAGACCGCGACGGCAATACCGGCGCCGGCCAGCTGCTGCTGGATATGCGAAAGCAGACCGAGACGGCGCAGGCCCTTGTCTGTCACCAGCAGGATGCGGTCGCCCAGGATCGGCCGGATGTGCTCGACGATATGCTGGGTTGATCCCGCACCGGCAACAATCGTCCTGGTGGTGGTGAAGGTGAACATGGCAGCCGCTTCTTTCGCTCTCAACACCCGTCAGAGGATACAGAATTCCGGATATCGTCAATCCTGATCTATGATTCGCATAAGACATATTATGGAACTAATTGATCTTTCCGTGCGGCGCCGGCCTGCGACATTCCATCGCTGGATACGCCTTCTGTACCAATAACTTATCCGCGTTTTCTCACGAATTTCCATCTTCCCATTCAAGGCGCATCCCGTCAAAGGCCGGCACAATTGTCGGCGGCAATTCGCGCGCAAGGCGTCCGTAATCGAGATCGGTATGAAGATTGGTGAGCACGGCACGCGCCGGGCGTTTGCGCTCGATCCAGTCCAGCGCTTCACCGAGGCTGAAATGTGTCGGGTGCGGCGCTTCGCGCAAGGCGTCGATCACCCAGCATTCGAGCCCATCCAGCAGCGGCTGGCTCTCAGGCGGAATGGCGCTGACATCCGGCGTATAGGCGAAACTGCCGATTCGGAAACCGAGCGCCTCGATAGTGCCGTGCTCGAGCGAAAACGGCTGGAAGCGGATTGGCCCACCGGCGCCATAAATCTCGAAAACATGTTTATTATCAATGTGATGATCTGTCAAGATCGGCGGATAATCGCTGCCCGGCGGGGTCTCGAAACAATAGCCGAAACGGGATTTCAGCATCGTCAGGGTTGTGTGGTCCGCGTAAATCGGCACACGCCTGCGCATCACCAGCGCCAGCGGCCGGAGATCATCGATCCCGTGGGTGTGGTCGGCGTGCTCATGGGTGAAAACCACGGCATCGAGCGCCTTGACGCCGGCATCGATCAGCTGTTCGCGCAGATCGGGCGAGGTATCGATCAGCACCCGCGTGACGCCCTCCGGGCCTTCGCGCTCCACCAGAATGGAACAGCGCCGCCGCCGGTTGCGCGGCTCGGCGGGGTCGCACTTGCCCCAGCCTTGCGCGACACGCGGCACGCCGCCCGATGATCCGCAACCGAGAATGGTCACGATCATCCGGGCCATCAGCGCGCCACCAGCCTGGAAAACAGCCTGTCGGTGTTGGCCTCGAGCCGTGGTGCCAGATCAACCAGCGGCACGCCGCGCACTTCGGCCAAAACGGCTGCCGTATGCGCGGTATAGGCTGGTTCGTTGCGCTTGCCGCGATGCG
This sequence comes from Beijerinckiaceae bacterium, assembly GCA_009773635.1. GTDB lineage: Bacteria > Pseudomonadota > Alphaproteobacteria > Rhizobiales > Beijerinckiaceae > Rhabdaerophilum. Next base: position 248,479 of record WSYC01000006.1, on the reverse strand, counting down.
GCATCGGCGCGAGGAACGGCGCATCGGTCTCGACCAGCAACCGGTCCTCCGGCGCTTCGGCGGCAATCGCGCGGATCTCCTCTGAATTTTTGAAGGTCAGAATGCCCGAGAACGACAGATAGAGCCCCAGCGCCACGCCGCGGCGCGCGAGTTCCGCCCCGGACGAGAAACAGTGCAGCACGGCCTTGAAGGCCCCTTTTGCCATTTCTTCTTCAAGAATGGCGATCATGTCGCCATCCGCCGCGCGCGCGTGGATAACGAGCGGCAGTCCGGTGATGCGCGCCGCCTCGATCTGCATGCGGAACGAGGCCTGCTGCTGCGCCGGTGTCGCCTTGTCGTAGTAATAGTCGAGTCCGGCCTCGCCGATCGCGACGCACTTGGGGTGATCCGCCCCGGCGAGCACATCAGCCAGCGTGACGTCCGGTTCTTCGGCGGCGCTGTTCGGATGCGTGCCAACCGTGAACCAGACGTTCGGAAACCGCTCTGCCAACGCACGGTAGATCGCGACCTTGCGCACGCGTGTCGAAATCGTGATCAGGCGCTTGACGCCGGCAGCCTCCGCACGCGCGACAACGGCCTCGATCTCCTCGGCGAAATCGGGAAAATCGAGGTGGCAGTGCGTGTCGGTGATCAGAGGCGGGTTCACGCCCCCTCTCCTTCCTTTGTCTCCTCGACATAGCGGGGAAACAGGGCGGAAGGCGCAGGCAGATCAGCCCCGGATTTCAGCGCATAGGCGGCGGTTGCATGAGCAAACGAGCGCTGATCCGCCGGCACGCCAAGCAGATCAAGCAGCTTTGGCGCGGCAAGCGGGATGAACGGCTGTGTCAGGATGCCGATAACGCGCAGCACCTCCGCCGTGACCCAGAGCACGGTCTCCATGCGCGCGGGGTCGCTCTTGCGCAACACCCACGGCGCCTGGCCGGCAAAGTAGCGATTGGTATCCGCCACGACCTTCCAGATGTCATTGAGGATGGCGTGGAGCGCGAAGCTGTCCATCGCGGTCCGCGCTTCCGCCGGCAGCGCATAGGCCGCATCGAGCAACACCTGATCCTCGGAGGAAAGTGCCCCCTTCCCCGGCACCTTGGCGTCGCAGTTCTTGTTGACCATCGACAGCGAGCGCTGGGCGAGATTACCGAGATCGTTCGCAAGGTCCGCGTTGAGCCGGCCGACGATCGCCTCATGGCTGTAGGAGCCATCCTGTCCGAACGGGATTTCCCGCAGGAAGAAATAGCGGAAGGCATCGACGCCGTATTGATCGGCCATCGCGAAGGGGTCGACGACATTGCCGACCGATTTCGACATCTTCTCCCCGCGATTGTAGAGAAAGCCATGCGCCATCACCCGGCGCGGCAGCGGCAACCCGGCGGACATCAGGAACGCCGGCCAATAGACCGTATGGAATCGCACGATATCCTTGCCGATGAGGTGCAGGTTCGCGGGCCAATAGGCCTTCCTGTCGACCGCGCCGTCGAGGAGCCCCGTCGCCGTCACGTAATTGTTGAGCGCGTCAATCCAGACATACATCACATGCTCGGGGTCGCCCGGCACCTTGATGCCCCAGTCGAGCGTCGAGCGCGAGATCGAGAGATCCTGCAATCCGCCCTTCACAAAGCTCATCACCTCGTTGCGTCGCTCGGCTGGCGAGATGAACTCCGGGTGCGCCTCGAAATGCGCGAGCAGCCTGTCCTGATAGGCCGAGAGGCGGAAATAGTAGTTCTCCTCCTCCACCCACTCCACGGGCGAGCCCAGCGGTTCGCGGCGCACGCCATCGGTGCCGACGGTGGTCTCCTTCTCGTCGAAGAAGGCCTCCTGCCGCACGGAATACCAGCTGCCATACTTGCCCTTGTAGATGTCGCCGTTATCCGCCATCCGCTTCCAGAGTTCGGCGCAGGCCTTGTGATGGCGCTCCTCGGTGGTGCGGATGAAGGTGTCATAGGAGACCATCAGCCGGTCTTCCATCGCCCGGAAGCGCGCGGAATTGCGATCGGCGAGCGCGATCGGCGAAATCCCTTCCGCAATCGCAGTCTGCTTCATCTTCAGCCCGTGCTCGTCGGTGCCGGTGAGGAAGAACACATCCTTGCCGTCGAGACGCTGGAACCGCGCGATCGCATCGGCGGCAACCGCCGTATAGGCATGGCCGATATGCGGCGAACCGTTCGGATAGAAGATCGGGGTTGTAAGGTAGAAGCGGTCTGTCACGCGGGAATTCCTGAACAATCAAACAGAGGCGGGAATCGGGCGATTGCCCGGCCCTTCGCCCTTCTCTATCAGCGACGTCAGCCGGAAACCAGCGTCGCCAACTCGTCGATCATCGTAATCACGAAAGCGCGGCGGTCGAGGTTGAAGGCGTCAAGCCTTGCAGCGTTCTCGCTCATCGTCGCCCAGAACTCGGCAAGGCTGGACGCGCGCACGAGATCATTCGCCGCAACGCGCTGGCGGATGGCGCCGTCGAGCCAGAGTTCGACCGCCTCCAGGAAATCCGCAAACGCCTGCTCACCTTCGGAGCCGGACCTTGCGGCCTCGGCGATCCGGTCGATCTCGGCGTGCCGCCGCTTCGGCAGAGCCGAGAGCACATCGTCGAGCACCGCGAGATAGGCCCGGAAGGCGGGATCGGCAAAACGCAGCGCGCGCCGCACCGAGCCGCCCGCGCGGGTGAGTACGGCGCTATCGAGCGGCGCGCCGGAAATCGCCGGGATCAGGGTCGCCAGCGCTTCCGGTGCCAGCGGCGCAAACGGCAGCCTGCGACAGCGTGAGCGGATCGTCGGCAGCAGTTTCTGCGGCTGGTGCGCGACCAGAAAGAATACGGCTCGCGCCGGCGGCTCCTCCAGCGTCTTCAGCAGCGCGTTCGCGCTCGAAGCGTTGAGGTCATCGGCGGCATCGACGATGATGACGCGCCAACCACCAAATGCGGAAGTTTTTTCGAACAATTCTAAGGTATTGCGCGTATCTTCTACACCGATTTCTGAGCGGAATTTCTTGGTTTTCGCGTCATAACGCCGCTTGAGAACCGCGAGGTCCGGGTGGGCATCATTGGCGACGAGATGCGCCGTGCGCGAGGCCTCGGCAATGTCCAGAGTCCCGGCGGGAGCATCCCCCAAAAGGGCGCTGCCCGCCCCCTCCCGCTCGGCTTCAGCGAGCAGGAAGCGCGCCGCGCGATAGGCGAAGGTCGCCTTGCCGATGCCTTCCGGCCCGCTGAGCAGGAAGGCGTGATGCAGCGTGCTGGCGCGATAAAGCTCCAGAAACGCCGCCTCCGCCGCCTGCTGGCCGACCAGCGAGAGCATCTCGCGCGGGTGCGGCACGCCGGAAATCCGGTCGATCTCAGGCACTTCGCCGGGATGCGGCGGCAGGAAGCGGATCGGCGGCATCACGCGCCCTGCCCGTCGGGCGTTCCGGGCAAGCCGAGCCGTGCTGCAACCGTTGACCGGACGGCGGTGGCAACGGCGGCTTCGTCGGCGCTGGCATCGATCACGGCGATGCGCTGCGGCTCGGCTTTCGCCAGCGCCAGAAACCGCGCCCGCACAGCGGCGTGGAACGCGAGGTCAGCGCGCTCGAAGGTATCAGTCGCGGCACTGCGCGCCCTCGCCCGTGCGAGACCGGCCTCCGGCGGCAGATCGAGCAGCAGCGTCAGGTCGGGCAAAAGACCGCCGGTCGCGAGCGCGATCGTCGCGGCCAATTCGGCTTCGGGCAGCCGTCCACCCTGATAGGCGCGCGTGGAATCGGCAAAACGATCGCAGAGCACGATATGCCCGGCGGCGAGCGCCGGGGCGATCAGCGCGCGGATATGCTCGCGCCGCGCAGCGGCGAACAGCAGCGCCTGCGTCAGCGCATCTTCCGAGGCCCCCGCCCCGAGCAACAGCCCCCGGATCGCTTCGGCGAAGGGGGTGCCGCCCGGCTCGCGTGTGACAAGCACGGTATGGCCTGCCGCTTCGAGATCCCGCGCCAGCCGCCGGATTTGCGTCGACTTGCCCGCGCCTTCGCCACCCTCGAAGGTCAGAAACAGGCCGCGCGCACTCACGATTTCGCCTTGCTGGCTTCAAGGGCCTTGCTGGATTCCGGCGTCTTGCCGGTTTCCGGCTGTCGGGAGCGCAAGCCCATCTTTTCGAGCACCCAGTACAGCCCGTTGCGCGCAACCTGCCGGGAGGCTTCCAGTGCCGCATCGCGCGCGCGATCCACAACCCCGCCAAGCGGCACGGCACGGGCGGCCACCAGCGGCGCATTCTGGATCACGCGGCCATCGACCATGATTTCGAGCCGGGCGATTTCCTGCCCCTCCGCGATCGGCGCCGGCACCGGTCCGCGATAGGCGAGCCGCAGCACCGTACCGTCGTTCGTGCCGCGCAGCAGCGGCAGACGGATATCACGCGCCGGCCGGACAGGCACGGAGCCACTGGCACCGCCATAGACGGACACATCCCCGATCTCGGTACCAGCAGCAAACAGCGTGCGAACCTCAAAGCGGCGGAAGCCCCATTCGATCAGCTTGCGGGCCTCCAGCGAACGTTCCTGCACGGTTTCGAGCCCGGCAACGCCGACGATGACGCGCCGCCCCTCCTGCGTCGCGGAGCCGATCAGCGCTTGCCCGGTTTCCGGTGCATAGCCGGTGATGAGCCCATCCGCCCCGATGTCCATCGTCAGCAGCGGGTTGCGGCTCACCTGCCGGTTCTTGCCGAGCGCCATGTCGCGCTGCGCGAACAGCGGGTAATATTCGGGGTAGGTTTCGATGATATGCGCCGCCAGCGCCACGAGGTCACGCAGCGTCGCGCTCTGGCCTTCGGCAGCAAGGCCCGTCGCGGTGCGGAACTCGAAGCCCGTCAGTTTCAGCGTGCGCGCATGAGCGCTCATCATCCCGGCGAAGCGCTCTTCCTTGCCGGCGATATTCTCCGCGAGCGCCAGCGCCGCGTCATTCGCGCCGCCGACGATCAGCCCGTTGAGCAGTTCGGCGACCTTGATGACGCGGTTCGGCGTCAGCAGCATATTGGGATTGCCGGAAACCGCCCCGCCGCGCCGCCAGGCGTCGGTCGAGACGACCATGTCGTCTTCGAGCTTCAGCCGCCCTTCCCTGAGTTCACGGAAGACGATCGCAACCGTCATCAGCTTTGCAAGGCCCGCCGGTGCGATGCGCTTGTCCGCCTCACGCTCGAACAAGACGGAACGGGTGGAATAATCGAACAGGAAGGCCTGCTTGGCGCTGGTGTCGAAGGCGGCCCCCTTATCTGCGGCCTTGTCCTGCGCGCGCAAGGGCGCTGCAGCCAGCACGAAGGCCAGCACTGTCAGAACCTTTCCGATCTGCGCTATCGACATCGCGCGCCTCCCCGCTCCTCTTTGCCGGAGGGGGGAAGCGAGATCAACTCGCTTGACCATATTTTGACGTGAAAGACGCCTCAGCGCCCGTTCTGCGGCACGTCGGAGCGCAGTTCAAGTTCGCCCATGCGCGAAAACGGGTGCCCCTTGCCAAACCGCGAGAACCCGCCACCCATCTCGACGAACGACAGATCCGTCGGCCGTGCCGGGGGCAGAATTTCCCCGCGGCTGATCCGCTGGCCGGTGCTGACGCCCCCCGGCGTAACCGGCGTCGCTGCACCACCGATGGTATCAAGATCGAACGGTCGCGCCGGTGGAACCGGCAGGTTCGAAACCGGCACGAACTTCGTCTCGGTGATGACGCCGGCATTTTCCGGGGCGGGCCGCGACACCGGCACCGCACGCGGCGATGTGCCCGTCTGCGACGCATAGGACAGCGCTGTCATCTGCGGCCGCGCGGTGGCGACCGGCTCGATCGAGGCGACCATCGTCGGCGCATTGCCGCCGATCGGCGCGGATGCCGGGCCATTCGTGTTGAGCGATGCAACGAGCCGTGTGTCGTCCGAACCGGCCAGCGCTGCGGGACCGAGATAGTCGACCTTCACGCGCGCCGTGCCGAGGTGCCGGAATTTCAGCATATTGGCGGTGCGTTCGGAAACATCGAGCACGCGCCCGCCGTGATAGGGGCCGCGATCATTGACGCGGACCACGATCGAATGATTGTTGTTGAGGTTCGTCACGCGCGCATAGCTCGGCAGCGGCATGGTGGGGTGCGCGGCGGAAATCGAGTTGCGGTCATAGACTTCGCCATTCGCAGTCTTGCGGCCATGGAAGGCGATGCCATACCAGCTCGCATTGCCCGACACCGTATAGCCGACCGGCCGCTCGCGCGGGACATAGGTGCGGCCCGCGACCTGATAGGGCCGCCCGACCTGATAACGGCCGCCGCCCTTGGGAGCATCGTCATCAAGGCCGACGACACGCGGACTGGCCTTGCCGTATTTCGGATCGGAAAACGCGCCGATCTCGCGGGAGTTATGGCTTGTGCGGGTGCTGGTCTGTTTGGCGCAGTTGGCGAGTGTCAGCGCCAGCAGGGAAACACCCGCGATCTTGATGGCGGCACTTGCAACACGGAAACCGGCCATCGCGCTGGCGCATGTCACCGTGGCGCATGTCACCGTGGCGCATGTCACCGTGGCGCATGTCGCCCCGGCCTGCGCCGAAACGTTCCGATCTTGCGTCCAACGCGACATAGCCCCCCCCCTAGATTCTGCCCGGTCGCCGGTGCAGGCCCCGATCCCGTGCGGGAAAAGCCCGATCCAGACATTCCGTTAGGAATTTCTGAATTAATTCACGCGAACGTGATCGACCACGTCAACAGAATATCCAGAATAAGGCGGGTTAAAGGCGTTGGCAGCAATGGTCAAGCAAGCGCAGGCAAGCTGGTTTCCGCATCGTTAACACTTTCGGCCCGCGTCGCCGGATGCGAAGGCTTTTGCCCTGTCAATGCAATTGGCCCGATATTCCCCAGGGCCTGTTATCGCGCCCGGACTGTTTTGGCTGTTGGACTCTTTTGGCTGTCGGACTTGCATCAGCACGACAAAAATTGCATGTGCTTCTCTGCCGGATGGGTGGCCGAGTGGTTTAAGGCAGCGGTCTTGAAAACCGCCGTAGGTGGAAGCCTACCGTGAGTTCGAATCTCACCCCATCCGCCACTAACTATTGATTTTATTGAAGAATTTTCGATTTCTGAAAACCTACTAACGATCTACTACCGGAAATCAGGTGAACGAAATGGGCTTTGTGCCCACAGGTAGCGGATTGGGCTTCGACAATGGCACGACGATGCGACCCGATTTGACGGGTGTTTCATCCGCTCTACGAGTCATCTATGTTGCAAGAATGCGTGATTTTATTCTTCAAGAGATTCGACGATTAGCTTCGGCAAATAGCGGACAAGCTCCGGGGCAAAAGCTGTTCGCCAAAGAGACGGCCATTGCTCAACATCAGTGGCGAGGGAAATTTTGGGCGCGATGGGGTGATGCTCTTAAAGACGCCGGGCTTGAACCGAACGATTGGAATGGGAAATCCGACGCAAACGCTATTTTGTCGGGCGTAGTTATTGCGTGCCGCCACTATGGGCGGTTGCCAACAAATGCTGAGATGGAAATACTGCGACGAACAAATCCTGACGTTCCGCATCCAAATGTCATCAAAAACAATATTGGTCGCCGACCGGAATTGATCGCAGCTATTTCGAAACATGCTGCAACGGATATGAGTTTATCTGACGTTGCAGCCATGTTGCCGGAACAAGGCATCGAAGGACTAAGCCGGAAAAATCCATCAAAGACCGTTGAAGGCTTCGTGTATCTCATCAAATCGGGTGACTTCTACAAGATCGGTCGAAGCGACGATGCGGAACGGCGTTTCAAGCAAATCACAATTGCTTTGCCCGACAAGGCCGAATTGTTCCACACGATCCGTACCGATGATCCGCCCGGCATTGAAGCCTATTGGCACCGCCGCTTTGCAGATCGCAGGGCGAATGGCGAATGGTTCAAGCTGACTTCGCAAGATATTGCGGCCTTCAAAAAGCGAAAGTTTCAATGATCGGTCGCCTTTGCCGCGTTTCGGCATGAAAAAGCCCGCCAGCGTGGCGGCTGGCGGGCTAAGAACGGTGGATCGCGGCGCGATACGATCCACCGCATGGCCAAGACAGGGGTATTACCAGTACCCGCTTGGCCAATATCAGGCCAAGGGAAGCTTCGGCCCTAGCCTGCCAAGCTCGAATGCCAATAGCGCGTACAGTGGCAACCCGATTTTCCTCTGACAGTGCCCTCCCAAAGCGAGGCCTCGCTAAGTGAGCGATAGTCAGCGACACGATGATGACATATGAGTTTTATTTATTCTCTGTGATCGATTCGCTGTAAGCCGTTTCACGGGAGAAAAATGAGTGGCTGCGAAACTGGCTCCTGACTCGTGGATCGTCGGCAAGACCTACGGCATTCGATCGCACCTCGAACAGCAGGAATGCGCACTTCTGCTGGATCTCGACGGAACGCTCATCCGCGGCGGACAAGCCATCCCGGGCGCAGTCGAATTCGTGTCCCGCCATCACTCGCGTATCGCAATTGTCACCAACAACTCAAGCGACACGCCGGCAAGCATGGCGGCTAGATTGGGGGAGATGGGCCTGAACATCCCCTCAGACCTGATCTTTCTTGCTGGCGTGTCGGCCGCGGAACACATTGCGCGGGAGCACCCTGGGAAGACTGTCATGATTTTGGGATCGCCAGAGCTGAAGGCCTTTGCATCATCCCTTGGATTGGAGCTGTCGGATCACCGACCGGAAATCGTGCTGGTCGGGCGCGACGAAAGCTTCAACTACGCGAAGCTTGCGACTGCCGGAAACGCCGTTGCTGCCGGGGCGAAGTTCTATGCCAGCAATTCGGATGTATTCCACCCAGGTCCGGTGTGCCTCCGGGTACCCGAGACGGGCAGTCTGACGGTGGCGATCATGGCACTTGCCGGGCGCTCGCCGGACCGGGTCTATGGAAAGCCGGATGCACACATGCTGGTCCGTGCCCTCGAACGGCTGCAACGGCCAAGAGCAAGCGCGATCATGATCGGCGACAACCCGACCACCGACGGACAGGCGGCTCGGAATGCCAACATCCGTTTTATCGAAGTGGGCGATCACGTCGGTCGCAGCATCGCCGATGTAGGCGTTTGGCTGGAAAAATCACTCTAAGCCGTTTTCGGTCCGCTTCGTGGCCAGGATATCGTAGGAGCGCTTGATTGCGTCCAGGGATTGCGACCAGCGCTCGGTGGCGAGCCGGGCGTACAGGATATCAACCACCACCATCTGGGCGATACGGCTGGAGAGCGCCTCCATCCGGTACTTCGTCTCCTGCGCGGCGGTGTAGAGCACGACATCGCTGTATTGCTGCAGCGGAGACTTTCCGTAATTGGTGATGCAGATCGTTCGCGCGCCCGCCTCCTTCGCGATACGCGTCGAGGCAATCGTCTCGCGGGTGCGCCCCGAATGGCTGATCGTGATGGTCGCAACATCCGGCCCGGTAAAGGCAGCGCTGACGGCCTGGGTGTGGGAATCGGTGACGCATTTGGTGGGAATGCCAAGCCGCAGGAAGCGATAGGCGGCATCCTCGGCGATCGGCGCTGCCGTGCCGACGCCGTAGAACTCCAGCCTGCTCGCGGAAAGCAGGTGCTTGACGGCGCGATCAACCGCCTGCGGGTCGAGCACCTTGACCGTGTCCTCAATCGCCAGCGTGTGGCTGGAGGCGATCTTGCGCGCGATGGTGGGGGCGTCGTCCGTCGCGACCACATCCTCGTGCAGGAGGGATTGCCCGGCGGCGATCTCCTGCGCGATCGCGATCTTCAGGTCTGGAAAACCCTTCCCGATGAGTTGCTGACAAAGCCCGATAACGCTGCCCTCGCTCGTCTCCGCAGCCGCCGCCAACTCGCCGACAGACATGCGGATCACCTTGTCGGGCGCCGATGTCATGACCGTGGCGATACGTCGCGCCGCAGGCGGCATATCGAGCAGGGACGCCTTCAGGCGCGCAAGAACGAAATCCATTCAGCATCCTCCAGCACCCGGTACATAGCCCTCGACCAGAGGGAAATCCACCGCGCCGTTGGAAAAAGCGGAGCAGCAGCCGGTCCGATGTCGTGCATGAGGCCCAGTCAAGCGCCGGGATCGCGTTGAGGCAAATTGAATTTTACTCAGATAAGAAATGTTCTCGCTGCTTAAATGTCACCAAGGCGTCATGCCCGGCCTCTATCCCTGTGTACGAAGAGGCAGGAGCACGGGAGCGAGCGCTGATGCTTGAGTATCTGGCCGGTCGTTTTGGGCGCATGCTGGTCACGCTCTGGGTGATCACGACCGTCGTGTTTCTCGCAACGCGCGTAACAGGAAATCCCATCGACTTCCTGATGCCCGAAGGACTCGATCCGCAGTCACGGGATGCGATGATCGCCTATTTTGGGCTCGATCAGCCGCTCTGGACGCAATACTCGAATTTCTGGAAGTCGCTTGTCGAAGGTGAATTCGGGCTTGGCCTGATGGAACGCCGCTCGGTGGCCGTCATCTTCGGGGAACGAGTTTGGCGAAGCGTTTCACTGCTCGCAGCAACGCTCGTGGTGACGGTTGGCGTCGGCGTGCCACTGGGGATTGTCTCGGCGGTATGGCGAAACACCTCGCTCGGCAATGCCGTGCTGCTCCTCGCTTTCCTCGGCTATGCGGTCCCCAATTTCGTGCTGGCTATTCTTTTCCTGCTGATCTTCTCGTTCTCCCTGCAATGGCTGCCAAGCGCTGGCTCGGCGACCTTGGCGCATTATGTCATGCCGGTTCTGGCGCTTTCGGCATTTTTCGTCGCCTCCCTGGTGCGCTACACGCGCAATTCGATGCTTGATGTGCTCTCGCAGGACTACATCCGCACCGCACGCGCTAAGGGTCTTTCGGAAAAAGCCGTCATCCTGCGCCATGGCCTGAGGAATGCGCTCATCCCGGTCATCACCGTGATCGGCCTCCAGATGACGACGCTCGTCTCGGGCGCGGTCGTGGTTGAAACGGTGTTCGCCTGGAACGGCATCGGCGATTTGCTCGTCGGGGCAACCCTGCGGCGCGATTACCCGGTCATTCAATTCGGCGTGCTGATCGTCGCCTGCACCGTTGTCACCATCAACCTGCTGATCGACCTGATTTACAGTGCGGTTGACCCCAGGGTCCGGCTTGGCGGAGCAGCAACATGAGCACAGCTCTTGAGCGACGCGCGATTCAGGACCGGCGGGATGCTCCAGAAAAGCCTGTTCCGGCCCCGAGCCTTACGCTACTGGCGCCCAGTGCCGCGCCGGAAGTAATGCCGGCTCGACCGGCGGAAAGCTCTCCTCCTCCACCTGCGCGTCGCCGGATGCGGTTTGATCCGGTCGTGACAATCGCCACAGTTCTAGCCATCGTTCTGCTCGGCGCAGCCATCCTTGCGCCACTGATCGCGCCGTTTGAACCAGACGCACAACGGCTTCTGGCGCGGCTGCGCCCGCCTGTCGGCTTCGAGCGCGCCGATCCGCGATACCTTCTTGGCACCGACCAGCTTGGCCGCGACATGCTCTCGCGCTGCCTTTATGGCCTGCGCCTCACACTGTTGATCGCGCTCTTTGGCGCCGCGATGGGGTTGGTCCTGGGAGCCCTCGCCGGGCTGGTTTCCGGCATGGTGGGCGGCATCGTCGATGCCCTGATCATGGGGCTGTGCGACGTGAAGATCTCCGTTCCTTTCACGCTGGTTGCGCTGTTGGTAATCGCGCTGGCCGGTGCCTCGACGATTGTCCTCGTCTGCGTGCTCAGCCTCGCCTATTGGGCGCAGTTTGCGCGGTTGATCCGCGCTCAGGTGCTGACCCTCCGCGAGATGCCCTATATCGAAGCAGCACGCGCGGCGGGCGCAACGCCGGTGCGCATCGCCATCCGGCACGTCCTGCCCAACATCGTTTCGCCGGTGATCGTGATGTTCACGCTGAACATCTCGAACCTGATCCTCCTTGAAAGCGCGCTCTCGTTCCTGGGCCTCGGGGTGCAGCCCCCCACCGCGACGCTCGGTTCGATGGTGGGCCTGGGGCGCGATTACATGCCGACCGCGCCCTGGGTCGTCGCCTCGCCGGCGCTCCTGATCATGCTTGTTTCGCTCACCGTCATGCTGCTGGGCGACTGGCTGCGCGACCATCTCGACGTTCGTTTGCGTGAACGATGAACCCGTATTTTTGCACCCAGAAGGAGCTGGATCAATGACCAGAAGCCTAAAAATCTTCCTCGCAACTACAGTCGCAGCGCTGGCCTTTGGCACTTCCGCCATGACGCAGGAGCTCAAGGTCGGCGTCCAGAATATGTCGGCCTACCTCGATCCGGGCCGCGATCATTCCAATGTCGGCTCCCAGCACTATTACAACGCGTTCGACACGCTGATCGAGAAGGATCACATGAAGTCCGAACCGGTCTGGAAGCCGGGCATTGCGACATCCTGGAAGCTGATTTCGCCGACGGTGATGGAATTCAAGATCCGCCAGGGCGTGAAATTTCACAACGGCGCGACGATGACCGCCGAGGATATCAAGTACTCGATTGATCGCATCATCAACACGACTTTCCCGCCCTACCTGCTGCGCAAGAAGGATTTCATCCCCAACATCGAGAAGGTCGATGTGGTCGATGCCGAAACCATCCGGATCTCGACCTACCGCGAAGAGCCGCTTTTCGAGACGTTGCTCAACATCCAGCAGACGATGATCGTCCCGAAGGCTTACATGATGGGTCTCACGGGCGACGCCGCCAAGGACGAACCCTCCGATTATGAAGCCTTCGGCCTCAAGCCGATCGGCACCGGCCCCTACAAGGTCACGGAATTCGTCCCCAACCAGCATATCGTCTACGAGCGTTTCGACGAGTTCTGGGGCGAGCAGGCCCCGTTCAAGAAAATCACCGTGCGCCGCATCCCCGAGTTGTCCGGCCGCATCACCGCGCTGAAGAATGGTGAGGTTGACATCATCACCAATGTTCCACCGGACCAGATCTCCATCATTTCGCAAGATGCGAAGCTGCGTGCGGAAAGCATCGTGACGCCGCTCTTCCATGTGGTGATCTACAATACCCAGCACGCCAAAATGGCCAGCAAGGAATTGCGGCAGGCGATGAACTACGCCATCGACCGCAAGACGCTGAACGAGGCGCTCTGGCTCGGCAAGGCGGCGATCCCGAGCACGCATACCTATCCGCAATATGGCGGCTTGTTCATGCCGGAGCTGAAGACCTTCGAATATGATCCGGTCAAGGCCAAGGAGCTGCTCAAGAAGTCCGGATATGACGGCTTCGAGATCCGCTTCGATACCGGCTCGGGCTATTACACGAACGCGCTTCTCGCCGCCCAGGCCCTCAAGGAAATGTGGGGTGCTGTCGGCATCAACGTCCGGATCAATGTCGAGGAGGCCTGGACAGGCAACAAGCCGGAGATGATGAGCCGGAACTGGTCGAACCCGATGTATTTCCCCGATCCCGCCGGCTCGTTCGGCACGATGTGGGCACCCGAAGCCGCCTCCTTTGCCGAAGGCCGGTTCAAGCCGGATGCCACCTACAAGGCGATGTGGGAGCGCTTCCGCTTTTCGCCAAAACTCGAAGATCGCAAGAAGGCCTATGCCGAGCTGATGGACTACATCAGGAATGACCCGCCGGTTCTGGTGCTCTGGCAGCCCTTCGAATCCTATGGCGTGAAAAAGAGCATCAACTGGAAGCCCCTGCCCGGCCATATCCCGTATGTGCTCGATTTCCGCGCCGGCAAGATCAACATCGCGACCAACTGAGCTTTGATGCTCCCCGATCCGCACCGCCGACGCGGTGCGGATCTCCCGTCATTTGTTGCAGGAACAGGTTCATGAACCTCAAAATCGCGATCGTCACGGATATCCATCACGGCAAGGATGCCGAAGCCAAAAAGGGCGGCAGCGCGCTGCGCCTGATGGCCGATTTCGCCGCGTTTGTCTCGCAGGAGAAGCCGGATCTCGTGCTCGACCTTGGTGACAGGATTTCCGATGAGGATCCTGAGACTGACGTGATCCTCGAGCGCGAGGTGAATGCCGCATTCGAGCCGATTCGCGCGGTTTGCCCGGTTCATCACCTCTGCGGCAACCATGACCGGGATTTCCTCTCGGTAGCGCAGAACGAGGAAATCCTTGGCCAATCCCTGACGCACCAGATCCTCGATGCCGGCGGCTGGCGCATCGTTCTGTGGCGCGCCGATACGCGGATCCAGCGTCCCGACGGCTTCCAATGCCCAAAAAGCGATATCGCCTGGTTGGCAAACGCGATCGCCGAAGCGGATCGTCCGCTGCTGGTCGCCAGCCATGTGCCGGTTTCGGGACACTCGCAGATCGGGAATTACTATTTCCAGCGCAACCCCGGTTCCTCAACCTATCCGCAGCATGCCGAACTGGTCCGCGATGTGTTGCGGGCGAGCAAGGTCCCTACCCTTTGCCTCGCCGGCCATGTCCACTGGAACACAGTGACGACCATCGACGGTATCCCGCACCTGACGCAGCAATCCCTGACCGAGAGCTTCGTGATGTCGCCGGAAAACGGCGCGGGCGAAGCGTGCGGCGCGTTCGGTTTGCTCAACCTCAACGCTGAAACGATCGATTGGCAGGTTTTTGGTGCGGATGCGTTCCGCGCCGTCATCCCGGTCGAGCAGACCGCGCGACGCTGGTATCGGCCATTGGCCGGTTTCGATGATGTGCCCGGCCATATCGAGCGCATAGAACGGATCGCAACCTTCCAGGCGCAATCAAAGGCCGCAGAATGAGTGAGCCCCCGCTGCTCAGCGTCCGGGATCTGTCGGTTTCGTTCAACACGAAGGCCGGGCCGGTCATTGCTGTCCGCAAGCTCAGCCTGGATATCGCGCCGGGCGAAACCCTGGCGATTGTCGGTGAATCCGGGTCGGGAAAATCCGTCACCGCCCTGTCGATCATGCGTCTTATCGAGCGCGAGGGCGGCACGATCTCGGGCAGCATTACGCTCGCTCGTCGGGCAGGCGACACGATCGACTTGATCGGTGCTCAGGAACGCACGTTGCGCCAGATCCGCGGCAACGAAATCTCGATGATCTTTCAGGAGCCGATGACATCGCTCAACCCGGTGCTGACCATCGGCGCGCAGCTCGCCGAAACCGTCGTCCTGCATCGGAGCATGCCGCCCCGCGAAGCGCTCGACGAAGCGCGCGGCATGATCGAGCGCGTCAAGATCCCGGATGCTGCCCGGCGATTGAGCCAGTATCCGCACGAGCTTTCCGGCGGCATGCGCCAGCGTGTCATGATCGCCATGGCGCTGGCCTGCCAGCCCCGCCTCCTGATCGCGGATGAGCCAACCACGGCGCTCGATGTCACCGTTCAGGCCGAGATTCTGGCGCTGATCCGAAAGCTGCAGGATGACAGCGGCATGGCACTGCTGTTCATCACGCATGACATGGGCGTGGTAGCCGAGATCTCGGACAGGGTCTGCGTCATGCGTCACGGCGAAAAGGTCGAGGAGAATGCGCTTGCCCCCCTCTTCGCAAAGCCACGCCACAGCTACACGCAGGCCCTGCTCGCCGCTGTTCCGCGCCTTGGCGACGGATCACCGCCTGCCGTCGATGCCCAAGCCCCCTCCGTCCTCACCGTCGAGGGTCTGGTCAAGCACTTTCCGGTGAGGAAGGGTTTGATGCGGCGTATGGTTGCCAAGGTCCATGCCGTGGACGACGTCTCGTTTTCGCTCCGAGAAGGGGAAACCCTTGGTCTTGTGGGGGAATCAGGGTGCGGCAAATCGACGACCGGCCGCGCTCTGATGCGGCTGATCGAGCCGACCGAAGGACGCATCACGATTGCGGGTCAGACCATGACGGGGCTCGGGCAGGAAGCACTGCGCGCCGCGCGCCGCAATATCCAGATGATCTTCCAGGATCCCTATGCCTCCCTTAACCCGCGCCTGTCGATCGCCACATCGGTCACGGAGCCACTGGCGATCCACCGCCCCGAGCTGAGCAGCAAGGCACGCCGAGATATTGCCGCCGCGCTTCTCGAACGGGTTGGCCTCAAGGCCGATCATCTCGATCTTTATCCGCATCAATTCTCCGGCGGGCAACGCCAGCGCCTTGCCATCGCGCGGGCACTCGCGCTCAAGCCCAAGGTGATCGTGGCGGACGAGCCCGTTTCAGCGCTCGATGTTTCGATCCGGGCGCAGGTGATCGAGCTTTTGAAGGAACTTCAGCACGAACTCGGATTGGCCTATCTCTTCATCTCGCATGATATGGCGGTTGTGGAGAAGATGAGCCACCGCGTTGCGGTCATGTATATGGGGCAGATCGTTGAGTTGGGACCAAGCGCCGATGTGCTGAACCGGCCGCGCCACGCCTATACCCGGCGACTGCTTGACGCCGTGCCAATTCCCGATCCGGCTTTGCGCAAACGGCAGCGGATCGACGAGGCGCGCGAGATCAGGAGCCCTGTTTATCCGATTGGCGAGGAGCCTGCCCGTCTGCCGCTTGTCGAGGTCGCCGCCGGGCACTTCGTGCAGGCCGCCGCAGCGTGAAAAGGTGCTGTCGAACAAACCAAAATGGTCTCAGGATACCCTGCCCTCGCCAGTCGTCAGGCCACGCAAAGCTGACGCCACTCCGTGAGAGCGGCGGTGCGGCGTTCCTTGAATATGGCCCTGGAAGAGAGGCGACGTTCCCCGTTGGAGCGGTTGTGACTGGAGCCGTGCGGCGCGGCAAACTTCTGCAGACTTCGCATCCGCCGGAACCGCAGCATCGCTCGCTCTCGTCGTCGAAACGGCTGCTGTGAGTTTTCCGAGCGGTTGTTGGCCCACCGCCCAACCTCGCGCTTGCCGAAAACACCCTGAACTCTGAGTGCCGCGCCATAAGACGCCAGCCGCTCGGTTACGATGGCTTCGGTGGCGCCATGACGTTTAAGCGATTTCCTGAGGAATTTCGCTACGCGGACCTGTGGTTCAACGCCGCCTTCTTGTCCCGGCGTCTTGCGACGAAGCTTTCGAGGGCCTCGCCTTCGTGATCAGCCGCGCGCCAGAGGTAGTGTTTCTCGCCGTTGATCTTCACGAAGACCTCGTCAAGATGCCACCGCCGATGGCAGAAAGCCCGCATCGCCTGAACGCGGTTTCGCCTGATCTCAGCAGCCAAAATGGTTCCGAACCGGTTCCACCAGAGCCGCACCGTCTCGTGGGTGATATCGATACCCCGCTCGTGAAGCAGATCCTCGACATTCCGCAGCGACAGCGGATAGCGGTCACCCTCTCCGCCATGCTGCCCGGCACGTCGTCAGGCAACCTTCGAGACGCTCATATGCATGATGGCGCCGCTTTCAGCCCCCGTTCGCGAGAGCGTGACGCGGTTGCGCCCGCCGGATTTCGAAGCATAGAGCGCGACATCCGCTTCCTTCAGCACCAGATCGAACGGCACGCCAAGCGCGCGCTCGGCAACCCCGATACTCGCTGAAATGGCCAGCGGCCCGGCGCAGGTCTCGAACGGCTCGGTGCAGATCGCCTTGCGGATGGCCTCGGCGATATCGCCGGCCTCACGCAGCTGCGCCTTGATGATCAGGGCAAACTCCTCGCCGCCAAGGCGCGAAAAGCCCTTGTCGATCGCAACCACACGCCGGCCGATCTCGCGCAGGACATCATCACCCGCATCATGGCCATACTGATCGTTGACCTTCTTGAAGTGGTCGACGTCGAACATCATGATCGAGATCGGTTTATCGCAGGTCGCGCACTTGTCGAGCTCCTCGAAGAAGGAGCGACGATTCCGCAGGTTGGTCAGGCTGTCGTAGGAAGCAAGGCGGATGAGATCATGCTGCGCGGAGAGCAGCCGCCCGGCTGCGCGCAGGCGGGCGAGCAGCTCGCTCTGCCGCGGCGGCTTGGTGATGAACTCATCCGCACCGCAATCGAGCGCCTCGACAAGCTTCAGCTCGTCATGCGAACAGGACAGGACGATGACATAGACGGGATTGCTCTGATCCGCGCAGAGCTTGGCTTCCCAGCACAGCTCGAAACCGGACATTGAGGCAAATTCGATGGCGGTGATCAGCACATCGAACGGCTGCCCGGAGCGCATGTAGTCGAGCGCGACATCGGCATCGCCACTGCACACCACGTCATGGCCATCGGCAGTGACCATGTTGGCGACAATCGTGCGGCCGATGCGGCTGGGCTCTGCCAGCAGGATGCGCATATCCGGTATTCACCCCGTTTCAAGAGGGTACCTGATACCAGAAAACCTTTAAGAAGTTCCGATTTCGATATTCGAAACACGTATCTTCGCGCAAATTGCCTGCAATCTGCCTGAAAATCAAACGCACATCGAGACAAAACGGGCTGTGGGTGCCCTTCCCTGCGCTCTCAGCTCTCGCGTTTGATGGCGCTCTCGTGCCAGCGATGCAGCAGCCGGTGCGAGATATAGGATGTTGTCAGGAAGATCAGGATCCCCGAGGTCGAGATCAGCAGCAGCGCCGCGAACATCCGCGGGATCTTGAGCTGGTAGCCCGATTCAAGAATGCGATACGCCAGCCCCGACGCCGTTCCCCCCGTGCCCGCGACAAATTCCGCCACCACCGCGCCGATCAACGCCAGACCGCCGGAAATCTTCAGCCCGGAAAGGAAGAACGGCAGCGCCGCCGGCAGGCGCAGGTAGCGCAGGGTCTGCCAGCGGTTGGCGCCATAAAGCTGGAACAGCGAGACCAGGTTGTGATCCGCCGAACTCAGCCCCATGATCGTGTTCGACAGGATGGGAAAAAACGCCACCAGCCACGCGCAGATCAGCAACGACAGGTTCACGTCGCCCACCCAGATGATGATGAGCGGCGCGATCGAGACCACCGGCGTCACCTGCAAAATGACGGCATAGGGCAGGAGCGAACGCTCCAGCCACTTGGATTGCGTGAACAGGATCGCAAGTGCGACGCCCACGCTCACCGCCGCGATCAGCGCCGCAAAGGTGATCTTCAGGGTCACACCGAGCGCGATTGAAAGTGTTGCCCAATCGGCGAACAGGGTCTGCAGGATGATGATCGGGCCCGGCAGGATATAGGACGGAATGCCCTTGAGGCGGACGATCCCCTCCCAGAACCCGATAAAGATCAGGCCGGTGACGAGCGGCGCGATGATACCCGGCCAGCGGCTTTTCGAAATGCCGAGGAAGGTTTCCTCAAGCGCGAAAACCGGTGCGGCATCCTGATCCGTGCCCTTGGCCGAGCTCACGGTGGTTGAAAGGTCAGCGCTCATGGAATTGGTCGCCCTCTTACGCATCAATGGCCTGCTTGAGCGCCTCGGAGCCGAGACGGCACAGGTGGGCGTAATCCGCCGATGTGCGGAAGAGATTGTCGCGCGGGAACGGCGCATCGACCATCACCTCGCTCATCACCCGGCCCGGCCGCGCCGCCATCACGACGACACGCTGGCTGAGGTAGACGCTCTCGAACACCGAATGCGTGACAAACACCGCCGTGAAGCGGTTACGCTCCCAGAGCGCGAGCAGATCGTCGTTCAGCTTGTGCCGCGTGATCTCGTCAAGGGCGGCGAAGGGCTCGTCCATCAACAGCACCTTCGGCTCTGTGACGAGAGCGCGGGCGATGGAGACACGCATCTTCATGCCGCCGGAAAGCTCGCGCGGGTAGGATTTCTCGAAGCCCTTGAGGCCGACGAGATCGAGCATCGCGGCTGCGCGATCCCTCGCCTCGCCAGCGTTCATATGCTTGAGGCGCAGCGGCAACGTCACGTTGTCGAGCGTCTGCGCCCAGGGCATCAGCGTCGGCTCCTGAAAGACGAAGCCAAGGCTGTGCTCCGCCTTGCCGTAGGCATCCGCGCTGTCGGCGCCCGGCCATTCGATCGTGCCGGCGCTCGGTGCGCTGAGATCGGAGATCAGGCGCAGAAGCGTCGATTTGCCGCAGCCGGACGGGCCCAGCAGGCTGACAAACTCGCCCGGGAAAAGGTCGAGATCGACATCCCGCAGCGCCAGCGTGCCGTTCGAGAACTTCTTGGAGAGGGCACGCACCGAAACAAGCGGGCGGACGCCCGCTTGCCTGGCCGCGCTGCCGACAGGCGCCGTTGAATTCAAAGGCCCACGCCCTTGTTGATGAATTCAAGGCTATAGGCCTTCTTGAGATCGATATTGGGGGGGAACATGCCGGCGGCGGTCATGTCGCGATAGAAATTCGCCCAGCGCTCGTCCGTCATCGCGCCGATGCCGAGCTTGAGCGCATCACCGGATTTGACGATGCCCTTCTCGTTCATCACCTTGGTGGCAAACGCGATCTTGTCGTCGCTCATATCCGGGTTCGCAGCCTTGATCAGCGCGTTCGCGGCGGCATTCTCCGGGCCTTCCTTCATGTAGGCGGCCCAGCCTTCGAGCGTGGCGGTGACGAAACGCTGCACGACATCCTTCTTCTCGGCGACCATCTTGCGGCCGATGTTGATGGTCGTCGAATAGACGTCGAAGCCGGCGTCGGCGATGAGGTGGGCGACAGGCGTCACGCCGCCCTCTTTCTGGATCGCGTAGGTTTCGGAGGTGATGTAGCCCTGCTGGCACATGGTCTTGTCCGCAAGAAACGGCGCCATGTTGAAGGTGTAGGGCCGGATCTGCTCGTCGGAATAGCCGAACTTCGCCTTGAGGAACGGCCAGAAGGAGTTGCGCCCGCCCGCGCCGACCAGAATGGGCTTGCCCTTGAGTGCCGCGAGACTGTCATTGCCCTGACCGGGGTGGCAGATGATGACCTGCGGATCTTTCTGGAAGATCGAGGCGATGCACATGAACGGCAGGTTCTGCTCGGCGTAACGGATCGCCTCGAACGAGTTCGACATCACCATATCGACCGTGCCGCCCAGCAGGAGCTGTGACGGGTTTTGCTGCGGGCCACCCATGCGGATATCGGCGTCGAGGCCGTATTTCTTGTAGATGCCGTTCGCGAGGGCGTAATAGAAGCCGCCATGCTCGGCCTGCGCCCGCCAGTTGGTCTGGTAGCTCACCTTGTCGAGCGTCTGGGCGCTGACCCGGGCTCCAAGCACCGGGGTGAGCATCGAGCCGCCGAGAACGCCGAGGGCTGCCCTGCGATTGATCCGGAATTTCGTCATCATGGAACTCACCTCTGTCCGTTCGTTGCGCCTGTCTGCTCAGCGGGTCTGATAGGCCCAAGCAACCCCTGTGCCGGAGTGCCCGCCCTCTTTCCGGAATGATCTCAGGCCATCCTGAGGGCATAGTGCTTATTTTGTGCCAGTTTGCCTAGAGGCAAGGCACGCTGTCTGACGGCGATGCACAGGGTTTGCCCGCCATGCCGCGTTGCGAGGCGGCACCGCGCTTGCTACGCTCCTGCACAGCTACAATCCGGCATTGGCTGGCCTTCCCTCGCAGTTGCGGAACCATCGCATGACCCTCGCCGTCCCCTCGCCTGCCCCGCTTGCCGCGCTCATCGCGGATCTCGGCGATATCCCGGTGATTACGGAAGAAAAGGTGGTGCGCAAGAGGAGCCGCGATTTCTTCTGGTATTCGCCTATCCTCAACGAGGAGCTTGCGAAAAAGAGCGCGGATATCATCGCCCTGCCGCGCAACGAGGCGGATGTCATCGCCATCGCCTCCGCCTGCGCCAAGCATCGCATCCCCCTCACCCCGCGCGGCGGCGCGACCGGCAATTACGGGCAGGCGGTGCCGATCCATGGCGGCGTGCTGCTGGATATGAACGCGCTCGACACCCTTGAATGGGTGCGCCCCGGCGCGTGCCGGGTTGGTGCCGGCGCGAATATGGGCAAGCTTGATACTGAACTGCGCGCGCAGGGGTGGGAATTGCGCATGCACCCCTCCACCAAGCGCACCGCGACCATCGGTGGCTTTGTCGCCGGCGGCTCCGGCGGGGTTGGTTCGGTGATGTATGGCGGCCTGCGCGAACCCGGCAATATTCTGGCTGCGCGCGTGATCACGGTGGAAGAGACGCCTGTTGTCATCGAACTCAGGGGCGATGCGGCGCAGAAGGTCAACCGCGCCTATGGCACGACCGGCATCATCACCGCGCTCGAAATGCCGCTTGCCCCTGCCTACCCCTGGCTCGACGTGATTGTCGCCTTCGATGACTTCAAGACCTGCCTTGAAGCCGGGCGCGATGTCGCCCGCGCCGATGGCGTGATCAAGAAGCTCCTGACCCCGATTGCTTCTCCCCTGCCCGAATATTTCGGCCAGCTCCGGCAGTTTTGCCCGGATGGCAAGGCGATCCTCGCCGCGATGGTCTCCGAAGCCTCGTTCGAAACCTTCGCCGACCTTGTCGCCGGGCGCGGCATCATCACGTTGAAAACGCCGACGCGCGAGGAAGCCGGCGCGGTTCCGCTCTATGAATACGCGTGGAACCACACGACGTTGCAGATGCTGAAGGTCGACCGCTCTGTCACGTATCTCCAGTGCCTCTACCCGTTCGACCGGCTGATCGAGAGCATCCTCGAAACAGCTGCGCTGTTCCCGGACGAGTTGATCCCGCACTGCGAGTTCATCCGCTTCGGCGGCAACGTCACCTGCTCGGCGCTGCCCGTCATCCGCTACACGACCAAGGAGCGACTCTACGAGATCATCGATGCGCATGAGGCGCGCGGCGTATTTATCGCCAACCCGCATGTCATCACGCTGGAGGAAGGCTCACGCCACAAGCGCGCCGACGCGGACCAGATCGGGTTCAAGGCGATCGTCGATCCGCACGGGTTGCTGAACCCCGGCAAGATGCGCACCTATGTCCCCGTAACGCCATGAAAATCCTGTATCTTTACTGCCACCCGCTGGAAGAAAGCTTCCACGCTGCGATCCGCGATGCGGGCGTTGCCGCGCTGATCCGTGCCGGACACGATGTCGACCTCTGCGATCTCTATGCGGAGGGCTTTGAGCCCGTGCTGACGGCCGACATGCGGCGCGACTACCACGATCTCGAGAAAAACCGCGCCGGCATCGAGGGTTACATCGAACGTCTGCATGCCGCCGAAGCGCTGGTTGTGCAGTTCCCGACCTGGTGCTTTGGCTTCCCGGCGATGCTGAAAGGCTTCTTCGACCGGATTTTTGGGCCCGGCATCACGTTTGACCTTTCCGATCCGGCCAATGTGAAGCCGATGCTGACGCACATCCGCCATGTCATCGGCATCTCGACCTATGGCCGCGACCGGCTGCGGGCCTTCATCGTCGGCGATCCCCCGCGGAAAATGGTGACACGCTATCTGCGCTGGTTTGTGGCGCGCGGCGCCCGCATCCGCTATCTCGCGCTCTACCACATGAACATCGCGAGCGAGGCGCAGCGCAAGGCGTTCCTTGCCCGCGTTTCGACCGAACTCGCCAGCCTTCGCTGAGGAAAAAATGCGCAAAACCCACTGGTTTGATCTCACCGCCCGCGATTTCGCCGCACTCGACACGGAGAGGACCATCGCGGTGCTCCCCATTGCCGCTACCGAACAGCATGGCCCGCATCTCTCGGTGGGCACGGATTCGATCATCGCCGCCGGCATGATCGAGGAAGTCACCAAGCGCCTGCCGGAAGATCTCTCCGTGTTGTTCCTCCCGATCCAGATGATCGGGAAATCGAACGAGCACCTGCGTTCCCCCGGCACGCTGACGCTCTCGGCACAAACGCTGATCAGCGCCTGGACCGAGATCGGAGAAAGTGTGGCCCGCGCGGGTATCCGCAAGCTGGTGATCGTCAACAGCCACGGCGGCAATGTCGAGATCATGGGCATTGTGGCGCGCGAGCTGCGCGTCCGCTGCCAGATGCTGGTGGCGCAATGCGCGTGGCGGCGGCTTGGCGTGCCGCAGGGCCTGTTCTCGGATACCGAAAACAACTTTGGTATCCACGGCGGCGATTTCGAGACTTCGGTGATGCTGCATTTCGCACCGAACCGCGTCCGAACCGACAAAATGGCGGATTTCGTCCCGAAATCGATCGCGATGACCAAGGATTACACCCAGCTGCGCATGACCGGCTTCACCTCGATGGCCTGGATCGCCGAGGACAACCACCCCGAAGGCGTCGCCGGCGAAGCGCACCTCGCCACGGCCGAAAAAGGCGCAAGAGCCGCCGAATTTCAGGCCCTGCGCTTCATTGAGCTGCTCAAGGACGTCACGAAGTTTCCGCTGGACGATCTGGCGCAGTGAGACGACGCTAACGCCTTCTTCGCACCAGCGCTTCGTAGACCGCCACCAGCTTTCTGGCGTGGTTTTCAATCGAGGGCGGGTCCGCCCAATAGGCGGCCTCGGCTGCCTGCCCCATCGCGCGCGCCAGACCCTCGTCTTTCAGTGCCAGCATCGCCGACCGCAAGGGCTCGATCTCCGGCGGTATGACAAACCCGGTCACGCCGTCTTGCACCCGTGCCGAAGCTCCTGCCCGCTCGGAGATGATGACCGGCACGCCCGCCGCCATGGCTTCGGACGTCACCATCGGTCCGGTCTCCGGCCAGAGCGATGGCGCGACAACGACGCGTGCTTCCGCCGCGATCCTTTCGCGCACGGCAGCCTTGTCGAGCCAGCCGGTGATTTCGGTGGATGGGTCCAGCGCCTGGATGGCCGCGCGAAGCGGGCCTTCGCCGATGAACAGGCTCGGCATGCCCGCCGCCCGCGCCGCTTGGGCGACGAGCAACGCGCCTTTTTCAGCGGTCAACCGTCCGCAATAAACGATCTTCGAGCCGATGCCGCCACGCGGCCCGGACGGCCTCGGCACCTCGATCGGGTTTTCAATCACGTGCTGTGCGATGTCAGGCGCGAGATACGAACCGATGGTGCGCCGGCCCTGTTCAGACACATGAATGACCGTAAACGGCATGGATTTCAGCGCCCTGCCCGCCGCGACGGTCCGGGCGAAGCGGATGAGCTTATGCGCCATCGAACGCGGATCGCAGGGCGCGACGAGGCAGGCGCCGGAAAGTGGCGCCAGCGTGCAGGGTTCGGCCTTGTCGAAGCGGTATTTCAGCCCGGTCGGGCAGGTCAGGAAATAGTCGTGGAACGAGATCGCGAGCGGCAGGCCGGATTTCCTGAGCACGGAGAACAGGCTTGCAGAGAAATATTTCGTCCACTGGTGGACATGAACCACCGTATCCTCCGGCGAAAACTGCCTGAGGATGGCGGATAGCCGTTCGACGTATTCGCCATACCAGATGCCATCGCGCGCGGCCGCAAGCGCGGGTTTTGACCAGATGTCCACCCCGCCGAGCCCGATGCGCGCGATGTTGGGAGTGGTGTCCAGCACCGGATCACCGGCGTCGCCAACGCCGTGGATATAGGTCACCTGATGACCAAGCGCGGCAAGCCCACGCGCCGAAGCGATGGCCACCTGCGGCGCGCCGCCATCGGCAATCGCCTGATCGGCGAGAATGACGATCCGCACCCGGCCCTCCTCACATCGTTGCAAGGAGGAATATCCGGCTTTCGTAAAGAAACCCGCTAGCGGAGCCGTGCGAGCGCTTGCCGGACGCGGGCAAGATGCGCTTCGCGGGCATCCGCGCCCACAACATCAATCCGGTGCAACGCGAGCCAGAGCGTTGTGCACGCGGGGGCGCAGAGCACCCGGATGCCGGTGAGCAGGATCCGCTGTCCGGGCCGCCCCATCAGCCACCACCACCATTTCGGCGAGCCGAGGCTGGTGATCGCACCGATGAAACGGATGTTGGGCAAGAGCCCCCGGATCGGCTGGTTGCCTTCCGGCATCGAGAAGGTCTCGTGCGGGATGAACACGCGTTCGAGCCAGCCCTTCAGCATCGCCGGCTGGGCGTACCACCAGGTCGGATAGACGAAAATGAGTCCCTCCGCCGCTTTCAGGCGTTCGAGATGATCGGCTACCGGCGCGCGGTTGGCATCACGCGTATGGTAGAGCCCGCGCTCCCCGGCCCGCATCACAGGGTCGAACCCTTCCGCGTAGAGATCGAGGAGGTCCACTTCGTGGCCGGCCGCAACGAGCGCCTCAACGGCCACGTCCTTCACCGAAGCGGTGAAGCTATCCGGGCGAGGATGGCAATAGACGAGCAGGACTTTCATGAAAGCGCGCTGCCCAACCCCTTGAACAGGAAGTTCTTTCCGGCCGTAAAATCATAGGTGGGATCTTCCCAGGCAATCATCTTGCCGGGGTTGAGAAGCCCTTGCGGATCAGCCTCGCGCTTGAAGGTGAGTTGCGCCTCGTCCGTCTGCTTCATGCCGCCTTCTTCGAGCGTATAGCGATGCGGATTGAAGATCGGCGCGCCCATGTCTTCGTGGATGGCCATGATCTCGTCGAGGCGGGCATCCGTCGTGTATTTAACCATTGGCAGGCCGAAGCACGTCACCTTGCCGTCGAAGCGCACGAATTCGAGGTGGCAGGCCACTTCATCGCCGAAGCGTGCGTGGACTTTCTCGACGAGATCGATCTGGTTCGGGAAAGGATAGAGCACCTGCAGATAGGTGATGCCCGGATCGACGCGGAGCGCACGCAGCGTCGTGTGGTTCCATGCCAGTTCGAACACCGGCGGCAGGCCCTTGGCCTCCTCCGCACTGAGCGTGTCGGAGCGCATCAGTACGTCCGCCCCCTTCCAGCGCGCGGTGAACGCCAGCAGTGGATGGAGCGCGAAGTCGGCTACCATCACCATCACGATATGCTTGTCGCGTGGCAACAATTTCCTGTGCCTGAGGAAAGTATCATGCGGGACCGGTGCCGCGACGACGCCGAGCTCCTTCAGCAGCAAGCCGTCCTGCTCGCCGAGCGCATTGGCGAATTCGGTCGCGCGGCGCAAATCGTCGAAACCGATGATGACATCGACCCAAGGGTAGGCGGTCGCGAGCGGCACCTCGCATTCCGTGATGATGCCGTTGGTGCCATAGGCATGCGCGACCTTGAGGAGATCATCGCCGGAGAGTTCGAGCACGCGCGGGCTCGCCTCCATCGTCATCACCTTCATGCGGATGATGTTGCCGTAGTCACGCAAGCCACCCCAGCGGATCGAGCCGATACCGCCCGAGCCGCCGGCGATGAAGCCGCCGATCGTCGCAGTGTGATAGGTCGAAGGGTGCAGGCGAAGCTCCTGCCCGGATTTCGTGCGGGTTTCATGGTCGATATCCGAGAGGATCGCCCCCGGCCCGGTGACGACCCGCCCCGGCGCGATGGATTTGACCGCGTTGAGCGCGGAAAAGTCGAGCACCACCCCGCCCGCCAGCGGCATCGCCTGCCCGTAATTGCCGGTGCCGGTGCCGCGCGGCGTTACCGGGATGCCGAGGCGGTGGCATTCGCCCAGAACGGTGGCGAGTTCCGCATCATCAGCCGGAATGACGATGAGATCGCCGATCACCGCATCGAGCTGGCGCTTCAGCGGCGGCGAATACCAGTAGAAGTCCCGGCTCTTCTGCTTGAGAATCGCCGGGTTATCATCGGTCCTGATGGCACCGAGGCGGGATTTCAGGGTCGCGAGGTCATAACGCATGGGAAAATCCTGCCTCAGAGAGCATCGAGTTCGACATAGTCCGGCAAGGGCGCGTCGATCGCCTTGCCATCGATCAAAACCAACCGGTCCGCTTGCGGGCGCGAGAGAAACTCGTTCATCGTGCGTGCGGAAAAAATCACAAGATCGGCGGGAAGACCGGGCGCAATCCGCCCGTGCTTTTCAAGCCGCATCTGCGCCGCCGGGCGTGCCGTCAGGGTTTCGAGCCATGGCCGGGCGGAATGATCGAAATGCAGGATGCGCGTCGCCTCGCGGTAGACTTCCACCGCATCGAGATCGCCGTAGGCATAGAACGGATCGCGGGTGTTGTCGGACGACACCATCGTCGAAACGCCCGCCGCATCGAGTTCATGGAGCGGCGCGACACCGCGCCAGCGCGGCGTGATGCCGGCCTGCCGGTCCTGAAGATACATGTTGCACATGGGCAGCGAGACGACATTGAGTCCCGCCTCCACCAGCTTGCCGGTCACGCGTTCGCGTTCCGCATCCGTCATCAGCGCGAGCGAACAGCAATGCCCGGCGAGCGCCTTGCCGGTGAACTTGTGGCGGATCAGCGCATCGGCGATCACCTCAAGGCTGCGCGCATCGGGCGAATTGCTCTCGTCGACGTGGAAATCGAGGTCGAAGCCTTCAGCCTTCGCCGCTTCGATCATCCGGTGCAGCGCAGCATCGAGCTTGCCATCGGGCGGATCGCCCAGAAACGTCACCGCACCGAGAATGCCGCCATAGCGCTTCAGCGTCGCGACGATCGATTTGAATTCGGCCGGGTTGTCGATGACGTTCACAACCGGCATCAGGCAGGCCGCCTGCAGCGCGATGCGGCCCTTCCATTCGCTCCGCATCTCGTCGAAAACCGGCCAGGAAATGCCGATCTGCTTGCCGATGCTGTCGAGGTGGGTGCGGATCGCGCCAGTGCCGTGATGCAGCGCCGAGCGCAGCGCGAAATCCATCCGTGCGCGCACATCCTCCGCGCTCCAGTTGGCCTCGCGGTCGCGACCCACGGTTTCGCGCGCGCCCATGAATGTGCCGTCAGGGTTCGCCGCCCGGTGGAACACCTGCCCCTTGTCGAGATGGGTGTGGACATCGACGAGGCGTGGCAGCACCAGCCGCCCGTTGCCGGCGAGGCGTGGCACGCCATCGGGCGGCGCGACTCCGGCGACAATCCGCGCGATGCGGCCGCCTTCGATCAGGATGGAGGCCCGCACCAGTCCATCGGGCGCAGGCGTGCCCGCCCCCGATGCCTCGACCGAACTGATCGCAGGCACAAGCGAAACGCCATCCAGCCAATAGCGCACAAGCCGCGCCGGAACCTCAAATCGCACTGCACTCTCCCATAACCCGCTCGCCCAAAACCCATCGACCTTCGCGCCGGCCTTGCGACGGCATGATATCCAGCTTGCATGGAAGCAAGCGCGATTCCATTCTCGCCGCGAAGCGTAGCGCGATGAGCGGGAACAACAATGGGTCGAACCTCGATTAATCCACCAACGATCCGCCAGCCCTTCGCGGCCTACAGCCACGGGCTTGTGGTCGAGGACGGCAAGCGCATCCTCTTCGCCTCCGGGCAGCTCGGTGTCGGGCCGGATGATTTCATCCCCGAAAGCGCCGAGGATCAGGCGGTGATCTGCTTTGAGAATATCCGCGCGATCCTTGCCGAGGCCGGCATGGATTTCTCCCATGTCGTGCGATTTTCCGCCTTCGTCACCGATCGGGCGTATTTTCCCGTTTATGGCAGCGTGAGAAGCCGCTATGTGAGCGGCAACGCTTTTGCCTCGACGCTGCTGATCGTCTCCGGATTCACCCGCCCCGAGTTCAAGGTGGAGGTGGAGGTGACGGCCGTGGCGTGATTTTTCCCGGCGGCGATTGACGCAGGAGATCGACGCCGCAAGCGCGACCGCGCGCCCGAGTTTATACGAGGGAACCCTGGATTTGACTGGTCAAATCCAGGAATGAAAGAAAATTGAATGACCGCACCCGCTCCCAAGATTTCATTCGTTTCACTCGGCTGCCCGAAGGCGCTGGTGGATTCGGAACGCATCATCACCAAGCTCCGCGCCGAAGGCTATGAGCTGACGAAAACCCATGCGGGCGCCGATCTTGTGATCGTCAATACCTGCGGCTTTCTTGACAGCGCCAAGGCCGAAAGCCTCGAAGCCATCGGCAAGGGCATGGCAGAGAACGGCAAGGTCATCGTCACCGGCTGCATGGGTGCCGAGCCCGAGCAGATCCGCGAGGCCTATCCCGGCATCGCTGCAATCACCGGCCCGCAGGCCTATGAAAGCGTGATGAGCGCGGTGCACGAGGTCGCGCCGCCCTTGCACAACCCGTTCCTCGACCTCGTGCCTGAAGCGGGGGTGAAGCTCACGCCGCGCCACTACGCCTACTTGAAGATTTCCGAGGGCTGCAACAACCGCTGCACCTTCTGCATCATCCCGAAACTGCGCGGTGATCTCGTCTCGCGCCCGCTGGCGGATGTGATGCGCGAGGCCGAAAAGCTCGTCAAAGCCGGCGTCAAGGAACTGCTCGTCATCTCACAGGATACGTCCGCCTATGGCGTCGACCTGAAATACGCGCCGAGCGTCTGGAACGATGTCGAATACCGCACACGCTTCCTTGATCTCGCCAAGGCGCTCTCAACCCTCGGCATCTGGGTGCGGATGCATTACGTCTACCCCTACCCGCATGTGGATGAGGTGATCCCGCTGATGGGGCAGATGGCCGAGAGCGGCGGCATGATCGTGCCCTATCTCGATATCCCCTTCCAGCATTCAGCGCCGGGCGTGCTCAAGGCGATGAAGCGCCCGGCCCATGCCGAAAAGACGCTCGCCCGCATCCAGAAATGGCGCGAAATCTGCCCGGATCTCGCGATCCGCTCGACCTTCATCGTCGGTTTTCCCGGCGAGACGGAGGAGGATTTCGAGGAATTGCTTGGCTTCCTGAGCGCCGCGAAGCTCGAACGCGTCGGGGCGTTCAAATACGAGCCGGTGCGGGGCGCCGCCGCCAATGATCTTGGCCTTGAGGCCGTGCCGCCGGAAGAGCAGCAGCGCCGCTATGACCGCTTCATGAAGCACCAGCAGCCGATCTCCACGAAGCTGCTCCAGCACCGCGTTGGTCAGCGCATCAAGGTGATCGTGGATGAGGCTGGGCCGACGGTTTCGAAAGGCCGAAGCCAATGGGATGCGCCGGAGATCGACGGTTCGGTCTATATCGCCTCCCGCCGCCCCCTGCGCGCCGGCGAGATCGTCTCGGTGAAAATCGAGCGGGCGGATGCCTACGATCTCCACGGGGTCGCAGTGTGAAACTTCCGCACAACGACGGTGACAGCGGCCAGCTGAAGCCGGAATTCATCCTTGTGAGCCTGCTGTTCGCCGCCTTCTTCTGGGGGCTGAGCTTCCCGCTCACCAAGATCATGACGGGCTCCTTCCCGCCGATCACGATCGCCGCCCTGCGCGGGCTGATCGGGGCTGCGGCGCTGATCCTGTTTTTCCTCGTGATCCGCCAGAATGTCCTGCCACGCAGCCGGCGCGAGGTGATCGACTGGTTGGTGCTTGGCGCGCTCAACGGCTGGATCGCCAATCTGCTCGTTGCCTACGCGATGCAGAGCCTGCCCGCCGGGCAGGCTGCGATGATCCAGGCTTGCGGCCCGCTGATCACCGCCCTGCTGGCCAACCGGCTGTTCGCAGATGAAAAGCTGACGCCCTTGCGGCTTCTGGGCATTCTCATCGGCTTTGCCGGCGTTGCCTTGCTGATCGGCCCGCGCTTGGTCGGCGCGAGCGCGACGCCGGGCGCCGTCCTGGCGATGCTGTCCGTCGCCTTCTGCTATGCTTCCGGCAATATCTATGTGCGGATGATGCCCGTGGCCGATCCGCGCCGCCTCGCACTCGGCCAGCAGATTACCTCCGGCCTCGCTGCGGCGCTGATCGCCCTGGCAACAGTCGGCCCGGCGAGCTTCGCGGCGGCCCCCGACCATCTCTGGACCCTAGTCGCGCTGGGTGTTGTCGGCACGGCGCTGCCGATCGTCATCTTCATGTATATCCTGCGTGCGGCAGGGCCGACGCGCGCGGCCCTCACCGGCTATCTCGTGCCGGCCTGGGCCGTGGTGATCTCGGCGATCATTCTCGCCGAGCGGATCGGGATGCGCGAGGCGGCGGCAGGAGGGATCATTCTTGCCGGTGTCTACCTCACCGCACGCGCCAAGACGCAGCGCATCTGAGCGCTATTCAGCGGGCTGCGCATCACGCACGCGCACGCGGTTCGGCTTGCGGAAGCGGCGCCGGACATAAATGATCAATCCGGTGACCATCAGCCCGATGAAGCCGAACGAGGTCAGCACGACCATCACCCCGGTCCAGAGGCCGAAGGCATTGCCCTCGTGCAGCCCGCGCGGCCAGTTGGTCTGCGTCGGCTGAACGCCCTGCCGGCTGACCTGATAGACGCGGAATACGCCGCCGTCATTCACGCGTGCCAGCAGCCGCCCGCCCCGGTTGCGCAGCCAGATCAGCCCACCGAGATCGCGCTCCTTGCCGAGCATCTCGACTGCCTCCCTGATTTTCGGCAACGCGGCCTTGTCCTGCGGCAGCGGCGTCGTGAAACTCACGCCGTAGGCGAGCATCAGGCCGGTGATCGGCGACAGCGCGAGGACCGGCAGACCGAACCACGCCACCCCCTGATGCCAGCCGGAGATCGTGTTGCGCAGGCGCGGCCACCCCATGAACACCCCGAGGACAATCAGGACGACCATCGCGATGGTCGAGGCCGTCACCATCCATCTGAGATCGAAGATGAAATGCTCGTGCAGGTTTTTTGCTGTGCCGAAAATGTCAGAGAGCATGGTCCGCTCGTCATCATCGACGGCCTCGCCGGTCTTGAGATCGAGATCGAGGCTGCCGTCCGGGCCAACCCCCTGGATCACCATCCGGTTTTCGTAGGCACGGATCGCGATGGAGCGCGCCTTGCCCTCCGGGTCATGCTTCGCAAGATAGCCGACAATGCGCTCCGCCGGGATCGCGGTGCCGCGCGTCGCCATGTCCTGCGCGATCGGCTCGAACGAGAGGATCAATCCGGTCAAGATCACCAGCGCGAGCGGCGCGGCGAAAACAAGCGTGGTCCAGCGGTGAAGGCGGAGCAGAAGCGGTTTCATGGGCAGGGACTCACCAAGCCTGATGCGATGCGGCTGTCAGTATCGTGCCGCACTGCAACGAGGGTCAAATGACCATTTGGTCATGTTGCAGGGTCTGGAAACACAGTTTTCTGATGAAGCGGAAACGAAAACGGCGGCCCTCAAGCCGCCGTCTGTCGCGAGGTGCCGTGAAAGGGCTGCCCTCTCCTGCCCGATCCCTTATTTCGGAACCGTGCCTTCGATGCCCTGCACGTAGAAGTTCATGCCGGCGATCTGCCCATCGTTGAGCTTGCCGTCCTTGCACTCGACGGCCTTGCCGTCCTGTGCGATCACCGGGCAGGTGAAAGGATCGATCTTGCCGGTGCGGATACCCTCTTCGGTTTCCATGGCGATCTTCTTCACGTCATCCGGCATATTGACGTAGGGGCCCATCTTGACCTTGCCCTTGGCGATGCCGTCGAACACGTCCTGGCTCGCCCACTTGCCTTCGAGCATCGCCCGCGTACGCTCGATATAGTAGGGGTTCCAGTCATCGATGATCGAGGTCAGGATGTTCTTCGGTCCAAAGGCGGTCATGTCCGATGCCTGCCCGAAGGCAAGGTTGCCGCGCGCAGCCGCCTGCTGGAGCGGGGCCGGGCTGTCGGTGTGCTGGGTGATGATATCCGCGCCCTGATCCATCAAGGCCTTGGCGGCATCGCCTTCCTTGCCCGGATCGAACCAGGCGTTCACCCAGGCAATCTTGATCTTGATGGTCGGATTGACCGACTTCGCGCCGAGATAGAAGGCGTTGATGCCCGCGATAACCTCGGGGATCGGCATCGAGCCGACGTAGCCGATCGTGCCCGTCTTGCTCATCTTGCCGGCGATCTTGCCGATGATGTAGCGGCCCTCGTGGAACTTCGCCGAATAGGTCGCGACGTTCTTGTCGCGCTTGTAGCCGGTCGCGTGCTCGAACATCACGTTCGGATATTTCTTCGCGACCTTCAGCGTCGGCTCCATGTAGCCGAACGAGGTCGTGAAGATCAGCTTGTGGCCGGTGCGGGCGAGCTGCTCGATCGAGCGCTCGGAATCGGCCTCCGGCACGTTCTCGATGAAGGTCGTCTCGACCTTGCCGGGGAACGCCGCCTCGATCGCCTTGCGGCCGACATCATGCTGGTAGGACCAGCCGAAATCACCGACCGGGCCGACATAGATGAACCCGACCTTGAGTTTTTCCTGCGCGAGTGCCGGCGCAGCAAGGCTTGCTGCCCCGAGGCCGACGGCCAGCGCAAAAGCGCCCAGTTTGAATGAATGACGAAGCATGATGCCTTCCCCGATCTTGTCGCGTGGTCTCCCTTGTCTCCCGCCGCGCCACGCCGCGCAGCACGGGATGAAATGCTTTGGTCAGCGTTCAGGCACAAACGGCTGCCCGAGCGATCCCGCCGCGCCGCCCCCCTTCCGCCCCGAAAGGGAAAGAACCAGCAACGCCGCGATCGTCATCAGATACGGTAGCGCCGAAAGCAGCTGCGAGGGAAGCGCAATTGCGCCCGCCTGCGCATGGAGCTGTGCAACAGTGATGCCACCGAAGAGATAGGCTCCCAGAACCAGCCGCCAGACGTGGCCGGCGGCGAAAACCACCAGCGCCAGCGCGATCCAGCCGCGCCCGGCGCTCATGCCCGGTGACCAGAAACGGGTATAGATGAGCGAAAGATAGGCACCGGCAAGCCCCGCCATCAGCCCGCCGAACAGGATCGCCCAGAACCGCAGCCTGCGCACCGGCAGCCCCAACGAATGTGCCGAGGTATGGTTCTCGCCCACCGCGCGCAGCAGCAGCCCGATCCGCGTCCGGTTGAGACCAAAGGC
Organism: Beijerinckiaceae bacterium; assembly: GCA_009773635.1. Lineage (GTDB taxonomy): Bacteria > Pseudomonadota > Alphaproteobacteria > Rhizobiales > Beijerinckiaceae > Rhabdaerophilum. The sequence goes on along the minus strand of WSYC01000006.1, from coordinate 214,208 downwards.
AACCAGCGCCACCAGCACGAGCGAAAGGTAGAACACGGGGTCGCCCGTGAAAATCGCCTTGCCGAGAACCGGGATATCCTTGAGCAGCGGGATTTCGATGGCGGCAATGGCGCCGCGCGGCTGGCCGACGAAGTTCTGCCCGATCAATCCCGCGAGTCCGAGCCCGAGGATCGTCAGCGCCAGCCCGGTCGCGACCTGGTTGGTCGCAAAGAAGATCACCAGCACGCCGAAGACAGCAGAAAGCGCCATGCCGGCGAGCGCTCCGGCCAGCAGTCCGAAAACGCTCGAATCCGACAGAACAGCCGCAGCGAACCCCGTCGCGGCGCCGACAATCATCATCCCCTCGACGCCGAGGTTGAGCACGCCCGCGCGCTCGACGACGTGCTCGCCAAGCGCCGCGATCAGCAGCGGCGTTGCGGCGGTGAAAATCGTCGCGAGAATAAGCGGCAACATGTCCATCACGCGCCTCCTTTCCGGATTTCAAGCCGGTATCTGTTGAGGCTTTCGCCAACGAGGACGCAGAGGAGCAGCAGCCCCATGAAGAAGCGCGTGAGATCGAAGGGGAGTTTCAGCGTCACTTGAGCGCTTTCGGCCCCGATCAGCAGCACGGCGATGACGATGGCGGAAAGCCCCGCTCCCGCTGGCGTCAACCGGCCGAGAAACGCGACAATGATCGCGGTGAACCCGAGCCCCTGCCCGAAGCCAGGACGAAGCTGGCCCACCTGCCCGGAAACCTCGACAACGCCGGCGAGCCCGGCCAAAGCGCCGGAAATCAGGAAGACCAGCACTGTGATCCGGCTCTCGTTGAACCCGGCGAAATTGGCCGCGCGCGGCGCATCCCCGCTGGCGCTGACAGCAAAGCCGAACAGCGTGCGCCGGAACAGCACGAAAGCGACCAGCACTGCCGCGAGTGCGAGCAGCAACCCGGCATGCAGCCGCCCGCCCTCGAACAGCGGCTGCAAGACCGCTGAATCCGAAAAGGCGACGCTCTGCGGGAAGTTGAACCCTTTCGGGTCGCGCCAGGGCCCGCGCACGAGATAATCGAGCAGCAAATCCGCGACATAGACCAGCATCAGGCTGGTGAGGATTTCGCTGATCCCGAACCGCGTCCGGAGCACCGCAGGAATGGCGGCATAGGCCAGCCCGCCGAGCGCCCCCGCGATCAGCATCGCCGGCAGGATCCAGAACCCGGTCATGCCATGGGCGAGGATCGCGACGCCGCCACCACAGATGCCGCCGAGCAGGAACTGGCCTTCCGCCCCGATATTCCAGCGACTGGCGCGGAAGCAGAACAAAAGGCCGATGGCAATCAGTGTCAGCGGCGTTGCCTTCAGCAGCACCTCCTGCATCGCCCAGGGGTCGGTCAGGGGATCGAGGATAAAGACCCGGAACGCGGTGAGCGGCGATTTTCCCATCAACGCGACAATCAGCCCGCCGATCAGCACCGCGACGACAAGCGCCAGAACCGGCGTCAGCACCCGGCGCAGGG
>WSYC01000006.1:49687-212714 GCA_009773635.1 Beijerinckiaceae bacterium | reverse complement strand
TCATGCGTGCACCCCGCCCGACGGCCCGCCTGCGCGATGCGTCATCAGCAGGCCGATCTCGTCGCGCGTCACCTCGCGCACCGGGCGTGGCGCGCTGAGGCTGCCCTCGCACATCACCACAATGAAATCCGCCAGTTCCAGCGCTTCATCAAGGTCCTGCGTGATGACAAGCACCGCCGCGCCCTTGGCTGCAAGATCGATCAGCGTCTGGCGGATATGCGCCGCCGCGCGCGCATCGACGCCCCAGCTCGGCTGGTCGATCACGATCAACCCGGGATTGCGCGTCACCTCACGGCCAACGATGTATTTCTGGAGATTGCCGCCCGAAAGCTGCACCGCCAGCGGGTCCGTCGAGGGTGTGCGCACATCGAAGGCCTTGATGATGCCGGCGGAAACCGCGCCAAGCCGGTTCCGATCGACGAAGAGCCCACCGATATCCTCGGTCGCGTGCCAGGAGAGCACGATGTTATCGGACAACGTGCCCTGCGGCAGCGTCGCCTGCCCGAGCCGCGCCTCCGGCACGAAGGCCGCGCCGGCCCGGCGTCGCGCGTTGATGTCCTCCCGCGTGACAGCCTTGCCGGCAATCGTCACCGACCCGGCGGTGATCGTGCCGCCCTCGCCCGAAATCGCGCTGTAAAGTTCACTCTGGCCGTTGCCGGCGACCCCCGCGATCGCGACGATCTCGCCGGCCCGCACCGTAAGATTGACGCCGGAAAGCCGGATTCCGTGGATCGTATCCGGCTCGACATCGAGGCGGTCACAGACCAGAACGGGCGCCCCGAACCCATGCCCCGGAACCGTCCGGAGGTCGGCCACGCCCTCGCCGACCATCAGCGCCGCGAGCTCGCGCGCGGAGGTCTTGCGTGGGTCGGCCTCGGCCACAACACGCCCGGCGCGCAGGACAGTCGCCACTGAACACAACCGCCGCACTTCCTCCAGCTTGTGGCTGATGAACAGGATCGACGTGCCTTCGGCTGCGAGCACATCGAGCGTCTTGAACAGCGACTCGCTTTCGGACGGGGTCAGCACCGAGGTCGGCTCATCCAGGATAAGGAGTTTCGGATCCTGCATCAGCGCCCGCAGGATCTCGATCCGCTGCCGTTCGCCGGCAGACAGGGTGTAAACCGGGCGATCAAGATCGATCGCGAGGCCGAAATGCTCGGCCTTGGCCCGCACTTTCTCCCGCAGATCGCGTCCGGCGACCTCGCCTGCCAGCGGAATGGCGATGTTTTCCAGCGCCGTGAAATCATCGAACAGCGAGAAGTGCTGGAAGACCATGCCGATGCCACGCGCCCGCGCTTCCTGCGGCGAGGCCAGCGTCACGACCTCGCCGTTGATGCGGATCTCGCCGGAATCCGGCGAGAGCAGCCCGTAGAGCATCTTCACCAGCGTGGATTTTCCCGCGCCGTTCTCGCCGAGCAAGGCATGAATTTCGCCCGGGCGGAGCACGAGATCAATCGACGCATTGGCCAGCAGCGCGCCGAAATACTTCGTAATCCCACTCAACCGGACGAATTCGCTCATATCCTGCCCCCCCCGCGCGCGATCCCTACGGCACAAGGATGGTCGAGCCCGTGGTCTTTCGACCTTCGAGGGCCCGATGGGCATCCGCCACCTTCGCCAACGGAAATGTGCCGGTCGCCGGAATTTTCAGCGTGCCGTCGCCAACCGCAGCGAACAGCCGTTTTGCCATTGCTGCGTAGGTTTTCGGGTTCGCGATATGCGTGAACAGCGTCGGCCGGGTGGCGAACAGACTGCCTTTCGCGGCCAGCATGCCGATGTTGAACGCCTCGACCGCGCCGGAGGCATTGCCGAAGCTGACGAAATACCCGAACGGCTTGAGGCAATCGAGCGAGCCGGGGAAGGTCGCCTTGCCGACACCGTCATAGACGACATCGCATTTTGCGCCCTTGGTGATCTCGCCAACGCGCACGGCGAAATCCTCGGTCGAATAATTGATGACGTGGTGGCAGCCGAGCTTTTTCGCGAGCTTCGCCTTCTCCTCGGAACCAACCGTGCCGATCACGGTCGCGCCAAGCGCCCGCGCCCATTGCACGAGGATGGTGCCGGTGCCGCCCGCGGCAGCGTGGATCAGCACCGTGTGCCCCTTCTTCACCTTGAACGAGCGGAACAGCAGGTATTCTGCCGTCAACCCCTTCAGCATCATCGCCGCGGCGGCCTCGAAGCTCACCTTGGCGGGAATTTTCACAAGCTGCGACGCCGGCAGATTGCGCGCGGCCGCATAGGCCCCGAGCGTACCGACGTAGGCGACGCGGTCGCCCGCCTTGAACCCCTTGACCCCCGCGCCAACCGCGCGGACGATGCCGGCACCCTCGTTGCCGGGCGTGAACGGCATCGACGGAGCGGCGTAAAGCCCGGTGCGGAAATAGGTATCGATGTAGTTGAGACCGATCGCCTTCTGCTCGATCTGGACCTCGCCGGCAGCCGGGGCCGCGAGCGCGATATCCTCGATCGAGAGAACTTCCGGCCCGCCGTGCCTGGCGACGCGAACAACCTGAACCATTGTATGTCCTCTGGGTGCTGTGTCAGGCAAAGCAAGAACCTTGCCGACAAATTGGGTGGTTGGTCCAAGAGGTGCATCATTCCGGCCCGATTTCAAGCGGCGTTTCATCGCTTCGCCTGTCCCTTTGCCGCCACGCACACGCAAGCGCGGTTTTGATTTGCCTCCTTGCAAAAAACGGCAACCTGCCCTTGATGGGACCGGATCAGATCTGGAGCGAAACGATGGCGACGAAAATCCTGGATGGCCTCGTGGTCGGCGGTGGTGCGGCCGGGCTTGCGACTGCGATCGGTCTTGCGCAGGCGGGCCTCTCGATCCGCATTCTGGGCGTGCCGGAAACCCCGCGTGATGACGGGCGCTCGGCGGCGCTGTTCCAGTCCAGCCTCGATTTTCTCGGCACGCTCGGTGTGGAGGATGCGTTGAAAGCCCATGGGGCGCCGCTGCGTGCGATCAGGCTGATTGACATCACCGGCGCGCTGGTGCGGGCCCCGACGACGACCTTCAAGGCGGCAGAAATCGGCCAGGAAGTCTTCGGCTGGAACATCCCGAACGCGAAAATCGTCGAGGTGCTGAGCGCGGCGGCACGGCAGACCGCCAATCTTACGGTATCGCCGGATTTTTTCGAAAGCTTCGAAGCTCTCGGCGACCGCGTCCGCGTCACACTTCAGGGCGGCGAGGTTCTGGAGACCCGCGTCCTCATCGGGGCGGACGGGCAGAAGTCCCGCGTCCGCGACGCTGCGGGTATCACCCATCGTGTCAAACCCTACCCGCAGGCGGCGATCACCTGCCGCCTCACCCATCCGCGCGACCATGAGGATATCAGCCTCGAATTCCACACCCGCGAGGGGCCGTTCACCTTCGTCCCGGTCGGCGACGGGTGTTCAGCGCTGGTCTGGATCATGAAGCCGGAGAAGGCGGAAGCGATGCTTACGCTCTCCCGCGAGGCGCTGGCGGAGACGATCACGCGGCGGTCGAACGCCATTCTCGGCGCGGTGACGATCGAGGGGCCGATTGCCTCCGTGCCGTTGCAGAAGCTGGTGGCGGACAAGCTGGTCGAGGGGCGCGTCGCGCTCGTCAGCGAGGCCGCGCATGCCTTCCCGCCCATCGGCGCGCAGGGGTTGAACCTCGGGCTGAAGGATGTCGAGGCACTGGTGAAGCGGCTCGGCGCGTCCCACGCTAAGGGCGAGGACCCTGCCAGCGCCCTGCCCGCCTACGCGCGCGACAGGAAGCTTGACGTCGAGATGCGGTCGGCAGGAGTTGACGTGCTCAACTCCGCCCTGATTGCCGATCTCTTGCCCTTCGATCTTGCCCGCGCGGCGGGGCTCGCCGTCCTGCGTGATGTCGCGCCGATCCGGCGGCTGGCGATGCGCATCGGTGGCTGGAACGCGCCGTTTGGCGGCAAAATCCCGGCGTAGCGCGAGATCACCACACCGGCAGCATGTTCTCGGCGATGAGCCAGAGCAGCCCGGTGACCGTGACGATCGAGACAAGCGTGCCCACCAGCACGCCGGACGACGCGCGCTCGACGTAGGTGTCGTATTGCCGCGCCATCACGAAGACGTTGAGCGCCGGCGGCAGGCCTGCCATCAGCGTCGCCGTGAGGATCCACACGCGGTCGAACCCACCCATGAGGCTGAGCACCGTAAACACCAGCATCGGGTGCAGGATCAGCTTGATGACAAGATGAACCGGCATCTCTTTCGGCACCCGCGTCAGCGGTCTGAGTGCAACCGTGACGCCGAGCGCGAAGAGTGCCACCGGCGCGGCGGCGTTTTTCAGCAAGACCAGCATGGTGTCGATCGCCGCCGGCGGCTGCCAGTGGAAATAGGCCGCAGCAACCCCGCAGAAGGTCGCCACGTTGAACGGATGCGTGAAAATTCGCATCAGCACGAGCTTCGTCGTCGCCCAGAGGCGAATCTTCTCGGCTCCGCCCAGCGCCATCAGGAAGGGCAGCAGGGTGAACAGCAGCATCGAATCGAACACGAAGATCAGCGCCGTCGGCACCGAGGAGCCCGCCCCCAGCGCGGCGAGCGTGAGGCCCGGCCCCATGTAGCCGACGTTGGAATAGGCTCCGAAAATCCCCTGGATCGTTGATTCGCGGATATTGCCGCCGGACACCAGCAGGCCGACGCCGAACGAGAGAAAAAACGCGATGTAGGTGCACAGCGTCGTCGCCACGATGAAGCGCCAGTTCGTCAGCTGCTCAATCGGCGTCGCGCCGATCAGCTTGAAGAACAGCGGCGGCAAGGCGATGTAAACAATGAAGAAATTCATCCATGCAAGACCACCTTCCGGGATCTTCATGAAGCGCCCGCAGGCGAACCCGAGCAGGATCAGACCGAAAAACGGAAAGGCAAGGGAGACGACGGGGCTCATGCAACAGGCGGCCTATTGAGCATGGTGCGGAAAAGTGGAAACCGGTTTTGCGTCACACCATGCGACAGAATGAACAGAAAGAGCACGGCTTGGTTTTCATCAATCCGAACCGTGCCCCAGACCCGGCTGCTTGACGAAACCGGACAGGATCGGGAAGAAGACACTGGTTATCACCTTCATCCTATACATCCAACCCATTCGCCCGGCTTCCCGATGGGAGCCCGGCTCAGCAGGATGCCCGCTTGGCCCCGTCGCCCACCCTTCTCAAACGCGCCCAGTTTCAGGCGGAGGCTCTGGGTTTCCGGGCGCTGGCGGCGCTTGTTTCGGGGCTGGGGCCGGATCGCGCGAGCGCGATTTCGGGCGCGGCCTGGCAGAAGCTCGCGCCGCTGAACAAGCGCCACGCCCGCGCGGAGGCTCAGATGCGGGCCGCGATGCCGGCGCTGGCGGATGCCGGGATCGCCGCCAACCTTGCACAAATGTGGGAAAATCTCGGCCGCACCAGCGCGGAAGCCTTCCATATCGGGGCGCTCGTCGCGGACAAGGACCGCTTCGCGATCAGCGAGGATACGCACGAGGCTATCAGGGTCGCCAAAGCGCGCGGCTCGGTTTTCGTCTCGCTGCACCAGGGCAACTGGGAACTCGCCGCGCCGCTCCTGCATACGCTGGGGCTGCCGGTTGCCGGTGTCTACCAGAAGCTGCTCAACCCGCTGGTCGAGGATCAGGCCTCGGTCTTCCGCAAGCCGTTCTATACGCTCGGCCTCTACGCCAAGGGCAATGAGGCCGCGCGCCAGCTGATGCGCATCGTTGCGGCCAAGGGCACCGTCGCGATCATGGCGGACTTGCGGGATATGTCCGGCATTCCGGTGCCGTTTTTCCACAGGGACGCGCCCTCGACCGGCTTTCCGGCACTCCTCGCACGGACGCGGGATGTGCCGCTCTTTGCCGGCGTTGTCTTTCGTGAGGCGGGTGCGACCTTCCGGGTCAGAACGGTCGAGATCCCCGTCGCCCGGACGGCGGACCGCGAGGCGGATATCGTCGAGACCACCGCCGCGATCCAGCGCTGCTTCGAAGGCTTCATCCGGGAAAAGCCGGGGCAATGGATGTGGGGTCACCGGCGCTGGAGCCGTTGATCGCGGGTATGCCATTGTCCCATGAATACGCGTCCCCCTTGAGAGACGCTGGAAAATGACTATCTTCTGCCGCTTGAGGATATGTCCATGAAAGCGCGTCAGGCAAAATACACCATCGGTCAGGTCGTCCGGCATCGGAAATTTCCGTTTCGGGGCGTGATTTTCGACGTCGACCCGGAATTCGCCAATACGGAAGAATGGTGGGAGTCCATCCCGGTGGATATGCGGCCGAGCAAGGATCAGCCGTTCTACCATCTGTTCGCGGAGAACGACGAGAACGAGTACATCGCCTATGTGTCCGAGCAGAACCTGCTGCCGGATGAATCGGGCCGCCCGCTGCGCCACCCGCAGATCTCGGAAATGTTCGAGCCGGGTGCCGAGGGCCAGTTCGCGATCCGGCGCAACAGCTTGCTGAATTGACGCCGCCGCCTGTCGACGCGGCATGATGCCTCGGCAAGAGCACACATCAAAACACAAAAAAGCCCGGCGTTACTGCCGGGCTCTTGCATATCTGGGGCTGAGAAGCCGCTTACGGCTTCGGTGCCTGCTGGCGCTGCTTGAGAAGCTCTTCGCCCTTCTTCTTCAGATCATCCGCGCCTGCGGCCGGAGCACCGCCCGGAGCCGCGCCGCCCTGCTGCATCTTCTGCAGGGTTTCCTGATCGATGCCGGCGCTGTCGAAAGTTTTGCCGAAGCCCGCCATCGGAACCTCGAAGTTCACTTCCTGGCCAATCTGGTTCTGCATGTCGATGCGCAGCGTGTTGGCCTTCTTGAGCGCGTTGATTGCGGCGTCATTCAGCTCACCCTCGACGAAGCAGCCCTGCTGGAGGCAGATCTGGAACTTCGCATTGATCGGCTGCGCGCCTTCCGCCGAAAAGCGGATGCCCGGCTGGATCAGGAAGGTGAGCGGCACGAGAAAGCGCACGAAGCGGCGCGTATCTTCCTTCACGGCGTAAACGGCAACGGCCATCACCGGCTGGTTGTTCTCGGCCACGAAATCGCGCGTCGTGTAGCAGATCGTCTTCTTGACCGAAGGATCCTCGCCGCAGACCTTCAGCCATTCAGGCTGTTCAGGGGCAGCCTTGAGCGGCACCTTAATGCCCGCGTTCACCGGAGGGGCGGCGGGCGCAGCAGGAGCGGGCTGGGCAGGCTTGGGCGCCTGGGCGAGCGCCGGAAGGCTCGCGAGACCACCCAGCACCAGTCCGGCAAGCCCGGCAGCGCAAAAAGTCCTCGTCATCAGCGATGTCATCGTTCGATCCTCAATCCGGCGAGCAGAGCATTATGCGCTCCCTCTAAGCGTCTTTCTGGGTTTTCCGCAAGCCTTGCAAACGGCCAATCTACGGAAGAAGGGGCTCGATCCGCCCCGAATGCGGCTGAAGCGTGACAGGTTTGCGCAAACCGTGACCTGGGCAGCACATTTCTGCTGGTGGCCGCGCCTGCCATGCGCACCAGCACCCCGTTTCGAAAAACCAAGCCGGAAAAAACACTGGGCATGGCATCGGCGCGTTCGCTTGCCTATTCTGGTGGCATGAACCTTCGACGAATCAGTCACCTGCGACATGTTCTGGTGCTCCGCGTTGCACCAGTGCTTCTGGCCTGCCTCGCCAGCTGTGCCGTGCACGCGGCAGAGCCCGTGGCCGTGCACCGCCATGCCATCGCCATGCACGGCGAACCCGCCCTGCCCGCCGGCTTTTCCGCCCTGCCCTATGCCAACCCGGAGGCACCGAAGGGCGGCGCGCTCAGGCTCGGCCTTGCCGGCAGCTTCGATTCGCTCAACACGATGTCCGTCAAGGGCAATGCCCCCGCTGCGATGGTGCCGTATGTCGTCCAGCCGCTGATGATGCGCTCGGCGGACGAGCCTTTCACGCTTTATGGGCTCGTCGCGGAGACGATTGCCGTGCCCGAGGACCGCAGCTTCGTCGAATTTCGCATCAACCCGCTCGCACGCTTCTCGGATGGCAAGCCGGTGAGCGCGAAGGACGTACTGTTCTCCTGGACCCTGTTCACGACGCGCGGGCGGCCGAACTACCGCACCAACGCGGCGAAGGTCGCGAAGGTCGAACTCGGCGATGCGATGACGATCCGCTTCACCTTCCATTCGGCGGGTGACCAGGAATTGCCGCTTATTCTCGCGATGATGCCGGTGCTGGCCGAGCACGCGACCGACCCGGAAAAATTCGAGACGATGGGGTTCACGCCCTTCCTGGGCTCCGGCCCCTACCGGATCGAGACGGTCGATCCTGGCACGCGCGTCGTTCTCAAGCGCCGGGCGGATTACTGGGCAGCGAGCCTGCCCGTGCATCGCGGGCTCTACAACTTCGACACCATCAGCCTTGATTTCTTCCGCGATTCCAACACGCTGTTCGAAGCGTTCAAGACCGGATTGCTGGATCTGCGCGTCGAGATCGACCCGACGAAATGGCGCGAGGGCTATACCATCCCCGCCGTGGCCGAGGGGCGGATCATCCGCGAATCCCTGCCGATCAAGGCGCCGAAGGGCATGTCCGGCTTTGTGCTCAACACGCGCCGGGCGCAGCTCTCCAATGTCGCCGTCCGCGAGGGGTTGTTGCATCTGTTCGATTTCGAATGGCTGAACAAGAACCTCTTCGCCGATGTCTACCGCCGAACCGGCAGCTTCTTCGACGAGAGCGAGCTGTCGTTCCGCAATGGCCCTGCGGATGCGCGCGAGGCCGCCATCCTCGGTGATGCACTCACCAGCCTGCCCGCCCCGATCCGCGACGGCAGCTGGCGTCCGCCGGTGACGGATGCCTCCGGGCGCGATCGCGCGGTGCTCAAGCGGGCGATCGAGTTTTTTGCATCCGCCGGCTACGGCATCCGCGACGGGCGGATGGTGAAACTCGGTACCGGCGAGCCCTTCACCTTCGAGATCATGGTCACGACCCGCGAGAAGGAGCGGATTGCGCTCGCTTTTGCCGACGGATTGAAGCAGGTCGGCATCTTTCCGCTGATCCGGCTGGTGGATTCAAGCCAGTACTGGGCGCGCGTGCGCCAGTTCCAGTTCGATGTCATCGTCGAGGGTTATGTTGTCGGTCCCTCGCCCGGTCAGGAACAGACCAACCGCTGGTCGAGCCGCGCGGCGAGTGTGCCGGGCACGCTCAACTGGGCGGGGGTGCAATCCCCCGCCATCGACAAGGCGCTCGCGGCCTTGCTGGCGGCGCGCTCGAAGGAGGATTTCGTTGCCTCGGTCAGGGCGCTGGACCGGCTCCTCGTTTCCGGGCACTACGTGCTGCCGCTCTATCACCTTCCGGACCGCTGGGTCGCGCGCTGGCGGCATATCGGGCGGCCGGAACGCCTCGCCGCCTATGATTTTCTCCATGACAGTTTTTGGTTAACGCCGAATCGATAAACATGAGACAATCGTTCTCGCACCGGTGGCAAAGAACCCCGGTTGGGTCAGGCCCGGTTGAAATGCCGGTGCTGGACAGGAGCATGAGCAGTGGTCTTAGGTGAGCAGGTGTCATGATCGCACGGCATGGTCCACAGTTACCGCCCCCCTGGGACAAGCTGACGCTGCTGTCTCTGGCCGAATCCGCCTCCACCACCGCACCGGCGCGCATCTTCCTGCGCGATTGCCCGCATCGCGAGAGCTGGAACGGCGTGGAGCCGCGCACCCTCAGCTATGATGGCTACTTCAAGGCAGCGCACTTTCTTGCCGCCCAATTGAAGACGCTCGGCGTGGAAGCGGGTAATCGCGTGCTGCTGCTGCTGCCGAACACGGTCGAAATTCCGATTGCCATCCTCGCCTGTCACTTCCTCGGCGCCGTCCCGGCGATCGTGCCGGTGGACGAGCGGGTCGACGCGCTGCGCGCCGCGGCCGAGCGCTGCGGTGCCGCCGCCATCCTCACCACCGCGCGCGTCGGCGATATCGCGCTGGGCGACAAGGCCCGGCAAGTTGCGGCCAAGGTGCTGTCCATCCGCTGCGTGGGCGGGTTCGGGTTCGACCTGCCGGATGGCATCGTCAGCCTCGAGGGATGGTCCGAGGAAGATGTTGTCGAGCTGCCGGAGCGCGACCGACACCAGAGCGACGCGGGGTTGATCACCTTCCACCGCGAGGCGGGTGGCCTCTGCGCCATGCTGCGCAGCGACGGGCAGATGGTCGCGGAAGCGCTCGCGCTGTCGAGCGTGGTGCGCCTTGACGGCCGCCGCGGGTTGATCAGCCTGATGCAGCCGGGCTCCGCTGTCTCGGTGGCCGCGGGCCTTGTGTTGCCACTCCATGCCGTCGCGAGCGTGCGCCTGATCGGCCCGTATGACACCGGTGCGATCACCAAGGCGCTGTCCGACGAGCCGACAGCTTTCCTCTACGCCCCCGATCATTTTGCGGCCCAGCTGACACCGGAGACCTTCGGTCCCGGCAAACTCAAGAATATTGCCGGGTTGATCGCGCTCGCGCATGCCGAACGGCCAGACGCGCAAATCCTGCCGCCGGGGAGTATCACCAGCACCCTGGCGATCAATTTCGGCGAACATGGGCTGATGACCATCCTGCAATGGCCGCGCGATGGCCAACTCGCCCTGCCGTCGACCTATATGCACCCGATGGAAAGCGTGCTGCCCCCGGATACGGCGATGCTGACCTTCACCGAGAACGAGGGATCTGTGGGCTGGTCGGGGTTCGGGGCGGCGACAGTGACCCGCCGCGAGGATGCCGAAAAGTCCGGCCGCGCCGCCTGACAGCGCTTCCGGCATCATCATTTCTGATTGGCCCTATTTCCGCTTTTCGGCGATGCGGGCGATATCGGTCATCAGATCACGGGTGGCCGCGAGCCGCACCGCCGGATCCTCGAAAGCCCCGGCAAAGACAATCTTCATATCAGGCCGGACCTTGGCGGTCGTGCCCTTCTCGGTGACGTATTTCACCAGCCCGTTTGGATTGGCGAAGGAATTGTCCTTGAAGGCAACGATGATGCCCTTCGGACCGGCATCGACCTTCTCGACATGCGCTCTCCGGCACAGGAGCTTGATCGCGACGATCTTCATCAGCTGGCCGATTTCGGGCGGGAGCGGGCCGAAACGGTCGATCATCTCGGCGGCAAAGCCCTCGATCTCGCCCTCGTTCTCGACCTGGGACAGCCGGCGGTACAGCGCCATGCGGATGTCGAGATCGGCGATATAGCTCTCGGGGATGAGCACCGGCGTGCCGAGCGCGATGGTCGGCGACCAGGCTTCCTCCTCGGGAAGTTCGAGCCCGGCTTTCAGCGCCGCGATCGCCTCCTCCAGCATCTGCTGGTAAAGCTCGTAGCCGACCTCCTTGATATGGCCGGATTGCTCGTCGCCCAGCAGGTTGCCGGCGCCGCGGATGTCGAGATCGTGGCTCGCAAGCTGGAAGCCCGCGCCCAATGTGTCGAGCGATTGCAGCACCTTGAGCCGCCGCTCGGCGTTCGGCGTGATCGTGCGGTTCACCGGCAGCGTGAAAAGCGCATAGGCGCGGGTTTTCGAGCGCCCGACGCGCCCGCGCAGCTGGTAGAGCTGGCCGAGGCCGAACATATCCGCACGGTGGATAATCAGCGTGTTCGCTGACGGAATATCGAGGCCGCTTTCCACGATGGTTGTGGAGAGCAGCACGTCGAACTTGCCGTCGTAGAAATCGCTCATCACCTGTTCGAGATCGGTCGCGGACATCTGCCCGTGGCCGACGCCAACGCGCACTTCCGGCACGTTCTTTTCGAGAAAGGCCCGCACTTCCGCGAGATCATCGATGCGCGGCACGACGTAGAACGATTGCCCGCCGCGATAGCGCTCGCGCAAGAGCGCCTCGCGCACCACCAGCGCATCGAACGGCGCAACGAACGAGCGCACGGCGAGCCGGTCGACGGGCGGCGTCGCGATGATCGAGAGTTCGCGCACGCCGGTCATCGCCAGCTGGAGCGTGCGCGGGATCGGCGTCGCGGAGAGCGTCAGCACGTGGATTTCGGCGCGGATTTCCTTCAGCCGCTCCTTGTGCGCAACGCCGAAATGCTGTTCCTCGTCGACGATCAGGAGCCCGAGATCCTTGAAGCGGATGCTCTTGGACAGCAGTGCGTGCGTGCCGACGATGATATCGACCTTGCCTTCGGCGAGTTCCTCCTTCGTCTTCTTGAGGTCCGCCGCCGGAACGAGGCGCGAGGCCTGCGCAAGGCGCAGCGGCAGGCCGGAAAACCGGTTCTGGAAGGTCTTGAAGTGCTGGCGCGCGAGCAGCGTCGTCGGCACCACCACCGCCACCTGCTTGCCGTTCATCGCGGCGACAAAAGCCGCCCGCAAGGCAACCTCGGTCTTGCCGAAGCCGACATCGCCGCACACCAGTCGATCCATCGGCCGACCTGAGCCGAGATCATCGAAAACGGCATCGATCGTCGCCTGCTGGTCCTCGGTTTCGTCAAACGGAAAGCGGGCGACGAACTCCTCGTAGAGCCCATCCGGCGGGGTGAGGCGCGGTGCTTCCCGCGTCAGGCGCTGTGCGGCTATCCTGATCAACGCCCGCGCCATATCGCGGATGCGCGCCTTCAGCTTGGCCTTGCGCGCCTGCCAGGCCCCGCCGCCGAGCCGGTCGAGCGTCGCATCGGTCTCTTCCGAACCGTAGCGCGTGAGAAGTTCGATGTTTTCCACCGGCAGGAACAGCTTGTCGCCGCCGGCATAGTGGATTTCGAGGCAATCGTGCGGCGCGCCCGCCACCGTGATCGTGTTGAGCGCGACAAAGCGCCCGATGCCGTGATCGACGTGCACGACGATATCGCCAGCCTTGAGGCTGGTCAGCTCGGTGATGAAGTCCTTGGCACGCTTTTTCGAGCGCTTGGGCCGCGTCATCCGCTCGCCAAGGATATCTTCCTCGGAAATCAACGCGAGATCAGAGGTCTCGAAGCCTTCCTGAAGCGCGACCGTGACGAGCCCGATCTCGCCCTTTGCAAGGTCTGCCGTTTCACGCAAGGATTTCAGCGCGCGCTGCGCCTTCAGGCCGTGGTCAGCGAGCACGCCGCCGAGCCGGTCACGCGCGCCCTCGCTCGCCGCACCGAACACCACCCGCTTACCCTGCGCTTGCAACGCCTTTGCGTGCTGCGCCGCGGCCTCGAACACATTGGCGTTGGGATCATTGCGCTCGGCGGCAAAATCGCGTCCCTTGCGCGTCCCGCCCGCGAGGATGGCCCGCGCACCACCCGGGGCCATCGAGAAGCCGGAAAGCTCCACCGCGCTCGCGCGCAAACCCGTCCACTCCGCGCGGGAGCGATAGAGCGCTTCCGGCGGGAGCGGATGATAGGGCACGCCGCCAGCGCCATCCTCGAGCGCGGATTTGCGGGCGTCATAATAATCGCTGATCTGCGCCAGCCGCTCCTCGGCTGCGCCATCGGCCTGCGCGTCGACAACGAAGGTCGCGCCGGGGACATAGACCTCAAGCGGATCAAGCCCGGCGTGAAACAGCGGCAGCCAGTGCTCCATGCCGATGTGGCGACGCCCTTCGCTGACGTGTTCATAGAGCGTATCGCCGCGCAAATTCGCGCCAAAAGCACTCAGATAGCCCTGCCGGAAGCGTTTGATCGTGTCGGTTGTGAGCTGGAACTCGCTCATCGGCACGAGATCGAGCCCGCGCAACTGGGCTGACGAGCGCTGCGTTTCCGGGTCAAACGCACGAATGCTTTCGAGCGTATCGCCGAAGAAATCGAGCCGGACCGGCTCGGCAAACCCCGGCGGGAAGAGATCGACAATGCCGCCGCGCACCGCGTATTCGCCGACATCGCGCACGGTGGAGCCGCGCGAATAGCCGTTCACCTCCAGCCATCTCGCGATATCCTCGATATCGAGGGCATTGCCGGGGGCCGCCGAAAAGCTCTGCCGCGCGACAAATTCCGCCGGCGGCAGCTTTTGCAGCGCTGCGTTCACGGTGGTGATCAGCACGCGCGGGCGCGCGCCGCCGCGCGAGCGCACCAGCCGCGCGAGGCATTCCATGCGCCGCGCCAGCACGGAGGCGTTCGGGGAGGCGCGATCATAGGGCTGGCAATCCCAGGCCGGGAGCGAGAGCACCTCGATCTCCGGTGCAAACGCCGTCAAAGCGCCCTGCACTTCCGCCTGCCGCAGCCCGTCGCGCGCGACGAAGACCACCAGCGCCGGCACATCCGCGCCCTTGGCAAAGCGGATGCGCGCCAGTTCCGCCAGCACCAGCGCAATCGCGCCATCGGCGACCTCGCCGATGGTGACAGGTTCGTTGCGGCCGAGCGCATGCTCAAGCCCGGCAACGGCGAGCGGCGCGAAGAGAGACATTTCTAGAGCACCCGGCTGACTGGCATCAGCATGGATGCTCTTGATTCAATTCTTGATCGCATTTTCTTCACGCGAACCGCACTCCACTTCGCTTGAAAATGCTCACAGATCGATCGGCTTGTCGTGGGTATGGAAGGCCTTCATGGCCCGGAAAACGGCGGTGTCATGCTCCACCGGCACCGGCTCACCTTGCGAAATCCATGAAAACAGATCGCGATCCTGCTGGTCGATCAGGGTTTCAAAGATGTCCATCTCGGCGTCGGTGAGGGTCGTGATCACGCTTTCGGCGTAACGCCCCATCACGAGGTCCATCTCGCGGGTGCCGCGATGCCAGGCGCGGAACAGGATGCGCTTACGACGCGGATCGAGGTCCGCCGTGGTTCGGGAAAGTCCGGTCATGCTGGCACCCTGAGGGAATCCGGCCCGCAACAGGCCGTGCAGGGAAAAAGGGCGCTTGGCCCGTGAAGTCAAGCCAAAATGCGGCCAGCACCGCTTGGAGCAATCCAGCCGATGATGCTATCCCTCGTCCATGCGACCGACCGACCTTGATCCCTATTTTGCGCCTGTCGCGCGCCTGCCGGGCATCGGGCCGAAGCTGAGCCCGCTGTTCGACACCCTGACCGGGCGCGCGCCGGAACCGGCGCGGATTGTCGATCTGCTGTTCCACCTGCCCATCGATCTTGTCGACCGCTCGCTCGCGCCCTCGATCCGCGCCGCGCCGACCGAGGGCATCGTCACGCTGAAGGTGACGGTGGAAGCCCATCGCCCCGCCCCGCCCGGCCGCGCGAAGGCACCGCATCGCGTTACGGTTGGCGACGAGACCGGCGATGTCAGCCTCGTGTTCTTCCGCCTGCCGAAGCAGCAGATCGAAACCATGCTGCCGATCGGCGCGACGCGGATCATCTCCGGCCGCATGGAGCTGTTCGACGGCATGCGCCAGATGGTTCACCCGGACCGCATCCTGCCGCCGGCGAAATTTTCAGAGGAAGATGTGCTCGAGCCCGTCTATCCACTGACCGAAGGGCTGACCTCACGCCGCGTGCATCAGGCCGCGCTCGCAGCCCTCGACAAAACGCGGGTGCTGCCCGAATGGCTCGATGCCACCCTGCTCGAACGGCAGGGCTGGCCCGGATTCCGGCACGCGCTGGCACTGCTGCACAACCCCAGGGAACAAGGCGCGTTCGGCGCGGAATCTCCCGCCTACAAGCGGCTCGCGTATGACGAATTGCTTGCCGGGCAGATCGCACTGCAACTCGTGCGGGCCCGCGAAAAAGGTCCCGCCGGGCGCAGCCTTGTCGGAGACGGCCGCCTGCGCGCGAAAATCCTCACCGCCCTGCCCTACACGCTCACCGGCGCGCAAGCGCGGTCACTCGGCGAAATCGAGGCCGATATGGCCAAGCCCGAGCGCATGCTCAGGCTGCTGCAGGGCGATGTCGGTGCAGGGAAAACCATCGTCGCGCTCATGGCCATGGCGATTGCGGTCGAGGCCGGAGCGCAGGGCGCGATGATGGCCCCGACCGAAATCCTCGCGCGCCAGCATTTCGAGCGCATCCGGCCGCTGGCCGAGGCGGCGGGGATCACAACCGGCATTCTCACCGGGCGGGCCGGCAGCGCCGAGCGTAACGCGACCCTGAAACGCCTCGCCTCCGGCGAGATCGATATCGTGCTCGGCACGCACGCGCTGTTTCAGGATGACGTGACCTTCGCCAACCTCGGTGTCGCGATCGTTGACGAGCAGCACCGTTTCGGCGTGCACCAGCGGCTCGCGCTCGCGAAGAAGGGCGAGGCCGTCGATCTCCTCGTGATGACCGCGACGCCGATCCCGCGCACGCTGGTGCTCGGTTATTTCGGCGACCTCGACGTCTCGCAGCTCGACGAGAAGCCGCCGGGGCGCAAACCGGTCGATACGCGTCTCGTCAACCACGAGCGGCTCGACGAGATGATTGCGGGCATTGGCCGCGCGATCGGCACCGGCGCGCGGGTTTATTGGGTCTGCCCACTGGTTGGCGAGAGCGAGAAGCTCGAACTCGCCGCCGCCGAGGAGCGCTATGCCGATCTTGCGGCGCGCTTTCCCGGCAAGGTCGGCCTCGTGCATGGCAAGATGCCCGGCGCGGAGAAGGATGATGTCATCGCCCGCTTTGCCGCCGGAACGCTGTCGGTGCTGGTCGCCACGACCGTGATCGAGGTCGGCATGGATGTGCCGGAAGCCACCATCATGGTGATCGAGGAAGCCCAGCGCTTCGGGCTCGCGCAGCTGCACCAGCTCCGCGGGCGCGTCGGGCGTGGCGGCGAGAAATCCACCGCGATCCTGCTCTATCGTGGCCCGCTCTCCGAAACGGCGCGGGCGCGGCTCGAAATCCTGCGCCAGACCGAGGACGGGTTCCGCATCGCCGAGGAGGACCTCCGCCTTCGGGGTGAAGGCGATCTTCTCGGCACGCGCCAATCCGGACTGCCGGGCTTCCGCATCGCGCGGCTCGACCTGCATCAGGACCTTCTGCGCATGGCACGCGACGATGCGGTGCTGATGTTCGCGCGCGACCCGGCGCTGGCAAGCGAGCGCGGCAAGGCCTTGCGCTGCCTGCTCTACCTCTTTGAGCGCGAGGAAGCGATCCGGTTGATGACGGCGGGCTGAGCCTTTTTCAGGAAAAGTGTGAACCGGTTTTCCGCCCGAAAAAGGCGATGGGCAAAAAAGCGCGCCGCCAAGAGCAGGTCGGTGGCATCAGATCGAGGGCGGTGGCCCGATTTCGGTGGGCTTCTTGCGACCTTTCAGCAGCGCGGCGGCGGCAATCGCGGCCTTGCGCGGATCTTCCTCCTCCGGCTTGAGGAGCCCGAGAGACATCACGATTTTGGCGGCATCATCGACCGAGATCGGCACCTCGATCACCTTGTGGCGCGGCAGATAGAAGAAGAACCCGGTCGTCGGGTTCGGCGCACAGGGCAGGAACACGCTGATATAGTCCTCGCCCTTCGGCAGCCCCGTCGAGACCTCCGCGCTTGGCGGAGTCGAGGGGAAGACGATAGACCAGCACCCTGGCGCCGGATATTCAACCAGTGCCACGGTGCGGAACGACGTGCCCGATTGCGAGAAGATCGTCTCGAAAATCTGCTTCATCGAGCGGTAGACGCCGCGCACCACCGGCATCCGCGCCAGCAGCGTCTCGCCGAAATCGAGCAACGTCCGTCCGACGAGGTTGGCGGTCAGAAACCCCAGGATCGTGAGCCCGAACACCAGCACGAGAATGCCGAAACCGGGGATGGCGAACGGCAGGTAGGTTTCCGGCAGATAGATCTGCGGAATGATCGGCTTCACCCAGCCGTCGACCCAGTTGATGATCCAGAGCGAGAGATAGATCGTGATGACAACCGGGCCGCTGACGACGATGCCGGTCAGGAAATAGTTCCTGAGCCTCTGGCCAGCCGTCAGGCCGCGCGGGTGCGGCGCGGGCGTCAGAGGTTCAAGGTCGGGCAGCGGGCTTGTCATGCGCCAATCTGTCGCGACCTTTTTGCGCGAGGTCAAGCACCAGTGCGGCGGCTTTTTCGCTCGGGCTGGCACCATCCGTCCGCATGATCACGGCCAGTCGCTCGAAGGCCGCGCGCTGGCGTTCAACCTCCGGGCTGTCGATCAGCAGCTTGCGCAGGGCCGCGCCGAGGTTTTCCGCCGTCGCATCCTGCTGGATGAACTCCGGCACGATGTTCTCACCCAGAATGAGGTTCGGCAGGATCGCCGAGGAGACGCGGATCAGCCGTCGCGCGATCGCGGCTTCCCAATTCGCAACCTTGTAGGTCGTCACCATCGGAATGCCGGCGAGCGCCAGCTCCAGCGTGACGGTGCCGGAAGCTGCGAGTGCCGCGCGGGCAACACGCATGGCTGCCTGCTTCTCCGCGGGATCGGCGATGATCTCGATCGCATCGGCTTCGTCACCAAGGCCTGCCCGAATGGTGTCGACCAGTCGCGGCAGGGTCGGGATGACCCAGCGGATCGTATCGCCGTCGGGCCGCGCAATGTCTTTCGCGTCGAGAATCAGCGGCAGCAGGCGGCGTAATTCAGAGAGGCGCGAGCCCGGCAGCAGAAGCACGGTCTGCCGGGTCAGGCTTGCACGGGTTGCGGCCTCTTCGGTGGTTTGCGGGCGCATCGCCACCATCTGCTCGACGAGCGGATGGCCAACATAGGTGCCGGGCGGCCCCTTGAGCTCGGCAAGCGCCTTCGGCTCGAATGGCAAAAGACAAAGCACGTGATCGATATAGGGTCGCATTGCCGGCGCGCGACCGGGCCGCCACGCCCAGACGCTGGGGCAGACCCAGTGGACGATCGGGATGTCCGGGGCCGCAGCCCGCACGCGCTTGGCGACGCGCTTGCAGAAATCCGGGGCGTCGATCGTCACGAGAATATCAGGCTTGGCGGCGACAATCGCCTGCGCGGTCTCGCGGATGCGGCGGATCAGCAGCGGCAGCTTGCGGATGACCGGGCCAAGCCCCATCACCGCGATATCGGAAGCCTCGAAAAAGCTCTTCAGCCCCTCGGCCAGCAGCACGTCGCCGCCAACGCCGATGGCTTCATAACTCACCCCGCGTGCGGACAATGCCCGCAGCAGGCTCGCGCCAAGGAGATCGCCGGAGGCCTCACCGGCAACAACGGCGATCCGGAGCGGGCGCATCGACCTCAGCCTGCCTGCTCGCTGGGGCGAACCTCGCGCGGCGTGCAGATCGAGCGATCGCCACCTTCGCGAATGAAATCAAGCACTTCATGGACGAGAGGATGCGCCTCGAATTCCAGCGCCACGTCCTCGACGCGCTCCTTCAAGGTGCCCTCCGGCGCGAACAGCAGCCGGTAGGCCCGCCTGAGATCATGCACCTGCTCCAGATTGAAGCCGCGACGCTTGAGCCCGATGATGTTGAGGCCGGCAAGCTGCGCCTGCCGGTTTTCGCCCACCGCCATGCCATAGGGAATGACGTCGTTCGCGATGCCGGACATCGCGCCGATGAAGGCGTGATCCCCGAGCCGGACGTATTGATGCACGCCGGCGCCGCCGCCGATGATGACGAAATCACCGACGCGGCAATGACCCGCCAGCATCACATTATTCGAGAAAACGACGCTATTGCCCACGATGCAGTCATGCGCAACATGGCTATAGGCCAGGAAAGTGCAGTCATCGCCCACCTTGGTGAGCAACCCTCCGCCCGCCGTGCCCGGGTTCATCGTCACGCTCTCGCGGATCGTGCAGCGCGCGCCAATGTCGAGGCGGGAGACCTCGCCCTTGAACTTGAGATCCTGCGGCTCATGCCCGAGCGAGGCGAAGGGAAAAATCCGCGTTCCCGCCCCAACCGACGTATGCCCGGCAATGACGACGTGGCTCTTGAGCTCGACGCCGTCGCCCAACTCGACATCCGGGCCGACAACGCAGAACGGTCCGACGCGGACGCCCTTGCCAACACGGGCGGCGGGATCAACCACCGAGCTCGGGTGAATTTCAGTGGCCATCTCGTCCCTCATTCGGTGACAACCATCGCGCCGAGTTCAGCCTCGGCAACGATCTGGCCATCCACTTTGGCTTCGCCCCTGAACCACCACATGTTGCGGCGGCGGTTGATGCGCGTCATGTGATACTCGAGCCGGTCACCCGGCACGACAGGCTTGCGGAATTTGCACTTATCGATCGTCATGAAATAGACGATCTTGGCGTTGCCGCCAGCATCCCCGGAAGCGACGCAGGCCGCGCCCGCCGTCTGGGCCATGCCCTCAACGATCAGAACGCCCGGCATCACCGGCTCACCCGGAAAATGCCCGAGGAAATGCGGCTCGTTGAACGTGACATTCTTGACGCCGACGATCTGGCGGCTGCCTTCCATATGCGTGATCTTGTCAACCATCAGAAACGGATAGCGGTGCGGCAGGCACTCCATCAGGCGCTTGATATCGAGCGTCTGGATCACCGTGCTGCCGGTATCCGCCCTTTTAACGGTCTCGTCCGTCATCTCATCAACCTCTGCCGATCCTTCGGGGCGTGCCCCGCTTTCCTGTTCGTCGCCAACGCCGGGCCAGCCCGGGCCTGTCTCAGGCCTTGTCCGGCTCGGAGCCGCCGCTTGACTGGCCTTTCTGGGCCATCCGCGTCAGAGTGGCAACCTCCCGGAAGAATTGCTTTGCCGGCCGCGCCGGCGAGCCCATCATCTTGGCCCCGGCAGGGACATCCGCCATGATCCCGGTTTGGGCACCAATCTGCGCAGCCATGCCGATCCGGAGGTGACCGGCGATACCAACCTGCCCGCCGAGGACGACGTAATCCTCCAGCACGGTCGAGCCGGAAATACCGACAAGCCCGACGATCACGCAATGCCGCCCGATAACGACATTGTGGCCAATCTGCACGAGATTGTCGATCTTGGTGCCCTCGCCGATCACGGTATCGCGGTTGGCACCACGGTCGATCGTCGCATTGGCGCCGATGTCGACGTCATCCTGCAGGATGACCCGGCCGATCTGCGGCACCTTGTAGTGGCCCATCGGCCCCATCGCAAAGCCGAAACCGTCCTGCCCGACACGCGCCCCCGTATGGATGATCACGCGGTTTCCCACCAGCGCATGCGTCACGGTCGCGTGGGCACCGACAGCGCAATCGCGCCCGATACGGACACCCGGGCCGATCACGGCATGCGCGCCAATCAACGTGCCGCGGCCAATCTCCGCGCCCGGACCAATGATCGCGCCAGGGTCGACAATCACACCGGATTCGAGCCGCGCGTCCGGATGAACATGGCTGCCCGGCGAAATTCCAGTTGCCCCGAAAACCGATTGCGGACGGGCAGAGGTCGGGAACAGCAGCGTCGCAGCCTTGGCGAAGGCCCGGTACGGTTCATGGGAAATCAGCGCAACACAGCCCGTCGCAAGCGTCGCGGCAAATTTCGGTGCCAGAAAACACGCCGTCGCGCCGGTTGTCCCGGCGAACTTCGCGTAGGCTGCGTTGTCCAGAAAGGCAAGATCCCCCGGGCCGGCGCCTTCGAGGGGCGCAATCCGGTTGACCGTGCGCGCGCCCAGTTCCGGGTCGAGCAGCTTCGCGCCGGTCGCCTCGGCCAGCGCTGACAGCTGCAGCACGGGCGGCTGCGGGAAAAAGCGAGGAGTCGTCATTGGATCATGACGCGGGGCGGAAAACCGCCCCGCTGCTGGCGCGCTTAGAAGCGCGCACCGCCCGAGAAGCGGAAGGCCTGCAGCTTGTCGCCATCCTTTACCCCTGGTGAGTTCTTCACACGGGTGAGAGCATAGGCGTAATCAAAGCGGATCGGGCCCAGCGGCGAAGCCCAGAGCAAACCAGCACCGATCGAAGAGCGGATCTTGCTGTCATCGCGGACATCAAGACATTCGGACTGCGCGAGCCCGGCAACGCAGCCGGCACCGCCGTTAATCAGGCCGTCCTTGTTGACGTCGATGATCTTCTTGCCGCGATAGCCAAACAGCGTACCCGCATCGGCGAAGACCGCCCCCCGTAGGCCAAGCTCACGCGGCACCCCGAAGATCGGGAAGGTCACTTCCGCCGTTGCACCAAAATAGGTCGTGCCACCAACAGCGTTGGCTCCTGAATCACCGTTCCGGTCCCGCGGACCAATACCAGCGGTTTGGAAGCCGCGCACGAGGTCCGGGCCCATATAATAATGGTCCAGCACGCGCAGCTTATCCCCACCGAAGCCAAACATATGGCCGCCCTGGAACTTCAGCATGGCGTTAAAGTCATCGGTGATCGGATAGTAGTAGCGGAAGGTGCCGGCGGCACGGACGAAGCGGGAATCTCCACCAAGGCCAGCAATTTCCGGCTTCAGATCGGCAAAGATGCCGCTGGTCGGATCGCTGTTCTTGTCGAGCGTGTTATAGGCGAACGTCAGCCCTGCGAGCGACGTTACCGTGGTTCCCTGCGCTTCCTTGATGGCGACAGATGCTTCACCGTCCGTGATACACGCGGCACCGGCAAGAGCACCAGGCGGGCAGTTGTTGTACGGATAGCTCCCCGAATTCGGGATCCGGATCTTCTGCTGATAGAGCGAGTAGCGCGTTCCGACCGAGAATTCCTCGGTGATCGGCACCCCCGCACGGAGCGTGAAGCCCGTCATGCGCGACTGATAGCGCGAATAGCTCGTGGTATCCGTGAATTTCGTGAAGATATCGAAGCCCGCGGCGATGCGGCGGCCCATGAAGAACGGCTCGGTGAAGGAAAGCTCACCGCCACGCGTCTTCTGGCCGTTGTTGATCGCGATGCGGGCGAACTGGCCCTTGCCCTGGAAGTTGGTTTCCTGAAGCGAGACTTCCGCCAGAAAACCTTCCGAGGTCGAATAGCCGCCGGCAATGGAGAAGCTGCCGGTCGCCTGATCCTCGACATCGACCATGACGATCACGCGATCGGGCGAAGAGCCGGGCTCATTGGTGATTTTCACAGTCTTGAAGAAGCCGAGGTTGCGCAAGCGACGCTCGGCGCGATCGATGGCGGCCTTGTTATAGGCATCGCCCTCGCCGAGATCGAATTCGCGGCGCACAACATAGTCACGCGTGCGGGTATTGCCGCGCACGACAATGCGTTCAACGTAGACGCGAGGGCCTTCCTCGACCGAATAGACGATCTTGACCGTCTTCGACACCGGATCGCGATCGCCACGCGGGCGGACCTGCGCGAAGGCATAGCCGCGCTGGGCGACCTCGCGGCTGATGCCGTCAACCGACTTCTCGACGTCTTCGGCGTTGTAGGTGTCGCCGGCACGGGTGCGCACGGCGCCCTTCAGGCGGGTGGTATCAACGTCGGCAATACGCGACTCGACATCGCTGCCGGCGACCGTATAGCGCTGGCCTTCATCGAGAACGACATTGATGACATAGCCGCTGCGCGCAGCATCCAAATCCGCCGACGACGAGACGATGCGGAAATCGGCATAGCCATTCTTGAGATAGAAGCGGCGGATGAGCTCCAGATCGGCGGCAATGCGCTCGGGATCATAGATGTCGGAGCTCTTCAGGAAGCTGAGGAAGTTCGATTCGGTCGTCGACATCAGGCTCTTGAGCTTCCAGTTCGAGAACACGCTGTTCCCCTGGAAGACAATCGCCGCCACGCCGGTCTTGTCGCCTTCACGGATGCTGAAGGTCACGTCAACGCGGCCATCGGCCTGATTGGCGATCTGCGCGTCGACGGCGACGCCGGCACGGCCCGCGCGGGTGTAGAGCTCGCGGATGCGGGCCACGTCCTGATCCACCATCGAGCGGCTGAACGGGCCGCGCGAACGCGACTGGACTTCGCCGATGAGCACTTCGGTCTTGATCTTGGAGTTGCCGACGAAGGTCACGCGGTTGATCAGGGAATTCTCGACAACGCGCACCACGATGCCGGAGCCGGCCCGGGACACACGCACATCCGAGAACAGGCCGGTCGCGAACAGGTCCTTGATGGCCTGGTCGATTCGGGCCGGGGTGTAGCTCTCGCCGGGTGCGAGGGTCACGAAGGACCGGATCGTCTCGGTCTCGACCCGCTTGTTGCCCTGCACCGAGATCGACTGCGCCGAGGCGGGCAATGCGACCGAAAGCACCATAAAGAGTGCGGCAAGGGCGACAAGAGCGCGCCGGAAGAGACCATTCAAGCTGCTGCCAACCGAAAAACCAGACATCCCGTCAACTACCCCAATCTTTGTCCGACCTCCCCGCGCCGGCTTCTCTGCCAAGCACGGGAGGACGGGCATGTATCCTAAGATACAACACCACCTAGGTTTGCTTCTAGCCATTCATCCGCTCATTGCAACCGAGAAGACCGGCTTGGTTACGATTTCCTAACTTCCGTTGTTCGCGCGCAACGCTCCTGAGCATCATGCATCACCGGGAAAACCGGCTTTGAGCACGCCCTGCGGCGCACCAAGACGAAAATGCACCGGGTCGTTTCCCACATCAAAACCGGCGCAAGGCCGCCCGAGAGCCGGGCAGCCATCATTTGCGCGCTTCCCGCGCGCCATGCCCGCCGTCAGCCTCAGCGCGCGAGGCCGGTCAGGTGGATAAAGTCATTCCAGGTGGAAAACACCATCAGCATGATAACCAGCGCAAACCCGACCCGGAAGCTGATTTCCTGCGCGCGCGGGCTCACCGGGCGGCCGAACAGCGCTTCGAGCGCATAGAAGACGAGGTGACCGCCATCAAGCATCGGAACCGGCAGGAGATTGATCAGGCCGATCGAGATCGACAGGATGCCGGCCAGCATGAGCAGCGGACCGAGGCCCGATTCGGCGACTTTCCCCGAAATGTAGGCAATGCGGGTCGGACCGCTGAGCTGGTCGGCGCGCTCGCGCCCGGTGAACAGGCCGCCGATATAATGCCCGGTGCGATCGATCACGAAGATGATCTCGCCGACAGCCGTTGCGGAGGCCTCGCCAAGCCCGAACTGCTTGCGGAACAGGTGCTGTGGGTCACTGGAGCCGACAAAGCCCATCACCGGCCGGCGATCCGTCCCGAGAACCGTCTTGTTGGAGACGATGGTCGGCTCGCCGACGATCTCCATCTCACGCGCGTCGCGCTGGATCCTGAACGTCAGCGTCTTGCCCTCGCTGACCGAAATCCGGCGAGCGACATCATCAAAGCTCTCGACCTTGTCGCCATCGACCGCGATCACGCGGTCACCAGCCTTGAAACCGGCTTTGGCAGCCGCAGAATTCTCGGCGATTCCCGCAATGATCGGCTCGACCATCGTGCGACCCACAACCATGAAGCTGACCGCGAAGATCACGAAGGCCAGCAGGAAATTGGCAATCGGCCCCGCTGCAACGATCGCGGCGCGCTGGGCAATCGACTTGTGTGGAAACGAATCGGCACGGTCGGCCTCGGCCATCGCCTCTGCGGCCGCATGGTCCGGCACGCTCGCGGCATTGAGATCGCCCTTGAACTTGACATAGCCACCAAGCGGAATCGCCGAAAGCGCCCATTCCGTACCGTGACGGTCGTAGAATTTCGCAATCCGCGGCCCGAACCCCAGCGAAAAGGTCTCGACCTTGACGCCGCACCAGCGCCCGACAAGAAAATGGCCCATCTCATGGATGAACACCACCAGCGCCAGAACAAACAGGAACGGCAGAAGATAGCCGATGAAGGTCGAGAAAAAATCAAAACCGCTGGTCAAAAACGTCGGCACGCGCGCACCTCAACAATCGAGTTTCTCGTCAACGCCACGGACACCGTCCGCCCGGCTTTAACGATTTGTTAAATATGGGTGCCATCCGGTTGCGGCAAACACAAGGCAGACTGGCCGCCATTCTGGCGGAATGGTTAAGGCCGGGCGCGCGGGACTTCCCGGCCTACCAGGCCAGCAACCCGGCAGCGGCATCGCCGGTCCCTGCCCGGCCGATGCCAATGATCGCTGCCGCGACGGCGGCAAACAGGAAGCCGTCGAGTCGGTCCATGAAGCCACCATGACCGGGAATGAGATGCCCGGAATCCTTGACGTTGAACTTGCGTTTGAACGCCGATTCAAAGAGATCGCCCGCGACCGAGGCGAGCGAGAGCGCCGCGGCCAACCCTGCATGCGCCGGCTTGACGGGGATCGAGAACAGCATCAGCAACACCACCCCGGCCAGCACCCCGCCCAGAACACCGCCAATCATCCCTGACCAGGTTTTCTTCGGCGAAATGCGCGGCGCGAGCTTCGGCCCGCCGATCGCACGCCCGGCGAAGAACGCGAAGACATCGGTGGCCCAGACGATTGCGAACAGAAAGAAAATCGCCGGTAATCCGTAAACCGGGCCGCTGCGCAAGGCGACAACCGAGAAGAACAGCGACACCGCGTAGACGATTCCCGCCATCCCCCAGAAAGCAAAGCCGGGTTTGATTCGGGTTATCGTCATCCATTCCTGCAAGACGATCAGTGCCAGAACTGCCCAGACCGTGATGAAAACCCAACCGCCGACCCAGGTGCTGCCGATCGCCAGCAGCGCGAGCACGATGGCCGAAAGCACGCGCAGTCGAAGTTCGCTCATCAAATTCCTCCGAAGCGGCGATGCCGCTGGCCATATTCCGCCAGCGCCGCATCCAGCGCCGCCTCGTCGAAATCCGGCCACAGCACGGGCGTGAACACGAATTCGGTGTAGGCGCTTTGCCAGAGCAGGAAATTCGAGATGCGATGTTCGCCGGAAGACCGGATCAGGAGGTCCGGGTCAGGGATGCCGGCGGTATCAAGCGCAGCACCGATCCGCTCTTCGGTGATGTCATCCGGTGCAAGCTTGCCGGTTGCGACATCCGCAGCAAGCCCGCGCATCGCACGGGCCATCTCGGCACGGGAGCCGTAATTAAACGCTACGAGCAACGTCAGCCCGGTGTTGTCCCGCGTCGTGGCTTCAGCCTCTTCGAGCAGGGCCAGAAGCTCCGGTTTGAGACCTTCGCGCTCCCCGATGATCCGCACCCGGACATTCTGACGGTCGAGCGTCGCGAGGTCCGAACGGATGAAAAACTTCAGCAACGACATCAACTCGCCGACTTCTTCCGCCGGACGGGTCCAGTTCTCGGTCGAAAACGAGAAGATCGTCAGGAAATCGATACCGCGTGCAATTGAAGCACGGACAAGGCGACGAACCGACTCGAGGCCGGCCCGATGCCCCGCAACCCGCGGCAGGCCGCGCCGCGTTGCCCAGCGCCCGTTGCCATCCATGATGAACGCCAGATGCCGGACACCGCAATTCGGAGCGCCTTGCGAACCCGCGACGTCCCCCAAGCCGTCAGCCCGGGCCAAGCTGTCCGCCCGGCTATCGTCGCCGGCACCGGTTTCGGCAGCGCGTTTTGGAACCGAACCCGGCATTCTCGACCCCATCCCTCCCAGGAAACCTGAAGGCAGACATCACCATGCCCTCAAGGGAGCAGCGGGAGCCCATTCCCTCATTGATGCGCTGCCGGGCAAAGACACGCAAGCACCGCACACCGACTATTCGCAGCTTTTGCCGGATCAGCCCCCTTCCGGGTGGTTATCCTGGGCAGCAAGACGCGGCACTCCACAAAAAAGAACGGCAGATCAGCAGGAACGGCCGAAGCCTAGACCTGCATGATCTCCTTTTCCTTCTGCGCCAGCGTGGCATCGATTTCAGCGATGGTGCTGTCAGTCGCCTTCTGGACCTGGTCGGCGTTGCGCGCGGAATCGTCCTCGCTCATCTTGCCGTCCTTTTCGAGCTTCTTGAGCACATCAAGCGCATCGCGACGCACATGCCGGGCGGCGACGCGCGCGGCCTCGGTATATTTATGCGCGGCCTTGACCATTTCCTTGCGCCGCTGCTCGTTGAGTTCCGGCAGGCGGATGCGGATCGTCTGGCCCTCGGTCTGCGGGTTGAAGCCGAGCGGCGATTCGCGCAGTGCTTTTTCGGTCGGCTGGACCATGCTGCGATCCCAGACCTGCACCGAAAGCAGGCGCGGTTCCGGCGCCGTCACGGTCGCGACCTGGCTGAGCGGCATGCGGGCGCCATACGCCTCGACCTCGATCGGGTCAAGAATATTGGCAGATGCCCGCCCGGTCCGCAGCGACGAGAAATCATTGCGCAGCGCAGTCACCGCGCCGGCCATGCGGCGCTTGACGTCGTTGAGATCGTATCCGCTCATCTGAAGCTCCTTCGTGGTGCGGTCCGCATCGGGCCAAAGCCGACCCGAGGGCAGTTCCGTCAGAAATTCTGCTGATTTCCTTGTCGGATGCGCCGGAAAAGATCAAGCGACGCGTCCCGTTTTCCGCAAGCCCGGCTTTTCAGCGCGTTCGATTCTCGCGGCAAGCATGCCGGGACCAGATTAAAGGGTCACCAGCGTCGAATGCCCCTCGCCGCGCAGAACCGCCGCGATCGAGCCGCGTTCCTGAATAGAAAAAACGGCGATGGGCAACTTGGCGTCCCGTGCCAGCGCGAAAGCTGCCGTGTCCATCACCTTGAGATCGTTGCGCAGCACCTCGTCGAAAGTGACCGTTTCATAGCGCTTCGCGGCCGGGTCCTTGCGTGGATCGGCGGTATAGACGCCATCGACCTGCGTCGCCTTGAGCAGCACATCGCATTCCAGCTCCGCCGCCCGGAGCGCGCCGCCGGTATCGGTGGTGAAAAACGGATTGCCGGTGCCGCCCGCAAGAAGCACGATGCGCCCCTTGGAGAGATGGTCCTGCGCCTGCTGGCGCGTGTAGGTTTCCACAACGGAGGGCATCGCCACACCGGACATCGCGCGCGCGGGCTGGCCGAGCGCCGTGAGCTGTGCCTCGAGCGCGATGACGTTCATCACCGTGCCGAGCATGCCCATCGAATCGGCGGCCGGGCGCGACAGCCCCATGCCGTGCATCTGTGCGCCGCGGAAGATGTTGCCGCCGCCGACCACGACCGCGATCTCGACCCCGAGCTCGATCGCCTCGATGAGATCTTCCGCGATCTGGCGGACCGTCGGCTGGTGGATTCCGAAAGCCTCGCTGCCGAGCAACGCCTCGCCGGAAAGCTTCACCAGCGCGCGCTTGAAGATCGGCACGCCGCCGCGTTCGACGCCTGTTACGGTCATGGCTGTTTCCTTTTTTTGTCGTCTCGAAGTGTGAGCCGGTGCGACTGTATCGGCTGCTCTCACGAAAAAGGCGGCTCGCGCCGCCTTGATCATTCCCATACTCGATTCGTGTAGTCGGGTAAGCGGAAAGCCGAGCTTAGCCGTTTCCGCCAACCGCCGCAGCCACTTCCGCCGCGAAATCAGAGGTTTCTTTTTCGATGCCTTCGCCGAGCGCATAGCGGATGAAACCCTTGAGCACGATCGGCGCGCCGACGGCCTTCTCGGCTTCCTTGATCGCCTGCGTCACGGTTTTCGAGGAATCATGCACGAACATCTGATCGACGAGGCTGACTTCCTTGAAGTAGGTCTTGAGGCCCGACTCGACAATCTTCTCGACGACGTTATCCGGCTTGCCGGAGGCCTTGGCCTTGTCGGCCAGCACCGCCCGCTCGCGCGCGATCACATCTGCCGGGATCGACGTGGCATCGAGGCCCTGCGGGTTGGCCGCCGCGACATGCATCGCGACCTGACGACCGATAGCGCCGAGCGCCTCGGTGTTGCCGGTCGATTCGAGCGCGACGAGCACGCCGATCTTGCCAAGGCCGTCGCCAACCGCGTTGTGGAGATACTGCGCCACGACGCCGGCATTGACCGACAGCGCGGCCGCACGGCGCAGCGACATGTTCTCGCCGATCGTCGCGACGAGGTTCGTGATGGCATCCTGCACCGAACCGCCACCGGGGAAGGCTGCCGCCTTGAGCGCCTCGACATCGGTGCCCGTGGTCAGGGCAACGTCCGCAACCGAGCGCACCATCGCCTGGAACTGCTCGTTGCGCGCCACGAAATCCGTTTCCGAGTTGAGCTCGACGACGACGCCCTTGGTGCCCTTCACCGTGAGGCCAACGAGGCCTTCAGCGGCGACGCGGCCAGCCTTCTTGGCCGCTTTGGCGAGGCCCTTCTTGCGCAGCAGATCCACCGCCGCTTCCATATCGCCCCCCGTCTCGGTGAGCGCGGCCTTGCAATCCATCATCCCTGCGTCGGTCTTCTCGCGCAGTTCCTTCACCAGTCCCGCGGTAATCGCCGCCATGGCTGATCCCTTTCTGTTGTGTTCGTTATGCTGTCAAAAGCTCAACAAGAAGCCGCAACCCTGCGGCTGCGGCCTCTTGCTCGATGCTGGGTCCGGCCGGAGCCGGGGCCGATCAGGCCGCGAGCGCGCGGGCCGTTTCGAGCCAGTTTTCCTTGGTCGCACGACCGTTGAGCTTCAGCGACGCGTCGAGCGCAGCGACATCGGCTTCGGTCATGGCGGCGAGCTGCCAGAAATGGAACACGCCGTATTCATTGAGCTTGGTCACGATCTGCGGGCCGACACCACCGAGCTTGGTGAGGTCATCCGGGGCGCCCTGCGGGGCCGAGAGCGGCATGAAGCCGCCAGCCGGCGCCGCAACAACCGGCAGCTCTTCGGCGATCGGCTGCGTCGAGGCACCCAGATCAACGCCGAGCGAGGACTGGCCACGCGAAATCCCGTCGATCGCGGCACGCGCCACGAGGTCGCAGTAAAGTGCGAGCGCACGGCCGGCATCGTCGTTCGCCGGGATCGGGAAGGTCACGCCATCCGGATCGCAGTTGGTGTCGACGATCGCGACAACCGGGATATTGAGGCGGTTGGCTTCCTGAATGGCAAGCTGTTCCTTGTTCGTGTCGATCACGAACAGGAGGTCCGGCGTGCCGCCCATATCCTTGATACCGCCGAGCGCACGCGTCAGCTTGGCCTGCTCGCGCGCCAGCATCAGGCGCTCTTTCTTGGTCAGGCCATGCGCGCCCGAAGCCAGCGTCTCGTCAACCTTGCGCAGGCGCGCGATCGAATTCGAGATCGTCTTCCAGTTGGTCAGCATGCCGCCGAGCCAGCGCGAATTGACATAATACTGCGCCGAAGCCTTCGCGGCGGCGGCGATCGGGTCCTGCGCCTGGCGCTTCGTCCCGACGAGCAGGATGCGTCCGCCACGGGCGACCGTGTCCGAAACGGCTTCCAGCGCGCGATGCAGCATCGGCACAGACTGCGCAAGATCGATGATGTGGATGTTGTTGCGGGTGCCAAAGATGTACTGAGCCATCTTCGGGTTCCAGCGGTGGGACTGGTGGCCAAAGTGCGCACCAGCTTCCAGAAGCTGGCGCATGGAAAATTCGGGCAGTGCCATAGATGTCTTCTCCGGTTGAGCCGCCGCAGGGACTGCCGCCGACGACCGGCGACACCGGATCGATAAAAATCGAAACCCTGCGTGAGGAATAGAGCGCGCCTAATCCATCAGCAGGGAAAAAGCAAGCCCGCCGATACCGGAAACGACAAACAACCTGGCAAGAGTCTCCCCGCGAGCTGGTCTCGTCCGAAGGCCGGACCTCGCGGTACCCGCCTCCACCAAAGGCTCCGGCCGCTCAATAGGGCTTGACGTCGAGAATACCGGGCACCCCCGCCAGTGCCGCCATCTGCTGGGCGCCGAGATCGAAACGCCCCGGCAGGCGCAGGTCGACTTCGCCGCCATCCGACAGCATCACCGTGATCGCAATCTCGCCATCGCCCCCCCGGCGCAGCGCCTTGTCGAGCCCGATGATCGGCGTTTCCGCGCGTCCGCGCCCGCCGACAACCGCCAGTTCGGAAACAAAAATCCGGATACCCTTCTGCGAGCGCTGCAACGCCTTGTCGAGCGCCTCCATATCCAGGATGCGGATGCGCAGATCCTCCCCGTCGATCGAGCCGGCAAGTGTCAGAAACAGCGGCGCGCCCGGTTCCAGCAGCGCCCGCTTCTGCGCCATCATCTCGGAAAACAACATCGCCTCGAACTGCCCCGTGCGATCCGACAGCGAGAGGATCGCGATCTTGTTGCCATTGCGGGTGCGCTTGACGTCGATATCCAGCAAGGTCGCGGCAAGCCGGGCGTGCGAGGCGCCATTACGCACGGCGCGCTGGAAGGTCACGAAATCACTAAGCGACGCCCGATCGAGCAAGGTGGAGAACTGATCCAGCGGGTGGCCGCTGAGAAAAAAACCAGCCGCCGCATGCTCGCGCCGCAATCGCTCGGGCAAGGTCAGCGGCTCGACCTCGGGCAGGATAAGCGGTGCTCCTTCCCCGCCCCCGAAGAGCCCCGCCTGCCCCGTCGCTACTTCGACGCCATGTGCATTGGCCTCCGCCACAATGGCTTCCAGCCCCGCGATCAGCCGGCCGCGGTTGGCATCAAGGCAATCGAGCGCGCCGGCGCCGATCAGCTGTTCAAGCGTGCGCTTGTTGATCTGCCGCGGGTCGATCCGCCGTGCAAAATCCGTCAGGGATTTGAAGGGCTTGTCACCGCGCGCAATCACGATCGAGCGTGCTGCTTCCGTGCCCACCCCTTTGATTGCCGCCAGTGCGTAGAGAATCGCACCCTGCTGGACATCGAAGGTGACGTCGGAGCGGTTGACATCGGGCGGCTCGACCCGGATGCCCAGCCGCTGCGCCTCGCGCCGGAACTCGCCGAGCTTGTCCGTGTTCGACAATTCAAGGCTCATCGACGCCGCCAGAAATTCGACCGGATGATTGGCCTTCAAATACGCCGTCTGATAGGCGACCACGGCATAGGCCGCTGCGTGGCTCTTGTTGAAGCCGTAATCCGCAAAGCGCGCGAGCAGGTCGAAAATCGAATCCGCATCGGCTTCGGCAACGCCGTTTTCGACCGCGCCCTCGACAAAGCGGGCGCGCTGGGCGTCCATCTCGGCCTTGATCTTCTTGCCCATCGCGCGACGCAGCATATCCGCCTCGCCGAGCGAATAGCCGGACATCACCTTGGCGATCTGCATCACCTGCTCCTGATAGACGATGACGCCGCAGGTTTCCTCGAGGATCGGCTTGAGCAGCGGATGCGCGTAATCCGCCTCGCGCCGCCCGTGCTTCACGTCGCAATAGACCGGAATATTCGCCATCGGACCTGGCCGGTAGAGCGCCACCAGCGCGATGATATCCTCGATCCGATCCGGCTTCATATCGACGAGCGCGCGCCGCATGCCGCCTGATTCCACCTGGAAAACGCCGACCGTTTCCCCGCGCGAGAGCATGGCGTAGCTCGGCGCATCGTCGAGCGGGATCGCCAAAAGGTCGATCGCGATGCCCTGCCGCGCCAGAAGATTGACCGCCCCTTGCAGCACCGTGAGTGTTTTCAGGCCAAGGAAGTCGAACTTCACCAGTCCGGCCGGCTCGACCCATTTCATGTTGAACTGCGTCACCGGCATATCGGATTTGGGATCACGGTAGAGCGGCACCAACTCTTCCAGCGGCCGATCGCCGATCACGATGCCGGCGGCATGCGTCGAGGCGTGGCGGTAAAGTCCTTCCAGCTTCTGGGCGATATCGAGCATACGCCCGACGGCCTCGTTCTCCTGCGCGGCGGCGCGGAGTTGCGGCTCCTCCTCAATCGCTTTGGCCAGTGTAACCGGATTGGCCGGGTTCTGCGGCACCATCTTGGTCAGCCGATCAACCTCGCCATAACGCAGGCCGAGAACGCGGCCGACATCCCGCATCACGCCGCGCGCGAGCAAGGAACCGAAGGTGATGATCTGCGCGACGCGGCCCTCGCCATAGCGCTGGACGACGTAGCGAATGACCTCGTCACGCCGATCCTGACAGAAATCGATATCGAAGTCCGGCATCGACACGCGTTCCGGGTTCAGGAAGCGCTCGAAAAACAGCCCATACCTCAGGGGGTCAAGGTCAGTAATCGTGAGTGAATAGGCGACCAGAGAGCCCGCGCCCGAACCGCGCCCCGGCCCGACCGGAATGCCCTGCTGCTTCGCCCACTGGATAAAGTCCGCCACGATGAGGAAGTAGCCGGGATAGTTCATCCGCTCGATCACGCCGAGTTCGAAAGCGAGGCGCTCCTCGTAATCCGAGACGGCAAGGCCCGGCGCGGGCCCATGCGCCGCCAGCCGCGCGGCGAGCCCGATCCCGGCCTGGCGTTTGAGTTCGGCAGCCTCGGCCCCCTCCTCCGAGCCGGAGGTAAACTGGGGCAGGATCGGCTTGCGTGTCCTTGGGCGGTAGTGGCAGCGCTGCGCGATCTCCACCGTCGCCGCCAGCGCCATCGGCATGTCCGCGAAGAGCGCCATCATCTCGGCCCGCGTCTTGAAACGGTGCTCTGGTGTCAGCCGTCGACGATCCGTCTCGTCGATGGACCGCCCGCCGGCGATGCAGAGCAAGGCATCATGCGCCTCGAAATCACTGGCGGCGCCGAAGTGGACATTGTTGGCGGCCACCACCGGCAGGCCCGCCTCGATCGCAAGATCGACCAGCGCCGGCTCGATGGCGCGTGTTTCCTGAAGGCCGAACCGCTCGATTTCCACATAGAGGGTCGAGGGGAACAGGCGCTTCAGCCGCGCGAGCCGCTCCCGCGCCAGCTCAACGCCGCCAAGCCCGAAGGCCCGGTCAATCGCCCCGACACCGCCGCCGGTCAGGGCGATCAACCCGGCCGTTCGTCCCTCAAGTGCCTCGACCGGCAGATGAACCGTGTCAGACGACGGTGTTTCCATGAAGGCCCGGCTCGAAAGCGCCATCAGGTTGGCGTAACCCTCGGCGTCAGCGACGAGCAGCACGAGCGCGCCGCGGGATTCCTGTGCGGAATTGGGCCGGTTGCGCGCCACCGGGCGATCGGCAAAATCGATCACCAACTCGATCCCGACGATCGGTTGGATACCGGAGCCGGACATCTTTTCGGAAAATTCGAGCGCACCGAACAGGTTGTTCGTGTCGGTGATCGCCAGCGCCGGCATCTTGTCGGCCTTGGCCAGCTCCGCGAGCTTGCCGATCTGCAGCGCGCCTTCCAGCAACGAGAAGGAGGAATGCACATGCAGATGCACATACCCTGGCGAATGAACGAAGCCTGGTCCCTTCGTCATCTGCCCGCTCCCCGTTCCTGAATCGTTATACCAGCGGCCAGTTCGCGCTGACGCCGGCCCAGACCACCATCATAGCGAAAAATGCGCCGATCGAAGCCAGCTCAATCATATCTTCCACAGCTCGCATGACACTCTCCGTATCGATTGTAAATCCGACCGTCAGAACAAATGTTCTTGCTTTGTTCTAGTTTGATTTGCACCAAGTGTCAAGCGCGCGCGTTCAGGCGCGAACGGCATGCAGAAGCATGGAAAAACGAAAAAGGTCCCTAAGCGACTGCGCTTGTCGAGCCAAACAGGCCCGCAGCCTGCCGGATCGCCATCGGGCGACCGAGGAGATAGCCCTGCCCCTTGGAAATGCCCAGCGCTCGCAAGGTCTCGCGCTCGGCGTCGGTCTCGATGCCTTCGGCCACCATCAGGCAACCGGTCTCGCGGGCAAAGAAGATCAGCGCGGAAATCAGGGCGCGGCGCGCGGGATCGGTGTCGACAGCCCGCGTCAGGCTGATGTCGAGCTTGATGATGTCGGGCCGGAGCTGAATGATGTGCTGGAGGCTCGAATAGCCGGCACCGGCATCATCGACCGCGAGTGCGGCGCCCATGGCTTTAAGCTCGGCCAGCGCGGCAACCAGTTGTGCGTAATCCGCCACCTGTGCGTGTTCGGTCACTTCGACGACGATGCGCAGATCGGAAAACTCGCCGAGCGTCATGTGAAGTCTGCCGCTCAGAATCAGCTCCGGCGAGGCATTGACCGAAATATAGAGGCCCTGCGGCAGGTTCCGCGCCTCGCGCAGGGCCTTGCGGATCACCGCGAGCTCCAGCGGAACGGCTGCCTCGACCTCGCCGGCTTCCTTGAACCACTTGTCCGGCGATCGATAAGGCTCACCGGCAAAACGGCACAGGCACTCGAACCCGATCGGCTGCGCCTGGTAAAAGTCAAAGATCGGCTGATAGACGATCGAGAATGCCTCGGTCTCGATAACGGACCGGATGCGACTGCGCTTTTCGTCGCGGATGCGGTTGGTTTCGACATCCCGCCCGATCTGATGCGCCGCCATATCGGCAAAAACGCGCATCATCCTGAGATCGCGATCATTGAGCGTGGGGTTGGGCTGAAAGCTCAGGCAGCAGAACATGCCGTAGGTTTCCCCGCCCGCAAGCTGGATCGGCACGCTGATATGCGCGCCGATCGGCACCTCACGCATGATCGGCAACGACATCGCCAGCGGCTCCTGCGCGACATCCGGCATCAGTTCCGGCAGACGGCCCGCCAGGATATGGCGGCAGAAGATGTCATCGAGCGGCTTCGTGTCACCGACCTTGATGGCTGCATCGAGCCCGGGAGCATCGACCGCACGGAAGACCGACTGGTCGCCGACAAATTCAGAGACATAGGCTACCTCCATCCCCAGATGGATCCGGATCGCCTCGAGCCCTTTGGTGATGGTATCCTGACCAGCATCGAGCCCGCCAGCAACGCCGGAAATCGCAGTCTCAAGCTGGTTCATCCTGCATGCCCATTCGTCGATTACGTCGCGCTCGGCCTCGAAAAGCAGGGCGACACTAACGACGAAACCTTCATGCTTGGTTTCCGGATGAACCCTCGGTCAACTGGCCGTCTTTAACCTGACGAAGCGGTTAACTCATGGCAAACACCGTGACCGGAACACTCAGGCCATGGCGACAACACGGCCATCCTTGAGGGTGATCCGGCGATCCATCCGCTGCGCGAGATCAAGGTTATGCGTCGCAACCAGCGCTGCCAGACCGGATTGTTTCACCAGCGCCGAGAGCGTCGCGAACACATGGTCTCCGGTCACAGGATCAAGGTTGCCCGTCGGCTCGTCCGCCAGCAACAGGCGCGGCGTGTTGGCGACCGCGCGCGCAATCGCGACGCGCTGCTGCTCGCCGCCCGAGAGTTCCCCAGGGCGATGGTCGAGCCTGT
The DNA here is from genome assembly GCA_009773635.1 of Beijerinckiaceae bacterium. GTDB lineage: Bacteria > Pseudomonadota > Alphaproteobacteria > Rhizobiales > Beijerinckiaceae > Rhabdaerophilum. Next base: position 176,112 of record WSYC01000006.1, on the reverse strand, counting down.
GCCCCAACCCGAGAAAGCCGAGGATTTCGACCGCCCGCGCATCCGCCTCGGGGATGCTCAGCCCGGCGATCCGCTGCGGCAGGATGACGTTCTCGCGCGCGGAGAATTCTGGCAGCAGGTGATGCGACTGATAGACGAAGCCGATTTCGGTCCGCCGCAGCCGTGTCCGCGCACCGTCATCAAGGTCGTGCGTCGCGGTCTCCCCGATGAAGACCTCGCCCGAATCCGGACTTTCGAGCAGGCCAGCGATATGCAGCAGGGTCGACTTGCCGGCCCCGGAGGGCGCGACCAGCGCCACCATCTCGCCGGGGCGGATTTCAAGATCGACACCGGCAAGCACCGTGATCGTATTTTCGCCCTGCCGGTAGGCGCGGCTGACATTGGCGAGCTGAAGCGCGGGAACGGTCATCGACATCACTCCCCGCGCAAGGCTTCGACGGGGTCGAGCCTGGCTGCGCGCCACGCCGGATAGAGCGTCGCCAGCAGCGAGAGCACCAGCGCCATCACGACGATCACCACGACTTCCGAGGGGCGCACGTCCGCCGGCAGCTTCGAGAGGAAATAAAGCTCCGGCGGAAATATCTGCGCCCCGGAGAGGTAGGAAACTACCTGCCGGAGGCTTTCGACATTCGCCGCGATCAGGAGGCCAAGGAGGAAGCCGAACAGCGTGCCGCCGACGCCGATCGCCGCTCCGGTCATCACGAAAATCGCGAGAACCGAGCCGCGCGTCGCACCCATGGTCCGCAGAATGGCGATGCCGCGCGCCTTGTCCTTCACCAGCATGGTGAGGCCGGAGATGATGTTGAGGGCGGCAACCAACACGATCATCGTCAGGATAAGGAACATCACGTTGCGTTCCACTTCCAGCGCACCGAAGAAGGTGCGGTTGCGGAAGCGCCAGTCGGTGAGCCCGTGCGGCTTGCCCACGGCCTCGCGGATCAGCGGGGCGTAATCATCCATCTTGTCGGCGTTCTCGACGAAAACCTCGATCATCGCGACCTGGCCTTCCTGATCGAAATAGAGCTGTGCCTCGGCGAGCGGCATGAAGACGAAGCTCGCATCGAACTCGCTCATGCCGACCTCGAACAGCGCCGCCACCTCGTAGGATTTCTGCCGCGGGGCCGAGCCAAACGGCGTCGACGGCCCCTTGGGCGAGAGCAGCTTGATCTTGTCGCCGACACCGACGCCGAGATACCCCGCCAGCCTCCGGCCGATCGCGATCTTTTCCGAGCCGTCGAACCCGTCAAGGGTGCCGTCCGAGATGTTCTTGGCGACCGATTTGAACTGCTTGAGGTCCGTCTCGCGCACCCCGCGCACCAGCGCGCCGGAGGTCGCGGTTTGCGAGGCCGTCAGCACCTGCCCCTCGATGATCGGCGCAGCCAGCGTGACGCCCTTTACCCGGCTCACCCGTGCGGCGATCGACTCGTACTCCTTCAACCCATCGCCGTAGGGCTGGATGAAGGCGTGGCCATTGACCCCAAGGATCTTGCCCATCAACTCCTGCCGGAAGCCGTTCATCACGGCCATCACGACGATCAGCGTCGCCACCCCCAGCATGATGCCGAGGAAGGAAAACCCGGCGATCACCGAGATGAAACCGTCACGGCGGCGCGCACGCAGGTAGCGCCATGCCACCGTCCACTCGAAGGAGGAAAACAGGGATTTGATGTTCACGATTTCCGCCTCACCCGGCGATCCGTGCGACGGCATCCGCCGGCGAGAGCGTGACGCGCTCGCCCGTGGCGCGACGCTTCAGCTCGACCTTGCCCTCGCCAAGCCCCTTCGGGCCGACGATGATCTGCCACGGCAGCCCGATGAGATCGGCGGTCGCGAATTTTCCGCCCGGCCGGTCATCGGTGTCATCGACCAGCGCTTCGAGCCCGCGCGCCGCAAGCGCGGCTTCGAGTTCGCCGGAAACACGATCGGTCGCGCTGTCGCCCGGCTTGAGATTGAGGATCGCGACATCGAACGGTGCAATCGCATCCGGCCAGATGATGCCGGCCTCGTCATGGCTCGCCTCGATGACCGCAGGCACGAGCCGGCTCGGGCCGATGCCGTAGGAGCCCATATGCACCGGCACATCCTTGCCATCCGGCCCGGCGACAACCGCCTTCATCGGTTCGGAATACTTGGTGCCGAAATAGAAGATATGCCCGACTTCAATGCCGCGCGCGGAAACACGCGCCGCCTCGGGCACCGCCGAAAAAGCTTTCTCATCGTGCATATCCTCGGTCGCGGCGTAGAGCGACGTCCATTTCGCAACGATCGCGGCGAGATCCTCGACCGAGTCGAAATCCGTCTCCGGGCCCGGCACGTGAAAATCGAGATAATCCTTGTGGCAGAAGACGCCGCTCTCGCCGGTTGAGGCGAGGATGATGAATTCATGGCTGAGATCGCCGCCGATCGGGCCGGTATCGGCACGCATCGGGATCGATTTGAGACCCATGCGCTCGAAGGTGCGCAAGTAAGCCACGAACATGCGGTTGTAGGCATGAACAGCGCCGGCCTGATCGAGATCGAAGGAATAGGCGTCCTTCATCAGGAATTCGCGCGAACGCATGGTGCCGAAGCGCGGGCGCACTTCGTCGCGAAATTTCCACTGGAGGTGATAGAGGTTCAGCGGCAGGCTCTTGTAGGAGCGCACAGAGCCGCGGAAAATTTCGGTGATCATTTCCTCGTTCGTCGGCCCGAACAGCATCTCGCGCTCGTGGCGGTCAGTGATGCGCAGCATCTCCTTGCCATAGGCGTCATAACGGCCCGATTCGCGCCAGAGATCGGCGGACTGGATCGTCGGCATCAGCAATTCGACCGCGCCGGAGCGGTTCTGCTCCTCGCGGATGATGGCGCAGATCTTGTTGAGAACGCGCAAGCCCAGCGGCAGCCAGGCGTAAATCCCTGCTGATTCCTGCCGGATCAGCCCTGCCCGGAGCGCAAGGCGATGCGAGACGATTTCGGCCTCCTTGGGCGTTTCGCGCAAGGTGGGCAGGAAAAAACGGGAAAGACGCATGGTGGCTCCGAAAAAGGCGAACGGTCAGCAAGTCCGATGGCATAGCGGCAAAAGCAAGGCCTGACATCCTCTGTTGGCCTCGCCTGCCCGATTCAGCTTCTGTCATACTTCGACCGGCTTGCAAATGCGGTAAAATGGCCTGTGAAGCCTCTCGCATGCCGGTGCCATGGGCATCCGGAACGCGGAACGTGGGGCGGCGCAAAGACGGTCACATTCTAAAACAGGAATGTTGCAGCGCATGAAGACTCAAGCTTTTTGAGTCTCTAAGGGTTGTCGCGTCAGGCGGGGTTCCGGGTCACCATCAAGGTGGCAGGATAAGCAATCAGAACATACCCCTCAGGATGATGCCCCAAAAGACGCGTCGTCCGGCCGTCCAAAAATGAAAAAGCAAAATTTCAAAGCAGAGCCGAGGCTCTGCTTTTTCTTTTTCGCGACTCTATTGGCAGAGTCGAGGCTCTGCTTTGCAGTCTCGCACGACGGAAAAGATAGATTCGCTGTTCTCAGATCAATGGCAGCAGGAACTGCTGGAAAATCACGAAACACACAATCGCTACGACGGTGTTGATCAGCACAATCCTGAGAAACCGGGTCTTCGCCGGCGCACCAGGGTCCGAGCCAGGCGAGACGTCACCGGCCTCAAGCTGCGAACGCACGCCGAGCGGCAACACCGCGAACAGCGTCGTCCACCAGATGACGAAAAAGATCGCAACCGAACTGCCGATGCTCATCGTGCCTGCCCTCTTCCGTTATCCAGCCGCTGCGACCCCTCAGGCGGGGACTTCCTCAAGCTCCGTCAGCGTGCCCAAGAAATCCTTCGGGTGCAGGAACAGCACCGGGTTGCCATGCGCGCCGATTTTCGGCTCGCCATCGCCCAGCACGCGCGCACCCGCCGCGACCAGCCTGTCCCGCGCCGCGCGGATATCGCTGACTTCATAGCAGATGTGGTGCATGCCGCCATCCGGGTTCTTCTCCAGAAACTTGGCGATCGGGGATGCCGCACCAAGCGGTTCGAGAAACTCGATCTTGGTGTTCGGCAGTTCAACGAACACCACCCGCACGCCGTGCTCCGGCAGGTCCTGCACCGGCGACACCTTCGCCCCCAGCGTATCGCTGTAGAGCGCGGAAGCGCTGGCGATATCCTTCACCGCGATGGCGACGTGGTTGAGCCTTCCGATCATCCTGAACTCCCCCGATGCTGAATCAGACCTCGAGCACGAAGACCTTGGTCACCGGCTTCTTGCCCCAGATTTCCGAAACCCCCGCGCGCACGCCGCGCTCGATCGCGATCCGCAACGCCTCCGGGTCACGCCGCTTGGCCTTGGGCAGCGACGAGAACACTTCATCCACGATATCGCGGATATGCTCGACCATCGGCTCGCCCTCGTCGTCCTCCTTCGGCAAGCCGACGATTTCAACGCCGATATCGGTGACGATCACACCGCGATCATCGAGCCCCAGTGCGATGGTGACGAGGCCGCCGAAGCTCAGCTTGCGCCGCTCTGTGATCGCCGCATCCGCAGCGGGGATGATGAAGTTGCCGTCCTTGACGAGCCGGCCGTTCGGCACCTGATTGATGATTGCGGCCTCACCGGGCGCGAGGCTGACAAGGTCGCCGTTGAAGGCGCGGATGACCTCCTTCACGCCCATCGCCTTCGCGAATTCGCGGTGCAGCGTAAGATGCAGCGCCTCGCCATGCGCGGGGATCGCGATCTGCGGGCGGATCCACTCGTACATGCGGCGCAGCTCTTCCTTGCGCGGATGGCCGGAGACATGCACCAGCGCATCGCGATCGGTGATGATCTCAACGCCCATTTTGGCAAGGCTGTTGACGATCTTGCCGACGCCCTTCTCGTTGCCGGGAATGGTGCGCGAGGAAAACACCACGGTATCACCGGCAGCGAGCGTCACCTCCGGGTGCTCGCCTTCCGCGACCCGCGCCAACGCCGCGCGCTGCTCGCCCTGGCTGCCGGTGAGCAGCAGCACGCATTTGTCGCGCGCCAGCGTCTTGAAGCGGTCAGCAGAACGGAAGGACGCGATGCCGTCGAGCATGCCGAGTTCGGCCGCGACATCCTTCACCCGGTCCATCGCGCGCCCGACGAGGATCACTTCGCGGCCCGCCTCCGCCGCCGCTTCCGCCACCGAGCGGATGCGGGCGACGTTCGAGGCGAAGGTCGTCACCGCCACCCTGCCCTTCGCACTCAGGATGAGCTGGCGCAGGCTTTCGCGCACCTCGGTTTCGGAAGGCGAAATGCCCTCGCGCGTCACGTTGGTACTGTCGCAGACGAGCGCGAGCACGCCCTCGTCGCCGATTTCCTTCAGGCGATTGCCATCCGTCGGCAGGCCGACAATCGGCGTCTCGTCGATCTTCCAGTCGCCGGTATGCAGCACGGTGCCATGCGCGGTGCGGATGGCGAGTGCCATCGACTCCGGGATCGAATGCGCGACCGGAATGGTCTCGATATCAAAGGGCCCGAGCGTGAAGCGGCTCGCTTGGGAAATACCGCGCACCGGAATGCGCGGCGCGCCCGGCTCGGACAACCTCCGTGCTTCCAGCAGGTTCGCGGAAAACGGCGTCATGTAGACCGGCGCGCCAAGGCGCGGCCACAAATCCGCCAGCGCCCCGAAATGATCCTCATGTGCATGCGTGATGATGATACCCAGAAGGTTCTTGCGTTCCGCGACGATGAAGCCGGGGTCCGGGAAAATGAGATCGACGCCCGGAAGATCCTCGCCCGCGAAGGCAACGCCGCAATCGACCATCAGCCATTGCCGTTTCCTGGTGGTGCCGACGCCGTAAAGCGCCATGTTCATCCCGATTTCGCCCAGGCCCCCGAGGGCAGCGAAAACGAGATTGTCTGTCTGGTTCTGGGCTTTCATCCAACGGTCCTCAATGCGGCTTCGGGCGAAAGCACGTCCGTGACGGGGAAAACATCCCCGACCATGACCGTCTCCGTGACGCCGTTGGTTTCAAGCAGGAGATGCCCCGTCTCGTCGAGCCCGGCAAAGGCTCCGTGGCGCTCGCCCGACGGCAGGCGAACGCGCAATCTGGTTCCCAAGGGCAAGGCATGGCGCAGCCAGCCCTCGCGGATGGCGGCGAACCCGTCACCTGCGCCAAACAGCGCCAGATTGGCCGCAATGCGGGTCGAAAGCGCCTCGAACAATGAAGCAGGATCGATCCCATCCACGTGCAGCGCCAGCGCGGTCGCGCGCTGGTCGAGCCCCTCGGGGAAATGCGCGATGTTGACGCCGATGCCAACCGCGACGCCGGTTTTCCCGCCCGGAAGGCTCGTGCCTTCGAGCAGGATGCCGGCGAGCTTCGCGCCATCAAGCTGGCAGTCATTCGGCCACTTCAGATGCAACGCGCCGGCAAGATCAGGTGCCAGCGCCAGGATCGCCTCGGCAAGGCTCAGCCCCGCGACGAACCCCAGCAACGGCGTTGATGCCGGCGGGCACGGCGCGTTCAGCCCCACACTCGCATAGAGATTGCCGGGCGGCGATTGCCAGGTGCGGCCATGGCGCCCCCGCCCCGCGCTCTGCTCGTCAGCGACGACCCAGAACCGGTCCGCCCCCGCCTCAACAGCGCGCAAGGCGGCAACATTGGTCGATTCCGCACGGGTGACGTGCAGAAGCTGGAACCCGGCAGCGGCTGCCGTTTGCGACAATTCCATATCCGCCGCATGATCAGGAAAAATGGTCACCGGCTTTCCGTTCGATCAGGCGGCAGAGGCATCAGAACAGCGACTTGGCAGCGGCTGCCGCCATCGAGCGGATCGGATTGGCGATGACGACGAACAGCACCACGAAGGCCGCCGAGGCCCACATGACGCCACGGATTTCAATCCCCGCCTGCTGGAAGGCCGGGGCCGGTGCGTCGAAATACATCACCTTGATGATGCGGAGATAGTAGAACGCCGAGACGACGCTGGCGACGATGCCGATCACCGCGAGCGCGAACAATTTCGCCTCGATTGCGGCGGCGAAGACATAGAACTTGCCGAAGAACCCGGCGAGCGGCGGAATCCCGATCAGCGAGAACAGCAGCGCCGCCATCACGAAGGCGAGCCCCGGATTGGTGCGCGACGCGCCGGCGAGATCCGAGACACTCTCGAGCCGCTTGCCCCCTACCTGCATGGCGAGGATGACAGCGAACACGCCAAGCGTCATCGCAAGGTAGATCGTCATGAAGATCACGACGCCCTCGATGCCCTGCACCGTGCCGGCGGCGAGGCCGACGAGCGCATAACCCATGTTGCCGATCGAGGAATAGGCCATCAGCCGCTTGATGTTGTTCTGCCCGATGGCCGCGAACGCCCCCAGCACCATCGACATGATGGCCGCAAACGCGATGATCGGCTGCCAGTCCTTCATGATCGGGAGGAAGGCATCAATCAGGATGCGGGTGGTCATGGCGACCGCCGCCATCTTCGGCGCTGTCGCGAAGAAAGCCGCGACCGGCGTCGGCGAACCTTCATAAACGTCCGGCGTCCACATGTGGAACGGCACGACGCTCATCTTGAAGGCGAGGCCTGCAACGATAAACACGAGGCCGATCATGACGCCCGAGCCGTGCCCGCCGGTCACCGCCTTGGCGATCGTCGGGAAGGTCACCGAACCGGTGAAGCCGTACACGAGGCTCATGCCATAGAGCAGCATGCCGGAGGAGAGCGCACCGAGCACGAAATACTTGAGGCCCGCTTCCGAGGATTTCACGTTATCGCGGTGGAAGGCCGCGACCACATAGAGCGCAAGGCTCTGCAATTCGACACCGAGATAGAGCGAGATCAGCTCATTCGCCGAGCACATCATCATCATGCCCACGGTCGCGAGCAGGATGAGGATCGTGTATTCGAAGCGCGCAAGCTTCTCCTCGACGAGGAAGCGCGAGGACAGCACAATCGCGGCGATGGAGCCGGTAAGCGTCAGGATTTTCATCGCACGGGCGAAACCATCGACGACGAAGGCATCGTTGAAGGTCGAGACCCGGCCGGTGCCTTCGAGCAGGATGAAGCCCGCAATCACCAGCGCGGCGATGGCGATCATGTCGATCAGCTTCTTCGCGCCATCGCCCTTGATGGCGCCGAGCAGCACCAGCCCGAGGGCGGCGACCGAGAGCACGATTTCCGGCAGCGCGGGGCCGAAGGCCGGAATGGGGGAAATGATCTGGTTCATGATTGTTTCCCTTACTGAGCCAGAACGGCAAGTTTGCCGCCAAGCCCGGCCTTCATCGCCGCCAGCAGCGCATCGACGCTGGCCTGGCTCATGGACAGAATGGCGTTCGGCTGAACGCCGTAATAGATGACGAGCAGCGCCAAAGGCACCAGCAGCGCCAGTTCGCGGGCATCGAGATCCGGGATGGCTTCGAGCTCATGCTTCTCGAGCTTGCCGTAAACAACCCGCGCGAACAGCCAGAGCGCATAGGCCGCAGACAAGATCACGCCCGTGGTGGCAAAGAACGCCACCCAGGTGTTCGCCTTGTAGGAGCCGAGCAGCGTCAGGAATTCGCCGACAAAACCGGAGGTGCCCGGCAGGCCAACGTTCGCCATCGTGAACAGCAGGAACACCAGCGCATAAAGCGGCATCCGGTTCACGAGTCCGCCATAGGCCGAAATCATGCGTGTGTGCATGCGGTCATAGACGATACCGACGCAGAGGAAGAGCGCGCCGGAGACAAGCCCGTGGCTGACCATCTGGAACACCGCGCCCTGCACGCCCTGGCTGTTCAGCGTGAACAGCCCCATCGTCACGAAGCCCATGTGGGCGACGGAGGAATAGGCGATCAACTTCTTGATATCCTCCTGCATCATCGCGACGAGCGAGGTGTAGATGATGGCAATCGCCGAGAGCGCGAACACCATGTTCGCAAAATAGACGCTCGCCTCCGGAAACATCGGCAGCGAAGCCGCTGTCGGTGCCTCGACGTGTGCGTCCGGCAACCAGGTGTGGACCGGCCACATCGGCATCTTCACCGCGAAGGACGCAAAGAACGCCAGCCACAGCCAGTATTGCATCGAGGACGGGAACTTGAACGCCAAGAGCTTGACGATATCCGTCGTGCCCACGGTCCAGTACATCGCCATGATCGCGAGCAGCATCAGCACCGAGCCTAAGAGCGTGTAGAGGAAGAACTTGAAGCTCGCGTAGATGCGCCGCGCGCCACCCCAGATGCCGATGATCAGGAACATCGGGATCAGCCCGGCCTCGAAGAACACGTAGAACAGCACGAGATCGAGCGAGGTGAAGACGCCGATCATCAGCGTTTCGAGAGCCAAGAACAGCGCGTAATATTCCTTGGCGCGATCCCTGATCGAGAAGAACGAGGCCGCGATGCAGAAGGGCATCAGGAACGTTGTCAGGATGACGAAGGGCATCGCGATGCCGTCGACGCCAAGCTGGTAGACGATGGTGTCACCGAGCCAGGCCATCCGCTCGACGAGCTGGAAACCGGATTTCGCGTTCTCGAAACGCGCCAATGCCACAAGGCTGAGCAAAAACGTGACGATCGTCGCCCAGAACGCACCCCAGCGTGCATTGCGCAGGCCGGCTTCATCGCCCTTCTGGAGAAGCACGAAGGCGGCGCCAACGAGCGGGAGGACGAGAAGCCCGGAAAGAATGCCGAAGCCGAACATCAGTGCGCTCCCCCCGAGAACAGATACCAGGTGACGAAGCCCGCGACGCCGAGCAGCATGGCGAAGGCATAGTGATAGACAAAGCCGGTCTGCAGCTTCACCGCACGTCCGGTGATCTTGAGCACCAGCGCCGAAACACCATCCGGGCCGAAGCCGTCGATGACCATGCCGTCGCCCTTCTTCCACAGGAAGGTGCCGAGGCAGCGCGCCGGGCGCACGAAGATCAGGTCATAGAGTTCGTCGAAATACCACTTGTTCAGCAGGAACCGGTAGAGCGCCGGGTGACGCTCCGCGAGACCCTTCGGCAACTCCGGCCACTTCAGATAGAAGCAATACGCGAGCACGAAGCCGGCAAGCATCATCACGAACGGCGTCCACGGCACCCATGAGGGCAGCTTGGAATGGTCGTGCATGTCATGGAGCGTATGGTTGTCCGCGCCCATGAAAATCGCGCCCTTCCAGAAGCTCTCGTAGTCATGGCCGATGAACTTCTCGACAAACGGGAAACCGGCAAGGATCGCGCCAGCCGCCAGCACGCCGAGCGGGATCAGCATCACCAGCGGGCTTTCGTGCGCGTGGTCGTAGGTGTGCTTGTCGGCGCGAGTCTCACCCATGAAGGTCAGGAAATAGAGGCGCCACGAGTAGAACGAGGTCATGAAGGCCGCGAGCACCACGCAGATGAAGGCATAGACATGCCCCGGCTGGTGGGCGACGTAAGCCGCCTCGATGATCGCATCCTTGGAATAGAAGCCCGCCGTGAACGGAAACCCGGTCAGCGCGATCGTGCCGATGCCCATCATCGCCGCCGTGAACGGGATCTTCTTGGCAAGCCCGCCCATCTTGCGGATGTCCTGCTCGTGGTGCATCGCGTGGATGACAGAGCCGGCCCCCAGAAACAGCAACGCCTTGAAGAAGGCATGCGTGAAGAGGTGGTAGATGCCCGCGCCGTAAACACCGGTACCGAGCGCGACGAACATGTAGCCGAGCTGCGAGCAGGTCGAATAGGCGATCACGCGCTTGATGTCGTTCTGCACGAGGCCGACGGTCGCGGCGAAGAACGCCGTCGTCGCGCCGACGATCAGCACCACGCTCTGCGCGAACGGCGCATATTCAAAGATCGGCGACAGCCGCGCGACCATGAAGACACCGGCCGTCACCATCGTCGCGGCGTGGATGAGGGCGGAAACCGGGGTCGGGCCTTCCATCGCATCGGGGAGCCAGGTGTGGAGCAGGAACTGCGCGGATTTGCCCATCGCACCCATGAACAGGAGGCATGCGGCAAGCTCGATCATCGGCACCTTGTAACCAAGGAAGATTACGCTCTCCTTGGCCTTGCCGGCAACGCCCGCAAAGATCGGGTCATAGGCGACCGCGCCGAACACCCAGAACACGAGGAAAATGCCGAGCGCAAAGCCGAAATCGCCGACGCGGTTGACGATAAACGCCTTCATCGCGGCATCATTGGCGGACTTCTTCTTGTACCAGAACCCGATCAGCAGATACGAAGCGAGGCCCACGCCTTCCCAGCCGAAGAACATCTGGACGAGGTTGTCCGAGGTCACCAGCATCAGCATCGCGAAGGTGAAGAGCGACAGATACGCCATGAAGCGCGGCCTGCCTGCGTCTTCGTGCATGTAGCCGACGGAATAGAGGTGCACGAGCATCGAGACCGAGGTCACCACCACCAGCATCACCGCCGTCAGCGTATCGATGCGCAAGGCCCAATCGGCGACGAAGCCACCGACATGGATCCAGTCCGCGACCAGCACGCGCACGGGGGCAGCGCCGCCAACGGCGATCTGGAAAAACATCGTCCACGCCAGCACGCAGGAAACCGCGAGAAAGCCGGTCGTTATCACCTCGGCGAAGCGCGAAACGCCTTCGGAATGCGGCGAGACCTCGGGGGCGTGATGGTCATCATGGCCATGGTCATCATGTGCATGGGCTGCGTGCCCGGCCTGCGCCGAATGGTCGGCATTGCCGAAGGCCAGCACGTCCTTCGCTGAGGCCGCGCGATGCGCGAGCAGGCTCGCGATACCCGCAAGGATGAAGCCGAGCAGCGGCAGAAAAACGATTGCCTGAGCCATTGTGCCCTCAGCCCTTCATCACGTTGATGTCTTCAACCGCGATAGAACCGCGGTTTCTGAAATAGACGACGAGGATCGCCAGCCCGATCGCCGCCTCGGCCGCTGCAACCGTCAGCACGAAGAGCGCGAACACTTGCCCGGTGAGATCGCCGAGATGGGTCGAGAACGCGACGAGATTGATGTTGACGCTGAGCAGGATCAGCTCGATCGACATCAGGATGACGATGACATTCTTGCGGTTCACGAAAATGCCGAAGGCACCGAGCGTGAACAGCATCGCCGCCACGACGAGGTAATGTGAAAGCCCGATTGTCATCGCTCAACCCTCCAGTTTCGCGGCGTCGGCGCGCTGAACGCCGGCACCCGAAACACCCTGCCCCGGCTGAACCGAGACCACCGCCATGGCGCTCGCCTTGCCGCGCGCATTCTGCACCATCACATCCTGCCGCTTGACTCCGACGCGCTCGCGCAAGGTGAGCACGATCGCCCCGATCATCGCCACCAGCAGGATCAAGCCCGCCGCCTGGAAGAAGTAGACGTATTCCGTGTAGAGCACCCGACCCAGCGCACGGGCGTTCATCGCATCCACCGGCGCGGCGGCGGCCGCCTTTTTCATCACCAGCGCCTCGGGCGCGAGCTGCCAGGTGCCGACGACCAGCGCGAGTTCGAGAAAGAAGATCGCCGAAATCACCGCCCCGATCGGCAGGTATTGCAGGAAGCCCTGCCGGAGTTCCGAGAAATCGACGTCGAGCATCATCACGACGAAGAGGAACAGCACCGCGACCGCGCCGACGTAAACGACGACGAGGATCATCGCGAGGAATTCCGCCCCCATCAGCAGGAAGAGCCCCGCCGCGTTCACGAACGCGAGGATGAGGAACAGCACGGCGTGCACCGGATTGCGCGACGACACGACCATCACCGCCGAGGCGATGAGGATGCCCGAGAACAGGTAGAAGAAGAGGGTAACGACGTTCATGGCTTTCCCCTCAGCGATACGGCGCGTCCATCGCGATATTGCGCGCGATTTCACGTTCCCAGCGCGCCCCGTTCGCGAGCAGCTTGTCCTTGTTGTAGAACAGCTCCTCGCGCGTTTCGGTCGCGAATTCGAAATTCGGCCCCTCGACAATGGCATCGACCGGGCAGGCTTCCTGACAGAAGCCGCAGTAGATGCACTTGGTCATGTCAATGTCATAACGGGTCGTGCGGCGCGTGCCGTCATTGCGACGCGGACCGGCCTCGATGGTGATCGCCTGCGCCGGGCAGATCGCCTCGCACAATTTGCAGGCGATGCAGCGTTCCTCGCCGTTCGGATAGCGACGTAAGGCGTGCTCGCCCCGGAAGCGCGGGCTGGTGCGCCCCTTCTCGAACGGGTAGTTCAGCGTCGGCTTCGGCTTGAAGAAATAGCGCATCGTCAAAAAGAAAGCCGAGACGAATTCCTTCAGGAGAAGGCCCTTGGCGGCCTGAGCGAGTGACATTCCCGCGCTCCTCTTATGGATACCAGTGATTGGCGAGCATCGTGCCAATCACCGCAAAAATCAGGGGCAGACCAAAGAAGCTGGTGAGCTTCAGCTGGTCCACGGCATCATAGGCGCGCTGCGCCACTTCCTCGGACTTGCCACGGGCATAGATCCGCAGCAGCTTCACCTGAAGCAGCGCGAACGCCAGCCCGACCAACCCGCCGATAACGGCACCCAGCATCATCATCGCACGCTCCTACCTGTACCAGCCGGTGAGCTGGAGCACCCCCGCAACAATCACCACCGCCGCAAGGCTGAGCGGCAGGAAAACCTTCCACCCAAGACGCATGAGCTGGTCGTAGCGGTAGCGCGGCACCATCGCCTTCACCATCGCGAACATGAAGAACACGAAGCTGACCTTGCCGATGAACCAGACCACGCCGGGGATCCAGGTGAACGGCGGGATGCTGAGTGGCGGCGTCCAGCCTCCAAGGAAGAGGATCACGGTCAACGCGCACATCGTCATGATCGCGACGTATTCGCCAAGCATGAACAGGAGATACGGCGTCGAGCCGTATTCCGACATGAAGCCCGCGACGAGTTCCGACTCGGCTTCCGGCAGGTCGAACGGCGGGCGGTTGGTTTCCGCCAGCGCCGAGATGAAGAAAATCACGAACATCGGGAACAGCGGGATGAAGAACCAGTTCAGCATCGTGAACCACGGCATCCCCAGCGCCGCCGCAAGGCCGCCCTTGTCCTGCGCCTGAACGATATCGGTGAGGTTGAGCGAGCCGACCACCATCAGCACGGTGATGATGACAAAACCGATCGAGACTTCATACGAAACCATCTGCGCCGCTGAGCGCAGCGCGCCGAGGAACGGATATTTCGAGTTCGAGGCCCAGCCGCCGATAATGACGCCGTAAACACCGAGCGACGAAATCGCGAAGATATAGAGCACGCCGACGTTGATATCGGCGATCGCCCAACCTTCCGCCACCGGCACCACCGCCCAGGCCGCGAGCGCGAGCATGCAGGTCAGGAACGGTGCGAGCAGGAACAACACCTTGTCCGCGCCGGCCGGAATGACCGGCTCCTTCAACACGAATTTCAGGAGGTCCGCGAAGCTTTGCAACAGGCCGAAGGGGCCAACCACGTTCGGGCCACGCCGCAGTTGCACCGCCGCCCAGATTTTGCGGTCCGCCAAGAGGAAGAACGCGATGAGGACCAGCAGCGCCACGAGCAGCGCGAGGCTCTTCACGACGATGATCAGCGCCGGGATGAACCAGGTCGTCTCGACCCAGAGATAGCGCAGCACCACAACGGCGACATAGGCCGCAACGATGAGAGCGACGAGTGCGATGCCGCCGAGGATCAGCGGCAGCCAGCTGGTTTTCTTTTTCGGGGCAGAGGGCGTGATGTCGACCATGTTACCGCTCCTTACTCTGCCGCGACCTTGGCGGAACCGGCAGCGAGCGCCGCACATTCCGCCATGATCTTCGAAGCCCGCGCGATCGGGTTGGTGAGGTGGAAGGCCTTCACCGGGCTGATCAACGGCGCCTTGCCCGCTTTGCCTTTCAGCTTGGCGAGCTTCTCGATGTCCTTTGCTGCGCCCGCCGCGATCTGGTCGAGGGCGGCAAAATGCGGATGCGCGGCGTAAAGCGCGGCCCGGAGCTGGGCGAGGCTGTCATAAGGCAGCTTTTTACCGAGCGCTTCGGAGAGCGCGCGCAGAACGGCCCAATCCTCGCGGGCATCGCCCGGCGGGAAGCCCGCACGGTTGGTCATCTGCACGCGGCCTTCGGTGTTGACGTAGGTCACGGATTTTTCGGTGTAGGCCGCGCCCGGCAGGATGACATCCGCCCGATGCGCACCCCGGTCGCCATGCGTGCCCTGATAGACCACGAAGGCACCTTCCGGCACATCGATCTCGTCCGCGCCAAGGTTGAAGAGCACGTCCAGCGCGCCCGGCGCCAGCATCGCAGCCGTGTCGAGGCTACCTTCAGCAGGCACAAAGCCTAGATCGAGCGCACCAATAAGGCCCGCTTCGGCGTGGAGGATGTTGAAGCCGTTCCAGCCGTCCTTGACGACGCCGATCGCGGCAGCGGCCTTCGCCGCCATTGCAAGGATCGCCGCGCCATCCGGCCGGTTTAACGCCCCCTGCCCGATGATGAACATCGGCTTTTCGGCTTTCGCTGGCGCATGATCGACCAGCGCCTGAAGGCTTTCCGGCCCGGCACCGAGATAAGTGTAGGGATAGCTCAGATCCGCCTGTTCGCCGATCACGCCGATCAGCACCTTGCCCTTGAGATAGCGCTTGCGGATGCGCGAATTCAGCACCGCTGCCTCTTTACGCGGATTGGTACCGATCAGCAGGATGGCATCGGCTTCTTCAATGCCGGCAATCGTGGAATTGAACAGGTAGCTCGCGCGCCCGTTGGCCGGATGCAGGGGCGAGCCGGGATAACGCGCATCGATGTTGCCCGAGCCCAGCGCAGCCATCAGGCCCTTGAGCGCGAACATCTCCTCGACACCGGCGAGCTGGCCGGCGAGCGCACCGATGCGCTCCGGCTTCGCGGCCTTCACCTTCGCGGCGATGGCGGCAAACGCCTCTGCCCATGTCGCGGGGCGCAGCTTGCCGTTCTCGCGGACATACGGCCGGTCAAGCCGCTGTGTTTTCAGGCCATCCCAGATGAAGCGGGTCTTGTCGGAGATCCACTCCTCGTTCACGGCCTCGTTGAGGCGCGGCATGACGCGCATCACCTCACGTCCACGCGTATCGACGCGGATCGCGGAGCCGATCGCATCCATCACGTCGACGCTCTCGGTCTTCTGCAACTCCCACGGACGGGCGTTGAACTCGTAGGGGCGCGAGGTCAGCGCGCCGACCGGGCAGAGATCGATCACGTTGCCCTGCATCTCGGAGGTCATCGCCTTCTCGAGATAGGTGGTGATTTCGGCATCCTCGCCGCGGCCGAGCAGGCCAAGCTCGGTGATGCCCGCAACCTCGGTCGTGAAGCGGACGCAGCGCGTGCAGTGGATGCAGCGCGTCATCACGGTTTTCACCAGCGGGCCGATGTACTTGTCCTCAACGGCGCGCTTCGATTCCGAATAGCGCGTGGCATCCTTGCCATAGGCCATCGCCTGATCCTGCAGGTCGCATTCGCCGCCCTGATCGCAGATCGGGCAATCGAGCGGGTGGTTGATGAGCAGGAACTCCATCACCCCTTCGCGCGCCTTCTTGACCATCGGCGATTTCGTGAAAATCTGCGGCAGCGAACCATCCGGCCCGCCGCGCACGTCGCGCACGTTCATCGCGCAGCTCGCCTGTGGCTTGGGTGGCCCGCCCTTCACCTCGACGAGGCACATGCGGCAATTGCCGGCGATCGACAGCCGCTCGTGGAAGCAGAAGCGCGGCACTTCCGCCCCGGCCGCTTCGGCCGCCTGCAGCAGCGTGAAGTGCGGGGGGACATCGACTTCGACATCATCGACGAGGATTTTGGTCATGCTACCGCTCCGCGATCGGGCCAGTTGAAGTCCCGACCGCCCTTCGTTGCCACATACATCGTTTCATCAAGGAGGCTGTAGGCCTCCCTGTCAGCCGCATCGAAGGTGACTTCCGTCACCGCGAAGCCGGCCCGCGCGAGAATCACGCCAAAGTCCCGCCCATAAAGCCGGACATGATCCCAGCCGCAACGGCGTTCGATCTCGTCCTTTGGCATATCCGCCGGCGGATTCCATGTCTCCGCCGCGCCCGAGATCGGCACGGAGAAGAAGCCGAGCCCGCCCGGCTTCATCACCCGATAGCACTCGGCGATCGCGGTTGCGTCATCCGGCACATGCTCGAGCACGTGGTTGCACACAAGGTAATCGAAGCTCGCGTCCTCGAACTGGATTTTCGTGATGTCCACCACGGCATTCGCGTTGCGACGCTGGATGATGTCGCCGCCGACATAGCCCGGATTGTCCTTGAGCTTGCGGAACAACGGCCATTCCGGCGCGAAATGCAGGACGCGCGCCTTCATGAGGTCGATCTTCCTGCGCTCGATGATCAGTGCGATCTGCCGGTCGCGCGGACGCGACGAACAGTTCGGGCAGCGGAACGCCTCCTGCCCGTTCCAGCCGGAGGACACGAAATGGCCGTCGAACCCGCAGCACGGACAGTGCCGCCGCGTGCGCGCGCGGAAATGCTGGAGAGGATCGCGCAGCGTTCCCCTTCCCCATTCTTCCGCCAACACCGCAAGGTTCAATGACATACCCTTCGCCGCCTTATCGCTGAATGCCCTGGCTCTCGGCTTGCGCCTTGAGGTCGGCCAGGGATCGTGTTCCATCGGCCGCTTCCACATCCGTCAGCGTCACCGGACAGTTGCCGCCATCGGTATCCACGATGAAGCGGCGCTCCGAGACTTCAGTTCTTGCGCCACGCGCGATGGTCGAGAGCACGATCCGCACGATCCGCCCCGGCTTGTGCGCGCCGCACTGTTCGGCCAGCGCAGCCGGCGTATCTGCCAGCGACCGCTCCAACACCACCGAGCGCGCATCGGCGAGCTTCGCCGCTGTGCCGCGCTGGCGCGCCCGGGTAACAATGGTTTCCCGCACGGTGAGCACCGGCGCATTGATTGCCATTGTCAGCGCCGTGCCCACCCGCGGCGCGGGCGTCGCGACCGGCGGCGGGGCGCTCGGGGTCGAGGAACAGCCGGCAACCGTTACAGCCGAAAGGGCAGCCAAAATGAGGAGTCTGATCATGTTACCCAAGCCTCTTTCGCAAGGCATTCGCCAAATTCTGAACCGGTTCTAGCTGGACAGGATTCTTGGTCAACTTGAAGGTAATGCTTTGTCCTTCAGCCATTCGGACGAGGGTGCCGGCAATGCCTTCCGCAACTTCCCCCTTTGACCACAAACCAAACAAAAGCTCCGATGGACGGACTGCAAGACAGAGCAAATATCCATATTTCCGATCCAACCGGATGTGATTGAATTGAAAATATCCGCTGCTGTCTTGTGAAGCAGTCTTGACCTCAAGCTTCTGCCCCAAAATCTCGACATCCCATTCTCGATTGCGAGAGGGCGCTTTAACAACATCCAGTTCCAAAAATTTCAAATACCTAGCGACAAACTCTTCGCCTATATCGCCACGATTGGTATTGGCAACACTGCGGAACGATTCAAGAGGAGAACCAACCCAGGCCGAATTGGGGGAATTCTCCTTGATGACATCAAGCATGAGCTGAACTGGATCGATCTGGTTCATGATCGCTTCCAGACTTGGGATTTCGATTTCGGCTTCCAGAGCACAATGAAATAGGAATGGTTTTTCCGGGCGTGCACCTGTTTGATCACACGACTGACGCCCGGCTTGTTGTTCCGCATAACAACAAACAGATCTTCGGTCTTGAAACCCATCTTTTCGAACCCGTTAATAAGTTCGACATGGGTCAACCGTTGCCTGTTCGAGCAAACCTCATCCTGACATTTGACGATAAAGACACCCCCCAGCCTGAGAACGCGACTCGCTTCCCTGCCGGCGTCAAAATAAAGATCGAGCACCGCTTCATGATACTTCGAAGCCGTTCGGTTGCCCGTGACATTATTCTTGTAATAGGCCTCGAATGGTCGGTGCACGCTGTGCGCACTGCCGCCGGGTGTGTGCATATAGGGCGGGTCGAGAACAACGCAATCAATCTCGCCATCGCGATAGGGAAGTGCACGTGAATCAACCCCCCCGGAAAGATCGCTCGCCAGCAGTGTATATTTATCTTCAGGAACATTCCGCCAGAAGACACCTTGCCCGTAGGTCACATCCGCGACGACACTCCCGGGCTTGACAAAAAGATCGAGAATACGCGGGAAAACATCGTCATTCCCCTCCGCATAAGCGCTCAGGACAAGATCATTGCTCGCCGCACCGTTCTTGACGGTACGGCGGCTTTTCTTTGCTCGATCAAGACCCGCCTGAAGCTCTGCGTCCATCCGCATCACTCCGCCGCGACGCGCACGGGTTCTCCGTGCGGATTGGCCGAATACTGGTCGATTTTCGCCTCGATCTCGTGGCGGAAATGCCGGATCAGGCCCTGGATTGGCCATGCCGCGGCATCGCCGAGGGCGCAGATCGTATGGCCTTCGATGCGGGTCGAGACATCAAGCAGCATGTCGATCTCGCGCTTGTGGGCACGGCCTTCGGCCATGCGGGCCATGACGCGCGCCATCCAGCCGGTGCCTTCGCGGCACGGTGTGCACTGCCCGCAGCTCTCGTGCTTGTAGAAGTGCGCGAGCCGCGCGATCGCCGAGACGAGATCGGTGGATTTATCCATCACGATCACTGCCGCTGTGCCGAGGCCAGATTTGAGCCCGCGCAGCGTGTCAAAATCCATCGGCGCATCGATGATCTCGTGCGCCGGCACCATCGGCACCGAGGAGCCGCCGGGAATGACCGCCTTGAGGTTATCCCAACCACCGCGGATGCCGCCGCAATGCGTGTCGATCAGCTCGCGGAACGTCAGGCCCATGGCCTCCTCGACGTTACACGGCGTATTCACATGGCCGGAAACGCAGAAGAGTTTTGTGCCGACATTGTTCGGCCGGCCGATCGAATTGAACCACGCCGCGCCGCGCCGCAGAATCGTGCCGGCAACCGCGATGGATTCGACGTTGTTGACCGTCGTCGGACAGCCATAGAGCCCCATGTTCGCCGGAAACGGCGGCTTGAGGCGCGGCTGGCCCTTCTTGCCCTCGAGGCTTTCAAGGAGCGCGGTTTCCTCACCGCAGATATAGGCGCCGGCGCCATGATGCACATAGATATCAAAGGGATAGCCGTGGATGTTATCCTTGCCGACGAGCTTGGCAGCGTAGGCTTCATCGACCGCCTTCTGGAGCGCGTGGCGCTCGGCGATATATTCGCCGCGCATGTAGATATAGGCCGCATGCGCGCCCATCGCAAAGGAAGCGAGCAGGCAACCTTCGATCAGAAGGTGCGGATCATGGCGCATGATCTCGCGGTCCTTGCAGGTACCGGGCTCGGATTCATCCGCATTCACAACGAGATAATGCGGGCGACCGTCGTTCACCTTCGGCATGAAGGACCATTTCATGCCCGTCGGGAAGCCGGCGCCGCCGCGCCCACGCAGGCCCGATGCCTTCATCTCGTCGATGATCCAGTCGCGCCCCATGACAAGGATATGCTTGGTGCCATCCCAGTTGCCGCGCTTGAGCGCGCCCTTGAGGCCCGCGTCATGCAGGCCGTAGAGATTGGTAAAAATGCGGTCGCGATCGTGAAGCATGCCGCTAAATCCGGTTCGGGTTGGAGAGGATCGCTGTCGCGGTTTCCCCGGGTCTGGTTTCAACTTCGGCAACGAGGGTGGAATCGCTGTTCCACTCGTTGCCATCATAGGTCACGCGGGTGACGATGATCCACTTGCCCGCCGGCAGATCGGCGAACTGGAACCGGCCCTGCATGGTGCACTGGGTCTTGCGGATCGCCTTCGAATGGCTCTCGTTAAGCTGGCTCGAATTCGCGATCCGGTTGCCGGCGCGATAGACCTCGACCCATTCGCGGAAATACGGCGTCGCCGGCACGAGATAGACAACGCCGCCGGAGCAGCGCGCCAGCCAGCCGTTGGGCCGGCGCAGAAAGCCCTCGCCGTCAATGCTCGCCTTGCCCTTGGCGATATAGGCCGCGTGCTCGGCCCCATCGAAGGCGACCTTCTTGGCAACTTCACCGCCGCAGGCCGCGAGGCCAAGCGACAAACCACCGGCAACCAGCAGCCCCGCCAGCAGGCGTGCGCGGTCCGGCTCGAACGAGCCGGCTGCACGATCAGCCTGAGCGGGGGAAACGAACATGCGCGCTGGCCTCATTTCACCGGTTTATCGCCAACGGCATTCTCGGGCCGCCAGCCGGTCGCCAGCTTCTTCGATTGCCCGATCCAGTCGTCCCGCACGGCACGGCCTTTGAAGGCTCCAAGGTTCTGATCCACCCAGGCGAGGTTTTCGTTAGACCACTTGGCGATCTGGTCGAAATGGAACACGCCCATGCCGTTCAGCATCTTGCCGAGCTTGGGGCCGACGCCCCAGATCAGTTCAAGATCATCGGCCTTGCCGCCCCGCGCGGCCTTGAGCAGTTCGGGCTTAAATTCATCGCCCACAGGAGCCGGTTCAGCGGCAGAAGGAGCCGGAGCGGCCTTGGCTTTGGGGGCGGCTTTGGGCTTTGACCCAGCTTTTGGCTCGGCCTTGGCTTTAGGCTCAGCCTTGGCTGCAACCACCTTCACCTTGGGCTCTGCTTGAGCTTTCGGCTCGGACGCTTTGACCGCAGCAGGCGCAGGCGCAGCAGGGGCCGCCGCCGGAGCGCCCCCGGTGGCCTTGCCCGCTTCAGCAGCGGCCTTGGCGGCCTCTTCCTTGGCCTTCTTCTGCGCGGCGACGCGCTCGTCGAAGGCCTTCTTCCATGATCCGACCGCCGAACCGTCATACAGCGCGGCATCTTTGAGCGTCTTGATGCTGTCCTTCGGTTCCGAAGCCTTGCGCCCGTTCTGCGGGCCGATCTTGACCGGCTTGCCGGCGGCCATATCATCGATCAGTTTAGCAAGGCTCTCGGGCGTGAGGTCCTCGTAATAATCATCGTTGATCTGCACCATCGGCGCGTTGCAGCAGGCGCCGAGGCATTCGACCTCAAGCCAGGAAAACTTGCCGTCCGCCGTCACGTGATGCTCGGCGCCGATCTTGTCTTTCAGAACTTTCTTGAGGTCCTGCGCACCCATGCAGTGGCACGGCACCGTGCCACACAGCTGGATGAAATGCGTACCAGCCGGCTCAAGGTTGAACATGGTGTAGAAGGTCGCGACCTCCAGCACCCGGATGTTCGGCATGCCGAGCACTTCGGCCACATGCTCGATCGCGGCGCGGGGCAGCCAGCCGCCCGCCTGCTTCTGGGCTTCCCAGAGCAGCGGAATGACGGCGGAGGCCTGTCGACCGGCGGGATATTTCGCAATCCAGGTCTCGACCATGGCCTTCCCGGCCTTGTCGAACGCGAAAGAAGCGGGCTGGACAGCATCAGGAGCAAGGCGGCGTGACGACATCTTTCTTCCTCGAACGCGCTCAATCGGACTCGAAGCCAGATCTACCGCAGCGCGGCAATGTTCGGGTCTTACCACCCTCACCGGCTGGAGCAAGTCTGGAAACGCTAAAAACTCAGATCATCACACCCGACATTCGGGTGATCCACACATGGCCTCCGGTTTCAGGCGCAGCAGCGCCGCGTGACAGCGGCGGCAGTCCGGCAACATCGCGACAGGAGCACCGGCTTCTCAGGCAAAAGGCCAGACCCGGCATGGTCGCAGGCGGACGGAAACGGGCAGCATGACCCTTGGCCATGTCGCCCCGCGCCTCACCGATCGACTTCCCCGAACACGATATCGAGCGAGCCCAGAATCGCGGAGACATCCGCGAGCATGTGGCCCTTGCACATGAAATCCATCGCCGAAAGATGGGCAAAACCCGGTGCCTTCACCTTGCAGCGATACGGCTTGTTGGTGCCATCCGCGACAAGATAGACGCCGAATTCGCCCTTCGGCGCTTCCACGGCGGCATAAACCTCACCGGCAGGCACGTGATAGCCCTCGGTGTAGAGCTTGAAGTGGTGGATCAACGCTTCCATCGAGCGCTTCATTTCGGAGCGCTTCGGCGGCACGATCTTGCCATCGAGCGATGAGATCGGCGTCTTGCCATCCGGGCCGCGCAATTTGGCGATGCACTGCTTCATGATGCGGATCGACTGGCGCATCTCTTCCATGCGGATGCAGTAGCGGTCGTAGCAATCGCCGTTCTTGCCGATCGGGATGTCGAAATCGAACTCCGAATAGCACTCGTAAGGCATCGAGCGGCGCAAATCCCACGCAGCGCCGGAGCCGCGCACCATCACGCCCGAGAAGCCCCACTTCCAGCAATCATCAAGGTTGACGATGCCGATATCGACATTGCGCTGCTTGAAGATGCGGTTATCCGTCAGAAGGCCTTCGAGATCGTCACAGAAGGTGAGGAACGGCTCGCAGAAGGCATCGATATCGTCGATGAGGTCATCCGGCAGGTCCTGATGCACGCCGCCGGGGCGCACATAGGCCGCGTGCATGCGGGCACCACACGCGCGCTCGTAGAAGATCATCAGCTTCTCGCGCTCCTCGAAACCCCAGACCGGCGGGGTGAGCGCGCCGACGTCCATCGCCTGCGTGGTGACATTGAGGATGTGGCTGAGAATACGGCCGATTTCCGAATAGAGCACGCGGATGAGCTGGCCGCGCTTCGGCACGGTGATGCCCAAGAGCTTCTCGACCGCCAGCGCGTAGGCATGCTCCTGGTTCATCGGGGCGACGTAATCGAGCCGGTCGAAATACGGCACCGCCTGAAGGTAGGTCTTGGCCTCGATCAGCTTTTCAGTGCCGCGATGCAGGAGCCCGATATGCGGATCGGTGCGGGTGACGATCTCGCCATCCAGCTCCAGCACGAGGCGCAGCACGCCGTGCGCCGCCGGATGCTGCGGGCCAAAATTGATCGTGAAATTGCGCATATTCGGTTGTTCGGTCATTGAACCTGTTCACCTTTCTGACGAAGCGACGGCGACAGAAGCTTTCCGGCCCACCATCCCAGCACTCCACCCGCGCCCTGTATAAGCGCGTAAGCCACAATTAAGGACTCGCTCACCAAATCCTTCACCAGCACACCGCCAGCGAACAGTCCGATCACCAACGGAAAGCACAATACATAGAGCAAGAGGCTTGCCGTCAAAGAAACCGCTCCGACAGAGGCTCCACACACGAGCGCGAACTTGAAAAACAACCCAAGCAGAAAAGCAAACCCACCAAAAAGGAAGATGGGGAAACTCGTTCCTCCGAGACTCATAGGAAAGAGAAGCCATTCCAGCATGGCCTATGCCTTCGCTTTCTCGTCACCGGGCAGCACGTAGTCAGTGCCTTCCCACAGGTTGAGGAAGTCAAAATTGCGCACGTTGAGTTGTTCGATCATTCGAATTTCCTGTCTATCGAAACAACATACTTCAACATCAACGCAGTAAGTCCCCACCCCAGAAATGCAGGAACAACACTATGCTCATAAATTGCTAGTATGATCAACGCAGCGCTAAGACCTCCACCCAAGGCGACGCCGAGAATCGCAATCAAAAGCAAAAAGCCTGCCGGTATGATACTCAACAACATAGCAAGTATGCGCCAATTTTTACCAAACTTACTGGATGTTCCAAAGGCAAAGAAAAATCCTGCCAAGCCGGGTAGGACAAGAAAAAGCAGGTCAGGATATCCTACTAATAAGGCCAACATGGCCTCCCCCCTTCGCCTTCTCGTCACCCGGCAGAACGTAATCCGTCCCTTCCCACGGGCTGAGGAAGTCAAAATTGCGGAATTCCTGATTGAGCTTCACCGGCTCGTAGACAACGCGCTTCTCGGCATCGTCGTAGCGGACCTCGACGTAGCCCGTGAGCGGGAAATCCTTGCGCAAGGGGTGGCCCTGAAAGCCGTAATCCGTCAGCAGGCGGCGCAGGTCCGGGTGATCGGTAAAGAGCATGCCATACATGTCGTAGGCTTCGCGCTCGAACCAGTTCGCGCCCGGAAACTCCCCTGTGATCGAGGGCACCGGCGTTACCTCATCCGTCTGAACCTTGATGCGGATGCGCCGCACGTGCTTCGGGGACAGGAAGTGGTAGACGACATCGAAGCGCTTTGCGCGCGCCGGATAATCCGCGCCGCAGATGTCGGTGAGGTTGAGGAAGCCGCAATCGGCGTCGTCACGCAGGAACTTCACGACATCGACGATCGCCGCGCCCTCGGCGTGAAGCGTGAGTTCGCCATAGGCGATCTCGTGCCCGGTCACCTTGCCCGGCAGGGCCTTTTCGATATGCGCCGCGAGAATGTGCAGTGCTTCGGACATCGCGCCCCTCTCCGCTCGTCATGTCCGCCCGTGTAGCGGGCATCCACGACTAAACTACCTGTCTTCAAGTCGTGGATGGCCGGGCCATAGGTGTTCTGAAAGAACGCCGTCTTTGGAGAACGGCTATGCCCCGGCCATGACGGCCTGTCTATTTCCTACCGTTCGATCGTGCCCGTGCGGCGGATCTTCTTCTGCAGCAGCAGCACGCCGTAGAGCAGCGCTTCCGCCGTCGGCGGGCAGCCCGGCACGTAGATATCCACCGGCACGATGCGATCGCAGCCGCGCACCACCGAATAGCTGTAGTGATAATAGCCACCGCCGTTGGCGCAGGAGCCCATCGAGATGACGTAACGCGGTTCCGGCATCTGGTCGTAGACCTTGCGGAGCGCGGGGGCCATCTTGTTGGTGAGCGTGCCGGCGACGATCATCACGTCCGACTGGCGGGGCGAACCGCGCGGCGCAAAGCCGAAGCGCTCGACATCATAGCGCGGCATCGAGAGCTGCATCATTTCCACCGCGCAGCACGCGAGGCCGAAGGTCATCCACATCAGCGAGCCGGTGCGGGCCCAGTTGATGAGATCGTCGGTCGCGGTAACGAGGAAGCCCTTGTCGGCGAGTTCGTTGTTGATCTCGACGAAGAACGGATCGGTCGCGCCGAAAGGCTTGCCGGTCGCGGGGTCGAGGATGCCTTTCGGCTGGGGAGCTACGAGCGTGTTCATGGTCTCAATCCCACTCCAGCGCGCCCTTGCGCCATTCATAGACGAAGCCGATGGTCAGAACGCCGAGGAACACCATCATCGACCAGAAGCCGAACGCCCCGACGTCCTTCAGCGCGACGGCCCAGGGAAACAGGAAAGCGACTTCGAGATCGAAGATGATGAAGAGGATCGCGACGAGGTAGAACCGCACATCGAACTTCATGCGCGCATCATCGAAGGCGTTGAAGCCGCACTCATACGCCGAAACCTTCTCGGGATCGGGGTTCTTGTGCGCCACCGCGAACGGCGCGATGAGCAGCGCGAGACCGATCACTGCGCTGAGGCCAATGAAGAGGACGAGCGGGAGATAGTCGACAAGGAGCGTTTGCATGGAGCTTCCCCAGAGTGTTCCCTCCGATTAATGGAGCCGTCCGGGTTGCGCAAGCAGCGAGGCGCCAATACCCGACCTTTTGCTGAAGGTTTTTGTCGCAGCGCGGCAGAGGTGATCGCCCGCGCCGGGTTTTGTCTGGTGCCAAGCTGTGGATCACGTCCTTCCCGCCGTCGCCATGGCCACAATTCGACATGACGCGGGCCGAAAGCGCACGCTAGGATTGTTCATGGTGCCGCCGATTCGTGCTGGCGCCGGGCAGAACGCCACCAGCCGTTTCCTGCCTGCTGTGCTTCCTGTGCGTGCCGACCAACCACCCTTCACCAGAACCGTTCCGGGGAAATTGAATGTCCAATTTTGCTCTCTCTTCCAGCAGGTGCCAGCCTCGTCCTGCAGCTGCCCGTCTTGTGGCTGCCGGCGCATTCCTCGCCGCCAGCATCGCGTTCGCGCTGCCTGCTGCCGCGCAAGGCGCGGGCGATTACCGGGTCAAAGGGCAGGAAGGCACAGGGGGCAGCTATACCGGCTCCTCCTCCCTCACCCAGACCGGCGAAAACACCTGGCGGATCGTCTGGCGGATCGGCTCGCAGACCTGGACCGGCTTCGGCATCGGTGATGGCAAGATCATCGCCGCCAATTTCTCCGGCAACGGCCAGAGCGGCGTGATGCTGCTCGTCACCGAGGACGGGACGCCGGGCTACAAAGCCTTCTGGGCTTATACGGGTGCCAAGGTCGTCGGCATCGAGGAGTGGCGGAAGTAGCCACACCGGGCGCAGCCTCATTCCGGCCGACGCGCACGAAACGCGTCGGCATCGGCATAATCGGCGAACTCCCGGTAGTGTTGATGCGTGCCGATCACGCGGCGGGCGTGCTTGATCGGGCACCAGTGCCTCTCGGTTCGGGCCGCGATCTCCCGGACATATGCGATCAGCCCGTTACCATAGGAACAATAGGCGCAGTTCAGCTTCTCGATGGCGTTGAGATACGCCAGATGCTGCCGGTCAAATGCGAAGTAATCCGCGCGACGCACCTTCTCGATGCCATAGGCCGGAAAACAGATCGCCTGATAGACGCTCACGAACAGATCGAGCAGCACGAACGGGATGATCAGCGCGTAAATGACGGGCGCAGTCAGGATCACGACCAGACGTGCCCGCGTAATGTAGCGGAACACGTTTGTCTTGAGCTCAAGATGCCGGCGGCGCAGCTCTTCCTCGAACACCACACGGCCATGCTCAAGGCCGAAGCGCAAACCAGCACTTCGCTTGGCAAACTCGGCTTCAAGCACGTCTTCAAGCTCCCTGATCTTGTCAATCAGACCGTCGATCTGGCTGGTCATGGCGGGCGAACTCCGATCCTGACGACAAGGAGGCCTTCCGCTCGCTCAGCAAACGATCAGAAGCGCCCTCACTTCACCTTGCGACTGAGCGCCACCGTCGCGATGATGGCAAGGCAAAAGAAGCCGGAGAGCGGGGTCAGCCGCTCGCCGAGCAGCGGAATCGCGAAGAGCATCGAGAGAAACGGCTGAATGAGCTGCACCTGGCTGACCCGCAGCGCGCCGCCAAGCGCCATGCCGCGATACCACGCAAAAAACCCGAGCCACATCGAGATGATGGCGACATAGGCAAAGCCCGCCCAGGCGACCGGCTCGACGGTCGCCGTTGGCCGGAAGGCATAGGCTACCGGCATAGTCAGCGGCAGATAGAGCACGAGAATCCAGCTGACGACATGCTCGGGCTTCATCTCAAGGCTCATCCGTGCGCCAAGCACGTAGCCGATGCTCGCCGAGGCCATCGCCAGCAGCAGCAATCCGTCCGCCAGCACGAAGCCGCCCTCGCCCCCCTCAAGCCAGGCGTAGAGCAGCACCAGCAGGAAACCGAGCACGGCCAGCAGCCAGAACGGCATCGAGGCGCGCTCGCGCATCCAGAGCGCCGTCAGCATCGCGGTTCCGAGCGGCAAGGCTCCAGCGATCACCGCCGCGTGCATCGCATCGACGTATTGAACGGCAAGCCCCATGAACAGCGGGAAGCCGATCACGATCCCCATTCCCGCGAGAAGAAGCGGGATGATCTGCCGCCGGAGCGGCACCGGCGCGCCGACGACCCGGAGATAGATGATCGCCAGAAGCCCGGCTGCGGCCGCGCGGCCAAAGGTGATGAAAACCGGCGAAAGCCCGTTGAAGCCCGCGGTCGCGGTCGCAAGCTTGGTGACCGGCGTCGTCAGCGCAAACAGCGCGACGCCGAGCAAGCCGAGCAAAAAGCCCTTGTTGGAATCAGACATGTTACCCTTCCCGGGGTTTGCAAAATCAGCATCGTGAACTGATCCTGCCCCTGTTCATGGAAGGGAAGGAAATGGCGCGGGCGACGGGGCTCGAACCCGCGACCTCCGGCGTGACAGGCCGGCACTCTAACCAACTGAGCTACGCCCGCATCCATTCTTTGCCGGGTGTCCCCGGCGAGGCGGCAGGGTTACGCGAAGGGGATAACGCTTGTCAAGCGACACTGGCCCTCGCGATGCAAGAAAATGCACGCCCTAAACCGGGGCTGAAACATCACTCTTTCAGCAAGGCCGGATTGATGGCGAAAATCAGCGGAAAATTGGTTTTCCAGCCGGTGTATTTCTTCGCGCCAGCTTCCGAGACAGCCCAGATCAACCCGGATGAATCGGTGCCGAGATCCTCGATGCCCGCCGGCATGTCGTAACGCGCGATCTCCGCCCCGGTCGAAGGATCGATTCGGGAAAGGCGACCGAAGGTCGAGCCGGAGAAGGTAAGCCACAACTCACCACGCCGGAAGGTCATGCCTTGCGCGCGGGCGGGGATGATGAGCGTCGCAGCCGCATCTGCCTCGGAGAGCGAGTCCTGTGACAGTTTGGCGAGCGGAATGCGCCAGAGCCCGCCCTGCCCGTCCCGCTCGTAGGAGCCGATCCAGAGGTCCTGGCTGTCGGCCTCGCCGAATGAGCCGCGCAACGCGCCGGTGAGCGTGATCTGCCGGGTGACGCGCCCGCCGGAAACAACGAAGAGCGCGCGCGTGTCGATAACGATCAGCCGTCCACCTGTCGCCGCGAGCCCGCCGCCGTGCTTGCAGCCGGGCACTGCGATGGCGGGTGCGCCGTTCACGTCGAAAATCCGGCACCCACCCGGCCCGTAACCGACCATGCGGACACGGCCGCCGGCCACGACCAGTCCTTGCGGCGTATAGCCCGCATCAAGCCCCGGTGCCCAGCGATGTCTCGATATCGCTTGTGCGTTCGGCACATCCGAAACCGGGGCGGTATTATAAGCAGGGCGCATGCCCTCTATGGCCGGCTCCGCACCAACGCGTGCGCTCCCAAGCAGAGTGACGGCAATCAGACCCGCCGCCTGTGCGAAGCGCCGCACGCAAATGCCGCTCACAGCGAGGGCGCACCAAGGCGGTATTTCCTGACCTCGGCCCCCGAGAGGATGCGGATCTGGTCATGCGGCACCGATTCAGCGAGACTGATCAGATCCTGGCTGCCACCAACACGGGACACATAGGACCGCAGGGCGTTGATCTCGGTCGAGCCGGCGAAAATCCGGCTGTTGAGCGTGCTCCCGCTCGCCGGATCGCGCGAGACCATCCGCGCCGACATCCGGTGCACGCCGACGCGCGCACCGGACGGAACGACGCGCTTTTTCGCGCCCATCAGGGCGTAAACGCAGGCAGACGCGCAATGCCCCGGCACGACGCTGAGCGTGCCCACCGAGGTCGCACGCCGCTTGGTTGTCGGCGGTGTCGCCGTCGGCCGCCCCACGACCACAGCCGCTCCGGCATCATGCAGCAGCGCGCCGAGCTGCAAGGCGCTTTCGACATTGCCGCCGGGGGAATTGAGAAACACCATCGCGTGCAGGCCGGGAACCTGGAGCTCCTGCCGCAGGAAGCGCGCGAATTGCGCCGGCGCATCGCTGCCGATTTCACCCTCGGCAACGACAACGCGGCGGCATTCGCGCTCATCGCAGCGGGCTTCAAGCGGGAAAATCGAGAATTCCATGGCCTTCAGGGTCGAGACACCCCCGACAACCGAAGCGAGGACAAAGCCTCCGAAACCGACACACCGCGCGAGGCGGTTGACACCAGCAAAGTTACGCATGGATCCACAAGACCCCTTTTACACGAACGCACCACCCTACATCGGCGGCGAGGCGTATGGTGAAGGAACGAGGTTTCCGAAAAGTTCACAAGGCATGCTTGCAATCAAATTCTTGCCTGCAATCACGTTCTCGCGCAACAGGCATGCAGATCCGGTATGTCGAACCGTGACAAGGAATATCACAATGACCGGCACCTCCCTAGACCACGCTGCGCGCCTCGACGCACTCGAAACGCATTTCGCGCATCAGGACCGGCTGATCGCCGAACTGAACGATGTGATCACCACGCAATGGCGCAAGATCGATGCGTTGGAGCGTCAGATCGCGCGCATGCGGGATGAAGTGCAGACCCTCGGTCCTCCCCGCGATGGCGTCGAGCCACCCCCACCTCACTATTGAGGACTGGCTCTCGCAGAAGGGTGATACCCCGCGCCGGAGGCATCAGGATGCCCGCGCGGTGAATGGTGGGCGATGAGAGACTCGAACTCCCGACATCCTCGGTGTAAACGAGGCGCTCTACCAACTGAGCTAATCGCCCGCTCTGTTTCAGCTTCACCAGCTTCACCAGCGGAGGGAAGCGTAAACACCAACTCGAATCCCTTGGCAAGCTCTTCCCCGGCCTGAAGACCGTGATTGCCGAAGGTTGTCGTCACGACATTGAAAAGAGCCGGCGGCAACCCAGCCGAAAGACCAATCCTTGCCCTGCCCGCCGCGTGATACATTTTGGCTGATGCAGGTCAACGACGTCGGTTTTTCAGCGTGTCAGAAGGAACCTGCAAGAAGGACCGCGCCGGACAACGCGCGCGGGGGTGCGCAACGGACACCGGGCACGCGGCAGCGCGGCACAAGCCCGGAAAGAACAGGGCCACAGAAACCGGGAGGGAACAATCGGAATGCGCATCGCGCTTCTTGCTGATATTCACGCCAATCGCGAGGCGTTTGAAGCCGTGCTTGCCCGGCTCGACAAGCACAGGATCGATCAGGTCGCGCTCCTCGGCGATATCGTCGGTTACGGGCCGGACCCGGCTTTCTGTACCGAAAAGGCGATGGAACTGGTCGAAAGGGGCGCTTTGGGCGTTATCGGCAACCATGACGCCGCGATCGAGGGCGATTCCAGCGATATGAATTCCATCGCCCGCGCCGCGATCGACTGGTCACGCGGCAGGCTCGATGCCGAACACCGCCGCTTTCTCTCCGGCCTGCCGGAAACGCTGCGGGTCGGCGATGCGCTGTTCGTGCACGCCAGCGCGCGATCACCACGGGGCTGGGAATATATCACCGGGCCGCAGGAGGCCGAGCGCTCGCTGCGCGCAACGGATGCGCGGTTCACCTTCGTTGGCCATGTCCACAAGCCGCAGCTCTGGCGGCTGACCGGCCTTGGCGTCGCCATCGGCCATGAGCCGATCACCGGGTTTGAAATCCCGCTCGCTAAGAGCTTCGTCTGGCTGGGGGTCATCGGCGCTGTCGGCCAGCCGCGCGATGGCAGCACGGCAGCGGCCTTCGCCATTCTCGATCTGAAGCGCCAGTCGATCCAGTTCGAGCGCGTTCCCTATGATCATTTCACCACCTGCCGCAAGGTGCGCGAGGCCGGCCTGCCGGAGCCCCTGGCAACCCGCCTCCTGCGCGGACGTTAATCTTCAAAGGAGCCGATCTTGGGCCGTATGCAACTCCAGACCGGGACAACGCTCGATGGCTTCGTCATCGGCAAGAAAATCCATCAGGGCGGCATGGCCGAGATCTGGGAAGTGACCAAGGACGGTATCGAAGCGCCGCTGGTGATGAAAATCCCGCTGATCCTCGATGGCGACGACCCCACGATGATCGTCGGTTTCGAGCAGGAGCAGATGATCCTGCCGCGGCTTGCCGGCCCGCATGTGCCGAAAATCTACGGTCTCGGCGATTTTTCGATCCAGCCCTACATCGTGATGGAGCGCATCGACGGCGAAAGCCTGCTCAAGCGCTTCAAGGAAGCGCCGATCCCGCTGGCCGAGGTCATCGATCTCGGCGCGAAGATCGCGACAGCGCTTGCGAGCCTGCACGCGCAGGATGTGATCCACCTCGATCTCAAGCCCTCGAACATCATGTTTCGGCCCACAAAAGCATTTTCAGCAAAAGTGGACCCCGGTTTTGCGCCCGAAAATGCGTCAGAAAGACATGGCGGCGAAGCGGTCTTCATCGATTTCGGCCTGTCGCGCCATCTCAAGCTGCCGGATTTGCTGGCCGAGGAATTCCGCGTGCCGATGGGCACCGCGCCCTATATCGCGCCCGAACAGGTGCTCAAGTTGCGCGAGGAACCCCGCTCCGACCAGTTCGCGCTCGGCGTGCTGCTCTATACGCTGGCGACCGGCGAGCGCCCGTTCGGCAATCCGAAGCACACCACCAAGGCGCTGATCCGCCGGCTCTACGAGGCCCCGACCCCGCCGCGCCTCATCCGCAAGGACATCCCGGATTATCTCCAGGAGATCATCCTGCGCTGCCTCGACGTCAAACCGGAGCGGCGCTACCCCACAGCGCGGCAGCTCGCCTTCGAACTCCGCCACCCCGAGCAGGTCACCCTGACCGACCGCGCGACGCGCGAAAAGACGCACTGGCTGAAGAACATGCTGGCCGGGCGCCTCAATCCCTACGACAAGGCCCCCCTCTCCCGGCTGGAAAGCTATCGCCACGCCTCGACCGCGCCGATCATGATGGTGGCGGTGGATCTGTCATCCGAGGGTGTGCCGCTGGCCGAAGCCTTGCGCGATCTCGTCTCGCGGCTGCTGGTTACATCGCCCGATTCCCGCCTCGCCTGCGTCAACGTGCTGAAAACGGCGCGCGTCGGCCTCGATACGCTGATGGAGGATGATGGCACCTCGATCCACGTCAAACGCCTCGTCGAACTCAAGAACTGGGCCGCCGAAATGCGACTCCCGCCCGAGCGGATCACCTTCCATGTGCTGGAATCACCCGATCCCGCCGAGGCCTTGCTGACGTTTGCCCGGAACAACCACGTCGACCATCTGTTGGTGGGCGCGCGCGGTTCCGGCGGTGTGCGCCGCTATCTCGGCTCAGTCTCCACTGCTGTCGTCGCGGAAGCGGCCTGCACGGTCACGGTCGTGCGCAAGCAGGCGGCGGAGGACGAAGCCGAGGCCTGACGTTCTACCGCGTCGAGGGCGCAGCGGTCGTGACCCGGTAGCGCTTGAGCTCATCGGCATTGAGCCAGCGCATCGTTTCCGCCGGCGTGGCGTTGATGACCTGCGCCAGCGCGGGATCGATGCCCATCAGCTTGAAAAACTGGGTGTGCTGATCGACATTGGCATCGTGGTTCACCGTTCCGTTGACCTTCTGCCGGGTGATCGGGTCCAGCACGTCCTGCCCGGTATGCGAGCGATGCACGCCGATGCGGCTGCCGGGCACGTAGGAGCGCGAGACGCCGCCCGCCAGCACCAGAACGCAGGCCGAAGCACAGGTGGCGCCCGTGAGACCCGAGGTGGCCGTAACAACCGCCCCGGTCGGCCGTCCGACCATCACCTTCATCTTGGTTTTGCGCAGCAGCACGCCGAGCCCGGCCGCACCGCCCCGGAAGCCGCCGGGCGATTCAATCAGCAGCAGGCTCGACAGCTTGACCTTCTTGCTGGCCTCTTCGATGAAACTGGCGAACTGCAGATACTCGTTCTGACCGATCGTGCCGGAGGCAAAAATGACCTTGGGGCATGCCCCCTTGCAGCTGGGCAGATCGGCATCGATGAGTTGATAGCTCATCGCAGAGGCCGAAGCCCCGAAGGCAAGACCGGCCCATCCCGCCAGAAGCACCGAAAAACCGCGATTTCTTGACACCAGACCCAGCACCAGCAGCCCCCAAATTCACGAAATATGCCGCAGTGTGGCACGCGCCCCGGGTGCCTGACAAGAAAAACGCCCCGGTTTCCCGGAGCGTTTGATGGTCATCGCCAAAGAGGCCTGCTCAGTGCGCGCGGGCGGCCAGCGCGTCTTCGTCCTCTTTTGCTGCCGGCTTGGCGGCTGCGGCCTTGGCATCTTCCTCATCCCAGGTGATCGCCACGGGCTGAGCCGTCAGCGCGTGCTTGAGCACTTCATCCATCCGCGAGACCGGGATGATTTCCATGCCGTTTTTCACGTTGGCCGGGATGTCCGCGAGATCCTTGACGTTATCCTCGGGGATGAGGACGGTCCTGATCCCGCCGCGCAGCGCCGCCAGCAGCTTTTCCTTGAGGCCGCCAATGGGCAGCACACGGCCGCGCAGCGTGATTTCGCCGGTCATGGCGATGTCGCGCTTCACGGGGATGCCGGTCATCACCGAGACGATGGCGGTCGCCATGCCGATGCCGGCGGACGGGCCGTCCTTCGGCGTCGCGCCTTCGGGCACGTGGACATGGATGTCGCGCGTGTCGAACAGCGGCGGCTTGATGCCGAAATCGATCGCCCGGCTACGGACATAGGACGCCGCCGCCGAAATCGATTCCTTCATCACGTCCTTGAGGTTGCCGGTGACGGTCATCTTGCCCTTGCCGGGCATCATCACGCCTTCGATGGTGAGGAGCTCGCCCCCAACCTCGGTCCAGGCGAGGCCGGTCACACCGCCCACCTGATCCTCGGTTTCCGCCATGCCGAAGCGATATTTCGCCGGGCCGAGGTATTCCTCGACCTTGGCATCGTCGATCTTGACGCTCTTCACCGGCTTGTCGGTACCGGCGGCAAGCAGGATTTCCTTCACCGCCTTGCGGACGAGGTTGGAAATCTCGCGCTCGAGATTGCGGACACCGGATTCGCGCGTGTAGCGCCGCACCAGAAGCTGCAGGGCCTCCGGCGTGATCGACCATTCCTTGTCATCAAGGCCATGCTTCTTCAGCGAATTGGCGATGAGATGCTTGCGGGCAATCTCGGCCTTTTCATCCTCGGTGTAGCCGGCGATGCGGATGATCTCCATCCGGTCCATCAGGGGGCCGGGGATGTTCAGCGTGTTCGCCGTCGTCACGAACATGACATTCGAGAGGTCGTAATCGACCTCAAGGTAGTGATCATTGAACGTGGTGTTCTGCTCGGGATCGAGCACCTCGAGCAGCGCCGAGGACGGATCGCCGCGGAAATCCTGGCCCATCTTGTCGATTTCATCGAGCAGGAACAGCGGGTTCGAGGTCTTTGCCTTGCGCAGGCTCTGGATGATCTTGCCCGGCATCGAGCCGATATAGGTGCGGCGATGGCCACGGATTTCGGCTTCATCGCGCACGCCGCCAAGGCTCATGCGGACGAATTCGCGCCCGGTCGCCTTCGCGATCGATTTGCCGAGCGAGGTCTTGCCGACGCCCGGCGGGCCAACGAGGCACAGGATCGGCCCCGTGAGCTTGTTCGCGCGCGTCTGCACGGCGAGGTATTCGACGATGCGGTCCTTGACCTTGTCGAGCCCGTAGTGATCGGCGTCGAGAACTTCCTGCGCGAGGCGCAAGTCCTTCTTCACTTTCGAGCGCTTGCCCCAGGGGAGCGAGAGCATCCAGTCGAGGTAGTTGCGCACCACCGTCGCCTCGGCGGACATCGGTGACATCTGCCTGAGCTTGCGCAACTCGTGCATCGATTTGTCGCGCGCTTCCTTGGAGAGCTTGGTGCGGACGATCTTGTCCTCGAGTTCGGCCAACTCGTCCTTGCCATCCTCGTCGCCGAGCTCCTTCTGGATCGCCTTGATCTGCTCGTTGAGGTAATATTCGCGCTGGGTCTTCTCCATCTGGCGCTTGACGCGCGTGCGGATGCGCTTTTCGACCTGCAGGACCGAAATCTCGCTTTCCATCAGCCCGAGAACCTTCTCGAGGCGCTTGGCGACCTGGATGATCTCGAGCACCGCCTGCTTGTCGGCGATCTTCACCGCGAGATGGCTCGCAATGGTATCGGCCAGCTTGGCGTAATCCTCGATGCCGCCGATCGTGGAGACCACATCTGGCGAAACCTTCTTGTTGAGCTTGGCATAGCCCTCGAATTCGGATGTCACCGAGCGGGCGAGCGCCTCGGTCTCGACCGGCTCGCCGTAATCCTCGGCAATAACCGTGACCTCGGCTTCGAGGAACTGGTCGTTCTCGACCGTCTTCAGGCGCTTGGCGCGGCTCACGCCCTCGACGAGCACCTTCACGGTGCCATCGGGCAGCTTCAGAAGCTGGAGGACGGTGGCGAGCGAGCCGATCTGGTAGATCTGGTCTTCGGCCGGGTCATCCTCGGTCGCATTGAACTGCGTCGCCAGCAGGATGTGGCGATCGGATTTCATGACCTCTTCGAGCGCCTTGATCGATTTTTCGCGGCCCACAAAGAGCGGAACGATCATGTGCGGGAAAACGACGATGTCTCGCAGCGGCAGTACGGGAACCACTTCCGTGGTGCCGGGAGCCGGGAGGGGACGCTTCTTGTCAGCGCTCATAGCAGTATCCTCATCTCTGGCCGCCCCGTATCGCGAAGCCGTCAGGCTTGCGAAGGATGGGCACGACCCCCGGCGCTCAGACCGGGAAAGGTTGGCAGCATCAACCCCCTTGCGGGATTCCTGTTTCCGCCTTCTGGCGCGAAACGCCGGATGGGCCCTTGCGGCGCCCCATCGATACCGAGTTGAACATGAAAGTGGTGTTGATTCGTCCCGCTTGCAAGGCCAGCACCATGACACCGCAGGGGGAATAACGCTTCACAATCCGGTGAGGCAGCAAAGCCACACCTGTCCCGTGCCAATTTGGACGGCGGCGGCCGGCGGGACAGCAATCCTGTGGCGGGAACCAGCG
The DNA here is from genome assembly GCA_009773635.1 of Beijerinckiaceae bacterium. Classification (GTDB taxonomy): domain Bacteria; phylum Pseudomonadota; class Alphaproteobacteria; order Rhizobiales; family Beijerinckiaceae; genus Rhabdaerophilum. Next base: position 139,076 of record WSYC01000006.1, on the reverse strand, counting down.
CTTACGCGCTGGCGGCTTCCGGTTCTTCCTTGCGCTCGCCGTAGATATAGAGCGGCTTGGCCTTACCCTCGATGACCTCGGCCCCGACAACAACCTGCTCGACACCATCAAGGCCCGGCAGATCGAACATCGTATCGAGCAGCGCGCCTTCCATGATCGAGCGCAGGCCGCGCGCACCGGTCTTGCGCTCAATGGCACGACGGGCGACCACCGAGAGCGCCTCCTCGTTGAACGTGAGTTCCACGTCCTCCATTTCGAACAGGCGCTGATACTGCTTGACGAGCGCGTTCTTCGGCTCGGTCAGGATGCGCTTGAGCGCGTCCTCATCGAGGTCCTCGAGCGTTGCGATCACCGGCAGACGACCGATGAATTCCGGGATCAGGCCGAACTTGAGCAGGTCCTCCGGCTCGACCTGGCGGAACACTTCGCCAACCCGGCGGTCATCCGGGCTTTCGACCTTGGCGCCGAAGCCGATCGAGGTGCCCTTGCCACGCTGCGAGATGATCTTCTCGAGGCCCGAGAAGGCGCCGCCGCAGATGAAGAGGATGTTCGTCGTGTCAACCTGCAGGAACTCCTGCTGCGGATGCTTGCGCCCACCCTGCGGCGGCACGGAGGCAACCGTGCCTTCCATGATCTTCAGCAGCGCCTGCTGCACACCCTCACCCGACACGTCGCGCGTGATCGAGGGGTTGTCCGACTTGCGGCTGATCTTGTCGATTTCGTCGATGTAGACGATGCCACGCTGGGCGCGCTCGACATTGTAATCCGCCGCCTGCAACAGCTTGAGGATGATGTTCTCGACGTCTTCGCCGACGTAACCGGCTTCGGTGAGCGTCGTCGCATCCGCCATCGTGAAGGGCACATCAAGGATGCGCGCCAGCGTCTGGGCGAGATAGGTCTTGCCGCAACCGGTCGGGCCGACGAGCAGGATGTTCGACTTCGCAAGCTCGATATCGTTGTGCTTGGTCGCGTGGTTGAGGCGCTTGTAGTGGTTGTGGACCGCTACCGCGAGCACGCGCTTGGCGTAGAACTGGCCGATGACGTAATCGTCGAGGATCTTGGCGATTTCCTTCGGGGTCGGCACGCCATCCTTGGCCTTGACGAGGGTTTTGGATTCCTCGCGGATGATGTCCATGCACAGCTCGACGCATTCATCGCAGATGAACACCGTCGGACCCGCGATGAGTTTACGCACTTCGTGCTGGCTCTTGCCACAGAACGAGCAGTAGAGCGTGCTCCTCGAATCGCCACTTGCGGTCTTGCTCATCGCCTATCTCCTAAGTCCGGAAGGTCTTGCGGCCAATCACCACGCCGCCTCCGGCTTCGGCACCGGTTGAAGGGCGCCTATTTTCACTGGGACACTATCGGGCCCGGGAAACGAAAGAAACGTTAATCCCGGACAGTTTGAGTGCATCCGGCACGTCAAGGGTAATACCTTGTGCAGCCGTTGCAAGACACGGGCCACGAAAAAACCCGCCCAGACGCTCCGTTTTGGGTCACGAGCGCTTGAACGGGTCAATATCGGGCCACCCGCCGCGGCGGCTCAAGCCTCGGATCGAAGCGGCGCTTGAGATCAAAGCGGCTTCGGCGCTTCCGGCTCTTCGGTGCGCTTGGTGACGACCTGATCGATCAGGCCAAACTCCTTCGCCGCTTCCGAGGTCATGAAGTTGTCACGCTCGAGCGCGTTGTGGATCGTCTCGTAATCCTGCCCGGTGTGCGTGACGTAGATCTCGTTGAGGCGGCGCTTGAGGTTCTCGACCTCTTTCGCGTGGATCAGGATATCGGTCACCTGACCGGAGAAGCCGCCGGAGGGCTGATGCACCATGATGCGGGCGTTTGGCAGCGCAAAGCGATGCCCCTTGGCGCCGGCCGTCAAGAGGAGCGAGCCCATCGAGGCCGCCTGCCCCATGCACAGCGTCGTGACCGGGCAGCGGATGAACTGCATGGTATCGTAGATCGAGAGACCCGATGTCACCACGCCGCCGGGCGAGTTGATGTACATCGAGATTTCCTTCTTCGGATTCTCGGCTTCGAGGAACAGGAGCTGCGCGACGACAAGGCTCGCCATGCCATCCTCGACCGGGCCGTTCAGAAAGATGATGCGCTCGCGCAGGAGGCGCGAGAAAATGTCGAAGGCCCGCTCGCCGCGGCTCGACTGCTCGATGACCATCGGGACAAGGGAATTGTAGGTTTCAATCGGATCGCGCATCGCCGCCTCGGGGTGTCTGGGGCGACGGGGGTCGCCGAATCTGATGGTTTTCACCCTCATCAGATAGAGATCGAATCCCTGTCTGAAAAGGGTAGCCGCCGAGAGGTAGCGCGAAGTGGTTCACGAATCGTGTGAAACCTTGCGCCGCCTTGCAAAAACCGGGCGGTCAGCGCCGGATCTCAAAACGGAACAGTCCACGCACGCTCCAGCCGAGAACGAGGCCCCAGAACGCGCCTCCGATGCCGAACAGCGACAGGCCGGAGGCCGTGACCAGAAACGTCAGCAGCGCGGGCAGCCGTTCGGCCTCGTCCTCGGTTGCGGCCTTGATCGCCCCACCGAAAGCCCCGATCAGCGCGAGGCCCGCCGCCGCCTCGATCAGGATGGGAGAGGCGTGCAGCACGAGCGCCGCTGCAATCGCCGCCAGTAGCGTGAACAGGATGTAACCGATGCCGGAGAACACCGCCGCGATGTAACGCCGTGCCGGATCGGGATGCGCCTCGGCCCCGGCGCAGAGCGCTGCCGTGATGGCGGCGTAATTGATCGTCGGCGCGCCGAAGATCGCGGAAATGGCCGAGAGCCCGCCGGTCACGGACAGGCCCTCCCGCATCGGATGCCGGAAGCCGAAGGTCGAGAGCACGGCGAGCCCGGTGATGTTCTGCGAGGCCATCGTCACGACGAACAGCGGCAGCGCGAGGCCGAACAGCGCTTCAACCGTGAAGCGCGGCGCGATGACAAGCGGCTGCGGCAGATGGAAACCACCGATATTGGCCGCCCCGCCCTGCACGAGGATCGCGCCGAGCGCGACGAGAACCGCCGCCGGAACCGCCCAGAGCCGGGCAAAGCGCATCATCACCAGCCAGACGCCAAGAATGGTGAGCGCGGTCAGTGGCAGCTCCTTCAGCGCCACAAACGGCGCGAGGCAGAGTTTGAGCAGAACGCCAGCCAGCATCGCGTTGGCGATGGACTTCGGGATCGCCGCGATCAGCCGTGCGAGCGGCGACCAGAACGCCGCAACAATCACCAGCAAGCCGACGAGGATGAAGGCGCCCACGGCCGCCGGAAATCCACCCGCCACCGCCCCTGTAGCCGCCAGCAGTGCCATGCCCGGCGTCGTCCAGGCGACGCTCACGGGCATCCGGCTGCGCATGCTCAGGATGATGGAGGCAACCCCCATGGTCAGCCCGACGAACAGCAGCGCGGAGGCAATCTCGGCCTCACTCGCGCCGACAGCAGTCAGCCCCTTGATGACAACCGCGACCGAGCTCGCATAGCCGACGATGGCAACGATCAGCCCCTGAATCGCTCCTTGCGACGAAAGATCAGCCGCAAAATGCCTATGGCCGGTTGAAGCCGGCGCCGGTGTGCCTGTCATGGTGCGAATCTCGTCCGGAAAATGAAAACGCCGCCCACGATGGGGCGGCATGAATGGTTTGGCAATCAGGGGCCTGTTGTCATTCCCGACGCACCGGGGTGCGCGAGCGGGAATCCAGACAAAAGCCTAACGAGTGGATTCCCGCCCGTCAGCAAAGCTGCCGCCGGGAATGACACAATGTGTTACTCAGCCTTCTTGGCCTTCGCCTTCTTCGGCTTTTCCGCCTTTTCAGTGGCTTCCGGCTCATCGTCGGCCATCAGCTCGGCGCGTGTCACCTTCTTTTCCGTCACCTTCACGCCGGCGAGGAGGTGATCGACGACCTTTTCCTCGAACAGCGGGGCGCGGAGCTCGGCGAGGGCCTGCTGGTTCTTGCGGTAGTATTCGAAGACCTGCTTTTCCTGGCCGGGGAACGAGCGCGCGCGGGCAACCAGCGCCTGCGTGATCTCGGCATCCTCGATCTTGATCTCGGCCTTCTGGCCGATTTCAGCGAGCACGAGGCCGAGGCGGACGCGGCGGGCAGCGATGGCGCGATATTCGGCCCGCGCGGTCTCTTCCTCGCCATCGCCGAAGCTTTGGCCGGCGCGGGTCATGTCTGCCGTCACCTGACGCCAGACGGCGTTGAACTCTTCTTCCAGCATCGTCGCCGGCAGATCGAAGGTGTAGAGCTTGTCGAGACCATCGAGAAGCTGGCGCTTCATCTTCTGGCGGGTCTGCTCCTTGAGCTCTTCGCCCATCGATTCCCTGACCGCTTCACGCAGCTTGGCGACGTCGTCGAGGCCGAACTGCTTGGCGAGTTCGTCATCGATCACGAGGTCGCCCGGCGCCTGCACAGCCTTGACGGTGACGGCGAACTCGGCCGCCTTGCCGGCCAGATGCTCTGCCTGATAGTTCTCGGGGAACATGGTCCTGACGGTCTTCTGGTCGCCGGTCTTGGCGCCGATGAGCTGCTCCTCGAAGCCGGGAATGAACTGCCCCGAGCCGAGAACGAGATCGACATCGCCGCCGGTGCCGCCCTCGAAGGGAACACCATCAAGCGTGCCGACGAAATCGATCGTCAGCTTGTCGCCGTCCTTGGCCTTTTCCTTCTCGCCGCGCGGGCTGAACGGACGGTTGGCCGAGGCCATGCGCTGGATCGCCTCGTCAACATCGGCTGCAGGCACTTCCGCAACTTCCTTGACGACGGCCACGCCGGAGTGATCAACGATCTCGATCGTCGGCAGGAGTTCGACATCGACCGAGAAATCGAGATCGGCCTGGCCGGAGAGAACCTTGTCGATGATGGCCTGATCCTCGGTGAAGTTCACCTTCGGCTCGGCCGCGAAGCGCCCCGAGGTCTCATCGGCGATCTGCTTGTTGGCATCGTTCACCGTGTTCTGCACGACATCGGCCATGACCGATTTGCCATAGACGCGCTTGAGATGGGCGGTCGGCACCTTGCCCGGACGGAAACCGTTGAGGTTGACTTTGCCGCGGATGTTCTCGAGCTCCGTCTCGAAGCGGGAATTCAGGTCAGCGGCGCTAACGACCACCTTGAACTGGCGCTTGAGCCCTTCGGCGAGGGTTTGGGTAACCTGCATGATGAACCTTGATGTCAAATCCGGGCTTGAGGCCCATATGGGCTTTTGCCCCGTTTCGTGTCCTTTGCCCGCCGGAAGCGCGCGTTGAATGTCCGTCCAAGCTGCCCCGGAAGCGAGTGCTCCGAAGCGACATCTGGCGTCTTGCCGTCTGGTGCGGGCGAAGGGACTCGAACCCCCACGACTTTCGTCACCGGAACCTAAATCCGGCGCGTCTACCAGTTCCGCCACGCCCGCCAGATTTCCACCCGGATCAGTAGACCAGATGTGGAGCCCGCAGCAGGATCGCGTGGAAAACCAACCTGCCGCTTGCGCGGCGGGTCTATATCACGGTTTTTTTCCTTCGCAGCAAAAATCTGCATGAGGCACAAGGCATTTCACCGCCACAAGGACAGCTCTGCCGGTGAAAGTTGTGCTCCCCTCTCTTGACGGCGCGGCGAAGAGCCCCAAACACAGGGTGGATCAAAGCTTCGGCGAGCGTGCGCTCCCGGTCAGCAGGATACCGGCCTTGTGGAGAGAAGCGTGCGGAAGACGACGACCCTGCCCCCCATGCCCCCCGCCAATCCGCCGGGTTCGGCCGGATTCGTGACGACCCGCCGGGCTGCGCTCATGGCGGTTTCAGCGGTCCTGCTTGCTCCGCTGCCAGCCTTCGGCCAGCCGCGCGCCGCTCCTGCCGCCGGCACGAAGGGGGCGGGAAAACCCGCCCAGCCCTCCCCCATCGTGCCGGCCCGCACGGTCCGCCTGCGCGCGGAGGCGCTACGCAAGCGGCTCGGCAGCCCGGAGCAACCGGAATCGACCCTGTTCCGCCTTGTCGAACTCGCCGCCGACGGCAAGCCGATCGAATCGGCCTTCACCGTCCTGCGCGGCAAGGAGGGTGAGCCTTTCGCCCTCGAGATCGAGAACGCGCTTGCCCGGCCGACCGCCTTCCATCTGCGTGGCTTGCGCGGCCTCAATGCCTTCGATGGCGTGCCGGGCCTGACGAGCCAGCCCATCGCACCGGGCAGCAAGGCAACGATCGTCGTGCCTGCCAGCCAGACCGGCACCTTCATCCTTTCACCCTGCCTGCCGGACATGATCGCCGAGCAGAACGCGCGCGGCCTCCACGGCGTGGTGATTGTCGAGGAGAAGAACCCGCCGCCCTTCGACCATGATCTCGTGCTCGCGGTCAGCGACTGGCGGCTCGACGACAAGGGCGTGCTGGCGGAGGATTTTCTCGACCGGCGCGATTCGACCCGTGTCGGGCGGCTCGGCAACACGCTTGCCGCCAATGCCGGCCCCGCGCCGGGCACGATGACCGTCCGTCCCGGCGCGCGGTTGCGCATCCGCATGGTCAATGTCTCGAATGCGCGCGTCATTCCGCTCAAGGTCAGTGGCTTCACCGCCGAGGTCTATTCGATCGATTCGACCCCCTGCCAGCCGTTCGATCCCCTGAAGCGCACCGTGATCCTCGCGCCGGCCTCGCGGATCGAGATGGTGCTGCAAGCGCCGCCCGAAGCGGGCAAGGACGGCGCCATCGAGGCCAAGGTCGCCGCCGGCATCCCCATCTTCTCCTACAAGACCGCCGGCGAGCCCCTGCCCGCGAAAGACAAGCTCGCCGCCCTGCCCGATCCGGGCCTGCCGCCCGCGATCCGCCTGCAGGATGCGACGCGCATCGATCTCACCATTACCGGCGGCATCGGTCTCCAGCCCGCCGAGGCCGAGCTGCCGGCACTGACGGCGCGGTTCCCGGACGCGCGGGCGATTTTCCGCATCAACGATGGCCGTAACGCCGGGTTCGCCGGCAAGCCGGTGGCGAGCCTCAAGCGCGGCAAGGTGCTGGTGATGGCACTGATGAACCGGACCAGCTGGCCGCAGGTGCTGGCCGTGCACGGTCATGCCTTCCGTCTGCTCCACCCGTTCGACGATGGCTGGGAGCCGTATTTTCTCGATACGCTCTACCTCGTGCCGAATGCGACGGCACGCATCGCGCTGATCGCGGATAATCCCGGAAAATGGGCTATTCGCTCGACCATCGCCGAGCATTTCGCCACTGGCGTTTCGACCTGGTTCGAGGTGACATGAATGCGGCCTTGATAGTCCGGCAGCGGCGCCGAACACGCAGCACAAATAAAAACCGTTATGATTATTTTTTGTGCATTGTGGCGATGTTTTAATCCGACGTGCTGTTTGTCATGCGTCAGGGCGTGCAAAACGACATGCGGCTATTGACGAATTTCGCGCTTTCGTGGTGTGAGACAAAGAATATTCCCCCACTTCCCCGCTTGAGAAAGGGTCCGCTATGAAGAAGATCGAGGCGATCATTAAGCCGTTCAAGCTGGATGAAGTGAAAGAGGCGCTCCAGGGCATCGGCGTGCAGGGTATCACGGTCATCGAAGCGAAAGGCTTCGGCCGCCAGAAAGGCCATACCGAACTCTATCGCGGCGCCGAGTATGTCGTTGATTTCCTTCCGAAAGTGAAGATCGAGGTCGTCCTTCAGGACACCATGGTCACCGAGGCCATCGAGGCCATCAAGAACGCCGCCCAGACCGGGCGCATCGGCGATGGCAAGATTTTTGTTTCCTCCATCGAGCAAGCGGTCCGCATCCGGACCGGCGAGACCGGCGGCGACGCGGTTTAATCCGCATCAAGGCCGAACTCCGATACCCTGATCTAGAAAAACCGCCGAGTTCTCCAACTCCAGGTTTTGGAACTCAGAGCCAACGTCGAACAACAAAGGACACGACGCGTATGAAGACGGCAAAGGATGTTTTGAAGTTCATCAAGGAAAATGACGTCAAGTACGTCGATTTCCGCTTCACCGATCCGCGCGGCAAGTGGCAACACTGGACCTTCGACGTCACCATCGTCGACGAGGATGCGCTGGAAGAAGGCGTGATGTTCGACGGCTCGTCGATCGCGGGCTGGAAGGCCATCAACGAGAGCGACATGATGCTCAAGCCCGACCCGGCTTCCGCGCATCTCGACCCGTTCTTCGCCGCCTCGACGCTGGTTCTGAACTGCGACGTGCTCGAGCCGGCCACCGGCGAGCCCTATTCGCGCTGCCCGCGCGGCATCGCCAAGCGTGCCGAGATGTACATGCAGTCGACCGGCGTGGGCGACACCGCCTACTTCGGCCCGGAAGCCGAGTTCTTCATCTTCGACGACGTGAAGTTCAAGGCCGACCCCTACAACACCGGCTTCAAGCTCGACGCCTCGGAACTCCCGATCAACGGCGACGCTGACTATGAAGGCGGCAACCTCGGTCACCGCATCGCCACCAAGGGCGGCTATTTCCCGGTTCCGCCGCAGGACGCCTCGCAGGACATGCGCGGCGAAATGCTCGCTGCCATGGCATCGATGGGCGTTCTGGTCGAGAAGCACCACCACGAAGTGGCCTCGGCCCAGCACGAACTCGGCATGAAATTCGGCACACTCGTGACGATGGCCGACCACATGCAGATCTACAAGTACGCGATCCACAATGTGGCGCAGTCCTATGGCAAGACGGCGACCTTCATGCCGAAGCCGGTTTACGGTGACAACGGCTCGGGCATGCACGTCCACCAGTCGATCTGGAAGAACGGCAAGCCGATGATGGCAGGCGACAAGTACGCCGGGCTTTCCCAGCTCTGCCTCTACTACATCGGCGGCATCATCAAGCATGCCAAGGCGCTCAACGCCTTCACCAATCCGTCGACGAACTCCTACAAGCGTCTCGTCCCGGGCTATGAAGCCCCGGTGCTGCTGGCCTATTCGGCCCGCAACCGTTCGGCCTCCTGCCGTATTCCGTGGACGAACTCGCCGAAGGCCAAGCGCGTCGAAGTCCGCTTCCCCGACCCGATGGCGAACCCCTACCTCGCCTTCTCGGCGATGCTGATGGCCGGTCTTGACGGCATCGCCAACAAGATCGATCCGGGCCAGCCGATGGACAAGGATCTCTACGATCTGCCGCCGAAGGAGCTCAAGAAGATCCCGACCGTTTGCGGCTCTTTGCGTGAAGCGCTCGCCTCGCTCGACAAGGATCGCGGCTTCCTCAAGGCCGGCGGCGTGTTCACCGACGACTTCATCGACAGCTACATCGAGCTGAAAATGCAGGACGTGATGCGTTTCGAGATGACGCCGCACCCGGTCGAATTCTCGATGTATTACAGCCTCTGATCGGAACTCGCCGCTGGCGGGCGATCGGCAGACGACAAAGGGCGCCTTCGGGCGCCCTTTTTTTTATCGCCCCGGTTCCCGCGCGCTTCACGGACTGATAACCTAGGATATTGCATTTTTTCATTCGGAATGGACTACCGGCCCTACGGCGACTATGTGCGATCCATCTGATTTTTTGAGCAGCGTGCTGACATGCATCGTCCGAATTTTCGCCGCGCCGTCCACGACGATCTCCCCATCATCGTCAAATTGCTTGCCGATGATGAACTGGGCGCACGCCGCGAGGATATCCGGCAGCCGCTCGATCAGGCGTATCTCTCGGCTTTCGCGGCGATTGATCGTGATCCGAACCAGTATGCGCTGGTGATGGAGATCGAGGAAACCATTGTCGGCTACCTTCAGATCTCCTTCATCCCCGGCCTTGGGCACAAAGGACGCTGGCGCGGGCAGATCGAGAATGTGCGGATTGCCTCGGACAGGCGTGGCAATGGCCTCGGCACGGCGATGATCAGATGGGCCATCGGGCGCTGTCAGGCCCGCGGCTGCGGACTGGTGCAGCTGACGACCGACAAATCCCGGGACAGCGCGCTCAGGCTCTACGAACGGCTGGGCTTTGTGGCTACCCACCAGGGCATGAAGCTCGTCATCGGGTGATGACCGGCCCGATGCCGGAACCGGTGCGGGTTAAACCGAACCGCGCCAGCCTCCGAGCGAGGCCACGACGCTCGTCCAGCCAAAATGATGCGCCAGTGCAACGGCGCTGCCGCCCATGGCGACAAACAGCGCGATCATGCGCCCCGGGCGCGCCGGCGCCACATAACGAACCTCGAAATCCGCCTCCACGAAGCCGAACGCACACCCGGTCGCCTGGGCGCAGTTTTCGAGGGTCTTGAGGCGCGGCGACGTCATGGGAAGGCTCCAGAATGGCAACTTGTTTTCAATCCTCGCAAGATACTGCGAACAAGGTGAAAGCGAGCTTAACAGACGCGCCATCCCACCGTCATATTCACGTCGTGCGACAGTTCGATAACGGGCAGGAATCAAGCAGGGAGCTCCGCAAATGTCCGACACCACGCAAACACAATCATGCCTTCCGCTGAACCGGCGCACATTGCTGTCCGGGCTCGCCGGCGCTGCGGCGCTCACTGCGACAACCTCCCCGCTGGCGCTGCTGACAGCCGGTGCGGCGCAGGCGCAAGGCGCGACCACGCCGAGCTTCAATTTCAAGGAAATTGCCGCCGGCTCGGACGAGAAGCATCACGTTGCCGAAGGGTATGACGCCGATGTCCTGATCCGCTGGGGCGACCCGGTTCTGGCGGATGCGCCGGCCTTCGACCCTGCGAAACAAACTGCCGCCGCGCAGGCCAGGCAATTCGGCTACAATAATGATTTCATCGGCTATTACCCGATCAACGGCTCCTCCGGGCACGGCGTGCTGGCGGTGAACCACGAATACACCAATGAGGAACTGATGTTCCCCAAGCTCGGCCGCCAGGAAGGCAAGGCCAAGTTCGCCGGTATGACCAAGGAAATCGCCGAGATCGAGATGATGGCCATCGGCGGCTCCGTGATCGAGGTCAAGCGCGAAAACGGCAAGTGGGGTGTAGTGAAGGGTTCGAAATACGCCCGCCGCATCACCGCGCAGACACAGATGGTGATCACCGGTCCTGCCGCCGGGCACGCCCTGCTCAAGACCGGTACGGACGCCACGGGCACCAAGGTGCTCGGCATGCTCAATCTCTGCGCCGGCGGCCAGACCCCCTGGGGCACCTGGCTCGTAGGTGAGGAGAATTTCAACGGCAACTTCTGGGGCAAGGCCGAGGGTGCCAACGAGAAGGTGCTCAAGCGCTATGGCGCGCCGGGCAACCAGTACAACTGGGCCCAGTATTTCGATCGCTTCGACGTTGCCAAGGAGCCCAACGAGATCAACCGCTTCGGCTGGATCGTCGAGATTGACCCCACCGATCCGGTCTCGACGCCGAAGAAGCGCACCGCGCTCGGCCGCTTCAAGCATGAGGGCGCCGGCGTCACCATCAACAAGGATGGCCGCGCGGTTGCCTATCTCGGCGACGACGAGCGCTTCGACTACGTCTACAAGTTCGTCTCCGAGGGCCGGTTCGACGCCAACAACCGCGCCGCCAACATGGACCTGCTCGACAAGGGCACGCTCTACGTCGCCAAGTATAACGCCGATGGCTCGGGCGAATGGATGCCGCTCGTGCATGGTCAGGGCAAGCTCACGGCCGAGAACGGTTTTGCCGATCAGGCGGGCGTGCTCATTTACGCCCGTCTCGCTGGCGACGCGCTCGGCGCAACCAGGATGGATCGCCCGGAGGAAATCGAGGTCAACCCCAGGACCGGCAAGGTCTATGTGATGCTGACCAACAATTCCCGCCGCAAGGATGATCAGGTGGATGCTGCGAACCCGCGCGGCAACAACCGCTTCGGCCACATCATCGAGATGGTGGCGCCGGATAACGATCACGCCGCGACGACGTTCAGCTGGAGCATCCTCGTGAAGTGCGGCGATCCCGCCAAGCCGGAGCAAGGCGCGAGCTTCAATCCGGCCACGACCAAGGACGGCTGGTTCGGCATGCCCGATAACTGCGCGTTTGACAGCATGGGCCGCCTCTGGGTCGCGACCGACGGCAACTCGCCGAAGGGCACGGGCCGCGCCGATGGCGTGTGGGCGATGGAGACGGAAGGGCCCGCGCGCGGCACCTCCAAGCACTTCTTCCGCTGCCCGAACGGTGCCGAACTCTGCGGGCCGTGCTTCACGCCGGATGACACGACCTTCTTCGTCGCCATCCAGCATCCGGGCGAAGCCGAGGACAATGCGCCGGAAGGCTCGGGCACCTTCGAGAATCCGGCCACGCGCTGGCCTGATTTCCAGCCCGACATGCCGCCGCGCCCCTCGATCGTGGCGATCACCAGGAAGGGTGGCGGCAAAATCGGCGTGTAAGCGACCAAATACAAAGAATCGGCGTGTGTGCTTGAAGTTCGATGCAAAATCACACACGCTGTCGTCCAGAAAGAAAACCGCCTCACAGAAAGTGAAAAAATGCAACAATTATAGCGCCATGCAACAATTTGGAGGCAAAGATGAACGTGCGTGTAGCAACTTTCAATCTTGAGAATCTCTTCAATCGATATGCGTTTCTCGACGGCCCCTGGGGCGGGAAGGGTTACGAAAATTTCCTGATGGCGGTTGGCGTTGCTTCTGTCGCCTCGCGGAAGGGCGATCTTGTCGCGGAGTCCACCACCACCATCCAGCGAAACAATACTGCCCTTGCGATTGAATCGATCGATGCCGACATTATCGCGGTTCAGGAGATCGAGAACATCTATGCGCTGCGGAATTTCAACAGCGACTATCTCTCCAATATGTATGAAACGGTGTTTTCAATCGACGGGAACGACCCGCGCGCGATTGATGTCGGGATCATGATCAAGCGGAGCGCCGATATCCGGATTACCGGGTTTCGTACGCATATCGACGATCCGGTCAACCCAAAGAAGCCCGTTATCCGGGATTCGCGTGCAGGATTTGGCTATTTTACCGAGAACGCCGTGTTTTCCCGCGATTGTCTGGAAATCGATCTGGCTGTTGGCAAGGCGGAGATCACGCTTCTCGTCAATCACTTCAAGGCGCAGGACCGCAACAAGTCCTCCATTGAGCGGCGCAAGGCGCAGGCGGACCGTGTCAGCGAACTGGTCGACGACCTGCGCAAGATCAAGCGCAAGCCGATCGTTCTTGGCGATCTGAATATCGACACGAAGCAAAAGAGTTATGACAAATCGCTCGATGCCCTCACCGCAGGCCCACTTCTCGACGGGATGGCCGACAGCAAAGATCTCTGGACCCATTTCTACGATTCCGAGAATACCGTCAGCCGCCTCGACTATATCCTGACTGACCCCGCACTGGATGTGGTCAAGACAGGTATTTTCCGGGAAGGGCTTTCGACCAAATGCAAACAGTACACTGGAAAACGATTTGCCACGATCGGCCCCAACCATACCGAAGCCAGTGATCATTGTCCGAGCTTTGTCGAAATCAAGCTGTAAGGCGCGCGTCAACATCCCTTGATACGCCAGTTGGGGATGAGCGCCCGCTGCGCCCATCCCCAGCCTTCCCTCATCCCGATGTGTGGCATAGTGAAGAAGAGCGAATCACGCGCGAGGCGGATTCACCTTCTGGCAGGCAACGGGAACCCATGGCGTCCAATTCTTCTCCGGCACACGATCTCTTCGGCCAGCTCGAAAAGGCGGCCCAGGACATGGTCCGCGAGACGAAAGCGGCTGCGCCTGCCGCTGTGCCCAAGCCGGCAGCAGCAGCGCCAGTTGCCGCCGCCACACCCGCGCCGAAGGCTGCCGTCGCCCCCGTCTCCGGGGATGGTTATGACGGCTCCTCGATCGAGGTTCTCGAAGGGCTGGAACCGGTGCGCCGCCGGCCCGGCATGTATATCGGCGGCACCGATGAAAAAGCGCTGCACCATCTCTTCGCCGAAGTGCTCGACAACTCGATGGACGAGGCCGTCGCCGGCCACGCGAGCTTCATCGAGATCGAGTTGGATGCCGATGGCTACCTCTCGGTCACCGATAACGGCCGCGGCATCCCGGTCGATCCGCACCCGAAATTCCCCGGCAAGTCCTCGCTCGAAATCGTGATGTGCACGCTGCACGCCGGCGGCAAGTTCGACGGCAAGGCCTATGAGACCTCCGGCGGCCTGCACGGCGTCGGGATTTCCGTGGTCAACGCGCTCTCCGAACGCGTCGAGGTCGAGGTCGCGCGCGAACAACAGCTTTACCGGATGGTGTTCTCCCGCGGGTTGCCACAGGGCGGGCTCGAACTTGTCGGCCCCGTGCGCAACCGGCGCGGCACGAAGGTGCGTTTCAAGCCCGATGCCGAGATCTTCAAGACCGGCGCGAATTTCTCCCCTGCCCGGCTCTATCGCATGGCACGTTCGAAAGCCTACCTTTTCGGCGGCGTCGAAATCCGCTGGTCGTGCGCGCCGAACCTGTTGCCGGCATCCGGGGATACGCCGGAGAAGGCCGTGCTGCGCTTTCCCGGCGGCCTCGCCGACTACCTCGCCCGCGAGATCGAGGGCAAGGCGCTGGTTGTCGACGAGATGTTCGCCGGCAAGCTCGACAAGAAGGGTCATGGCGCCTGCGAATGGGCGATCGCCTGGTATATGCACGACGACGGGATCGTCTCCTCCTATTGCAACACCATCCCGACCGGTGACGGCGGCACGCACGAGAGCGGGTTGCGCGTCGCGCTCTTGCGCGGCCTGAAGGATCATGCCGAACGTATCGGACAGGCCAAGCGCGCCGCCGTGCTGACAACCGACGACGTGATGACCGGCGCTGCCGTGATGCTCTCGGTCTTCATCCGCGAGCCGGAATTCGTCGGCCAGACGAAAGACAAGCTCGCAACCACCGAGGCGAGCCGCATCGTCGATGCCGCCATCCGCGATGCTTTCGACCACTGGTTGACGGGTAACCCGATCAAGGCGCTCAAACTGCTCGATTTTGTGGTCGACCGCGCCGAGGACCGGCTGCGTCGCCGCGCCGAAAAGGACGTGCAGCGCAAGACCGCCGTGCGCAAGCTGCGCCTGCCGGGCAAGCTCGCGGATTGCACCTCGAACGCGCAGGGCGATACCGAACTCTTCATCGTCGAGGGCGATTCGGCCGGCGGCTCCGCCAAGCAGGCGCGTGACCGGCAGACGCAGGCCATCCTGCCCTTGCGCGGCAAGATCCTCAACGTCGCCAACGCCACCCGCGACAAGCTCACCGCCAACCAGCAGCTCGCGGACCTGATGCTCGCGCTCGGCTGCGGCTCCGGCAGCCACTACCGCGAGGAAGAACTGCGCTACGGCAAGATCGTCATCATGACCGACGCGGATGTCGACGGCGCGCATATCGCCTCGCTGCTGATCACGTTCTTCTACCGGCAGATGCCGAAGCTGATCGAGAACGGGCATCTCTATCTCGCGATTCCGCCGCTGTTCGTACTCAAGCATGGCGGCAAATCCGTCTACGCTCGCGACGAGGCCGAGAAAGAGCGGCTGCTGGCGACCGTTTTCAAGGGCAAGAAGCCCGAGATCGGGCGGTTCAAGGGCCTCGGCGAAATGATGCCGGCGCAGCTCAAGGAAACCACGATGGACCCGAAGAAGCGGTTGATGCTCAGGGTCAACGTGATCGCGGACGACAAGGCGGGGACCGACGATTGCGTCGAGCGGCTGATGGGCAACAAGCCCGAGGCGCGCTTCGCCTTCATCCAGGAGCGTGCGGCTTTTGCTGATGAGCTGATCGACGTCTAGTTGTAAATTTCTTTGGCTAAAAAGTATTGATTATGAATTTTATTTGACATCGCTTTTCTGTTTTCTTGTTATTAGGATTCTATAATCAATTGTGCACTGCAATATCCTTATTGGGAGAACTTGCCGTGCAAACAACTTCATCAAAAATTGTCGCGACGACGCTTGCTCTGCTGGTCGGTGTTATCCTGCTGGCTGGCGTCGCTTGGCTGGCACAGTCGCGGGAAGTATCAGCCCTCTCGGGCATCCACGACCGGCGCATCATCCCGCTGCGCGACCTCAAAATCATCGGCGATCATTTCAGCGTCCGCGTGGTCGACGCGGCGCACAAGGCGCGCTCCGGCTGGTCAAGCTTCAAGGAGGTGGCGCCGGGCATGCGCGCGGCGTTGACCGAGATTGACGGCCTGTGGAACCAGTATATCGCCGGCGTCATCGATGCCGATGAGAGCGCTCGGATCGAGGCCGGCAAGGAGGCATTTGCGCAGGCCCGCGGCGCGATCACTACCCTGACCGAGCTTCTTGAGAAGAACGACCGGATAGGGTTAGTCAATTTTGTCGAGGTCAAGATGTATTCCCAGCTCGACCCGGTCGCAAAGGTGATCGGCGAGTTGATCAACCTCCAGATCGCCAAGACCCGGGAGGTGCATGCCGCCAGCATGGAGACGGCAGCGACTACAAGGATCGTGCTGTTTGCGCTCATCACGCTGGCTATGCTGACCGCCGGCTGGGCAGTATATTTTGCGCTGTTTGGCATATCCCGCCCGTTGAGACGCGCAATCATCACGATGAATAACCTTGCCAGATATACAGTCGGGGCGGAGGACCTCGGCACGAACCGGCTCAGCCTGTTGGCCAGCATCGAGATCAGGGGCACCGATCGCCGCGATGAGCTTGGCGAAATGGCCCGAACACTCCTGACCTTCCAGGAGGCCGGTGTCGAGCGCCAGCGCCTGCGGCTCGAAGCCGAAACCGATCAGAAGGCCCGGCACGAGCGCGCCCTGAAGGTCGAGGAACTCATCGCGGAGTTCGAGCACTCGTCGATGAGCATCGTCGCTTCGGTGGCGACAACGTCGGCCGAACTCGAAGCCTCCGCCAAGATGATGCTGGAAGTGGCGCAAACCACCAGCGAGCAATCAACGCTTGTGGCAGCCGCCTCACATCAGGCATCGCAGAGCGTGCAGACGCTCTCGTCCAACGGCGACGAACTGGCCATGTCGATCACCGAAATCGGCCGCCAGGCCGAGCAATCATCCCGCTTCGCCTCGGAGGCCGCCACCAAGGCCCGCGCAACGGATGAAACCGTCATGCGCCTCAACCTTGCCGGGAAAGCCATTATCGAAGTCGTCGATCTCATCCGCTCGATTGCGGCGCAGACGAACCTGCTGGCGCTCAACGCCACCATCGAGGCCGCCCGCGCCGGAGAGAGCGGCCGGGGCTTTGCGGTCGTCGCCTCCGAGGTCAAGGAACTCGCCAGCCAGACCAGCCGCGCGACCGATGTCATCAATGAGCATGTTCAGGCGATCCAGACCGCCTCAACCGACTCGATCGATGCCATGCGCGAGATCACCCGGATGATCGAGGAGATCAATCAGGTCGCCGCCTCCATCGCAACCGCCGTCACGGAACAGAGCCAGGCGACGCAGGGCATCGCCGAGAACGTGCAGCAGGTGGCGCAAGGCACTGCCCATGCCGCGGAAAGCATCGCCATCGTCAATGAGGCGGCGGCCAATACCGGCGCCGCTGCGAGCCAGGTGCTCAGCGCCTCCGAGGAACTGGCACACCAGGGCCAGATGATGCGCCAGAAGGTCGATTGGTTCCTGCACGAGGTCAGGGCCGCCTGAGCGCGAAGACACGCGAGAGCATGAAAAAGGGCGCCCCACAGGGCGCCCTTTTCTCTTCCGGTGATGGGCCGGTGCCCTCACGGCATCGGGCGACCCGGGCCGCGCATGCCGGGAGGGCCATCAAGCCCGCCGGGGCCATTGAACCCGCCGGGACCATGTCCGCCCCCGAACCGCCCCTTGCGGTTGGAAAGCTCCTCGATGCGCGCCTTCTGCTTGTCATCGAGGCTCACGTAGAAGCTCTTCGCCGGCGCAACGGCCTTCTCGGCGGTGTCGGCCGCCTTGCGCAGCACGCGGGCGAATTTTTCCAGCCGATCCGGCGCAGTCGTCGTGCCGCTGCCGGCAAAGTTGTTGCAGACCTCGTCGCGCAACTCCTTGAGCGCGGGAACGAGCCCGGTTGCCAGCTTGTCGAGTTCGGTGTTCTGGGCCGGGGTCAGGTCCAGATCCGCCTTCAGGAAAGCCCGGGCAACGCCCTCGAACTTCAGGGGATCGCGTTCGCACATGCGCTGCATGCCGGCACCGCGATCCTGCATCATTCCGCGGCCATGCCAGCGGCCGCCATCACCACGGGCCCAATCGGCAATGCCGACACCGACGCCGATGGTCAGGATCGCAGCGCCGGCAAGCAGCAATTTCGACGTCGCGCTGCCAAAAAACGGTTTCTTCTCACTCATCTCAAGTCTCCACATTCATCGTCAGCCCGGTGGAAATAAGGGCATGGTCGCGGCTGAATTCAACTTAAAGCTTGGCAATGTTCCGGCCAGAGAACCGCAAGGTTGCCCGCCGGTGGCGGGTGATCATGAAATCTTAAACACCTTTGTTTACGCTTGCTTCACGTGAACAAACGGGTGCCGCATGCGAGAATTGATGTCGTTCATCACCGGAGAGCACGGCCTTGTCCGGCGCTATCTTCTGCTTTCGGCCGGGCTGGTGGCCTTCACCTTCATCGCGGCGCAAAGCCTTGTCGCGCTGATTTCAGCCCTGGTGCCGGATCAGGCCCAGCGCATTTCGGCGAATACGCCACCAGCCGGCACGCGCACCTATACGGTCACGCGTTCGGTGCTGGATGAGAGCGTCACCACCGGTTCGATCAGCAAGCCAGCCGGCGTCCGCATCGATCCCTGCAAGAACTAGGGTAAGCACCCGCAAGATGCACTGTTTGCAGCGGGCCTTTACTTTGTCCGCCGGAATAGCGCGGTGTTTTGAAGATTAATCTTGCATTTTCAGGCGGATTCCCGCTTAACCGCACCATCGTCCGCCCTTTCGAGGGCATGAAGAGTCGGCCCTGATTGTCTGGCCGCTCGCGATTGACGATCCATGGTGCTCATGTCCTTTTCCAAACTTGGCCTTTCCCAACGGGTGATCGATGCGGTAACCGCCGCCGGCTACACGCAGCCGACCCCGATTCAGGAGCAGGCAATCCCCCATGTCCTTGAACGCAAGGACGTTCTCGGCATCGCCCAGACCGGCACCGGCAAGACCGCTGCCTTCACCCTGCCGATGCTCTCGCTGCTGGAGCAGGGCCGCGCCCGCGCCCGCATGCCACGCACGCTGATCCTTGAGCCGACGCGCGAACTCGCCGCGCAGGTCGAGGAAGCCTTCGTCAAATACGCCCCGAACCAGAAGCTCAACGTCGCCCTGCTGATCGGCGGCGTCTCTTTCGCCGATCAGGACGCGAAAATCACCCGCGGCGCGGATGTGCTGATCGCGACACCGGGCCGGTTGCTCGACCATTTCGAGCGCGGCAAGCTGCTGCTGACCGGCATCGAGATCCTCGTGATCGACGAAGCCGACCGCATGCTCGACATGGGCTTCATCCCCGATATCGAGCGCATCGCCGGCCTGTGCCCGTTCACGCGGCAGACGCTTTTCTTCACGGCCACCATGCCGCCGGAGATCAAGCGCATCACCGACCAGTTCCTCACCAATCCGGTGGTGATCGAGGTCGCACGCCCCTCCTCGGTGACCACCACGATCACGCAGCGCCTCGTCGCGACCTACGGCAAGGATTACGAGAAGCGCGAGACGCTCCGCCGCCTCATCCGCGAGGCGCAGGCCATCGAGGGGCCGGGCGTTCTGAAGAACGGCATCATCTTCTGCAACCGCAAGAGCGAGGTCGCGACGCTGTATCGCAGCTTGCAGAAATACGGCTTCTCGGTCGGTGCGCTGCATGGCGACATGGACCAGCGCTCGCGCATGAACGCGCTTGACGCCTTCCGCAAGAACGAGCTGACCCTGCTCGTGGCCTCGGATGTCGCGGCACGCGGGCTCGACATCCCCGATGTCAGCCACGTCTTCAACTTCGATATCCCGCATCACGCGGAGGATTACGTCCACCGCATCGGCCGCACGGGGCGCGCAGGGCGGCTTGGTGCCGCCTTCACGCTCGTCGCGCGCGGCGATGAGAAATACCTCCAGGCGATCGAGAAGCTCGCCGGCATCGCGATCGAATGGGAATCAGGTGATCTCTCCACCCTGCCTCCGCGCGAGGAAGGCGAGGATGACCGCCCTGCCCGGCGTGGCCGCGACTCCGGCCGCGAGCGCGAAAAATCCCGCCGCCCGGCACCCCGGCGCGGCGAGGAACGCGAACACGTGCGCACCGCCAAGGAGCAGAAGATCCTCGATGCTGTCAGCGGCGGCGAGGCCGATCTCGAACCCGTCGCGCCCCGCCCGCCCCGGGCACCGAGGCCCGAGCGGGCTCCAAGAGAAGACCGGGCACCAAGAGAAGAACGGGCACCGAGGGAAGACCGCGCGCCGAGGGCCGAACGGCCTGCGCGCGAGTCAAGACTTGCCCGTGAAGACCGGCCTGCGCGTGAAGACCGGCCTGCCCGCAGCGAACGCCCGGCCCATGCCGCCGAGCCGCGCAGAGACAACGCGCCGCGCCGCCAGCGTGATGACGATGGGCCAACGCCGAAGGGGTTTGGCGATGCCTTGCCCGGCTTCCTGATGCGGGCTCCGACGATCGGCAAGAAGTAGGCTGCCTGTCATTCCCGACCGAGCGAAGTGAGGAGCGGGAATCCAGACTTCCTCACCCGCTTGGATTCCCGCTCGCCCTCCGGGCGTCGGGAATGACATCGGATATCATGCGCCCTTTGCGATGACCGCCCTGCTCTTCGGCGACAGCTTCTTCGGCGGCCGCTTCTTCTTCGGCGGCAGGCGGCGGGCGACCTCCAGCGACAACTGCGCCCAGCGTGCAATCTCGTCGGGGTCGTCGACCATCTCGTCCGGCAACCGCCACCACTTCTGGACCGTGATGGTCTTGCCCTGTTTGGCGTAGGTGAAGGGCAGCGCGCCGGCGGCCTCGAAGGCGGCCCGCGTTTCGTCATCGACCCGCATGCAGAGGCCGGGGTTGAGCGCCAGCGCGATGCAGAAATCCCCGGCATAAACGCCGTAGCCTGAAAACATCCGCTTGAGACGGACGACGCCGAAGGGTTCGAACAGGTCGATCAGCCATTCGGGATCAGCCGCCATCTCGATCCTTGATGGACAGGAGACCCGGCGCGGCGGGCGTAATGGCAACACTCTCGCCGCAGCCGCAGGCGGACGTCTGGTTCGGGTTGTTGAACACAAAGGTCGAGGCGAATTTATCAGTCTTCACATCCATTTCGGTGCCGAGCAGGAACAGCACGGCCTTGGGATCGATGAGGACGGTCACGCCCTTCTCCTCGATCACCTCGTCGTGCGGATTTCGCGCCGTCGCGTAGTCCATCGTATAGGACATGCCGGCACAGCCGCCGTTCCTGACCCCGACGCGAACCCCGACGATGGGCGTTTCGGCGGCGGAGATCACGTCGCGAATGCGCGTCGCGGCAGCATCGCTGAGCGACATCACTTTGAACCGTGGACGCGGCGCGGCCACAGTCGGCTTGGAAGACGAGGCGGTCTCGATCGAGGTCATATCGGTCATTCTCCTGCATTCCGGGTTCAAGGCCCGGATGGGGCATCCGTCGAAGACGTATAGCGCATTCCTTGCACCATGAACCGTTCAATTTCATCCGACGATGATCCGTTCATGGCAGAAGGGTGTATGTCTCTGTGCACAATACCTAAGAATTCTTGCTAAAAAATCGAGAGGGCGATGGTGTGTGATACCTCCAGCTCCAGAGTATCGCATGATTCTGCCTTCGCCTCTCCCCGTCCTCACAACCGCCCGGCTCACCCTGCGCCGGCCGATCCCGAGCGATATCGCCGACCGGCATTCGCTGGGACGCGACCCCGAAATCTATCGCATGCTCGGGGCCGATACGCGCGGGCTCTCCGCGCTGACCGAGGAGCAGGCAAAAGCCTGGGTCGAGAGCATCGCCAGCCATCCAGCGGCATGGGTCATCGAGTGGCTCGGCCGCGCGATCGGTGAAATCCTGCTCGACAATGTCGTCGAAGCCGACAAGCGCGCCGGGCTCATCATCGGAATTCTCGATCCCGAAGCGCTCGGCAAGGGGCTGGGCACGGAAGCCATCCGGGCGATTGCCGAATTCGCCTTCGATACACTCGGCATTCACAAACTCTCGATGCGCGTGCTGGCGTTCAACACCCGCGCCATCCGTGCCTACGAAGCGGTCGGATTCATCCGAGAGGGGCTGGAGCGCGAGAGCGCACTGATCGGCGGCATCTGGCATGATGACGTCATCGTTGGCCTGCTGAAACGCGATTTCGATGCCCTGCGCGGCAGCACAGGCACGCAAGGCACCGAGGCAAGCTGCCGGAGCTGATCATTTCAGCCGGACATAGATGCCCGAAAACGTGACACCCATGCCGCCGCAGGCGCCGTTGTCCTCCACCGCGAGATAGCGGCCGAGCTGGCGAAGCTTCACCTTGCACTCGTCCTGCTCCTTGCCGAAGGGTTTTTCGGCGCTGAAGCCTTTCGGGCCGATGCCGACCGCACCCCATTTCGGGGCGGCCTCGCCCTCGAATTCGCCGGTCCGCACCGCGCCGCGCTTTGCCCGCTCTTCATCGAGCGCGCCCAGCGAGGCCTCGCCCTTGAAGCGGAGCTTGCCGCCGGCAACCTGCGTGATCGTGATTTCAGCTTCGGCGGCACGGCTCCAGGTACCGAGCCAATCCGCTGCCTTCGACTCGAGCGGCGGCAGGCGCTCGACGTCCTTCGCGAGGACAAACCCCGTGGTCTCCGGGAACTTGCCTTTCACCTTGCGGGCGCTCGGGGCGATATAACCGACGCAGAAGAAGCGGCCGAACGCCGGGCCGATCAGGATATCATCGCCCGAAACCAGAAAGCCCTTGCGCTTGCAGGCGTCCGCTTCCGTCGGGCAGATCTTCTTTGTATCCGAGCGGGATTCATAGAAATGAACACGGGCCTCGCGCGACAGGATCCTGCCGGGCGCAACGGCGTTATCCTCGATCTCCGGCAGCATATTGTCGCAGATCGGTTGTTGCGCGAGCACCGGCTGGGTGATCGCCGCAAGCCCGAAAAAAATGGCAATGGCATAGGGTCTGAACATTGAAATGATTCCTTCGGCAATTGTCGTCGGCCGCAAACTCGCCGAGAGGGCGACGCGGCTCCGTGCGTCGTCTCACCACATGTCGAGTGCGACGCGCGCCTCGTCCGACATCCGGCTCTGGTCCCAGGGCGGATCGAAGGTCATGACGACCTTGCAGCCGGATACGCCCGGCACGCCGAGCACCGCTGTTTCCACCCAGCCCGGCATTTCGCCGGCTACCGGGCAGCCCGGCGCGGTGAGGGTCAGGTCGATGGTAATGAAGCGCTCATCGGAAATATCGATGCGGTAGATCAGCCCGAGTTCATAGATATCGGCCGGAATTTCAGGATCATAGACCGTTTTGAGCGCCGTGATGATGCTGTCGGTGAGCGCGTCCAACTCCTCGGGGGAAAGGGTGCCCGGCGCGGGAGTCGCAGCGGCCTTGTCCTCCGGCTTGGCGGCGTCGATCAGTGAAGTCTCCGCAGTCATGGTCGAGCGTCCGTTCCTGTTCAGCTGAAGAGCCTGTCGGCCCGGATCAGCGCTTCGGCGAGCCGGTCGACCTCCTCAAAGGTGTTATATAGGGCAAAACTCGCGCGGCAGGTAGCGCTGACGCCGAAGCGTTTGAGCAGCGGCATGGTGCAATGCGTCCCCGCCCGAACCGCGACGCCCGAGCGGTCGATCACGGTTGCGATGTCATGCGCATGGGCATTGGCATGGCTGAACGAGAGGATTGCACCCTTGTCCCGCGCCGTGCCGAGAATGCGGATCGAATTGATCGCGGAGAGTCGTTCTGTCGCGTATTTCAGCAGCGCGTCTTCATGCGCCCGGATCGCCGCCTTGCCGATGCCGTTCACGTAATCGATCGCAGCGCCGAGCCCGATCGCCTGCACGAGCGGCGGCGTGCCCGCCTCGAACCGGTGCGGCAGATCGGCGAAGGTGACAGATGTTTCCGTCACTTCCCGGATCATTTCACCGCCGCCAAGGAAGGGCGGCAGTCGCTCCAGCCATTCGCGCTTGCCGTAGAGCGCGCCGATGCCCGAGGGGCCATAAAGCTTGTGGCCAGTGAAAATGTAGAAATCGGCATCGAGGTCCTGCACGTCGATCTCGAGGTGCACCGCCGCCTGAGAGCCATCGACCACTACCGGGATGCCGCGCGCATGCGCGAGGCGGATGACCTCTTTAACGGGCACGATAGTGCCCAGCGCGTTCGACATCTGCGTGATCGCGACCACCTTGGTGCGCGACGTCAGCAGTTTTTCAAACTCATCAAGAAGGAAGTTGCCCTCCGCATCCACCGGTGCCCATTTGATGACGGCACCGGCGCGCGAGCGCCAGAAGTGCCAGGGCACGATGTTGGAATGATGCTCCATGATCGAGAGCACGATCTCGTCGCCTTCGCCGAGGTAGAGATGCCGGCCAAGCGACGAGGCGATAAGGTTGAGGCTCTCGGTCGCGTTCTTCGTGAAGATGATCTCGTCGGTGGAGGCGGCGTTGAGATGCCCCCGCACCTTCTCGCGCGCAGCCTCGAAAGCATCGGTCGCGGCGTTGGCGAGATAATGCAACCCGCGATGCACATTGGCGTATTCTGTTTCATAGGCTGTTCGCATCCGGTCCAGCACCTGCCGCGGCTTCTGCGCCGAGGCCGCATTGTCGAGGTAGACCAGCGGCTTGCCGTAGGGCTCGAGCGCGAGTGCGGGGAAATCGGCGCGGATTTTGGCAATATCGAGGGTCATTGGGTAATATCCAGCAAGGACGGCATGA
Source organism: Beijerinckiaceae bacterium (assembly GCA_009773635.1). GTDB lineage: Bacteria > Pseudomonadota > Alphaproteobacteria > Rhizobiales > Beijerinckiaceae > Rhabdaerophilum. The sequence continues at coordinate 114,430 of WSYC01000006.1, read as the reverse complement.
AAACAAAGATCGGGACAGCGATCATCATGAAGAGCAGCAGCGATGCCAGCATGCCGATCCCCGTCGAGACAATCAGGACCGAAAAACTGCGCAGATAGGTATGAAGACCAAGCACACGGCCTGTGACGCGCGTGCATTGATGGAACATCGCCGACAGGATGACAACCATCGCAGTCGCCATCAGAATGCTGCCCATTGGAGGCACCAGCCGTTGGATGAACAAGGCCGCGAGATCGACAACCGGCGTGAGGAAAGACGGCAAAAAAGCCACGCAAAACATCAGGTAATACGCGAGTGTTGAATCATGTCGGGAGCGGCTCCCGCCGAACCAGCCGGACACACGCGGCAGCGCCAGCCACTGGAACAGCATGATGCAGGCGAACCAGACGAAGGCCCCGCTCTGGACAAACATCTCCACCGAAGGGTCCAGCGGTTCGGATGCGCCGGGCCCCAGCAGCCTGTCCCACAATTTATCCGCCCCGAGGCGGGTGTGCATCGTGTAGGAGAAGGCGAGCATCAGTGCATAAAGCACAAGCACGCGCCACCAGTCCGCGCCACTACGCCCGTCGCGCAGGCCTGCCTCGGCGACGCCGACCGGGTCCGACCAGACCCGCATCACGTCATCCCAGACGGGTGACTGGTAGCGCTCCGCGCTCACGCCGCGGTCTTCCTCGAACTGAGCCAGACACTGACCTTGGCGGCCAGCGCCTCGCGCAAACCCTCGTGACTCACTGCATCGAGCGCTTCGTCAAGAAACGCCTCGACCAGTAGCGCCTCGGCTTCGGCACGCGGCAACCCGCGCGCCATCAGGTAGAAGAGCTGGTTCTCGTCGAGCGCGCCGCAGGTCGCGCCATGCGCGCAGACCACGTCATCGGCGAAGATTTCCAGCTCCGGCTTGTTGCTCATCGCAGCGTCATCCGAAAGCAGCAGCGCGTTCGACGCCATCTGCCCGTCAGTTTTCTGCGCGTGCGGGCGAACGATGATCTTGCCCTGGAAGACGCCTTGCGCCTCGCCGTCGATCGCGGCGCGGAACAGCTCGCGGCTTTCCCCATGCGGCACAGCGTGGTCGACCACCAGCGTATTGTCGCAGTGCTGGCGCGCGTTGAGCATCGTCACCCCGTTGAGGCGCAGCTTGGCATTCTCGCCGGCATAGGTGATGAAGCTCTGATGACGGGAAACCTCACCGCCCGAGGTGAAATTCAGCGACATTAGTTCGCTTTCCGCGCCAAGCGTCGCCGCCAGCGTCGAGAGCACGAGCGCCTTGTCACCGGCCAGGTTGACGCGGATATGCTCGACCTTCGCGCCATCGCCGACGAGGAGCTCGACGACCGAATTGACCTGATAGGCGATGCCATCAGAGCCGGTGATGCTCTCCATCAGACAGAGCGATGCGCCCGCACCAACCTCGACGATCACGCGCGGGCGGCTGCTGATCGGCATCGCCGCAGCCATCGCGTCGGTCAAGCTGATATGGAGGATGCCCGGAACCGTTATTCCCGCCGCAACACGGATCGCCACGCCCTCGCGCGCAAAAGCGGTGTTGAGATCAACAACAGCGTCGCTCGCCTGCCCCATGGCAACGCCAAGACGTGCCGTGCCACTGGCCAGCGCTGAAGCCAGCGCCTCACAGCTCACCCCTGGCGGCAGGTTCGAAACCGAATGCAGCACCCCGTTGAAGAAGCTGATCCGGGGTTCATCCGTCTCCGGTTGCCGCATCCCGTCGGCCTTGCCAGCAAAATCCGGCGCCACCGTGCGCATCAGCGCGCGGACATCCGTGTAGTGATAGCTCTCGACCCGCTTTGACGGCAGGCCCGCCGTCTCGAAGCGCGCAAATGCGGCTGCACGGGCTTCCGCTGCGCCAGGCAGCGTGGCTTTTTCTGCCGCGAACCGCTCAATCAACGCCGCCTCAGCCGGCGTCCGCATTCTGGTGACAGCGCTCATGTTCAAGCCGCCTGATCGGTGTATTCGGCGTAGCCGTTCTTCTCCAGCTCCAGCGCGATTTCCGGCCCGCCGGATTTCACGATGCGGCCCTTCGCCATGACATGCACGACATCCGGCACAATATGATCGAGCAGGCGCTGGTAGTGCGTGATGACCAGCATGCCGCGCCCCTTGGAGCGCAGCGCGTTCACGCCCTCAGCGACAATGCGCAAGGCATCGATATCAAGGCCGGAATCGGTCTCATCAAGGATGCAATAGGAAGGGTCGAGCAGCGCCATCTGGAGGATTTCCATGCGCTTCTTCTCGCCGCCCGAGAAGCCGACATTCAGCGGCCGCTTGAGCATATCCGGGTTGATGCCGAGCTTTGCTGCCGCGCCGCGCACCGCCTTGATGAAATCGCCGGGGGAGAGTTCCGCCTCGCCGCGCGCTTTCGCCTGTGCGTTCATCGTCGCCTTCAGGAAGGTCATGGTCGCGACACCCGGAATTTCCAGCGGATACTGGAACGCCAGGAAAATGCCCGCCGCCGCGCGCTCGTTGGCTTCCATCTCAAGGATGGAATTGCCATTGATGAGGATATCACCTTCGGTGATCTCGTAGTCTTCCTTGCCGGCGATGACATAGGACAGCGTCGATTTGCCGGAGCCGTTCGGCCCCATGATCGCCGCAACCTCCCCCGGCTTCACCGTGAGATCGAGACCGTTGAGGATTTTCTTGCCGTCGATTTCGACGTGGAGATTGCGAATTTCAAGCATGGGTGATCCCTTACAAATTCCCGTGATGGATTTTGTTCATTTTTCTGTATCGATATAGCTACACATATCGATGGTGTAGCTATTGGGCGCAGAGGCGATAGGTTCTAGACCAAGAGTCAAAGGTCTTTTCATGGAAACGGCCATCACAAAGGCCGGTCCAATACCGCAATCACCTATACCGAAACCCGAGTAGATTTTGATGAGGGACTCGACGCTGCCCTTTCGGGTTTCAACGACCCTGATTTCCGCGAGAACCGCCAATGCGCCAACATTTGTAGCCGCGGCAACGTTTCCGTTGGCATCAAATTTCGTGCCGACCGGCCATTGGATGTCTTCACCCGCCTTGGCGGACACCACAAGCCCACGAACCACGACCTTGGCCTTTTTCAAGCGCTCCGCGCGTATCTCTTTCTCAGTCTTGCGGGCGCCGCCAGAAAAACCTCCTATATCAATGCATTGGCAAGCAGACGCTGAAGCCAAACCTGATAGGAGGCAAAACATCGCTAGAATGATGCGGCCCTTCATCACCCCACACTCCCCTTCTTTCCCTGTGCCTGCCTCAGCTTGAGGTTCACCACCGCAAGCTGGCGATTGAGCGCATCGAGTTTGCTGCCCGCCGAGGACGGCAGCTTGCGGCCCGGCAATTGCCGTCCGATATCCGGCGACAGCGCCGCGATGGCATCCGTGATGCGGGTGCGCTCGGCTTCGAGAGTTGTGATGTCAGACATGGTTCCGTTCCGTTTTCCGGTCGTCGTTGTCTCTTGTCGTCATGCCCGCCCTTGGGGCGGGTATCCACGACTTCCTGATGGTCAAAGTGAAGTCGTGGATGCTTGGACCAAGCCCAAGCATAGCGGGTGGTGCTACCCCACGCTCCCCTCAAGGCTGATCGCGATCAGCTTCTGTGCTTCCACCGCAAATTCCATCGGCAGCTGCTGGAGCACATCCTTCACGAACCCATTGACGATCAGCGCCACCGCGCTTTCGGCATCGAGCCCGCGCTGCATGCAATAAAAGAGCTGGTCCTCGGCGATTTTCGAGGTCGTCGCCTCGTGCTCGAAGATCGCGGAAGCGTTCTTGCTCTCGATATAGGGGATGGTGTGCGCGCCGCACTCCTGCCCGATGAGAAGTGAGTCGCAGTTGGTGAAGTTGCGCGCGCCGCTGGCCTTCCGATGCGCGGAAACCTGCCCGCGATAGGTGTTGTCGGATTTGCCCGCAGCGATGCCCTTGGCGATGATTTTCGAGGTCGTGTTCTTACCGAGATGGATCATCTTGGTGCCACTATCGACCTGCTGCATCCCGTTCGAGATCGCGATCGAGTAGAACTCGCCGGAGGAACCATCGCCACGCAGGATGCAGGAAGGGTATTTCCAGGTGATCGCGGAGCCGGTTTCCACCTGCGTCCACGAAATCTTGGAGTTCTTGCCCCGGCAATCGCCGCGCTTGGTCACGAAGTTGTAGATACCGCCCTTGCCTTCGGCGTCGCCCGGATACCAGTTCTGGACGGTAGAATACTTGATCTCGGCGTCATCGAGCGTGATCAGTTCCACCACCGCCGCATGCAGCTGGTTTTCGTCGCGCTTCGGGGCCGTGCAGCCTTCGAGGTAGCTCACGTAAGCGCCCTTGTCGGCGATGATCAGCGTGCGCTCGAACTGACCGGTTTTTGACTCATTGATGCGGAAATACGTTGAAAGCTCCATCGGGCACTTCACGCCCGGCGGGATGTAGACGAACGAACCATCCGAAAACACAGCCGAATTCAGCGTGGCGTAGAAGTTGTCGGTCGTGGGCACCACCGTGCCGAGATACTGCTTCACAAGCTCGGGATGCGTGTGCACCGCTTCCGAGATCGCGCAGAAGATCACGCCCGCTTTCGCAAGCTCCGCCTTGAAGGTTGTCACCACGGAAACGCTGTCAAAAACCGCATCGACCGCGACGCGGTTCTGCGGCTCGACGCCAGCCAGCACTTCCTGCTCGCGCAGGGGAATGCCGAGCTTGGCGTAGGTCTTCAGCAACTCCGGATCGACCTCGTCGAGCGACTTCGGCCCTGCGGTCGATTTCGGCGCGGAGTAGTAATGCAGGTCCTGAAAATCGATCTGCGGATAGTGGCAGCGCGACCATGTCGGCTCCACCATCGTCTGCCAGCGCCGGAACGCCTCCAGCCGCCAATCGAGCAGCCAGGCCGGCTCGTTCTTCTTGGCGGAGATATAGCGGACGATATCCTCGTTCAGGCCCTTGGGCGCGAGTTCGGATTCAATGTCCGTCACGAAACCGTATTTATACTGGTCAACGTCGATGGTTTTGACGGTTTGAACCGTCTCCTGCACCGCTGCCATCGTTCCTCCTCTTCGGCTTCAAGGGCCGAGGGTTACCAAATCAACCTACGTTCCAGAGCCGCTAGCCGATCAGGCTGCGGCGATATTCTTTTTCTGCCGTTCTATCTGGCGCGCGAGCGAAGCAAGGCAACGCTCCAGTTCATCCATTGTCGTCGTTGGGCCAATGGAAACCCGGATCGCACCGGCCTTCACCCAACCGGGCTGGCCCATCGCTTCGAGCACATGGCTCGCCTTGACCTTGCCGGACGAACAGGCCGAGCCGCTCGATACCGCAATCCCGTCGAGATCGAAAGCGATCAATGCCTGCTCGGCGCGAAGGCCGGGGATTGCGAAGCATGTCGTATTGGGAAGGCGCGGCGCGCCTTGACTCACAATGGCAGCATCCGGCGCCAAGCGATTCAGGCGACTCTCGAATTCATCCCGAAGCTGACTCATTTTCTGAGGCACTTCACGTGCTTCATGAGTCACACGCGCTGCAGCGCCCATGCCGGCGATGCCGGAAAGGTTCTCGGTGCCGCCGCGCTGGCCGCGCTCCTGCCCGCCTCCCTTGAGGAGGGCTTCGGCCAGCCGCGTGCGGCTATCGCGGAAGATGATCGCACCAATGCCCTTCGGCCCGCCGAACTTGTGCGCGGACAGGAAAACGGCATCAGCGCCAAGCGCAGCAATATCGACGGGCATCTTGCCCGGTCCCTGCACGGCATCGACGATCAACGCGCCACCTGCGGCGTGGATAATGTCGGCCAGCGAACGGATACGCTGCACCACACCGGTTTCGTTATTCGCAAGCTGGATCGCGACCAGTGCCGGGCCGCCGACCGCAAGCATGGCCTTCAAGGCCTCGGCGTCGACAATTCCATCGCCATCGACGGCAATGACCGCGCCCTCCGGCCCCGCCGCAGCAATCACCGCCGCGTGCTCGATGGCCGAAACCATCGGGCGCAGGCCGCCGGCGATATCCTTGCCGCAGCAACCGGAAACCCCGGCGCGGAACAGCGCATTCGCGGCTTCCGTCGCCCCCGAGGTGAAAACCACGTTCTCGGCCTCGCCGCCGACCAGCGCCGCGACATCCGCCCGCGCCTGCTCCAGAAGTGCGCGTGCGGCGCGGCCCTCGGCGTGAATTGATGAGGGATTGCCGAGAAGCTCCAGCGCCACCACGACAGCCGCCTTCGCCGCCGGATGAACCGGCGTCGTCGCGTTCCAGTCGAGATAGGCGCGCGGCGCGGCCATCATGTCTCCTCGCGTGAGATCAAACCCACGAAAATCGTCGCATTTTCCAGCGGGCTATGCTAACGCCCAGCGCCGAAGCGCTTGTATGCCGGGCGCACCACAACCAACTCGATCAGTGGTCTCTTCTTTAGAATTATTCTAAGAAACGTTCCACTTCCCAATCCTTAGCGGGTGCGTCAGCCTCGTCAAGAACAACATGCGGTCGGCGCCGGGATTCACTGCAGAATCGGCGCTTTCCTGCCAGAAGACGGAAGAGTTCATGCCTGAAGTATTCTTCAATGGCCCTGAGGGTCGTCTCGAAGGGCGGTATCAGCCGGCCAAGAAGAAGGGCGCGCCGATCGCGATCGTGCTGCATCCGCATCCGCAGTTCGGCGGGACGATGAACAACCAGATCGTCTATCAGCTGTTCTACACGTTCCATGAGCGCGGGTTTTCGGTGCTGCGGTTCAATTTCCGCTCGGTTGGCCGCTCCGAGGGCACGTTCGACCATGGCACGGGCGAATTGTCCGATGCCGCCTCTGCGCTCGACTGGATGCAGGCGATCAACCCGGATGCGCGCTCGTGCTGGATCGCCGGCGTTTCGTTCGGTGCCTGGATCGGCATGCAGCTCCTGATGCGCCGCCCGGAGATCGAGGGCTTTGTCTCGATCGCGGCGATGGCGAACCGCTACGATTTCTCGTTCCTCGCGCCCTGCCCCTCCTCCGGCCTATTCGTCCATGGCGACAAGGATCGCGTCGCCCCGGTCAACGAGGTGATCTCGGTCATCGACAAGGTGAAGGTGCAGAAGGGCGTCATTCTCGAACACCAGACGATCGAGGGTGCCAACCACTTCTTCGAGAACCGCGTTGACCAGCTTGTCGGCACTGTCGGCTCTTATCTGGACAAGCGTCTGGGCATCGTGAAGGATTGAGAGGCTGGACAGTTTGGACCCCAATATTCCGCCAAAGTTAATTTCATGCACAATTTGGAGGCGTGAGCAATGGACGGTTGGATCTGGATAATACTTGTAGCGGTTGTCGCTATTATTGCGTTTTTCATTTGGAACAATGGGAAACGCAACAGCGATCCATTGAATAGAAAATGCGCGGCTGAACTTTGCGAATATATCACCGCAGCAGGCAAAATAGAGCCTGATGAAATTCGTGAAATTTTCATGAGAAATGCTCGATACAACACCGATGCAAATCATGTCGCAACTATGGTTCCAGTGCTTTTGATAAATGCAGGTTACCCACGCGATCAGGCAATGAGTATATTTCCTCTTTTACAATCGATAACACAAACCATTCCACGTTAATCAAATTGGAATGCAATCGCTTTGTGCTCACTCTCGAAATAAAAAGCGTTTATAGCCATCATGACCGACTTCAAACCCAAATCCGAGTTTCTTGTCACGCTGAAAGAGCGCGGCTTTATCCATCAGTGCTCGGACTTCGAGGGGCTGGATGCGCTTGCCGCCAAGGGCAAGGCGATCGCCTATGTCGGTTACGATTGCACCGCCTCAAGCCTGCATATCGGCAATTATATCTCGATCATGATGCTCTACTGGCTTCAGCAGTCGGGCAACAAGCCGATCACGCTCATGGGCGGCGGCACGACCCGGATCGGCGACCCCTCCGGCAAGGACGAGACGCGCGCCCTGCGCTCGATCGAGGAGATCGATGCCAACAAGGCGGCGATCCGTACCGTCTTTTCGAAGATCCTGACCTTCGGCGATGGCGCATCCGACGCCGTCATGATCGACAATGCGGATTGGCTCACGAAAGTGAACTGGATCGACATGCTGCGCGATGTCGGCCGACATTTCTCGGTCAATCGCATGCTTTCCATGGATTCGGTGCGCCTCCGGCTCGAACGCGAGCAGGAGATGAGCTTCATCGAATTCAACTACATGATCGCGCAGAGCTACGACTACGTCGAACTCGCGCGCCGCGCCGGCTGCAACCTCCAGATGGGCGGCTCCGATCAATGGGGCAACATCATCATGGGCGTCGATCTCGGCCGCCGCATGGGCACGCATCAGCTCTACGCGCTGACCACGCCGCTGCTGACCACCGCCTCGGGCGCGAAAATGGGCAAGACGGCGCAGGGCGCGGTGTGGCTCAATGCCGAGCAGTTCAGCCCTTACGATTTCTGGCAGTACTGGCGCAACACCGAGGATGCCGATGTCGGCAAGTTCCTCAAGCTGTTCACGGTCCTGCCGATGACGGAGATTCGCCGGCTCGAAGCTCTCCAGGGTTCGGAAATCAACGAGGCGAAGAAGGCCCTCGCCAATGCCGCGACCGAACTTCTGCACGGCAAGGCCGCAGCAGAAGCCGCCGCCGAAACCGCGCGGACAACCTTCGAGGAAGGCGGCGCGGCTGCGGGGCTTCCGACGGTCGAGATCGACGGCGCAGAGCTTGCCAGAGGGCTCGGCGTTCTCGCCGTTTTCGTTAAGGCGGGACTTGTGCCCTCGAACGGCGAGGCGCGCCGCCAGATTCAGGCCGGAGGGCTCCGGGTCAATGATGCGGTAGTTGGCGACCCTACGGCCGTCCTGAAGCCCGCCGATGCGATCAACAGCGGCGCGATCAAGCTCTCCTTCGGCAAGAAGAAGCACGTGCTGCTGCGCCCGGTCTGAGCCGGGCGTCGGCCACGCGCGCCAAGGTCAAACTCCGCCGAGGAGATCACGGAAATACTGGAAGCTGCCGGTGTGCTTCAGCCACATCTCAAGCATTTCGAGCGCGTGCCAGCGCTCGTTGTCGACGATATAGATTTTCGCAACACGCCCGCCCATCGAATGGGCGGCAAATTCATGCACCAGCTCACGCTGGAAGTGCGCGAGATCATCGACGACCTGCTGCTCGATCATGAGCTTGCCGTTGCGGATCGTCGCGAAATTTCCGGTCTCGCCCGTCAGTCGCTGGACGGCGCCGCGCGGAAGGATTTCGAATTTCTGCCCGGTTCTGATCTGCCAGGCCTTGACTGCGGCCATGAGCTCCTGCTGCAGCGCCTCACCCTTGAGGTTGCGCGCTCCCACAAGCTTCACCAGCTCGGGGTGGCTGCGCATCACGGCGTTGAGGTATTGCTCCATTTCATCGAGCGTGAATTCCGGGCGACCCGTACTGCTGATGCGGGGCGTCGGTGGGCCACCGGGCGTTGCCGGACGCGGCGGCTTGGGGATACCCATGCCGCGACTGGTGACACGCCGGGCAGCAGGCGCCACCGCCCTCATTGACCGCGCGGTTTCGCGCCGAGCCTCTTCCGCCAACGCCTTCGAAACCTGGCGTCGCAGCGCGATCTTTGCCATCGCCGTTGCGCCGCGCCTGAGCGTGAAACCGACCACGCCGCGCACGACGACGAAGCCGAGCTTGCCGATGCCGATCAGAGCAAGCGGGTCGATCCAGCTGGACGTTACCCCATCAAGGGAGCGGCGCTTGACTTCATGAAGGACGAGGCCTGTGGGATCAACGATGATGAGGATTGCGTCCTGCCCGAGAGACGCGTCGCGCGTATATTCCCTCGCCACCAAAGGATCCGGGCTTTCGATCCGGACTCTGTTCCTGCCGGTTTTCTTTTGCAGCGCGATGCGGATTTCGCAGCCGTTGTCGATCGCATCATTGAGATTGTAGAAATCATCCATCCGCCCGTCACCGTCGGCGTCGAACGGATCGACGATCACATCGCCGTTGGACTCGCCCCCTCCGACATACCTCTGGAAGAAGATTTCCATCGAACGCGCCCACATGAGGTGGGCCACGAGGTTGCCCTTGGAGCGCGACCCAGCATCCGCGCAGGTGTCGGTCGTGGGGCGCCGTCGGCTCTGAGCAAGGAAATGGCAGTTCGCCTCGCCCATTCGCCAGGAGCGCGATGTAGAGATGTTTGCGGGGCGCGGCGCTGTGCCGGGCCGCACTGACACCGGGGGCGGATTATTCCGCGCGCCGGATTTCGAAAATCTTGCGCAGGAAACCGGGGGCGATCACGCTGATCGGATTGGTGCGGAACACCGGCGCGCTCGCCTTGCCGGTGATCACGAAAGGAACCGCGAACAGCCCCTCGTATTGCGAGCCGCCGAGAATCGGCCCCAGCAGCGGCACGCTGGCAAAGAAATTGTTGAGGGCATAGGCCGGCACGAACACGCCCTTCAGGCTCACCTGGTCACTGGCATAGTCGAGCGTCCCCTCGAGCGTGCCGCCGATCTGCGCGCCCCACATCACGGCCTCCTTGAGCTCAAGGCGGCCCGGACGGCGGGCGAAATCGGCACGCAGCTTGGTGAACTGCACCTCATCGTTCACAATCGGCTGGCCCTGCGACGTCCGGCTTGCGGCCCCGACCTGCCGAAGGCTGGGTTCGCCGCGGATGAGAAAATCACGCACCTGCACAACGCCCTGTTGCGTCTGCGCCCCGACCAGGAGTTCAGCCGCCAGACGCCCGCCAAGCATGCGGGCATAAATATCGAGAAAGCGCATCAACGCGCCGGCATCCGCTGAATCAGCAAGAATGGCGGTGAATTCGCCGCGGTTATCGCCGGATTTCGCGGTGATCGGCGCGCCACCGAACTGCCCGCGCAGCGCCAGCTGGGTGATGCGCCCCTGCCGCCGTGACGCCTTCACGTCCGCCGCGTTCATCAATTCGCCGTTGAAGCCGACCAGCACCGTCGTTTGCAGGTCGAGATCGAAATCAGCCCCTTTGCCGTCCCCGGATTTGCCGTCCTCGATCTTGCCGCCCTGAAAACCGCGCATGAACGGGCGCAGATCGAAGGCGTTGCCCTGAAGCCCGACGCGGAGCACGCCGCGCGTCCGGTCAATCATCAGTTTCGCGTTGTCGCCGGCGGAGACCTTGAACTGGCCAAGATCGGCCTTGCCGAACTGGCCGTCACGCAGAAGCTCGATACGCCCGCGCATCTGGATTGTGCCGAAGTCCAGCTCGAAGCCATCGAGGCTCGTGCCCTCCTGCCGCGTGTTCAGGGCGAATTTTGCCCGCCCCGCCTGCCCCGCACGCTTGCCGATGCCGGGAATGCCGGTTTCGATCCGGGTCTTTGCCAGATCGAGGTCAACCTCGACCGGTGCCGTTTTTCCGAGCGGAAGCGTGAAGGTCGCCCCAATCGGCCCCGCGACCGCCGGGCGCAGATCAATCCCGCGCTTGACGAGGATGGCCTCGTCCAGCTGCACCTTGACGGTGGCGATCATGTTCTTCGCAGCATCGGTGCGGAATTCGATCTGGTTGACCACGCCGGCGATACGGCCCTCGCCTTTTCCGGTTACAACGCCCGATTTCGAGACGAAGCTGAACGCGCCGCCCTCCAGCCGCTCACCCTTGACGATATTGTCGATCACGACGTTCTTCGTCTCGGCGCGGATATCGACGCGGGTATCCCTGGCTTGTGGATTGGCGCTGATCGGCAGGGCAATCTGCGCCTGTCCCTGGAATATCCCTTCGGTCACGGCTGCATCCGGCGGCAGTCCGACGAGGTTCTTGAGGGACGGCGCCGACAGAAACGTCAGGAGGCCGTCGAGCCGCCCTTGCGCCGGGATGGCCATCTCCAGCAACGCAGGCCGAAGCGCGGTGTTCGCGACCAGCAGTTTGGCACCCATGATATCGAAGCGCTGGCCCGGCGCCGGCTCGACCCAGCCGCGCTCGATCTCGATGTCCGCCCGCCGGCCGCTCGACACCCCCGCGGCGGACAGGCCATTCAGCGCGGCAGCATCCAGAACGGGTTTAAGCCGGACACCGTCGAGCCGGTAGGTCAGCTTCAATGCCTGGTCCGGGATGGGGCGATGGTTGAAGGCATCCTGCAGAGCCTCGCCGGACAGCGAGGTCTGCAGCGACAGGGAGGTCATCTGCCCGGATTCGGCATGTGCGAGCAGCCAGCGGCGGATGTTGGAGGCAACCCAGATCGGCCAGACCCGCAACGCCTTGCGCAGATCGAATGTGCGTGCCTCGACGCGGGTTTCGATCAGCCCGTCGTTTTCCAAGGAGAACCGGCCTGACAGCGAAGCCATGCCTTCGTCTTCCCGGATTTCCAGCCGGTCGAGCGCAAAGCTGCGCATGTTCGGCGCAATCACGCCCTCGAGCGTTGCCGTGTCGAGCGCCAGCGGGGCCTCGCCGGCGGTCAGGCGATCGAGTTCCGCGCGCTCGGCCTGCAGCCGGAGGCGGATGCCACCCCCCGCTCCTTCGACAGGGCTCAGGGTGCCGCGCGCAAGAATATTGGTTTCGTTGAAGCGTACCTGAAGCCGGTCGATCAGCACCTCCGGTGCGCCTGCCCTCATGCGCAGGTCGAGCGCGGCTTCATCAAGGTCAAACGGCACCATATCCCGATCGGTGGGGACGATATGCCCGCCCCGAACCGCAACGGACACGCCGGTTTCCAGCAAGGTCTTTTCGGCTGAGGTCTTCGAATTCAACCTGAGCAGGACGCGCGACGCCGGATCGACGCCTTCGAGGCGCGCCCCCGTCAGCTCGAGCAGCCCGCCGACTGTCAGATCCAAGGCTTCAACGTTGACTGCCTGCCCGCCATCCGCGGTCGGCGTGGTGCGGGCGACGAGATCAACACCGCCGGATTGATCGGCTTTGCGCACCCGGGCGGTGATTCCCGCCTCGCCATCCCGGGTAACCGAGGCGGTCATGCCGCTATGGACGAGATCGGTTCCACCATCCCTGTTGCGGCGGAGAATCGAAATGCCGCGCCCCTCGATCGTCTTGAGCGTCCGAAATGCCGGGTCCTGCCCCGAAACGGCGAAGTTCACCGCCGCCAATGTTGCCCGCAGCAAGGTAAGCGCCTCATTGGCTTCCAGCGCGTTTTCAGCCCCGGCGGCATGGGGCAGAATGAGCCGCAGGCCCTCGAAGCGGATCGATTTCGCTTCCGGCGACAGCCGCCAGAGCGAGAGGTTCGAGAGCGCGAAATCGGCCTTGTCGAGTTCGGCCTGCGCACCGGTTTCCGGGTTTGAAATCGCCAGTCCGCCGACCGAGAAGGTCGGATTGACGCCGGAAAACCGCACGCCCGCCTCATCCAGCACCAGCTTGTTGGAAGGGCCGAGCCCGGTGGTCAGCAATTCAACGAAATGCTGCCGGAGGAACGCGGAATTCTTCTCGCGCTGGATGGTCCAGATAAAGAGGCCCACAACGGCAAAACTCACCGCGATGATCACACCAAGGCTGATGGAGCACCAGCCGAGCACGCCGATGCGCCGCCTGCGGCCAAGGCAGATCGCGCCCTGTCCGCCGGTATCATCCGCAATCGTCGGCAAATTGGCCAAATCGTGTTTCAAACGCGCGTACTTCCGATCCTTTCGATGAACAGCAAGTGCCGCCCCCCTTCGCTCCAATACCAGCTGCCGCCGCCGGGCCAAGCCTGTTCGTCGGCATCGGGCTGGAATCGCCTCCTGTTTGCACATAAAAGGCGACAAAATCATGGACCCTCCGGCCGATGACGCTGTGCCCAGCCGCACCCGGCGCATCCGGCCTCCACGGCCGCACGTTCAAATGCGCGTTTCGCCCCTCGTCAAACTGCCGTGCATGCCCCATCTTCGGTGTGGTGCCGTGTTCCGGTGCCACACCCATCCAGCCTGCTCAAAGGACCTCCTATGACTGACAAGCCCTTGCTTGCCTCCGGCATTGCCGCCCCTGCCTTTACCCTGCCTGGCGACGGCGGAAGTAGCGTTTCGCTGAGCCATTTCGCCGGCAGGAAGCTTGTCCTTTATTTCTACCCGAAGGACGACACATCCGGCTGCACGAAGGAAGCCATCGACTTCAATGCTCTGCGGGCCGATTTTGAAGCAGCGGGAACGACGATTCTCGGCGTCTCGCCCGACAGCGCCGCCAGCCACGACAAGTTCAAGAAGAAACATGCCCTCGACTTCCCCCTCGCCGCCGACGAGAGCAAGGCGATGCTCGAGGCCTACGGCGTCTGGGTCGAGAAAAGCATGTATGGCCGCAAATACATGGGCGTCGAGCGCACCACCTTCCTGATCGACGCCAGGGGAGTGGTTGCGCGCGTCTGGAACAAGGTCAAGGTACCGGGCCATGCAGCCGAGGTTCTTGGCGCGGCAAAAGCGCTCTGAAATCGACCAGAGGTTGAACTTTTTAGCGTTGAATTAACCCTAACAATTCATGATCACCTGCATCGATCATGCGTTTCTCGGGGTTACGCGTTCCATGTTCATCCGTACGCCTGCACAAGGCCCGCTTGCGAATTCAAACGCCCGCCTCGCGGTCATGCTCCGTTCCGAGCGCGGCACGCGCGTCATCGAGATCGGCGACCGGACGGTTACCGCCCTGCTGCTGATCTCGGCGATCCTGCTGGCCTGGTATCTCTTCGCGACGCTCTATCTGGTGCTGCGCGATGATGTCATGGCGTCGATGATTTCCGGGCAGCGTCGCTCGCACTACGCCTACGAGGATCGCATCCTCGAATTGCGCTCGAAGATCGACCGGATCACCGCCCGCCAGCTCGTCAATCAGGATACGATCGAGGATCGCGTCGGCAGCCTTGTCGCGCGGCAGGCGGAGCTTGAGGCCCGGCAGATCGTCGTCGCGGACCTTGGCAGCCGCGCCGATCGCGCCGGCCTTGGCGTTGCCACCCGCTCCGGCCCGGTTCAGGACAGCGATATCCCGACCGGCGCCATCGCCCTGCCTTTCGCCGATCCGGTGCCCAGAAAACCGCGCCCGCTGATGGATTCGGTGCCCTCAATCCTGCAATCCATGCCCGCCCTGCCCGGCCAAGGATTGTCTGGACAAGGATTCAAGGCTCCGAAAATGCGCGGGCCGATGGAGGGGATCGTCAACGAAGTCGAGCGCCGTTCAAGCCGCATGGAACGGGCGCAGGTCGAGCTTCTCCAGAAGATCGGCGATGCCGCCGAAGGCGAAATCACGAAAAGCCGCAAGACCGTCGCCGCGATCGGGATCGACCCGGCCCGGTTTGGACGCAATGCTTTTGGCATTGTTCCGATCCGCCGCCCTGCACCGCTTGATGAATTGATGCTCCGCGATGTGAGCCCGGACGCCGGGCCCGGCACGGCGATGGGCGGACCGCTGCTCCCGCCGGTGCCGGCCCGTAGCGGCGGCGAGATGTTCGAAACAGCGATGAGCCGCGCGGAAGGCGCTGTGGAAGGCGCGAAGAAAGCGCGGTCCATCCTGCGGGCTATCCCGGTCGGGCGGCCGCTCGGCGAGCGCTACGAGCTTTCTTCCGGGTTCGGCACCCGGCTTGATCCATTCACCCGCAGCCCGGCGCTGCACGCCGGGCTCGATTTCCGCGCGCCATCCGGTACACCTGTCCGCGCCGTTGCCGCTGGAAAAATCATCGATGCCGGCCCGAATGGCGGTTATGGCCGCATGGTCGAGATCGACCATGGCTATGGCATCACGACGCGCTATGCGCACCTGTCCTCGATCGCGGTCAATGATGGTGACAGCATCGAGAAAGGCGCCGTCATCGGCCATGTCGGGACAACGGGGCGCTCAACCGGCCCGCATCTTCATTACGAAGTCCGCATCGACGACGACGCCGCCGACCCCATGCGCTTCGTGCGGGCGGAAAAGCTGCTGAAGCCGGAGTGAGGCTCACACCGGCCCCATCCCTCAATCGATATCCTCGACGACCTCGCCGCCACCATGGACGCGCTGCGCCAGCGCAGCCTCGATGAACGGATCGAGCGCGCCGTCAAGCACCTCGCCCGGCGTGCCGGAGGTGACGCCAGTGCGCAGGTCCTTCACCAGCTGATAGGGCTGGAGCACGTAGGAGCGGATCTGGTGGCCCCAGCCGATATCGGTCTTGTTGGCCTGCTCGGCCATCGCCGCTTCCTCGCGCTTTTTCAGTTCGCGCTCGTAGAGGCGGGCACGCAACATCTTCCACGCGAGTTCGCGGTTCTGGTGCTGCGAGCGGGAGGTCTGGCTCATCACCATGATGCCGGTGGGGATATGCACGAGCCGGACGGCGGATTCGACCTTGTTGACGTTCTGCCCGCCCGCGCCCTGCGCGCGCATCAGGTCGATGCGGACATCGCTTTCCTTGAGGTCGACCTGAATGGAATCATCGACCACGGGATAGACGGTCACCGAGGCGAAGCTGGTGTGCCGCCGGGCGTTGGAATCGTAGGGTGAAATCCGCACGAGGCGGTGCACGCCGGCTTCGGTCTTCGCCCAGCCATAGGCGTTGCGGCCCTTGAGCTGCATCGTCACGGATTTGATGCCGGCCTCTTCGCCATCCGACATTTCCATGATCTCGACCTTGAACCCGGCCCGCTCGGCCCAGCGCGTATACATGCGCATCAGCATCGAGGCCCAGTCCTGGCTCTCGGTGCCGCCGGCACCCGAGTGGACTTCGAGGAAGGTATCGTTGGAATCGGCCTCGCCCGAGAGCAGCGCCTCGACCTGCCGTTTGGCAGCTTCAGCCTCCAGCGCACGGATCTGCGCCTCGCCTTCATCGATGGAGGCCTGATCGCCCTCCATCTCACCAAGTTCGATCAGGGTCTTGGCGTCATCAAGGTCGCGTTCGAGCTTGATGATGCCGTTGAGCGCGTATTCGAGATCGGAACGCTCGCGCGTGATCTTCTGCGCGTTGGTCGAATCGTTCCAGAAATCCGGATGTTCGACCTTCGCGTTCAGCTCCTGAAGCCGGCGTGTGGACTGATCCCAGTCAAAGATGCCTCCTCAGCAGCCCGACAGACTGCTGGATGGCCTCGACCATCGCTTCGATTTCAGCGCGCATAGTTCAGGTGCTTTCCATGGTATCAGGGGGAGCCGCAATGCACGGCTTGCAAGTCGGGTCGGCATAGCCGAGCAGGCTTGCTTATGCAAACCCAAACCCTTGATGCAAACCCTTATCGATGGTGGCAAAGGTTCGGGCGCGCTAGAGCATTTTCGAACGAAGTGGATTCCGGTTCGCGTAAAGAAAATGCGACAAAACAAAAAGATAGAGCAAATGAAGTGAATGTGAATTCACTGAAAACGCTCTAGTAAAGCCCACCGGTCGTCGCTCCCACGCCGCTGGCCGGCCCGGGAGAACCGGCCGTGGTGGTGCCGAAGCTGTAACTCTCCGGCGGCGCGGTTTTGGGCTTGAAAGGTTCGAGAATGCCCGAGGCATCACGTTGGCCGGTTGCGGCATTGACGCGGATGAACTTGATGTCGACCGGCGGCTTGAAGGTGTAGGAAGGCTTGCCCGCCAGCGCATCCTTCATGAAGGCCCCGAAGATCGGCGCGGCATATTGGCCGGCGGTCGCGGAGGTGCCGAGCGAGCGCGGCTTGTCATACCCGAGATAGACCCCGACCGCGAGTTCCGGCGAGAAGCCGACGAACCACACGTCCTTGGCGTCGTTCGTCGTGCCGGTCTTGCCGGCAAGACGCGGGGCGGCATCCGTGCCGCCGAGCGCGCGATCGAGCGGCTTAAGTGAGCCCGCCGTGCCGCGCTGGATGACGCCGGTCATGATCGAGACCATCTGGTAAGCGGACATCGGGTCGATAACGCGTTCGCGCTTGTCGACGAGGCGCGGCTCGTCCTGGCTGGTCCAGCCTTCCGCCGGGCAATCCTTGCAGATGCGCTCGTCGTGCTTGTAGATCGTGGCGCCCCAGCGATCCTGAATGCGGTCGATCAGCGTCGGGCGGATACGACGGCCGCCGTTGGCGAGCATCGAATAGGCTGCCGTCATGCGCAGGACGGTGGTTTCACCGGCACCGAGCGACATCGCCAGCACGGGCAGCATGTCGTCGTAGATGCCGAAGCGCTTGGCGTATTCCGCGACGAGCGGCATGCCAAGATCCCGCGCAAGGCGCACGGTCATCAGGTTCTTCGAGCGCTCGATGCCGTAGCGCAGCGTATGCGGACCAGTCGATTTGCCGTCGTAGTTCTCCGGCCGCCAGACCTCCTGCCCCGGTCCCTGATCGACCTCGATCGGCTCGTCAAGGATGATGCTGGAGGGCGTGTAGCCATTGTCGAGCGCGGTCGCATAAACCAACGGCTTGAAGGCGGAGCCGACCTGCCTGAGCGCCTGCGTCGCGCGGTTGAATTCGCTCTTGTCGAAGGAGAAGCCGCCGACCATCGCTCTGACGCGTCCCGTCTGCGGGTCCATCGCGACGATGGCGCCGGAGATTTCCGGCACCTGCCGCAGGCGGAACTGGCCCGGCTTGCCGTCGATCGGTTCGACATAGATGACATCCCCGGGGTTCAGCGCCGCGCGCGGCCGCTTGCCGGTCCAGCGCATACCATCGGCCATGATAACGCCGGTCTCGCGCTTGCGATCGATCTGCCCACCGCCGAGCTTGGCCGGCTGGAGCCCGATCTGCGCCTGTGTATCATCGGCCGAGAGCACGACCGCCAGCCGCCAGGGGTCGATATCGGTCAGCGTCGGCACCTCGGCAAGCAGCAGGCCCCAATCCCCGGTCGACAGGATGCGCTCCGTCGAGCCACGCCAGCCGCGCGCCTCATCGTAGCGCACGAGGCCGTCGGAAAGCGCCTTGCGGGCATAAATCTGCAACTTCGGATCCAGCGTCGAGCGGACGGAGAGCCCGCCTTCGTAGAGCTTTTTCGAGCCATAGCGCTCGGCAAGATCGCGGCGCACTTCCTCGGCGAAGAAGCCGGCGGCGTAGGAATTCGGCGACAGCTGGCGGAAAATCACCACCAGCGGCTCGGCGCGGGCGGCCACGCCGTCTTCCTTGGTGATGTAGCCGTTATCGACCATGCGATCGATGACGTAGTTGCGGCGTCCGACCGCAGCGTCACGGTTGGTGATCGGATGATAGGTCGAGGGCGCCTTGGGCAAGGCGGCAAGATAGGCCGCTTCCGCAATCGTCAGTTCGTGGACGGATTTGCCGTAATAATTGAGCGCTGCCGCCGCGACGCCATAGTTGCCGAAGCCGAGATAGATCTGGTTGAGATAGAGTTCGAGGATCTTGTCCTTCGAGAAGGTCGCCTCCAGCCGGAAGGCGAGCAGCGCCTCGCGCAATTTCCGGTCCATGGTCTGCTCGGGCGAGAGGAAGAAGTTCTTCGCCACCTGCTGCGTGATCGTCGAGGCGCCCTGCTGGCGGCCACCCGACGAGCGGCCGCGCAGGATGGCGCGCGCGATGCCTTCCGGATCGACACCGCCATGCTTGTAGAAATTCTTGTCTTCCGCCGAGAGGTAGGCCGCGATCAGCAGCTTCGGCATCGCCTGGATCGGCAGATAGAGGCGGCGCTCGCGGGCATATTCGGCCAGCAGCGTGCCATCCGCCGCATGGACGCGCGTCGTCACCGGCGGCTCGTATTTCGCAAGCTGGGCGTGATCGGGCAGATCCTGCGAGTAGTGCCAGATGACATAGCCAGCAACAGCAGCACCAAGCAGCCCGACCAGGGTGGCCGTTCCAAACAGAAACGCGAAGAAACGCGCGATCATCCGCATGCTGCTATCCTTAACCAGACCAGTCGCGCCGAATACCAGAAGGCGGCGGCCACCACAAACCCCAGACTTCAGAAAAGCCTAAACCGTGGCTGAAAAACGGCATGAGCCGCCCGTTGAACGGCTATTCGACGGTTTTTGTCGAGATCGCATCCCGCCCCGAGATGACAAACCGCACCAGCGCCTCACCAAGGTCCGCTGCGAGCCTGTCACGCGATGATTCGCCCATCAGCACCGCGATATCCTCCGCATTCGAGAGATACCCGAGTTCGACGAGAATCGATGGCATGTCCGGCGCGCGCAACACGCGAAATCCGGCGCTGCGCAGCGGAGTTTTGTGCAGGCGCGCGCCCTTCTGGAGCGCAGAGGCGGCGTGGCGTGCCACAAGCTGGCTGAAAAGCCGGGTTTCGCGGCGTGCTAGATCGAAGAGGATATCGTCCACGCCTTCGCGCTTGTCCTCGCTGGCATCAAGACCGGCGGCCAGATCGGCGCGATTTTCCTTCTCCGCCGCCCGCGCCGCATCGGCGTCGGAGGCGCGGTCAGACATGGTGTAGACCGACGCGCCACGAACATCGCCTTCGCCAAACAGCGAATCGGCATGGAGCGAAACAAACAGCGCCGCCCCGCGTGATCGCGCAAAGGCGACCCGTTCGCCCAGCGGAATGAAGCGATCATCCTCGCGCGTCATCTGCACCTCGATGCGCCCGTCGGACTCGATCGCCTTGCGCAGGGCCTTGCCGAGCGCCAGCACGAGGTCTTTTTCGGCCTCGCCCTTGGGGCCGGAGGCACCGGGGTCGATCCCGCCATGGCCAGGATCGAGCACCAGCAGCGGCTTCGCACCGGGTTTACGGCCAGGCTGAACTGCCACCTCCGGCTGCCGGGTGGCAAGACGCCGGGCCTGATCCGCCTTCGCCTGCTCGTCGAATTTTGCCTGCGGTGCCGCCTTGATCTGGATGACGAGCCGGACAGCCCCCGCCTGCCGGACAAAATCCACCCGCTCCACCAGCGCCGGGCGCGCCAGCTCCAGCACGATCCGGGATTGGCCGAGCATGAACAGCCCTGCCCGCCAGGCGCTGACCGGCCCCATGCCCTTGGTGGAGGCGGTCTGGGTGCCCGGTGCGAAGGCAACACCATCGAGGTCGATCACGAGACGTGCGGGGCTTGCGAGCGCCTCGACGCGGGTCCTGACCTCCTGCGTCAGATCGATGACCAGTCCGGCACCTTCCGCGCCCTGATCCTCGACGAGATGCAGCGCCCGCCCGATGACCAGCGAGTCGGGCCCCGCAACGATCTTGCCCCCGGATGCCGCCGGTCCAGCAGGGCTTGTGGGCTCCTGCGCTCGCAGGGCAGCCGCTCCAAGACCAAAAACAAGGACAATCAAGGCGATGCTCAAAGAGCGAAGGCCCTGCCCGCTCCATCCGGTATTTCGGAAAGACAAAATTTGCTGAACCGATCTTCGCGTCAAAGCCGTTGTTCCGCTTGCAAAAGCTGACCCTCAACCTTAAACGGGGTCTACGGTGCATTCTGCGCCGGGGCAAGTTTTCGTTGGACCGATCCCTCCTCGAAGGAGAGCGCAGGTTCCGCAGCCCCGGTATCAGGATGCGGGAAACTCCGCCGGGAGCCTTTGCCAGCAAGGTCCTTTCCTTCGTGGCAATTTCGCTTCTCCGAGCCGGAGTCCCCGTGACGCGCATCTTGCGTGTCTTTTCGAGCGAGGATGGCCTTGATGCCAGCAACGATGATGTCGGACGTGACGTCTTTCTCCCAGGCCTTCACCGGCTTCGGGGACCGCACGCCCGACATTGGCGCTGCCGCAAACCGCCCCCTCCGTTCGATGTCGCCGTTTTCCGCTTGGCCGGACCGGACTGCCGCCTGTCGGCTGACGGTCCTGCCTCCTTTCCAGAGTTATCGCTGTTCCGTCCGTCGCTCGCTGATGTCGTTTACCGGCATCATGGTGGGCCGGGCCGTCCTTTGGCGCGCGGTTGTCGCGTCCGGGGCGAAGGGAACAGCCCGCCCCCCATCAAGAGATTGCAATGACAACAAAGATGCTTATCGACGCCGCGCACCCGGAAGAGACCCGGGTCGTGGTGATACGCGGCAACCGGGTTGAGGAGTTCGATTTCGAATCCGCCAACCGGCGCCCCCTTCGCGGCAATATCTATCTGGCGAAAGTAACCCGCGTCGAACCGTCGCTTCAGGCGGCCTTCGTCGATTTCGGCGGCAACCGCCACGGGTTCCTTGCCTTCAGCGAAATCCACCCGGATTACTACCAGATCCCGACAGCGGATCGCATGGCGCTGCTGGCTGAAGAGGCCGAAGCCGCGCGTGACGAGGATGCCGAGGACGAGGATGGCCGCCGGTCGCGCTCATCCCGTTCGGGGGGCTCGTCCCGTTCCGCCAAGCCGAAGCGCACGCGCGGCGGCCGGGGCGATCAGGTCGCCTCCCAACCCGTGACGGATGATTCGGGCACGCCCGATGACGAGGCGCTGCAGGCCGAAGCACGTGAGATCGTCGAAACTGCGGCTGAAGAAGATGCCTCGTCCGAGGATGTCTCGAGCACCGTTGAACAGATCGAGCCCGCCAAGGACGAGAACGGCCAGGAAGACGGCCAGAACGGCGGCGATGCCGTCAACGAGGTCGGCGGCGGCGGCGATGCCATGGAAGAAGTGCCGATGCGCTCGCAGCATCGCTCGCGCAAGCAGTACAAGATCCAGGAAGTCATCAAGCGCCGGCAGATCCTCTTGGTGCAGGTGGTCAAGGAAGAGCGCGGCACCAAGGGCGCGGCGCTGACGACCTATCTCAGCCTCGCCGGCCGCTATTCGGTGCTGATGCCGAACACAGCACGAGGCGGCGGGATTTCCCGCAAGATCACCAATACGGTGGATCGCAAGCGCCTGAAATCGATGGCCTCGGAACTCGAGGTGCCGGATGGCATGGGCGTCATCCTGCGCACCGCCGGAGCCTCGCGCACCAAGGTCGAGATCAAGCGCGACTTCGAATACCTGATGCGCCTGTGGGAGAGCGTCCGTTCGCTGACGCTGGAATCCACCGCCCCCGCACTCGTCTACGAGGAAGGCTCGCTGATCAAGCGTGCGATCCGCGACCTTTATTCCAAGGATATCGAGGAAATCCAGGTCGCCGGCGAGGAAGGCTATCGCGAGGCGAAAGACTTCATGCGCATGCTCATGCCGAGCCATGCGAAGGCCGTGCAGCCCTACCGCGACGCGACGCCGATCTTCTCGCGCTTCGGCGTCGAGAGCCAGCTTGACGCGATGTTCTCGAACATCGTGACGCTGAAATCCGGCGGCTACATCGTCATGAACCAGACCGAGGCGCTGGTCGCGATCGACGTGAACTCGGGTCGCTCGACCCGTGAGCACAACATCGAGGACACTGCGCTGAAGACCAACCTGGAGGCCGCCGAAGAGGTGGCCCGCCAGCTCCGCCTGCGCGATCTTGCCGGCCTTGTCGTGATCGACTTCATCGACATGGAGGAGAACCGCAACAACAAGGCGGTCGAGCGCAAGGTCAACGAGTGCCTGAAAAACGATCGCGCCCGTATCCAGGTGGGCCGCATCTCGCATTTCGGCCTCTTGGAAATGTCGCGCCAGCGTATCCGCACCGGTGTGCTGGAGAGTTCCTCCGTCCCCTGCCCGCATTGCGCCGGCACGGGCCTCTTGCGCTCGACGCCGAGCCTCGCGCTCCATGTGCTGCGCGCGCTGGAAGACCAGCTCCTGCGCTCCGCAACGCATGACATCACGCTGCGCACCCGGCTGGAGACAGCCTTCTACATCCTCAACCAGAAGCGCGAGAGCCTCACGGCGCTCGAAGCCCGCTTTGGTGTCACCGTGACGGTGATCGCAGAAGCGACCCTTGCGCCCGGCCAGCATTTCGTCGTCGAGCGGGGCGAACCTGTCCAGCCGCGCATGATCGCGCAGGCTGTGGAGGGTGAAGCCGCCCCGGCCAGCGAGCGCCATGCTGGCGAAAGAATTGCGCCGCCGCGCAACGGGCCGGTTTCGCGCGCTGTCCACCCCGAAGACATCGAGATGGACGAGGAGGTCGAGGAAACGGCCGAGGATGACGAGGCCGAGACTTCGGCCGAAAGCACCGCCGAGGGCAGCGAGGAGCGCAAGAAGCGCCGCCGCCGCCGTCGTCGCGGTGGTCGTGACCGGGACGGTGCTCGCGAGCCGGGCGCGCCGCGCGCCGAAGGCAATGGCACGGAAACCGATGCCGAGTCCGCCTCAGATGGCGATGACGACGCCGAGGGCGACGAGAACGGGGAACCGCGTGAAGGCCAGCCCGGCGATGCCGAGCGCAAACGCCGCCGCCGCCGCCGTGGTGGTCGCCGCAACCGGCGCGACCGTGATGGTCGCCCGGGCGAGGAGCGCACCGAGGGCGAGCGGGAGGACACTCAGGCCGAGGACGCCGACTCCACCACCGTGATGGCCGATGCCAGCACCGAGCCGGCCGTTGCGGAAGCGCCTGCCGCCGACGCAGCTGACACCCCGGCCAAAAAGCCGCGCCGCAGCCGTGCCAAGAAGGCTGATGCCGAAACCGTCGAGGAGGCCCCTGCTGCCGTTGCCGTTGTCGCGGCTGAACCCGCTGAAAAACCGGCGAAGGCTCCGCGCAGCCGCGCAAAGAAGGTTGCGGCGGCTCCCGTTGTCGAAGCCGAGGCAATCGCCGGAGCCTCCGCGCCGGAAGCGAAAGCACCCGCTCCGGAAGTGAAGGCGGCCCCGCCGGTCGCTGCGCCCAAGCCCGCGCCTGTCGTTGTCGAGCCTGAAGTCGAAGACCCCAGCCGCCCCAAGCGCTCGGGCTGGTGGGCGAAAGCCAAACAGGCCCTGACGGGCGAGTGACACGAGACATGAAAAAGGCCCGGGAAACCGGGCCTTTTCTAGGCTCGCGCCCCCCTGTTTGAAACGCTGTCAATCGCTCGCGTGAAGGCAGGGAGTATTGGCAAAGCGCACAATGCATCGTGTGCAAGATGCTGTAGACACAGGCATCCTTGGCCGATAACCTCGAAAATGCATGTAAATTCCAACACGGCGAAAAGCCGGAGATATGGGATTTCGACATCGGGGGATCGAAAAACATGAAAATCAGAATCTTTATCGCCACCGCGATATCCGCAGCCGCGCTTGCCGCCTGCACCGAGCGCGAGCCACTGAGCACCGCCCTCGTCGCGCCGCCGCTTCCGGCCACGAACCGTGCCACGGCACCGGCACCGATCCAGCACACCACCGTCAGCGAGAAAACGAACGTCAGCGCCGATGGCCGCTCCATCCAGACGACCCGGAACATGGACCTCCCGCTCCTCATCAACCGGGACTGGTTGCACCATCGCGCTTTACGGCGATGCAACCTCAACGCAAGGCAACGCCGCTTCCGCCTGCAATGCGGGCTCCATACTCGCGGGAGTGACAACCTGGCGCTATGCGGACGGACGGCTGGCGCTCTACAAGGGCAGCGAGGAGGCGCTGGTTCTCAATCGCGCCGGTCAGCACCGCTTCGACGGTTCAGCAAAATGGGGCTTTCTGAGCACCACGATCACGCTTTACCGGTGATCCTGCAAGTCCAAGGCACACTGTGCCCCTGCAAGTCCAAGGCGGTGAGGCCTCACCACCAGCGCTTGGCCGTAATCCGCCCGACCTGATCCTCGATCACGCTGCCAAGCGAGAACAGCGTCTCCTCGTCGAACGGGCGGCCGATGAGCTGAAGCCCGAGTGGCAGGCCGCGCTCATCGGTGCCGCCCGGCAGCGCGAGGCCCGGCAGGCCCGCCATGTTGACCGTGACGGTGAAAACGTCATTCAGATACATCTGCACCGGGTCCGCATCCGCCATTTCGGCGATGCCGAAGGCGGCAGAGGGCGTGGCCGGCGTCAGGATGGCATCGACGCCAGCAGCGTAAGCGAGTTCGAAGTCGCGCTTGATCAGCGTGCGGATTTTCTGCGCGCGCAGGTAATAGGCGTCGTAATAGCCCGCCGAAAGCACGTAGGTGCCGATCATGATGCGGCGCTTGACCTCACGGCCGAAGCCGGCGGCGCGGGTTTTCTCATAGAGATCGGCGATATCCTTGCCCGGCACGCGCACACCGTAACGCACGCCGTCGTAGCGCGCGAGGTTGGAGGAAGCTTCCGCCGGCGCGACGATATAATACGCCGGCAGCGCGTATTTCGTGTGTGGCAGCGAGATATCGACAACCTTCGCGCCCGCCGCGCGCAGCATCTCCGCGCCCTTTTTCCACAGCGCCTCGATTTCCGCCGGCATGCCCTCGACGCGGTATTCGCGCGGGATGCCGATCGTCTTGCCGGCGACGGATTTGCCCACGGCAGCCTCGAAATCCGGCACCGCGATATCGACCGAGGTGGAATCCTTCGCGTCATGCCCGGCCATCGAGGTCATCAGTGCGGCGCAATCCCTCACCGTCTTGGCGATCGGCCCGGCCTGATCGAGCGAGGAGGCAAACGCGACAATCCCCCAGCGCGAGCAACGCCCGTAGGTCGGCTTGATGCCGACCGTGCCGGTGAAGGCCGCCGGCTGGCGGATCGAGCCGCCGGTGTCGGTCGCGGTCGCGCCAAGGCAGAGATTGGCGGCAACGGCAGCGGACGAGCCGCCCGAGGAGCCTCCGGGCACCAACAGGCCCTTCTTGTCGCCGCCGAGCGCAGCCCTGGCCTTGCCCTCATCCCAGTTCGCGGGCAGATGCGGGTTCACCACCGGCCCGAAGGCGCTGGTTTCGTTGGAGGACCCCATCGCAAACTCGTCGTTGTTGAGCTTGCCGAGCATCACCGCGCCATCGCGCCAGAGCTGGCTCGTGACCGTCGATTCGTATTTCGGAATGAAATTGCCGAGAATATTGGAAGAAGCAGTCGTGCGCGTGCCTTCGGTGGCGAAGAGGTCCTTGATCCCGAGCGGAATGCCTTCAAGCCGCCCGGCCTCGCCCTTGGTGCGGCGCGCATCGGAGGCGGCGGCCATGGCGAGCGCCTTTTCCGGCGTTTCCAGCACATAGGCGTTCAGCGGCCGCGCGGCTTCCATGGCGGCAAGATGAGCCTTGGTCAGGTCCACCGACGTGAAGGTCTTGTCGACAAGCCCCTTGCGGGCTTCAGTCAGGGTCAGCGAGGTCAGGTCGGTCATGCGAATGCTCGGGTATCGTTTTCATGAAACTTGATGGATCCCGGACAGCCGCTTCGCGCCTTCCGGGATGGTCGAACGATCGCTCAAGCGTTCATTCGACCACCTTCGGCACCAGGAAATAATTGTCTTCGCTTTGCGGGGCATTGGCGGTGACAAGGCCGGCCTTCTCGCCGTCCGTCACGATATCCTCGCGCATTTTCAGCGCCATCGGTGTCACCGAGGTCATCGGCTCGACGCCATCGACATTCACCTCGCCGAGTTGCTCGACAAAGCCGAGAATGGCGTTGATCTCGCCCTGCATCCCCGCAACATCGGCCTCCGGCAGCGCGATCCGGGACAACCGGGCAATCCGGCGGACAGTGGCGGCATCAACGGACATGGCGTGAATCTCCAAACGGCAAGGCTCCCGCGCTCTTAACAGAACGCGAGGCCTAAGAGCAAACCTGACATCGGCGGCAACGCCCGGTTTTTTATGCCCTAACCGATCGAGAACATCACCGGCACATGCACTTGCGGCTCCAGCAGATGCGTGCCGAGCGGACCCAGCTCGCGCTTGAACTCCTCGACCGTGCCGGAGAGCGCTCCGAAGGTGCCGAAATGGCAGGGGATCACCGCCTTGGAGCGCGGGAAAAACCGCCGCACCGCGAGCGCCGCCGTCGAGGGGCCCATCGTGAAGCGATCGCCGATCGGCACGATCACGATATCGGGCTTGTGCAATTCCTCGATGAGGCCCATGCCGGCGAAAATATCGGTATCGCCCATGTGATAGATCACCGGCGCGCCGGGAACGGAAATAATGGCGCCATTCGCCGAGCCCAGCGTCTGGAAAATGCCGTTCTCCCACACGCCCGAGGAATGGTCCGCGCGCACAAGGCGGATCGAGACGCCGTTATGCTCGACGCGGCCGCCGGCATTCATCGTCTCGATCGCGAGCGGCTTGCCGGTGTTCATGGCCTCCCACTTCGCGCCAAGCCACTGGCCGAGATCCCAGTTGCAGAACACGGTGGCACCGGTTTCGCGGGCAATCGCCAAGGTATCGCCGATATGGTCCATATGCCCGTGGGTGATAACGATGTCCGTTGTGCCCTTGATGGCGGCGGCAAACTTCTCCTCGAAGGTGCCCACGCCCTGTGCTTCGAACACCGGGTTGTGTGTCAGGAACGGATCGACCAGCACACGGCGGTCCGCGCTCTCGAGGGCAAAGGCCGAATGGCCGAACCAGGTAATCTGCATGTGCTTCTCCTGACTATCACTGTCGATCAAAGGGGTTTATTAGCCCAGAGGCAGATGACCTAATACTTTTTTTGCGGCGCAGCATAAACAGTCGCACGCAGGGAACCTGAGCTGGAGACCGCCCTGTCCGACATCCCCTCCCCGTCGCCCACCCGCAACCCCGATCTTCGGGTCGAAGACCTGCCGGGCATGATCCGGCGCGGGCAGCGCCTGCTCGGCCTTGATCTTGGTGAGAAAACCGTCGGCCTCGCGCTGTCCGATGTTGAATGCTCGATCGCGACGCCACTGAAAACCCTCACCCGGCGCAAATTCCGAGAGGATGCGGTCGATCTCTTCGCTGTGATCGATCAGTTCGATGTCGGGGCGCTGGTGATGGGCCTGCCGCTCAACATGGACGGCACCGCCGGCCCGCGCGTGCAGTCGACCCGCACCTATGCCCGCAATATTGCGACCCTCAGGCCGATCCCCATCCTGTTCTGGGACGAGCGGCTTTCAACGGTCGCCGCCGAGCGGGCGCTGATCTCGGTTGATCTGTCGCGCAAAAAAAGAGCGGCGGTGATCGATGCCACCGCCGCTGCGTTCATTCTTCAGGGCGTGCTGGACAGGTTCCGCCAATTGGCGTCAACGGATCAGCGCCCCTGAACCCGCGCCAGATCAGCGCATGACACCACCGCCGGCAGGGTCACGGACCCTCCTGCCAGAGTAACCATCATATTTCTGATAGTTGGGACTTGGTGCGTAGGTATAGGGCGTTTCCTTGTCCGGGGTCGCGATGATCGCGCCGGGTTGCTGGCCGCCATAATAGGGCTGTCGCACGTGCGGCTGGTAATACGACCGCGGCTGGCGATAGACCGGCTGCGGCTGCTGGTAATAGCCCCCGCCATAATAGGGGGACGGCACGGCGTAGCCTGTCGGCGCGCCGTAGTACGGATCGCCGCCATCGTAATAGCCATCGTCGACATAAACGCGGCGGCGCTGGTTCGAATTCGCGATGATCGCACCGCCAATGATCGCAGCCCCGATCAACGCGCCTGCGACGGCGGCACCATTGCGCCCGCGATTGCGAGCAACGGGACGACCGGCAGGGCGCACGCGGCGCGCCTGGACATCGACCAGCGGCAGGGCCGACTGGCCATTGATTTCCGCGATAGCGCCGAAGGGGCTCGCCATCGCCGGTGCCGGGCTCAAGGCAGCGAGCGCCAGCGCAAACCCGAACGTCAATCCACAGGCCTTCTTGCCATCAAGCTTTTTCATATCGAGGCCCTCCATGAGCCGGACCAGACACTCTGGCCGATTTCCGGGGCGGTGTTGCCGCACCTGCGAAACATTCGTCAAATGTTGTATAGGCACTCACATAAATCAACGCTGAACGGCCAAGATAGTTTCCAGTCATCGTAAAGATGATGATGCCCTGTGTGGGTCGGCAGCATCCATTCATGCACCGCGCCGCTCCGATCACGCGAATTCATGCGACAGGTGCTGCCGGACCTTGCTAGGGTCGTGCTTCCTTTCTGTCAGGTGCCCGGCGTGATCATCGACTCCCTGCTTTCCGTTTTTCTCGTCATCGCGCTGGGCTGGGCGCTCCGTCAGACACTTCTGCCCAACGAGGCGAGCTGGCAAGGCTTCGAGACCATTTCCTACTATGTTCTGGTGCCGGTTCTCGTGGCGAAGACCCTTCTCCATGCCAAGCTCGGAACCGTGCCCTTCGGCAAGCTGGCCTTCGCGCTGGTCGGCACCATCGCCATCCTGAGCGCGCTTCTGGTCGCCTTTCGTCCCCTGATCGAACGGCTCTTTCGGACGACACCGCCGGGTTTCACGTCGATTTTCCAGGGGGTGCTGCGCTGGAATGCCTTCATCGCGCTGGCGGTGTCCGCGAACCTGTTCGGGAACGATGGCGTCACGCTCGCCGCGGTGGCAATTGCGGCGCTGATCCCGCTCCTCAATGTGCTGTCCGTTCTCATTCTGAGGAAACACGGCACCGGCGGGGGTTCACTGGTGCGTGGGCTGGCGACCAATCCGTTCATCCTCGGCACGCTTGCCGGGCTGGCATTGAACGTTCTTGCACCACCGGTTCCGCGCTCCCTCGGCATGGCGCTCGATATTGTCGGCAACTGTGCGCTGGGCTCCGGTTTGATGCTCGTCGGGGCCGGGCTCAACATCCGGGATCTGCAACGCCCAAGCCCGGCGCTTCTCTTCGGCATCCTGCTGCGGCTCATTGTCACCCCGTTGATCGGCTATGCGCTGGCGCACGCTGTGGGGCTCTCGGGCAATGGGCTGGTGATCGCCATCGTCTGTCTCGGTGTGCCGACGGCGAGCGCCTCGTATCTGCTGGCCCGGAAAATGGGGGGCGACGCGCCGCTGATGGCCGCGATCACGACCGGGCAGACGCTGCTGTCCATGCTGACGCTGCCACTGCTCCTTGCACTGTTGACGTGAAATCCGGAGCATCCACATCCGCTTTTTCCGCCAACCGGTACCCACTTGGCGGGCGGATACTCTAGCTGATAGCCCGCGCCACCCGATTGCCAGGGTGGCGGGTGATCGCGCCGGTGATCTCGAGTTCGATCAAGGCCTCCTGCACAGCCCGTGCCGGCAGCCCGCTCATCCGTGCCAGCAGATCGATCTCGACCGGGTCCACCGCCATCAGCGCCAGAAGCCGTAGTTCTGGCGCGAGAGTGTCACCCGGTGGCTCTTCATCTTCGCTCGCATAGCTGGAAAGTGCCCCCTCGGCCTGCCCGGATGCCGCATCCCATTCCTCGAACAGAGCGTCGCTTTCCACCGCCGGCTTCTCACGGAAGAGCATCGGCGCGCGCTCGATCTCGCCCGCAAGCGGCGCGAGCACGCCAAGAATATCCTCCACGCCGGTGACGATGGACGCCCCCTCGCGCAGCAGGTCGTTCGTCCCTTCGCAGCGCGGATCAAGGGGTGAGCCGGGAATGGCGAACACCTCCCGGCCCTGCTCGCCCGCCATGCGCGCCGTGATGAGAGAGCCCGAGCGCCGCGCAGCCTCAACGACGACGACACCGAGCGAAAGCCCGGAAATCAGCCGGTTTCGGCGCGGAAAATCACGCCCGCGCGGGGAAAGTCCGAGCGGCATCTCGGAGATCGCCGCCCCCTTCTCGGCGATCTCGGCGTAAAGTGCCTCATTCTCCGGCGGATACGGCCGGTCGAGCCCCCCCGCCAGCACCGCGACCGTGCCGCGATCGAGGCTGGCGCGATGCGCATCGGTATCGATGCCGCGCGCGAGGCCGGAAACCACGACATACCCGGCCTCCGCCAGCCCCGCCGCCAGCCGCGCCGCCATTTTGCGCCCCGAGGCCGAGGCATTGCGCGCACCGACAATGGCGACAGCCCGCGCATGCAAGAGATCAGGATTGCCACGGACACCAAGGATCGGCGGCGGCCCGTCAATTTCAAGCAGCCGCGCCGGATAATCCGCCTCGCCGGACGCCAGCAGGCGAACACCGAAGCGTTCGGCCTGCCGCATCTCGGTTTCGATTTCTGCCACTGAGGGAATACGTACGTGCCGCCCGCGCGATTTCGCGAGCAACGGCAGGTTTTCGAGCGCCGAAGCCGCGCCGCCGAAGCGGTTGATCAGTCCCTGAAAGGTGCGCGGGCCGATGCCTTCCGCGCGGGAGAGCCGGAGCCAGTCGAGCCGCTGCTGATCGCTCAGCTGGATGCCCGCTGCCCGCCCCGCCATCGCGCGCGGCGCCCTCATCCCTTCTCGCCGATCTTGCCTTCGGTGCCCAGAATGAGCCGCTTGATGTTCGCCTGATGCTTCCACCACAGCAGCGCAACCATCACCACGATAAACCCGCCAAGCCCGTTCTGGATTGCGCTGCCGATATCGAGCCCGATGCGTGTCACCGCCACAAGCAGCGAGGCCACCAGCGCCGCCAGCGACGAATAGCGCGTCAGATACGCGATGCCGAGCCAGATCGCGCCGAAGAGCACCACGCCCGGCCACCACAGCGCGATGAGAACGCCGATGAAGGTCGCGACCCCCTTGCCGCCCTCGAATTTCAGCCAGACTGGATAGAGATGTCCAAGGAACGCGCCGAGCCCCGCGAGGATGCCGGCCATCTGCCCCCATTTCAGCGCGATCAGCACCGCAACTGTCCCCTTGAGCGCGTCGAGCAACAGCGTGCCGGCGGCAAGGTCCTTGCGCCCGGTTCTGAGCACGTTGGTCGCGCCGATGCTCTGCGAACCGATGGTGCGGATATCCTGGGTGCCCGCAAGCCGTGTCAGGATCAGCCCGAAGGGGATCGAGCCGCAGAGATAGCCGAAGAGCAGGGCAATCGCGGCGTTCAGCCAGCCAAATGAGGCAATTTCCGCCATGGTTCCCCCAACGCGTGCTTCAGATTGTCTTCGACGACCCGATTTTCCTCAACGATACGTGTGGACAATGCGTCCCGCAACCATCGTCATCGTCACCTTGCCGGAGAGGCGGGCTTCATCGAAGGGCGTGTTCTTGCAGCGCGACTTGAGCGCTGCGGCATCAACCACCCAGGGCATCTCGGGATCGAGCGCGATCAGGTCCGCCGGCGCGCCCTTCGCCATGCGGCCCGCGTCGAGACCGGCGAGCTTCGCCGGTGTCCCGGACATGGCTTCGAGCAGGCGCGGCAGGCTGATCTGCCCCGCTTCCACCAGTCTGAGGCCGGCGGAGAGCATGGTTTCGAGCCCGATCGCGCCCGGCGCGCATTCGGCGAAGGTGAGCCGCTTGGTTTCCACATCCTGCGGATTGTGATCAGAGACGATGACGTCGATCAGCCCCTCGGCGACGGCCTCGACCATCGCGAGACGGTCTTCCTCGTTCCGCAGCGGCGGATTGAGCTTGAGGAACGTGCGGTAGCTGCCGATATCCATCTCGTTCAAGGTGAGATGGTTGATCGAAACCCCCGCCGTCACCGGCAGGCCGGCATGCTTGGCGCGGCGGATGACATCGAGGCTTTCGCGGCAGGAGATCATCGCGGCGTGATAGCGCCCGCCGGTGAGTTCAACGAGGCGGATATCGCGTTCGAGCATGATGGTTTCGGCCGCACGCGGAATGCCGGGCAACCCGAGGCGTGTTGCGAACTCGCCCTCGTTCATCACGCCTTCGCCGACGAGGTTGGGGTCCTCGACGTGGTGGATCACCGGCATGTCGAACACGCGGGCATACATCAGCGCGCGGCGCATCACCTGCGCGTTGGTAACGGGGCGGTCGCCATCGGTGACGGCAACGGCACCGGCCTCCTTCAAAAGGCCGATCTCGCTCATTTCCTGCCCACGGCAGCCCTTGGTGAGCGCGGCGGCAACGCGGATATTGACGATCGAGGTATCACGTGCGCGGCGCAGCACGAAATCCACCACTGCCGGATCATCGATCACCGGCGAGGTGTTCGGCTGGGCGACAACGGTCGTCACGCCGCCCGCCGCCGCCGCTTCGGAGGCCGAACGCAGCGTCTCGCGGTATTCCTCGCCCGGCTCGCCAATGAAGGCGCGGAGATCAACAAGCCCCGGCACGACGAGGTTGCCGCCGCAATCGACCATCTCGGCATCCGCCACCGAACCGGCGACAACATCATGCCCGAAATCGCGGATCACCCCGCCGGCGACCAATACGCCGCCCGGCCCCTCGCGTCCGGTGACCGGATCGAGCAGCCGCGCGTTTGTCAGCAGGACGGGACGGTGTTCACTCATAAGGACGACGCTGCTCTTTGAAACGGCGGAAGGAAGCGCCGATGCCATAGGCGGTCAGCAGCACCACGAGAACGGTGGGGAGCAGCATCAGCAGCTGGCCAAAGGCCTGCGCGGGGAAGCCACCCTCGCCGCCCTTGGCGCCAAAGCCCTCGACGAAATAGGCACAAAGCAGGACCGCGACGCCGATCGCGAAGCCGATGCCGCGCATCAAGCCGAGGATCGCGGCCAGCACGATCGCGCCAAGGCCGATGAGGCTCGCCATCTTGCCCGCCGCCTCCTGCACCACGAGAAGCTGCGATATCTTGCTGCTGCCGGGGATCACGGCATCGCCGAACTGCACGAAGGCCGCGATCAGGAACGGCGCGAAGAGGTA
Source organism: Beijerinckiaceae bacterium (assembly GCA_009773635.1). Taxonomy (GTDB): domain Bacteria; phylum Pseudomonadota; class Alphaproteobacteria; order Rhizobiales; family Beijerinckiaceae; genus Rhabdaerophilum. The sequence continues at coordinate 80,424 of WSYC01000006.1, read as the reverse complement.
GAATTTGCGCAAGCGCGCATCCTCGTCGCCGATGAGCCAGACCCAGAGCGAGGCGGCCAGCGCCACGCCCCACCGCACGAGCGGCTGCTGCATCAGCAGCAGCAGGAGATCACCGAACCAGGCTTCGATCATGCTCATGCTTCACCTGCTCCCCTGTCATTCCCGGCGGCACGAAGTGCCGAACGGGAAATGGTTCCGACGTCATGCCCGGCCTTGTGCCGGGTATCCACGACTTTGCCTGCACGAAGCGGACAAGTCGTGGATGGCCGGGCTAAACCCGGCCATGACGCATGGGCCTGACTTCTCTCCTCACCCATTTGGCAGCCGCCTTGCGAGCGCTTCGAGCACCGCCATGCGGATCGCGACGCCCATTTCCACCTGCTCGCGGATGAGGCTCTGCGCGCCATCCGCCACGTCCGAGGCGATCTCGACGCCCCGGTTCATCGGGCCGGGGTGCATGACGAGCGCGTCATCCTTGGCGTAGGCGAGTTTCTCGCGATCAAGCCCGTAATAGTGGAAGTATTCCTGCACGCTAGGCACGAAGGAGCCGTTCATCCGTTCGCGCTGGAGGCGCAGCATCATCACGATATCAACGCCTTGAAGCGCCTTCTTCATATCCGTGAACACCTCGACGCCGTAGCGCTCGACGCCAGCCGGCATCAGCGTCGGCGGGGCGCAGAGCCGCACGCGGGCCCCGAGCGCCTGCAGGCAGATGATGTTCGAGCGGGCGACGCGGGAATGCGCGATATCGCCGCAGATGGCGACCGTGAGCCCCTCGATCCGCTTCTTGTGGTTGCGGATGGTGAGCGCATCGAGCAGCGCCTGCGTCGGGTGTTCGTGCGCGCCGTCCCCGGCATTGACGACCGAGCAATCCACCTTGCGCGCCAGAAGATGCACCGCGCCCGCCGCATGATGGCGGACGATGATGATATCCGGCCGCATGGCATTGAGCGTCATCGCGGTATCGATCAGCGTCTCGCCCTTCTTCACGGAGGAATTGGCGACCGACATGTTCATCACGTCCGCGCCGAGGCGCTTGCCCGCCAGCTCGAACGAGGATTGCGTGCGCGTGGAGGCTTCAAAGAAGAGGTTGATCTGCGTGCGGCCACGCAAGCTCGATTTCTTCTTCTCGACCTGCCGCGAAATCGCGACCTCTTCCTCCGCCAGATCGAGGAGACCCTCGATATCGGGACGCGAGAGCCCCTCGATCCCGAGGAGGTGACGATGCGGGAAGACGAATGACGATGGCGCGCTCATGGTAAGTCTAGCGGATTAGGCTAACCCCGCCCTTCCCGCAAGCACGCCGGGGCGCTGTCCCCTTGAAAATCAAGAGGAGTGCCGGAAAATCAGGGCAGCGCCGCCTAGGCGGCGCGCTTGGCCGCCTCCGCGATCTGCATCACGGAATGGCTGGCGTCCCCGGTGAGCTGGGCGACCTCTTCCATGCTCTGGGTGATCATCTCGACCCCCTTCGCGGCTTCCTGCATGTTGTGCGACATGTCCGTCGTCACCGCGGCCTGCTCTTCAACGGCGGCGGAAATGCTGATCGAAATGCCGTTGATGCTCGAAATCGTGTTCGAGATCGCATCGATCGCGCCCTGCGCCATCTGGCTTGACGCCTGAACGGTCATGATATGGGAACTGATCTCGCCGGTTGCCTGTGCGGTCTGGGCGGCCAAGCTCTTTACCTCGCCGGCGACCACCGCAAACCCGCGTCCCGCCTCGCCGGCGCGCGCCGCCTCGATGGTCGCGTTGAGCGCGAGCAGGTTGGTCTGGCTCGCGATCGACGAAATAAGCTCGACGACGCGGCTGATCTTGTTGGCATCCTCGACAAGGCTGGCGATGGTTTCGCTCGCCTGCTGCGACTGCTGCACGGCGGCGTTCGAAATCTCGAGCGCTTTTGACACCTGCTCGTTGATCTCCGTCACCGAGGAGGATAGCTGGGACGCGCCGGCCGCAACGGCATTGACGTTGGTCGATGCCTGAACCGCAGCGGCGGCCGCGCTGGTCGCCTGCTCGTTCGTGCTGGTCACGGCGGTGGTGACATCCCTCAAGCCGGCGTTGACCTCGGTCTGGGCCTCGGCCCGGATCAGGCGGGCGGTTTTGGCATCTGTAATGTCGGTTGCGAACTTGATGACGCCGATGACCTTGCCGGTGGCATCAAACAATGGGTTATAGCTCGCCTGGATCCAGCAGACCTTGCTGCCTTTGCCGATGCGCTTGTATTCGGCGGCCTGAAACTCGCCGCCGCGCAGCTTGTCCCAGAACTCGCGATAGGCTTCGGAGCGCACCTCCTCGGGGTCGATAAACATGCGGTGATGCTGCCCCTTGATCTCCGCCAGCGAATACCCGAGAACATCGAGGAAATTTTCATTGGCATCGATGACGATGCCTTCAAGTGTGAATTCGATCACGGCCTGCGCACGGCGGATAGCCTGCAGAACGCTCTGGCTCTTGGCGCGCTCCTGCCGTGCCGCCGTGACATCGGTCGCGAAAAAGAAAATCCGATACGGCTTCTTGCCGCGCAGGACCACATTGTAACGGCCGAAGACCCAGAGTTCGTCGCCTCCCTTGGCGACCACGCGGCACTCGATGAAATGCGAGACCCCTGCGGCAAAATCCTTCCACATCGCCTTGTGTTGGTCCGAGTCACGTTCGTCCGACGGAACCAGCATCGAAAAATTGCGCCCGACAAGGTCATCAAGGGAATATCCGACGAGGCCAAGGAAATTCTCGTTGACGTCGAGGATCTTGCCGTCAAGACCCATCTCAAGGATGGAGTTCGTTTTTTTCAGCGCGGCATAGAGATCACCGGCAAAAGAGCCAAGCCCAAACATTCCAGCTTTTCCTTCAAAGGCCCTGAGGCACTGCGACAACCAACCCTTACCTAAATGTGTAAACAGCAACTTTCGAAAGATCTAAATTTTATGCAGTATACACAATCCTTGCGTGCTGGTTTGACCCGATTTGACAAACCCCGCCCCGCTCGCCACTTATCCGCGCCGACCGGGATTGCGGCTGACTGACGACACCGGACATCGAAATGGCGTCCGGGCAGGTTTTGTCCTGGGGCTTGTGTCTTGGGACTCAACGCGTTTGCAGGCTGCTGCTGGCGGGACTGCCGAAAGGGAAGTGATGGAAAATCGCGTTGTCATCGTCGAATCGCCCTCGAAGGCCAAGACGATCAACAAGTATCTCGGCCGCGGCTACGAGGTGATCGCCTCGTATGGCCACGTGCGCGACCTTCCCTCCAAGGACGGCTCGGTCGATCCCGACAACGATTTCGCGATGATCTGGGAGCTGGACGGGCGCGGCTCGAAGCAGATGGCCACCATCGCCGCTGCCGTAAAGGACGCCGACAGCGTCATCCTCGCGACCGACCCGGACAGGGAAGGCGAAGCGATCTCGTGGCATCTCCTTGAAGCGCTGAAATCCCGCCGCGTCCTGAAAGACAAGAAGATCGAGCGCGTCACCTTCAACGCCATCACCAAGGATGCGGTGGCCTATGCGATGGCGCATCCGCGCCAGATCGATCAGGCGCTGGTTGACGCCTATCTCGCGCGCCGGGCGCTCGATTATCTCGTCGGCTTCCAGCTTTCCCCGGTTTTGTGGCGCAAGCTGCCCGGTGCCCGCTCGGCAGGGCGCGTGCAATCGGTCGCGCTGCGCCTCGTCTGCGACCGCGAAGGCGAGATCGAGCGGTTCGTGACGCGTGAATACTGGTCGCTGGTCGCCAGGCTCGCGACGCCCAAGGGCGAGGAGTTCGAGGCCCGCCTCACCGGCGCGGACGGCAAGAAGATCACCCGCCTCGATATCGGTTCGGGCAAGGAAGCCGAGGATTTCAAGGCCGCGCTGGAGACGGCAAGGCTTGCCGTTGCCTCCGTGGAAGCGAAGCCGGCCCGCCGGCATCCTTTCCCGCCGTTCACGACCTCGACCCTTCAGCAGGAAGCTTCGCGCAAGCTTGGCTTTGCCCCGGCAATCACGATGCGCATCGCGCAGAAGCTGTACGAGGGCATCGACATCGGCGGCGAGACCACGGGTCTCATCACCTATATGCGAACCGATGGCGTCGATATGGCGCCCGAAGCACGGACGCAGGTCCGCGCCTTCATCGCCAAGGGCTACGACAAGGGCTATCTGCCCGAGGTGCCGCGCGCCTATACCACCAAGGCGAAGAACGCGCAGGAAGCGCATGAGTGTATCCGCCCGACGGATGCGTTCCGCATCCCCAAAGCCGTGCGCAGCGCGCTCTCGGACGATGAATTCCGCCTCTACGAGCTGATCTGGAAGCGCACCATCGCCTCGCAGATGGAATCGGCGCGGCTTGAACGCACGACGGTTGATATCATAGCGGAAACAAGCGAAGTGGCCTCCGGTTCGCGTGACGTTTCCGCGTCAAAAGACAAGAACCCGGCGAAGGCTGGCACCCGGACACTCGACCTGCGCGCAACAGGCCAGGTGGTTCAGTTCGACGGCTTCCTCACGCTCTATACCGAAACCTCGGATGACGATGACGACGAGGAAAACCGCCGCCTCCCCGCGATGGCTGCCGGCGATGCGATCGCCAGGAAATCGCTGGCCATCGCGCAACATTTCACCGAGCCACCGCCGCGCTACTCCGAGGCGAGCCTGATCAAGCGCATGGAAGAGCTCGGCATCGGCCGCCCGTCGACCTATGCGGCGACGCTGGCCGTGCTGCGCGACCGCGAATACGTCAAGATCGAGAAGAAGCGCCTCGTCCCCGAAGACAAGGGCCGCATCGTCACGGCGTTTCTGGAGAGCTTCTTCCTCAAATACGTCGAATACGATTTTACCGCCGATCTCGAAAACGATCTCGACCGGATTTCCAACGCCGAGGTCGACTGGCGGCAGGTGCTGCGCGAGTTCTGGTCCGATTTCAAACTCGCGATCGAGAGCGCCAAGGAACAGCGCACCACCGCCGTGCTCGACGGGCTCAACGAGCACCTCGGCCCGATGCTCTTCCCCGAGAAGGCGGATGGTTCGAACCCGCGCGCCTGCCCGAAATGCGGGTCCGGCCAGCTTTCGCTCAAGCTCGGCAAGCTCGGCCCGTTCATCGGCTGCTCGAACTACCCGGAATGCCGGTTCACGCGGCCCCTCTCGGTGCCAGCCGGTGAAGAAGGCGAGGAAGGCGGCGCCTCCGGCACCATAGTGCTCGGCAAGGACCCGGCGACAGGGCTCGAAGTCACGGTCCGTGACGGGCGCTTCGGGCCCTACGTCCAGCTTGGCGAGGGCGAGAAGCCCAGGCGCGCCTCGCTCGCAAAGGGGCAGACGGTCAGGAGCGTCGATCTTGACGCCGCGTTGCAACTCCTCGCGCTGCCGCGTGAAATCGGCAAGCACCCGGAGACGGGTGAGCCGATCCTCGCCGGCATCGGGCGCTACGGGCCTTACGTCCAGCACGGCAAGACCTACGCCAACCTCGAAGCGACCGACGATGTGTTCACGGTCGGCATGAACCGCGCGGTCGATCTCATCGCGACGAAAGAAGCCGGCGGCGGCAAGCGGTTCGGGCGCGGCGCGGCCGTGGCGGGCCGCATTGTCGGCCAGCACCCGGATGGCGGCGATATCACCGTCCGCGACGGCAAATACGGCGCTTACGTCAACTGGACGACCGTCAACGCGACCATCCCCAAGACCGCCAACAAGGACGACATCACCCTTGAGGCCGCGCTGGGGCTGATCGCGGCGCGGATCGAAGCCACAGGCGGTATTCCGGCGGCGAAAAAGGGCGCACGCAGCAAGGCAGCCGCGAAGGCAGCGGCTAAACCCAAGGCAACGGCTAAACCCATGGCAACGGCAAAGCTCAAGGCAACGGCAAAGCCCGAGGCTGCGACTAAACCCAAGGCCGCCGCCAAACCCAAGGCGGCTGCGAAAAAGGCCGCAAAATAGCGCTGCGCCTGCACGCATAGTCATCCTTGTGTTTTTTGGCGATCATGCCCTTCCGGTGCCGGGGCTGGCATGCGACAAGAACCCATGATCCGTCGCCCGCCCCCGCCTCCCAATGCCCCCCGCCGCAAGCCGAAAACGCCGGGCGTGCGCCCGTTTCCGACCAAGGACGAGATTCTGGCGTTTATCGCCGCGTCCAAGGGCAAGGTCGGCAAGCGCGAGATCGCGCGGCATTTTGTGCTCAATCCCGCGAACAAGATGCTGCTCAAGAAGGTTCTGAAAGAACTGGAGATCGAGGGCACGGTGGATCGCAAGCGTGGCGGGCTGCACCATGCCGGGCAGCTTCCGTCCGTGATCGTCGCCGATGTGATCGCAAAAACGCGCGACGGCGATCTTCTCGCCGTGCCCGCCGAATGGGACATCGAGCGCGGCAATCCGCCGCAGATCCTGCTGTCCGCGCCGCGCCGGGGCCGCGATGCCGGGCCAGTACCGGGCCTCAATGACCGCGTGCTGGTGCGCATCGAGCCCTTCGACGAGGATGATGTCGAGGACGGGCCGGATGCCCCGAGCTATACCGGCAAGGTCATCAAGGTGCTCTCGCATCAGGCCAAACGCGCCGTCGGCGTGTTCCGCGCCGACAAGGGCGGCGGCGGGCGGCTCATTCCCATCGACAAGAAGGCGAAGGGGCAGGAAATTCTCATCCCGGCCGGCGTTGCAGCCGGCGACGCCGAAGACGGCGATCTGATCGCGGTGGAAATCGGCCGCGATTCCCGCCTCGGGCTGAAATCCGGCCGCGTGCGCGAGCGGCTAGGCTCGACGAAATCCGAACGTGCGATCTCGCTGATCGCGATCCACACGCATGAAATCCCGAATGTCTTCCCCGACGCCGCCCTGCGCGAGGCCGATATGGCCGCCGAGGCCACGCTCGCCGGGCGCGAGGACTGGCGCGCCATCCCGCTCATCACCATCGACCCCGCCGACGCGCGCGACCACGATGACGCCGTGCACGCCGAGCGCGATCCTCCATGTCGCGATCGCGGATGTCGCGGCCTACGTGCGGCCCGGTTCCGCGCTCGACAATGAAGCGCTGGAGCGCGGCAACTCGGTCTATTTCCCGGACAGAGTCGTGCCGATGCTGCCTGAGCGGATCTCGAACGATCTCTGTTCACTCAAGCCGAACGTCAACCGCGCCGCGCTCGGCTTGCGCATGGTCATCAATGCGCGCGGCGAGAAGCTCTCGCACAGCTTCCACCGCGTGCTGATGCGCTCGGCGGCAAAGCTCGCCTACCAGCAGGCGCAGGCCGCGATCGACGGGCGGCCGGACGAGGCCACCGGCCCGCTGCTGGAGCCCATCCTCCGCCCGCTGTGGGATGCCTATGCGGCGCTGAAAACCGCGCGCGATGCCCGTGAGCCGCTCGATCTCGACCTGCCCGAGCGCAAGCTCGTGCTCGACAAACAGGGCCACGTGGTCGATGTCATCGTGCCCGAACGGCTCGATGCGCACCGCCTCATCGAGGAATTCATGGTGCTCTCGAACGTCGCCGCCGCTGAAACGCTCGAAAAGGCGCGCGTGCTGCTGCTCTACCGCATCCACGACAACCCCAGCCTCGAGAAGATGCAAACGCTGCGCACCTTCCTCGAAACCATCGCCATCACCCTGCCGAAGCAGGGATCGGTGCGACCGGAGCTCTTCAACCGCATTCTCGCGCGGGTGAAGGACACGCCAAACGTCCAGCTCTGCAACGAGGTCATCCTGCGGTCACAGGCGCAAGCCGAATATGCGCCGGAGAATATCGGCCATTTCGGCCTCAACCTGCGCCGTTACGCGCATTTCACCTCGCCGATCCGCCGCTATTCGGACCTCATCGTCCATCGCGGGCTGATCAAGGCGCTGAACATGGGCCAAAAGGGCGCTTATGACGGCCTGCCGGAGACGACGCTCGACGCGATGCGCGAGATCGGCGCCCGCATTTCCGCCGCCGAACGCCGCGCCATGGCGGCCGAGCGTGAAACCACCGACCGGTTGATCGCGATGTATCTCGCCGATCAGGTCGGGGCGAGCTTCCGGGGCCGGATCGCAGGCGTCACGCGCGCCGGGCTGTTCGTCAAACTCGATAAAACCGGCGCGGATGGTTTTGTACCCGCCTCCACCCTCGGCAATGATTTCTTCCGCCATGACGAGGCTGCCCATGCGCTGACCGGCTCGCGCACCGGCGAGAGCTACCGCCTCGGTGATGGGGTCAACGTCCGACTCGTCGAGGCCCAGCCGATGGCGGGCGCACTGCGCTTCGAGATGCTGAGCGAGGGCCGCTACGTCAAGGTCACCGGCGGCAAGGGCCGTTTTGGCGGAAAATCCGCCTTGTCGCCGCGCGAGGATCGTGGTCCAAGGAAAAACACATTCGGAAAACCTGATGCGTTTGCCCCCGGCAAGGGGCGCAACCGCCGTGGGTTCATCATCGAGGATTAGCATGCAGACCTGGTCAGAGACGCCCAAGGGCGAAACCCTCCCGAAGCGGGACTGGAAGCAGGCGATGGGCCGCGGCCTCCATTGCCGCTGCCCCAACTGCAATGAGGGCAAGATGTTCAGGAGCTTCCTGAAGGTGAACCCGGTCTGCGAAACCTGCGGCGAGCGGCTCGACGGCCACCGCGCCGATGATATGCCGCCCTACATCACCATCATGATCGTCGGCCATATCATCGTGGCAGCGAACCTGTTCTTCGAGCGCGCGGCGGAATGGCCGATGTGGTGGCACATGGCGCTCTGGCCGACACTGACGATCATCATGACGCTGGCGATCATGCAGCCGGTCAAGGGCGCGCTGATCGCCTACCAATGGGCGCTGCGCATGCACGCCTTTGATCCTGACGGCGATATCCACGCCATTCCGGCCAAGGTGCCGGAGCCCGCCGCGCCGTGAAGACGGAATTCCCCAACAGCGCCGCGCTGGCCGCCGAGGCGGATGCAGTCCATGCGCGGGAAGCCGGCGGCAAGCCTGCCGCAGCGGGCCGTATGCGCCCACGTGATGCTGCGACGTTGCTGGTTCTTGACCGCTCCGGCCCCGCTCCGCGCGTGCTGATGGGGCGCCGTCACCCCGGTCACAAGTTCATGCCGGACAAGTTCGTCTTTCCCGGCGGGCGGGCCGAACGCGCCGACGCCGCAGCCCCCATCGCCTCCGGCCTTGCGCCCGAGGTCGAGGCGGCGCTGATCGCCCGGACGACGCGCGGCAATCCGTCGCGCGCCCGGCGGCTGGCACTGGCCGCGATCCGCGAGACCTTCGAGGAAACCGGGCTGGTGATCGGCCGGAAACAGGCGACACCCACGCCCGTCGCCGTATCCGGTGTCTGGGGCGATTTTCTTGCCACCGGCCACCTGCCGGACCTCGCGCCGATCCGCTATCTCGCCCGCGCGATCACCCCGCCGGGGCGCACCAAGCGTTTCGATACGCGGTTTTTCATCGTGGAGGCCGATGCCATCCGCCATACGATCGGCGATGTCGTCGGGCCGGATTCCGAACTCACGGAACTCGCCTGGCTGACGATTGAAGAGACGATCTCGCAACCACTCCCGGTCATCACCCGGATCATTCTCGGCGAGTTGGAAAAGCGGCTCGCGGCAGGCGGCATCGAGGCGCCCGCGCCCGTGCCGTTCTACTACCGCATCGGCAAGGAGTTTCGCCGAGAGCTGATCGCCTAGACCGTTAAAACGGCAGTTTCGGCAGTGTATTCGCGCCGGAGCCCGGCACAGGCTTGAGCACAAGGTCCTTCGGCACCAGAAACAGCGCCGGATGCTGCGCCTGCCGCACAAGGCTTTGTGCCGTCAGGCTTCCGGTGCCGAAGTCCACGCCAACCGGGATGCCGTCATCGGTGACGCAGAGTTTCTGCCCCTGCACCGAGAATTCGCGGCAGGGATTGCCGGCGATCTCGCGCGTGCCGCCGACCTCCTGAGGCGCGAAGGGTGCCAGCGGCGGCGATGTCTGCGCGTAGGCACCCTTCTGGCCCTGCGCGATCAGGATGACGATATCACCCTTGACGAGATCGCGCAGCATCACCTGCTCCGAACCATCGAGCGCCTCGATCCGGAGGCGTTTCGTCGCTGCAGAAAAGCGCACGCGCAGCACCTTGCCCGCCGGGGCGAGCTGCCAATCCATCTCGAAATCGCGGGTGCCGAACAGCGTCTTCTGCGGCGTTTGGGCCATGAGCGGCCCGACAACCCCCGTCAGCAGCGCCGCCACGAGGAAAAAGCCGGAAACCTGTCGTCGATAGGACATGCCCGCCTGCCATGACATAAGATGAAAAGCTCGAATCGATGGCAAATCCTAGCATGGATGCGCCGGCGACTGGTGCCTGCATCGCCGTAACCCCGAAATCCCGCAAGCATCACCCTCATGACCAGCAGCACACCATGACAACAGACGAACCGAGAGGGGACACACGCGTCATCGTTGCCGCGATCATGCTGGTGACACTGGTTGGCATCGCCCTCTCCGTATCCAATCCGCTGCTGTCGCTGGAAATGGAGCGCTGGGGAACGTCGAGCACGCTCTCCGGCCTGACGGCAACCGCAGCGGGGTTCGGCACGGTGCTGGCAGTGCCGCTGGTGCCGCGGTTCGCGCTGGCAATGGGCGTGCCCTTCGTGCTGGCAGGCGCGCTCGCAATCTCGGCCATCGGCATGGCGCTGTTCTATCTCGTGCCGAATGTGCTGGCCTGGGCCGCGCTGCGGTTTGCCCTTGGCTGCGGTATCGGCATCATCTTCACGCTGGCCGAATTCTGGATCAACGCTGCTGCGGCCCCGAAACAGCGCGGGCTGGTGATGGGGCTTTATGCCACCGCGCTCTATGCCGGTTTTGCGGTGGGGCCGGCGCTGCTGACCCTCATCGGCACGAGTGGGGCCCTGCCGTACCTTGCGACAGCGGGCTTGATGGCGCTGGGGCTGGTGCCGCTGGCTCTGGTCGGACGCTCCGCGCCAACGCTGGAGCAACCGGCCTCCGGCTCAGTGGCGCATTTCGTATTCCTGGTTCCGTCCGCAACCTTCGGTGCGCTGATTTTCGGCGCGGTGGAAACCGGCGTGATCATGCTGCTGCCGGTTCACAACGTGCGCCTCGGCTACCCGGAGCAGGAGGCGACACTGCTTCTGAGTGCGTTCACCCTCGGAAATGTGGCTTTCCAGCTGCCAATCGGGCTGCTGTCGGACCGGATGAACCGGCGCACGCTGCTGCTGGTGCTGTCATCCCTCTCGGCCCTGCTGGCGATGACCCTGCCCTTCGGCCCGCCAGGGTTCTGGGCCTTCGCGGGGCTGCTGTTCCTGCTCGGCGGCATCTCCGGCGCGATTTATACCGTAGGGCTCGCGCATCTCGGCGCGCGCTTTTCGGGAACGGACCTCGCTTCGGCCAACGCAGCCTTCGTGCTTCTCTATTCCGTGGGGCTGATGGTCGGCCCGCCAACGATCGGCTATGGCATGGACAAGGCTGGCGCACTCGGCATGCCTGTGGCGCTCGCGATGCTGATGGCGCTCTACGCCGGGCTGGTTCTGACGCGGATGCTGAAATCGGCGCGGCAACGATGAAAACCGGCGCCCCGGAACAGGAGCCAACGATAAATTTGCCCGACGACAGGCGCGCAAATAACAATTCCGCCTTGACTTCATCCCGCCTTTTCGCGATACGGGCCGCTCACGCCGGGCGTCAATCGCTCGGCGATTTGTTTCACGTGGCGAACGGGCCCCTGACGGGCCTGCATCCGCCGGAGGATTGACCATGGCGAAGGCCACCACGATCAAGATCAAGCTGCTCTCGACCGCCGATACCGGCTACTTCTACGTCACCAAGAAGAACGCCCGCACCGCGACCGAAAAGCTGGCGTTCAAGAAGTATGACCCCGTCGCCCGCAAGCACGTCGAATTCAAGGAAACCAAGATCAAGTAAGCTTGCTTGGGGAGCTGTCGGCGCATCGCCTGACGCTTTCTTGACAGGATGATCTAATGGGTCAGAACAAGGCGCTTTCCGGCGCCTTTTTCTTTGTCCGGTGCTTTTGCTGAAAGAGCGGCCTGCCGCAGGGAAGTTGGCCGGTCCAGAACCCGGTGAGGAGGCAACCCCCCGGATCCTGAACCGGCCTGACCCCGTGGGACCCAGGAGATGCGGCGGACCTGAGCACCCCGCGAGGAAGAGCTGGTCGGGCGCACCGCGCTCCGGGCCGTGATTCTGCCAAGGCCCAAGGCTAAGCAAGTCGTGTCGAATGGCAAGAGCTCATCTGCAAGAGCTCGATCTGTCAGAGGCTCATCCGCCGCAATGCCAAGCGGGCATGATGCTTGCCGTAAGGGCGGGCTCAGGCCGCGATCCGCACGCAGTTGCGCCCGTCACGCTTGGCGTCATAGAGCGCGGCGTCCGCCAGCTTGAACAGGGCATCGCCGTCCTGCCCCGGGACAGACGTCGTTGCCACGCCGATGGAGGCCGTGACCGTCACCGACTTTGTCCCGCCAGAGACGGAGAAGGCCACGGTTTCGATCGAGGCCCGGATGCGTTCGGCGACGCGCTGCGCGGCGAAGGGCTCGGTATCCGGCATGACGACAACGAATTCCTCGCCCCCGAAGCGCGCAACAATATCGATGCTGCGCACCGCGTGACGCAAGCGCTCGGCGCAGTCGCGCAGCACATCGTCGCCGGCATCATGGCCGTGGCGGTCATTGATCTGCTTGAAATGATCGAGGTCGAGCACGAGCAGCGAAACCGCCGCGCCGCGGGCATTGGCGTTACCCAAGAGGCTCGCAAGCTGGGTCTGGAGAAAGCGGCGATTGTGCAGCTTCGTCAGAGGATCGACGATCGCCAACTCCATCGATGCCCGGAGGTTTTCGCGCAGACGATCCTGATACCGCTTCTTGCGGATCTGGGTCGAGGTGCGCGCGATCAGCTCGTTGCGATCGACAGGGCGGACGAGATAGTCGTTCACGCCCATATCCAGCACCCGGTTGATTCGGGGGTCCTCGATCGTTTCCGTGAGCACGAGAATCGGCAGGTTGCGCAGGTTGTTGTCGGAGCGGATTTGCGAGATCAGCCGCAGGGGATCAGCATCCGTCAGGTTGAGGCTGAGAATGGCGACATCATAGCCCCCGTCCGTGAGCCGCCGAACCGCGTGGCTGGCATCGATCTCGACATCGACGACATGGTGTTGCTGCAGCGCTGCGCTCATGCGCTCGGCGGCATTGACGCGATCCTCGATCAGCAGGACGCGGCCGTTGAGCCCGTCCTCCGCCGCCGCAAGGCTCAGGGGGTCGGGCAGACCGAGGCCGGTCGAGCCGGTCGCGCGGGCGCGCAGCTCGTCGGTGAGGTGTTTCAGGCGTGCCAGACTGCGCACGCGCGTGAGCAGTGCCAGCTCGTTGATCGGCTTGGTGAGGAAGTCATCAGCCCCCGCCTGAAGCCCGGTGAGTCGATCGGACGGGCTGTCGAGCGCCGTGACCATGACCACCGGCAGATGCGCTGTCGCGGGCGCGGATTTGAGCCGGCGGCAGACCTCATAGCCGTCCATGCCCGGCATCATGACGTCGAGCAGAACCACATCGCACTCGCCGCGCTCGCAGATGTCGAGCGCCTGCGGCCCGCTCATCGCGGTGACCACAGAGAAATACTCCGCCGTCAGCCGCGCTTCGAGCAGCCGGATATTGGCGAAGACATCATCAACGATCAGAATGCGCGCGGTCATCAGACCATGTTCCTTCGACTACCTGTTCGCCCTTGTCCGCCCGTTCAGCCGATGAAGCTGCGGACAGTCTCAATGAATTTAGCAACCGAGATCGGCTTGGAGAGATAGCCCTCGCAGCCCGATTCCCGAATACGTTCCTCGTCACCCTTCATCGCGAAGGCAGTGATCGCGATCACCGGAATACGGCGCAGCTCCTCGTCTTCCTTGAGAAGCTTGATGATATCGATGCCGGAGACTTCCGGCAGCTGGATGTCCATCAGGATCAGTGCCGGGCGGTGCTGCCGCGCCAGTTCAAATCCTTCAAGGCCCGAGCGCGATTTCAACGTCGAATAGCCATGCGCTTCAAGCAGATCGTTGAAGAGCTTCATGTTGAGGTCGTTATCCTCAACGATCAAAACGGTCTTGCCCATCTCCGCCGCCTGACACCCCGTATGACGAATTGACGCGTCCCGAGCGGAAGGCGTCCCCGTTCATCACCCTAGGTGCGAACCCTGAATTAATCCGTAACTAGCCTGACTTCGGTACTTTGCGCTGCCGCCTTCGGCAAAGATGGTTTAGAGAGGCTTGCAGTGTTCGACGACACCAGCCCCTGCCGATCCCGGAGGTTTCATGGCCCTCAAGCGCGAACGCCCCGATCCCGAGGCCATGGCCATTGATGCCCTTGGCTTTCTCGCGGAAGACGTCGAGCGGATCAGCCGCTTTCTCGCGATCACGGGTATCGAACCGGGCTCGTTGCGTGCAGCCGCCGGCGAACCGCTGTTTCTGGTTTCGGTGCTGGATCACCTTCTGGCGGATGAAGCCCTGCTGCTCGCCTATGCTGCCAACCGCCGCATCGCACCGGAAATGCTGGCCGATGCACGGCAGCGCCTTGGCGGCCGGCCGGATTTCGACTGAGGCGACCGACACTCCGGGGCGTGCGGTGCGAGCCTATTTCTTGCAAGGCTCGGCCGGCAACGCCTCATAGCGCACGGCCTTTGCGGCGAGGCTGAAATCGGCGAATTCGAACAGGAGATCGCTGACGACACCATTGGCGAAGGTGACGCTCCGCATCGTGTAGACCGGCAGGCGATCCCCCGGCGTATTGTCGTAATAGGCGATGGAAATCGGCCAGCGCGGGATGGCATCGAGCTTGTCACCGCGCATCGCCGGTTCGAGACGCGCGTTCTTCTCGCCCTCGATTTTCGCACCGATGGTGGCGATGGTATCGAAGATCTTCTCGCCCCCTTCCGCGCCGTCGAACAGGCGCGCGTCGAAGCGGCGCTCGCCCTTGAGCGCGGCCTGCACGAGGTTGCTCATCATCGCGGACGGAAAAGAGATCGAGCCGTCAAAATCGCCTTTCTTGCCCTTCGGGCGGTTCATGGCGACCGAGACGGAGCCGTCCTGCACGCGCCTGGCCTCGCCGTCGGCGTTGCGCGTCGTCTGGCCGTTGATCTGGTTGTGAACGGTGAAGCGGAAGCGTTTGCCAGCCCCCTCCTCCCAGAGGTTGACCTTGAAATCGAGGTTGCGGATCATGCCATCCGAATCGGCGAGCGTCATCGCCTGCCGGAAGTTGGTCGCAAAGCCATCGCAGGCATTGCCGGTAAATTCGAGCGCGATCAGCCCTTGCGCCGAAGAAAAGGCATTGCCACCCCCCGCACCGCCGCTTCTCGGGCCAAGGCTCACCTCATAGGCGATGCGATGCGGTTGCAATTCGACCCCCGCGCCCGGCGTGGCTGTGGTTGGCCCGGCAAGAGCGGGAACAGCAAGCCCGGCGGCCAGAACAAGGCGCGATGCGTGGCGTGCACGCCCGGACAACCGGCCAGATGGGGCATCAACGACAAGACCGGAGCGAGCAGACATGGGAGACAGGACTTTCGAGTTCAGGGCCAACGACATCGGGATTGCGCCCGGATGCTGCAATCAAAGCAGCCTTGGAAGACCTGAGTTGGGCATTCCAACCGGGCAATTCCAAGGCAGAAGATCATGCTGGCATAGTCGGGTGATTCCGGCAAAACATCCCCAACCCTGTCGGTGAGGCGTGATAATTCCTTTGAACTCCCGCTTTTTCGGGCTGTTTCCACCGTCACATTCGGCCTAGGTTCCGCGCATCCATTATCGCAAAAGGAAAATTGCATGTCACAGATTGAAGCACGGCTGCGTGAACTCGGTATCACCCTGCCCACCCCGGTCGCCCCGGTCGCAAATTATGTGCCCTTCCGCCGGTCCGGCAACCTGCTGATTCTCGCTGGCCAGATCTGCGTCGGGCCGGACGGCAAGATCGCCGACCGCCACAAGGGCAAACTCGGCGGCACCGTCAGCCCGGAGGACGGGATCATCGCCGCGCAATACTGCGCCATCAATCTCTTCGCACAAGCGAAGGCCGCCCTCGGCAATCTCGACCGGATCACGGCCTGCCTGCGTCTCGGCGGTTTCATTGCGGCAACGCCGGACTTCACCGCCCTGCCCCAGATCATGAACGGCGCCTCGGATCTGATGGTCGCCGTACTCGGTGAGGCCGGCAAACATGCCCGCTCGACCGTTGGCGTCCCGGTTCTGCCGCTCGATTGCGCGGTGGAAGTCGAAGGCCTGTTCGAAGTCCAGTAAGAAGCCGCAACGAGACCCACTATGCCTGTATCCTTTCGCCCCTTGCCGGCGGGCTTCATGGCCCGCCCGATTGCCCATCGTGGCCTGCATCTGATCGAGAACGGCCTCGTCGAGAACACGCGGACCGCGTTCGATGCCGCCATCACCGGGCGTTACGGTATCGAATGTGACATTCAGGCGAGCGCGGATGGCGAGGCCATGGTGTTCCATGATTTCCTGCTCGACCGCTTGACCGAGGGCGCGGGCCGCACCGACAATCTGCCGGCCGCGCAGCTGCGCACCCTCGCCTTCAAGGTCGGCACGGACCGGATGGAGACGCTGGCGGACCTTTTCGCCCAGGTTGCCGGGCGAGTGCCGCTGGTTGTTGAAATCAAGAGCCGCTTCGACGGCGATGGCCGGATCGCCACCCGCGTCGCGGCGCTGGCGCGCGATTACGCCGGGCCGCTGGTGTTCAAATCCTTCGATCCCGCCAAGCTGGTTGCCTTGCGCGAGGCTGGAGTCATGCAGCCGCTCGGCATCGTCGGCGAGAGCGATTACAGCCATGGCGAATACGATCATCTCAGTGCAGAGGAGAAGCGCGCGCTGGCCAATCTCCTGCATTTTGGTGTCTCGCGGCCGGATTTCATTTCGTGGAACCACAAGGACCTGCCCTCGGCGGGTCCCTATCTCGCGCGCTCGCAGCTCGGAATGCCGGTGATGAGCTGGACCATCCGTTCGCAGGAGGCTGCCGACAAGGTTGCCCCGCACGTCGACCAGATCGTGTTCGAGCGGTTCACCCCGGCATGAATGGTTGAAGGGTACGATCAGGCCATTTGGGGCCTTGGAGACGCCGGCATCTGCGCTAGATTGTCAGGATGACATCCGGAAATCCTGACCTTGGAGCGCCCGCTTCCATCGAGGTTCTCACCACGCTGAAAGACATCGCAGCGGCGGACTGGGATCACCTTGCGCGAGGCCTGCATACAGGCCCAAAGCCTCCTGAGATCAAGGATGTAGCGGCGCACCCGGACTCAGTTTCAGAAGCCTATCACCCGCCCGCCATGCAGGCAGGCGCCATCGGACATGGGCACAACGAGCGCGATGATTCAGAACACGAAGCAGGTGAATCACGCCGCGAAGTCCCGGAGAACACCTCTGAGGAAGATATCGACAACCCCTTCATTTCCCACGCGTTTCTGAGCGCGCTCGAAGAGTCCGGCTCGGTTGGCGGTCGAACAGGCTGGACCCCGCTTCATCTTGTCGCACGCAGCGCCGACGGGCGGGCCATCGGGGCCATTCCGGCCTACGCAAAAACGCATTCACGCGGCGAATACGTCTTCGATCACGCCTTCGCGGAAGCCTATGCCCGTGCCGGCGGCGCCTATTACCCCAAGCTCCAGGTCTCGGTGCCGTTCACTCCGGCAACGGCGCGAAAATTCCTGATAGCGCCGGAGGCCGACCCCGCCACCATCAGGCCCGCGCTGATCAACGGACTGGAAGGCTTGCGCGCGCGCATCGAGGGTTCATCGATCCACGCGACGTTTCTGACACCGGTCGACCGCGATGCGTTTCTCGCGCAGGGCTTCGCGCCGCGGATGGACCAGCAGTTCCACTTCACCAACCGGGGCTACCGGCATTTCGACGATTTTCTCGCCGGGCTCGCCTCGCGCAAACGCAAGGTGCTCAAGCGCGAGCGGCGCGAGGCGCTGGCCAATGACATCACCATCGAGTGGGTGAGCGGCAAGGACCTCACGGAGGCGCATTGGGATGCGTTTTTCGCGTTCTACATGGATACCGGCAGCCGGAAATGGGGTTCGCCCTATCTCACACGACGCTTTTTCAGCCTGATTGGCGAGACAATGGCGGAGAAGACCCTGCTGGTGATGGCGAAGCGAGCCGGTCGTGCCATTGCCGGCGCGCTCAATTTTATCGGCGGCAACACGCTCTATGGCCGCAACTGGGGCGCGATCGAGCATCACCCCTTCCTGCATTTCGAGCTGTGCTATTATCAAGCGATCGATTTTGCCATCGCGCACGGCCTTGCCCGCGTCGAGGCTGGCGCACAGGGCGAGCACAAGCTCGCGCGTGGTTATGAGCCCGTCAGGACTTATTCGGCACATCGTTTCGCCGATGCAGGCTTCCAGCGCGCGATTTCGGCCTATCTGGATCGGGAACGCCGGCATGTGGACGCCGTTCAGGCCGAACTGGAAACATTGACCCCCTTCCGGCGTGAGCAAACCACAGCATAAAGTGAGGTTCTGCCGCGCCCTGTGTGCGTTGACGCACACTACGCCAAGTAGAAATTTAACATTGTCAACCGGTGTGCCACGGCGCACACTTGGCCCGCGTGGCGACTTGAGGACGAGTCGAACGGTCGGTGCTTCACAATGGAGGACTTCGTACAATGGATCAGGAAACTAGATCGCAGATGACAGGGTCGATGGAGGACAAGGTCCTGAATCGGCGCTCGACACTCAAGGCGCTGTTCGGCCTCGCGGCAGTCGCTGTCGGTGCAACCGCTATTCTGGCCCCCTCGGCGGCCGAAGCAGCCCCCGTTTCGCCGACCCCGGCTCCCGCGCCGGCCGCGAAGGATGCCGAGATCGGCCGCGACGCCGACCTGCCGGCTTCGGAGCCGACGCAGTATTACTATCGCCGTCGCTACGTTCGCCGCCGGGTTTACTATGTGCGCCCGCGCCGCCGCGTGTATTACCGCCGCCGCTACGTCCGGCGCATCTACTGGTAAGCACGGCCAGACGCGTCATCAGAGGGCAGCTCCGGCTGCCCTTTTTTGTGACGCGCACGGCAAACCGCATCAGGGGGGATGCAATCGAACGCCGGGCTTGGCATAAGGCTTCACCACTCCAACGTTGGGAATCTCCGCCATGACGACGCCTTATGACGACACCAACATCTTCGCAAAAATCATCCGCGGCGAAATCCCCTGCCACAAGGTGTTTGAGGATGCGGATGTGCTCGCCTTCATGGACATCATGCCGCGCTCGCCGGGGCATCTGCTGGTGATTCCGAAGGCTCCCGCCCGCAACCTCCTTGATATCGCGCCGGAGCAACTCGCAGTGCTGATCCGCCAGACGCAGCGGATCGCCAAGGCCGCAGTCAGTGCACTAGGCGCGGATGGCCTCACCCTGCAGCAGTTTTCAGAAGCTGCCGGCGGGCAGGAAGTGTTTCATATCCACTTCCATGTGCTCCCGCGCTGGAATGACGTGCGCATGACCCCGCACCCTGCCCCCATGGGTGACAAGACCGTGCAGGCAGAGCAGGCGGCGAAAATCCGCGCCGCGCTGGGCTGATTGCAGCATGGCGCTCCTTCGTCGCGCCATTCTCGGCACATTGGGATGCGCCACGCTGGTGCTGGCGATACCGAAAACTGCCGCGCTCGACCTCTATGACGAGCCGCAGACGATCATCCAGAGCGTTCTCGAGCGCTATGCCGGCAAGGACGCGCCAGACCTGATGACGTTGCCCTTCGTGCATCGCATCCGCGTGGCGCTGGCGCGCACCGATATCTCCGTCGATCCTGTCATCAACGCGGCCGAGATCCGCTTGAGCGACGTTCGGGTCGGGCCGACGCGCATGATGGATGCTACGCGCGGCAGGGTCGAAGCGCGGTTTCGCAATACCGGGAAAGAACAGACCGCGACTTTCGAACTCGATCGCACATCCGGCGATTGGCTGATCACCGAGATCCGGCACGCGAACGGGATCACGTTGCGCACGTTGCTGCAAATTCCTTCAGCGCGCTAGAAACCCTGCCGCGATCAGGATGGCCTCGCCAAGCACCACCCCTGCCAGCACGGAGCGCCTCAGCACGAAATAAGCCGCGAGCCCGCCCGCCATCGCGCTCCAGCGCCAGAGCGCCGGCACCGCCGCCAGCGCGCCGCTGGGGCTGAGCAGGATTTTCGCCACAACACTCGCCAGCAGGGCCGAGGCCACAGCCTTGACCCAGACGAGAATTTCGGACTCCGTCGACAGCCCCTTGACCAGAAAGACCGATACCCAACGCCAGACCTCGCTCGGCAAAAAGCCGAACAGGATGACAACGAGATAGGGCCAAAGCCCACCGCTCGCGTGCTCAAGGCTAGCCAGAAAGCTTGTCATTCCAGAAGGCCTGTCATGCGGAGCCAGCCTTCCTGCGGCCCCAAGACCGATGGATCGCATAGGCCAGGGTGCCCATTCCGACGCCGCCAATCACCAGATCAAGGCCCGGGAGCGCAAAATGCGCCATCACGGGCGCCGCTATAAACCCGAGAATGAGCGCCAGCCAGTCGATCATCCGGCGCGCGCCGGCCACCAGTGCCAGCGTGAAATAGACCGGTGTGATGAAGAGCAGCGCCGCAGCCAGTGCCGGCGGAAGCTGCCCGATGAGGTAGTAGCCCGCGCCGGTCGCGATTGTCGCCGCCAGCAGCACGGTGTTGGCAAAGCCGAGGAAGAACGGAATGCGCTCGCCCTGCGGCATCTGCGGCAGGCGACGGACGCCCTCGACCCAGGCGGTCACAGCGACATAATGCGAGAGCAGCAGCATCAGCCAGACCGGCGTCGCCGGCTGCGCCGGGGTTTCGGTCGTTGCGGGCACAGCATCGCGCCGCATCAACGGCAGCAGCGACATGCACATCGGCACAAAGCGGATCGACGAGAGCGAAACCGCAATCGCGATCGCCGGCAGCGCTGCCCCGGCCGCGATCGAACCGAAAACCAGCACCTGCGCCGGCCCGGCCCAGATCAGCACGGTGGAGAGCATCGCCGCGCCGACGGGATAGCCGATATCGCGGCAGAGGCCGCCGATACCGAGCATCGTCGCAAACAGCATCAGCGATGGCAGGCCCGCAGCCGCCCATACCCCGGACCAGAACACTGGCCATGGCCGGACAGGCACAGAGGGGGCAGCAGGCGGAGAATCGGCGGGCATGGACTTGGCTTCAGGGATAGCCCCGATCACTCCAAGCGTCGAGCACGCACGCACCACGCCTGCACGATTTTCGCGTGCAGGGCGCTATTTCTTCAGCGGCAGCTTCGGCACCGGCGAGCGGCGCGGCCGGGGCGGTTCATCACCATCATCCGGCTTCTTCTCCGGCGCGGGCAGCGGTTTGGGCGGCTGCGGCTGCGGCAGGGCCGCTTTGGCCGCGACCTTCTGCTTCGGCGCTGCTTTAGGTTTTGCTTTCGCTTTTGGCTTCGCGGGCAACGGTTCCGCTTTCGGCTTCACCGGGCCTTCCGGGTATTCAAACCCGAGCTTCCTGCCACCCTCGGCTTCAACGACGACGACGCGCACATTGCCGCCGTTTTTCAGCTTGCCGAACAGCACTTCCTCGGCGAGCCCGGTCTTGATCGAGGACTGGATAAGCCGACCCATTGGCCGCGCGCCCATGGCATCGTCATAGCCGTGCTCGACGAGCCAGTCGCGGGCCTCGTCCGAGAGCTGGATGGTGACATGACGGTCTGCAAGTTGGGCCTCCAGCTGCGCGACGAACTTGTCGACGACCTGCGCGATCACCTCGCGCGGCAGGTTGCCGAAGGTGACGACCGCATCGAGCCGGTTGCGGAACTCGGGCGTGAACATGCGGTTGATCGCCTCGGTATCCTCACCCTCGCGCTTGGCGCGGGTGAAGCCGAAGGCGGATTTCGCCATGTCGGAGGCACCGGCATTGGTCGTCATGATCAGGATGGTGTTCCTGAACTGCACTTCCTTGCCGTTGTGATCGGTCAGCTTGCCGTGATCCATCACCTGCAACAGGATGTTGAAGAGATCCGGGTGCGCCTTTTCGATTTCGTCGAGGAGGAGCACGCAATAGGGGTTCTGGTCGACGCCATCGGTCAGGAGGCCGCCCTGATCGAAGCCGACATAGCCCGGAGGTGCGCCGATGAGCCGCGAGACCGTGTGCCTCTCCATGTATTCCGACATGTCGAAGCGCAGGAGCTTCACGCCGAGCACGGAGGCGAGTTGCTTGGCCACCTCGGTCTTGCCGACGCCGGTGGGACCGGAGAACAGGTAGCAACCGATCGGCTTCTCGGCATCGCGCAGGCCGGCACGCGCCAGCTTGATCGCAGACGAAAGCTGCGTGATCGCGGCTTCCTGCCCGTAAACGACGCGTTTCAGCGTCGTCTCGATGTTCCTGAGCACCTCAGCGTCATCTTTCGAGACGGTTTTCGGCGGGATGCGCGCCATGGTGGCAATGGTCGCCTCGATTTCCTTGAGGCCGATGGTCTTCTTGCGCTTGGCCGGGGCCAGCAGCATCTGCGACGCTCCGGTTTCATCGATCACGTCGATGGCTTTATCCGGCAGCTTGCGGTCGTGGATGTAGCGGGCAGACAGCTCCACCGCGCCTTTCACGGCGTCGTTGGTATATTTCAGGCGATGGAAATCCTCGAAATAGGGTTTGAGCCCTTTGAGGATTTCGATCGCATCGGGGATCGAGGGCTCGTTGACATCGATCTTCTGGAAACGGCGCACCAGCGCACGGTCCTTCTCGAAATACTGGCGGTACTCCTTGTAGGTGGTCGAGCCGATGCACCTGAGCGTGCCGGCCGCCAGCGCGGGCTTCAGGAGGTTCGAGGCATCCATCGAGCCGCCGGAGGTCGCGCCGGCCCCGATCACGGTATGGATCTCGTCGATGAACAGGATCGCTTTGCGGTGCTGTTCGATCTCCTTCATCACCTGCTTGAGGCGTTCCTCGAAATCGCCGCGATAGCGCGTGCCGGCGAGCAGCGTGCCCATGTCGAGCGCATAGACGGTCGCATCCGCCAGAACATCCGGCACCTGCCCGTCGACGATCTTCTTCGCGAGGCCTTCGGCGATCGCGGTCTTGCCGACACCGGGGTCGCCGACCAGCAGCGGGTTGTTCTTCTGCCGGCGGCAGAGCACCTGGATCGTGCGGTTGACCTCGCTCTCGCGCCCGATCAGCGGATCGATCTTGCCGGTCCTCGCCTTCTTGTTCAGATCAGTGGCGTAGAGCGCGAGCGCGCTCTCCTTCTTCGGCTTGTTGTTCTCGGCTTGCCCGCCCATCGGCGGCGCTTCGTAATTTTCCTCATTGTCGTCATCGACGCCGCGCGGGCTGCGCGATTCCGACGCATCCGGCCGCTTGGCGATGCCGTGCGAGATGTAATTCACCGCGTCATAGCGCGTCATTTCCTGCTCCTGCAGGAAATAGGCGGCGTGGCTCTCGCGCTCGGCAAAAATCGCGACGAGCACGTTGGCACCGGTGACTTCCTCACGCCCCGAGGACTGCACGTGGATCACCGCGCGCTGGATGACACGCTGGAACCCGGCTGTCGGCTTGGTATCGGTGCGGTCGCGCGTGACGAGCGCTTCCAGCTCGGTATCGATATAGGTGATGACGGTCTGCTTGAGCTGTTCGAGATCGACGTTGCAGGCCTGCATGACGGCGCTCGCATCCGGATCGTCGATCAGCGCCAGCAGAAGGTGCTCGAGGGTCGCAAACTCATGCCGCCGCGAGGAGGCATGGGCGAGCGCCTGATGCAATGCGTTTTCGAGGCTTTTCGAAAAACTGGGCAATGTCCCGCTCGCTTTCCTGGTTTGGCGCCCTGTGGCGCCGGAAATCCCGGTCCGGCACCGGAAGGTGCCATGGTCGTGTCTCGTTCTGCCCCGTCAGGCCGCACACCTCCGGGGAGCGCGGTGCGGTTTCACTTCTTCTCCATGACGCATTGCAGAGGATGCTGGTTCTCGCGCGCGAAATCCATCACCTGTGTCACCTTGGTTTCGGCAATCTCGAATGTGAAGGTCCCGCATTCGCCCACGCCATGGTGATGGACATGAAGCATGATCTCGGTCGCCTCCTCCTCGTTTTTATTGAAGAACTGCATGAGCACGTGAATCACGAACTCCATCGGCGTGTAATCATCGTTCAGCAGCAGGACGCGGTAAAGGTCGGGCCGTTTGCGGGCTACCTTGGTTCGCGTGGCAAGCGCGGTTCCGCTCGCTGGTTTGCCAGACATACGGTTACCGGACATGCGGATATCCTGCCCGGGCCTCACGGCTTTCGGGGATTGTCGCTCCATACCGGGCATGGCTGCACACATGCGATTGTCCTGCAAATCAGGGCTGACAGGAAGAAGGTTATGCCGGTTTGCCATACAATCAAGCGGGTTCCGCACGTCGGGAGCTGCCGGGCGAAAGATCGACGCGAATTATCCGCCCGCCGGGAGGAGGTAGGCACCCGACGCCCCGGTTTAAACCCCCTCGGGTGACAAATTCACAGACAAAAAGGCCCGGTCTTTCGACCGGGCCTGAACTGGCCGGAAAAACACTCCGGCATCTAAAGCTTGCTTGTAGAGCTTACTTGCCCTGCGCCTTGGCGATCGCGCCTTCGAGCGGCTTGAAAGCTTCCTTGGCATAGGCGGTGACGAGTTCGCCGACCTTCGTCGCGTGGGCAACATAGCCCTCGTAGGCGGTCTTGGCGAATTCCGACTGGACTTCGATGGCCTTGTCGAGCGTCTTCACGCCGACGAGCTTCTCGAACTGGGCGGAGCCGGCCTCGATGGCCTTCTTGGAATAATCGGCAACTTCGGCAGCGATCGCCTGGGCGCTCTTCTGCTGGGCGCCGAACGCCTTCACGGCGGTGTCGAGGTTCTCTTTGCCGAACTTCTGGATATCTTCGAATGCGTTGGTCATGGTGGTTCCCCTTATCGTCAGGATGGATCTTCTGGATCGTTCAGTGAGTTCTTTGCCAGCCGCGTTACCGCTCCAGCTACCCCTCCGATCTATGTTGCGATGCACAAAATGTCAAGCAACTATTTTGCACTGCACCATGAGATTTTGACATAGCGCAAACGCCCGCGCGCATAGCTTCCTGCAACCCGGACGCGAATCCGATTTCCCGCGCTGACTTAAGACTCGGGTAACCAGACCGACTGCATTTTAGCAATCTGTTCGGTCCGGGTCCGCCCGGTCTGGTTCGCGCCCCTCAAGGGTGCCGGAGTTGTGAGTATGCGTATGTCTTGCGTTGGTTCGGCGCGCCGGCTGTTGGCCGTGCGGGCTCTTGCTTCCCTCGTGCTCGCCGCGGTGCTGACGGTTGCGTTGGCTGTGCCGGAAGCCGAGGCTCGCCGCAAACGCCATGCCCGCGCCGGCGGCTACAATCCACCCTTCGCCTCGATGGTCTACGACGTGAACTCCGGCAAGGTGTTGCAGTCGACCAACGGTGACGCAAGCCGCCACCCCGCCTCCGTCACGAAGGTGATGACGCTCTACATGCTGTTCGAGCAGCTGGAGACGGGGCGTTTCAAGCTTTCCACCGAACTTCCGGTCTCGCGCGAGGCTGCCAGCCAGGCGCCGTCGAAGCTCGGTCTGCGCCCCGGCGAGACGATTTCCGTCGAGGATGCGATCAAGGCGCTCGTCACCAAATCCGCCAATGATATTGCGGTTGTCGTCGCCGAGGCGATCGGCGGTGACGAGGACCGCTTCGCCGCGATGATGACCCGCAAGGCGCGCGCGATCGGCATGAGCCGGACCACGTTCCGCAATGCCTCGGGCCTGCCAAACCCCGGCCAGATCACGACCGCGCGCGATCTCGTGACGCTCGGCCGCGTCATTCAGGACCGTTTTCCGCGTTATTACCCGTATTTCGGCACGCGCATGTTCACCTACGAGGGGCGCGGCCATCGCAATCACAACCGCCTGCTGGGGCAGGTGGAGGGCGTTGATGGCATCAAGACCGGTTACACCCGCGCCTCCGGCTTCAATCTCCTGACTTCCGCGAAGGCGGATGGTCGCCACCTGATTACGGTGGTGCTCGGTGGTCGGTCGGGTCGTTCGCGCGATGCGCAGGTCGCCGGCCTGATCGAAAACCATATGGACCGCGCCTATGCCGGTCGCCGCCTCACCAACAAGACGGTCGAGGTTGCCGCGCGCCAGACACCGGAAGACGAGGATGAGGAAGACGGCGGCACGACACCGGCTCGCCCGGCATCGAATCTCCCCGCCCCCCGCGTGGCCATCAATGCGCCGCAGCCGGTGCAGGCTCCGGTCGGGTTGTATCAGAACTCCGCGTTGCCGGTGCCGCCAAGTCGGCCGCGTACCGCCGTGATCGCCGAAACCGGGCCACGTGGTCAGGGGGATGATCCCGGCCTGACCCGCTCGCGTCCGCTGGCGCTGGCCGCCAGTGGCTCGACAAACATCGTCCAGAGCGCAACGACGCCGCTCGCGCTCGTCGGCACCACGCCGCGCTCGCCGGCAATGCGCTGGGTTCCGGGCCCGCAGGCTGCGGACCTGCCGCCGCGGCGCGACGAGAACCGCCTCGTGCCGCCGGGCAGCGTCCGCTACACCAACGCGATCCCGGGCGAAGCGCCGAAAGCGGAAGTGGCGCAGCCTCTGCCCACAGCCCCCTCGCCTGCTGCCCCGCTGCCGAGCACTGCGGCCGCAAAATCGATCGCCGATGCCGCCTCGAAAACCGAAGAACGTGTGCCGACAATGGCCAAACGGGCGGAAATCGCCGCCGTGACGCCGCCGCCCGTGCCGGAGCTGCCCAAGCGCGTCGCCGCCGCGGAGCCCGCCAAGGAACCGATCAAGGAAGCGGCCGTCAGACCAACCGCTACAGCCAAAGCCGCGCCAGCAAGAAGCGGCTGGATCATCCAGCTCGCGGCGGCGGAGAGCGACGCCAAGGCGCGCATGGTTCTTGATTCAGCGGTCGAGAAGACCGGTCGGCTGCTCAAATCCGCCGAGCCTTTCACCGAGGCTGTCGCGAAGGGGGGCACGACGCTCTACCGCGCCCGCTTCGCCGGCTTCGAGGCCGAGAGTGCGCAGGAGGCCTGCAAGGCGCTCAAGCGCTCCGGCTTCAACTGCATTGCCCAGAAAATCTGATTTTATCGGAGCCAGCAGGATGCTTGACCCCCGCGACGACCTTGAACTGGACCGCATCATGGCCGATCTCAGCCGCCCGCTGACGCGTGCCTCAGCCGCGCCGCTGCGCCGCCAGCGCGATATCCTTGGCGCGGTTGACCATGGCCGCGAGGTAGGTGGAACCGCCCCGATCGGGGTGAAACCGCGCGATCAGCGCCCGATGCGCCGCGCGAATGGCCTCTTCGGAAGCCCCGGGCTCAAGGCCAAGGACCTGATAAGCTTCCTCGTCACGCATTTCACTCTGGCTCGCCGCCGCGCCGTTCCCCGCTGCCGCGTCGAACTGCACGTGCTGACGCCAGCCGGGCGACCGGCGGTCCAGATCCTGAGCCACGAGGTTTAATCCCTGCGGGTCCAACGCCGCCATCTCGCGGGCAAAAGCAATGAGTTCCTGCGGGCCGAGCTTGCCCAAGGTGCGACCGGCATAGGTGCCGGCGGTAATCTGCGCATCGAGATCGCCGGTGCCGAGATCAATCAGAACCGTGAGCGCACGCGTGTGGATTTCGCTGCGGCGCGCCCGGCCGATCGGGTCGAACATCGCCGGCAGCTTGAAGCCAAGCAGCCAGGCCGAGAGCGAGATCAGCACGATGGCGAAATCGATCCGCCCCTTGAGCGCAAGCAGGATGCCAGCGCCACCGGCAACCGCACCGACGAGCTTGCGGGTCAGCGGCGAGAGCTGGTCCCCGGCCTTGCGGCCCGGCCCAAGCGCGAACCACCAGACGATGGCGCCGAACACCACCATGGAGATGATATAGTTCATCCGTGACCCGTTCCTGCTGACCCGGCCGGAATCCGGGCAGGTTCATTCGCCAACGGTTCGATCACAAAAGCCCCAGCGCGCGCAAGTCCTCACGCATCGCTTCG
The DNA here is from genome assembly GCA_009773635.1 of Beijerinckiaceae bacterium. Taxonomy (GTDB): domain Bacteria; phylum Pseudomonadota; class Alphaproteobacteria; order Rhizobiales; family Beijerinckiaceae; genus Rhabdaerophilum. The sequence continues at coordinate 52,547 of WSYC01000006.1, read as the reverse complement.
GGCATGTCCTCGGGGGTTTCGCCGGCGGTGATATCCTTCGGCGCGTCCTTGTCCAGGAGGTAGCGCCAGCCCTGGAACGGGCGGCAGGGGCGCAACTGCACCGGCACAACCACCGGCTCCAGGACGATATGGCAACGCGAGATGCCATCCTCTCCGGTAAACGGCTCAATGGCCTCGATGCGCTGACGCGCGGCGATGCGGCCCTTGATGACCCAGTAGAGCGAACCCTCGCCGGCGATTTCAGCCATCCGCCTGGGCACCATGCGGGTGGTGTGCGTCTGGCGGTATGTCCGCCCGAGGCGCTTGTGGAGGAGGCGGTTCTCCTCGATCCAGGATTCGAGATCGGCGATCGACTCGCAGCCGACGCAGAGCTTGAGGATATGAAGCGCCATCAGTCCCGCTTTGCCCCGATCATCAGGCAGGAATTGGTCGAAAGCTTGCCGCTTTCTATGTTTGCGCGAAACTCTCCTCGCTGCCCCCTCTCGAACACATATCTGCATGTCTGGGAGTGATTGGGGGTCAAAATGACGACGACTTTGGAAGCCTTCCCTTTGAGCACCTTGGTAACCTGAATACGGGCACGGTTATGTCCGGCAATAGAAGAAGGCGCCTCAGTCACAGAAATTACCTTACCCTCAACAATCACCTTTGAGCGCTCGCGCAGAACTTCCGGGTCGATAATTCCGCACGAACATGCGAGAGCACCGCGTGCAAACAGCAAGGCAGCAATCACAAGAACGCTACGAAGCATCAGCGATCACCATGATCCGCGCGCCCTCGCCGAGCTGGCTGCCGGCTTCAAAGGCGATGCCCTCGACCGTGCCCGCGCGCGGGGCGAGCACCGGGTGCTCCATCTTCATCGCTTCGACGATGGCGACGCGCTGCCCCTTCTCGACCGCCTCGCCCTCGCTGACAAACAGCGCGACGAGCTTGCCGTGCATCGGCGATTTGACGTTGCCGCCGGCATCGCCGCCGTGATCATCAAAGGAAACATCCAGCGCATCGACGAGCGCCACCCGCGTCTGGCGCCCGCGATCAAGCACGAAAACAGCATCGTCGCCCGGCACCAGTGTGAATTCGCGATCAGCGACCGCTTCGCCCGCGAAGGCTTCACCGGCTGCAGCATCGAGCACGATGCGGATATCCTCGCCCTCGGCGCGGGCCCGGACGGACCCGAGCCGTCCGGGGGCCTTCGAGAAGCCGTCCGCCTCGTTCCAGGGGTCGGAAGCCCAGCCGGAGCGGGCAACGGCCACGGCTTCAAGCCGGGCCTTTTCCTCCGCGACCAGCGCGAGCACGCCGGCGGCGACGGCCTGCGCATCCTGCGCCGGCGGCACCGCGCCAAGCGCCTCAAGATTGCGGTCGATGAGCCCGGTATCGAGCTTGCCGGCGCGGAAATCCGGGTGATCGATGAGCGCCGTCAGGAAGCGGGCGTTGGTTTTCGGCCCGGCGACCACCGACCCCAGCAGCGCATCGCGCAGCCGGTCGAGCGCCACATCGCGCGTTGCGCCATGCGCAATGACCTTGGCGATCATCGGATCGTAGAAGGGAGTGACTTCCCCGCCCTCGATGACGCCGGAATCGATGCGGATGCCCTCGCCGCCCGCAAGCCGGAGCGCGTGCAGCCGCCCGGTCGAGGGCAGGAAGCCGCGTTCGGGCTCCTCGGCATAGAGCCGCGCCTCGACCGAATGGCCGTTGATCGAAAGATCGCCCTGCGCCATCGGCAGTTTTTCGCCCGCCGCGACGCGGAACTGCAATTCCACGAGATCAAGCCCGGAGATCGCCTCGGTCACCGGATGCTCGACCTGAAGCCTTGTGTTCATTTCCATGAAATAGAAGCCATCGGGCCTGAGACCCTTCGACCCATCGGCGATGAATTCCACGGTGCCGGCGCCATAATAGCCGACCGCCCTGCCCGCCTCGACTGCCGCCTTGCCGAAGGCTGCACGAGTTTCCTCACTCATGCCCGGCGCGGGCGCTTCCTCGATCACCTTCTGGTGGCGTCGCTGCATCGAGCAATCGCGCTCGAAGAAATGCAGCACATTGCCATGCTGATCCCCGAAAATCTGCACTTCGACGTGGCGCGGCGCGAGCACGTATTTCTCGATGAGCACATGCGCGTTGCCGAAGGAATTCTGTGCCTCGCGCTGGCAGGAGGCGAGCGCCTCTTCAAAATCGGCGTGCTTGTCGACCCGGCGCATTCCCTTGCCGCCGCCGCCCGCAACCGCCTTGATCAGCACGGGATAGCCGATCTGGTAGGCCTTCTCCTTGAGGAAGGCCGCATCCTGAATTGCGCCGTGATAGCCCGGCACCACGGGAACCCCGGCCTTCTCGACAAGGCTTTTCGCGGCGTCCTTCAGCCCCATCGCGCGAACGGCGGAGGGCGGCGGGCCGACGAATACCACGCCGGCAGCCGCGCAGGCTTCGGCAAATTCCGCGTTCTCCGACAGGAAACCGTAGCCCGGATGCAGGCATTGAGCACCCGCTTGCCGCGCGACATTGAGAATGCGTTCAGTAACGAGGTAGCTCTCGCGCGCCGGGGCCGGACCGATGCAATAGGCCTCGTCCGCAAACGCGACGAAGGGCGCCTCGGCATCGGCTTCCGAATAAACGGCAATGACGCGCAGGCCCATCCGCCGGGCCGTTCGGCCAATGCGCAAGGCGATTTCGCCGCGATTTGCGATCAGGACGCTCGAAAACATCGGTGATTTCCGTCTCTGTGACTCTGGTTCCGGACAGTGCAATTTTGTTGCGTGGTTGTCTATCGCCTAGCTGACAGAGCGCTCAGCCGAAAGCGGCCGCCGCCAGTCGCGCCGGACGCTGAGGAAAATCGCCCCCGCCGCCTGAAACGACAGCGCAACCA
>WSYC01000006.1:0-49651 GCA_009773635.1 Beijerinckiaceae bacterium | reverse complement strand
TCCGGTCCCTGGCTCGACGAGACCCGGGCGGCAAAACCCACGGTCGCGAAGGCGGTTGTGGAAATCGCGTCGTTGCGGCTCGAAAGCCAGGTCGCCTTGACGAGCGGGTTGTCCGCGCCGCGGAAGCGCAACATCAGGCCCACCACGAACAGCGCCAGCCCGATCGCGGTGAAGGCGGACCAGCCGGCGACCCAGACCTCCGCCCGCCGCGCGGTGACGATCTTGTCCCAGAGGTCGTAGGCCGTGTGCAGCCCCGCAACGAGCATTACCAGCCCGACGCCAACAGCAGCGATCTCCTCGAAGCGCCGCCCGCGCCCGAACACCGCCAGCGCGACCAGCCAGAGGATGACGTCATAAATCCAGTCGATGCCGTCCTTGAGCAAGAAGCGGTCGCCGATCACAAGCGCATAAAGCGTCTGCCCGGCGGCAAGGCTGGCGATGATGCCGACGATGGCAAACACCCGTGCGCGATAGGCCCGCGCATCGGGCTCGGAGAACGGCATCGCGGAGAGGAATTTCTCGTCGCGGAATTTCTCGTCCATGACGCCGCCCGCCTGATCGGGGCTCGGCTTACTTGGCCGCAACGACCATGATCTCGACCTTGTAATCGGGCGTAGCCAAGCCGGCCTCGACGGTCGCGCGCGCCGGGGTGTTGCCGGGGCTCACCCAGGCATCCCAGACGGCGTTCATCGCGCCGAAGTTCTTCATGTCGGTGATCCAGATGTTCGCGCGCAGGATCTTGGATTTGTCGGTGCCGGCGAGCGCGAGCAGGCGGTCGATCTCGGCCAGAACCTGCTGCGTCTGCCCGGTGATGTCGGCCTTGTTGTCATCGGCGACGATGCCCGCGAGATAGACCGTATCGCCGTGCACGACGGCCTTGGACATGCGCGCGCCGACTTCAATGCGAGTGATAGTAGCCATGAGAACTCCTTTGGAATGGCGAATGGCGAATGGTGAGTAGCGAATAGCGAATAGCGCGGAGGGAGAATAGCTGAAATTGCTCCCTACTCCCTATTCGCCACACCCTATTCGCTATTCGCCCCTTACCCGCGCCCGACAAACGGCATTTTCGTCGCCATCACGGTCATCGTCAGCACGTTGGCCTCAATCGGCAGGCTCGCCATATGCAGCACCGCGTTGGCGACGTGGCTCACATCCATCACCTGCTCGATGGCGATCTCGCCGTTGGCCTGCGGCACGCCGAGCGTCATCCGGTGGGCCATTTCGGTGAGCGCGTTGCCGATATCGATCTGCCCGACCGCGATGTCATACTTGCGGCCATCGAGCGAGGCGGTTTTCGTCAGGCCGGTCACCGCGTGCTTGGTCGCGGTATAGGCGATGGAATTCGGCCGCGGCGCATGCGCCGAGATCGAGCCGTTGTTGATGATACGCCCGCCCATCGGCACCTGCGCCTTCATCACGCGGAACGCCGCCTGAATGCCGTAGAACACGCCGGAAAGGTTGGTATCGACCACCGCGCGCCACTGCTCGACCGAAAGGTCCTCCAGCGGAATGCCCGGCGCGTTGACGCCCGCGTTGTTGAAGACAACATCGAGCCGCCCGAATTTCTTCACCGTGGCATCGAAAGCAGCATTCACCTGCGCGGGGTCGGTGACATCGGTGGGGATGGCGAGCGAATTGATCGTCGAGGCACCGGCAAGCTTGATCGTCTCCGCCAGCGCCTCGGCCCGGCGGCCGACGAGCGCGACCTTGTAGCCGTCTTTGAGGAAGCTGATCGCCACCGAGCGCCCGACACCCGAACCCGCGCCCGTAATCAGCGCAACCTTGCCGTGACCCGCCATGCATTCCTCCCTTGGTTAAGGACAAGAAGTAGCGGCTGGCCTCGCGGTTGTCATGCGCGAAAATCGCGCCTGCATACCGTATTTTAAATCAGAACGCGTGCGCGAACGACGAAACGGCATGTGCTCGCGCGCCCCGGTGCTGCCCCCACGCCATCGGGCGGGCTGGCTCGGCCACAGCGGGGGTCATCTCACCCGCGATCTGCGTGAGAATATCGCGCAGGATCGGCTTGGGCTTGCCGAAGCGCCCGGCATAATCGTGCAGCAGGCGGATTTTCATCGCGGTGCTGCCCGTGGGGTTTGCCAGCGCGTCACCGGATGTCGCCATCGACCAATCCCCGAAGGCGCGGGTGGTGATCGGCGTCGACGAGAGCAACTCGACCTCCACCTGCCGCGCATCCGCCAGCACGGCGGCGAACAGCGTGCTCACCGCCAGAAACCCGCCTTCGAGCAGGTGGTAGACGTAGCCATCGGCGTAAAGGAGGAAGCCGGAAACGCCGGTCTTGCGGGCGGAAGTGCCGGTCTGCCGGCGGATTTCGTCGAGGAGACGGCTGGACGAGCGGTTATCAGCGCCCGAATGCAGCTTGCTGCGGTACAGAAGGGCAATCTCCATCGGGCTTCTCCCCTGCCTCTTGCGAGTGGTTCTCCACTCAACCCAGACGCGAATCAATCGCTTCACCCCTCCATTACCGATACAACCTAGGATTTTGTCAAAGACAAAATACACGCGAACTAGCCTCACTTACCTTCATGCGATGAGTGCGTCCCTACCGTGATCTGCCAAGCATTCTTCCTCTAGTTTGGAAAGAGAATTTGCGATTGAGAAAATCCCTGTCATTCAACCATCGAATCGTTGTCCATAACCCTTAGAAATTTCTAGGGGGGTGCAATGGCTGATCCAAATGGCTTTCTGGTTTTTGATGAAACTCTGCTTGCGAGAGGCTTCGAACTGCCTCCAGAAGATGTTCGCGCATATTTCACTGATGGAAGGCGTGTTTCCTTCATCCTTGAAAGGCGTCTTGCAAGACAAGTGCTGAGAGGAAAACTTGCGCCACACGAAGGCGAAGCTTTTGACGTGGAGGATTTTCATGGAAGAAAATGGGAGGTTCGATCCATAACACGGCAGGGAACGTATTTTACCCCGAGCGAAATGGTCGGAAAAGGTAGAATTTTCAGAAGAGATGATTTTTTAAATAAATTAAACAACATACACGGTTATATCGTATCAGACATTGATCTTTTTCCAAGAATTCCGTTCTGGATGATCCTATCAGATTCAATAAGACAATTGTATCTTGATGAAAAACTTGGGTTAAATGCCAGAATATCCCAAAAGAAAGCTCGATTTATATTAAGAGAGCTGCCATTTATTGACGTCGAAATGTAACAATCCTGTTTGTATTTGTTCCGCCTGTGTTATTATTCACGCCCCAACAATTGGCAGTTTTCGTGAATTCCTGATCGTTGACCATCACGCCTAACAGATCAAACGGTAATCCTTGAACAGCCCTAACAACATGCTGTTCAAGAAGCACCTTACCACCGCGCACTTCCCCCACTTCAAAAGCTACATGCCCACCCGGACGCACCAAACGCGCGAACTCAACAAATGAGCGCCGCACGAATGCCTCCCAATCCGCAACCGTGCGGTGGTGGTCGATGGCAACAACATCGGCGTCAATTCCGGCAAACCAACAGCGGAGCCAGTTGTCTTGCTTATAATTCACGATGTCTAGAAACGGCGGCGAAGTCACTATCAAATCAACGTCAGCACCTTGCATTTTCGGTGTTGCTGCTGCCGTACCAGTGAACAATTTTATCAGCATCCCAGCTTGAGGTTGTCCATCGCTCAGCAAGTTGCGAGACTTCTTGAGGATGATTGCCGGAACATCGCGTCGATCCGGCGCTTGTTGTCGTTTTTCATTGATTTTACGTTGCGACTCTAGGCTAACAGCCTGATTTGGAGGCAAGGAATACACTGAGAAAAACCCACTCGAATGCCCCGTTAGACGATTGATGGCAACCAGTCTGATCCAGTCGTCAACACTGTCCAGCGTACCAACGGCATCACGCTCCAACAACCAGTTTTTAAGGGCAACAATCTCGGCGAGTGTTTCCGGGTGATAGAAAACCTCCAACTCACGATCGGTGTTTGAAACGGAAGTCTTCCAATTGATTTCACTTAGCCTTTTCTGGATTGCTGCGAGCGAGGGCGGCGCAAGGCGCGGGCGCACGAGCATCGCACTCAACGGATTGACATCATTCCCGGCAACGCAGCGCCCAAGTAAGGCCGCTTCGAGCAAGGTCGTGCCGCGCCCCATGAAGGGGTCGTAGACAACATCCCCCGGCTCGGTAAGGCGCTCAATGAAAAAGCGCGGTAATTCAGCCTTGAAGCAAGCTCGATAGCTGACCTCGTGCAGATTGTGGGACTGGCGCTGCCTTGAGGTCCAATACTCATTCACAAAATAGCGAATGCCCTCGAAGACCTTCACTTCGGTTTTTCGACCAAATTCCGAAAACGCCACGACCTCATCGACAAAGGAGCGATGAGAAACATCTTCCGGTGCAAACATGCGGAGCTGAGCGTATGTCATGGGCGAACATAAATCGAACGCCAAAAAGGTTCAATGAGCCAGGCGCGTTATCCCCTCACATCCTGAAAACACCAAACCGCGTCTCGGGAATCGGCGCATTCAGCGCCGCAGAAAACGCCAGCGCCAATACGCGGCGGGTTTCGCTAGGAAGGATGATGCCATCGTCCCACAGCCGCGCCGTGGCGTGGTAGGGGTTGCCCTCCTCCTCGTATTTGGCGCGGATCGGCGCCTTGAAGGCGTCCTCATCCTCCGCCGACCACGTCTTGCCCTCCAGCTCGATGTTGTCGCGTTTCACCGTCGCCAGCACCGAGGCCGCCTGCTCGCCGCCCATCACCGAAATCCGGCTGTTCGGCCACGAAAACAGGAAGCGCGGCGAATACGCCCGCCCGCACATGCCGTAGTTGCCCGCGCCGAACGAGCCGCCGACGAGCAGCGTCACCTTCGGCACCTCGGCGGAAGCCACCGCCGTCACGAGCTTCGCGCCATCCTTGGCGATGCCGCCGGATTCATACTGGCTGCCGACCATGAAGCCGGAAATATTCTGCAAGAACAGCAGCGGAATGCGCCTCTGGCAGCACAATTCGATGAAATGCGCGCCCTTGAGCGCGCTTTCCGAGAACAAAATGCCGTTGTTGGCGATGATCCCCACGGGAATGCCGTGGAACGCGGCGAAGCCCGTCACCAGCGTCGTGCCGTAGAGCGCCTTGAATTCATCGAAGCGCGAACCATCGACGATGCGGCCGATAACCTCGCGGATATCGTATTGCCGCTTGAGGTCCGTTGGCACCAGCGCTTCGAGATCGGCGGGATCGAGCACCGGATCTTCCGGCTCGTGCAGCGCGATATCGACGTTCTTCCGCGTGTTGAGATTGGCGACGATGCGCCGCGCCAACGCCAGCGCGTGATTGTCATCCGCCGCATAGTGATCCGCGACGCCGGATTTGCGGGCGTGGACATCCGCGCCGCCGAGGTCTTCGGCAGAAACCACCTCGCCGGTCGCAGCTTTGACCAGCGGCGGGCCGCCCAGAAAGATCGTGCCCTGATTTTTCACGATGATCGTCTCGTCCGACATCGCCGGAACATACGCGCCACCGGCGGTGCAGGAGCCCATCACCACCGCGACCTGCGCGAGGCCCATGCCGGACAGCCGCGCCTGATTGAAGAAGATGCGGCCAAAATGCTCGCGGTCCGGGAATACTTCGGTCTGATGTGGCAGGTTCGCGCCGCCGCTATCCACGAGATAAACGCACGGCAGCCGGTTTTCACGCGCGATCTCCTGCGCGCGGAGATGCTTTTTCACGGTCATCGGGTAGTAGGTGCCGCCCTTGATGGTGGCATCGTTGCACACGATCATCACCTCGCGGCCCTCGACGCGGCCGATGCCGGCGATCATGCCGGCGCCGTGGATATCCTTGTCGTACATGTCATAGGCGGCGAGCGCGCCGATTTCGAGAAACGGCGATCCGGGATCGAGCAGGCCGAGCACGCGGTCCCGCGGCAGGAGCTTGCCGCGCGCCAGATGGCGCTCGCGCGCTTTTGCCGGCCCGCCAAGCGCGGCGACGTGCCGGCGCTCCAGCAGTTCCGCGCGGATTTCGGCCCAGGTGGCAGCATTCGCCCTGGCTTCGGCAGACGTGCGATCAAACCCGGAACGGATAACAGCCATCGAAACCTCTTGAACAACGGAGCCGGCATAAACAAAAGCGCGGATCCCGCATGGAATCCGCGCTCATATTCCCGGTTCTGATGGCTGTTTCAACGCCAATCAGAGTCTGGCGCAATAATATTTCTCCGGGCTCTGTCAACCGACAGTCTTGACACCTGCCTAGCGCATCGTCCCGCGCAGCTTGTCGATGTTGTCGACGGAGGCGATCTTCCAGGGTTCCGCAACCGCAGCCTGATGCCATTTCTGATAGGCGGGCAGGTTGAGGATCGCATCAATGTATTCATTCGCCACGCGATCGACCTGAATCTCATAGCTGCGGATGCGAGTCGCGAGCGGCGCGAACATCGCATCCACCGCGCCGAATTCACCGAAGAGAAACGCGCCGGAACCGCCGGCTTCCATGCGAAAACGCCGCCAGTAATTCATCAGGCGCATGACATCAGCCTCGGCGGCAGGTGTGATCCGGCTCGCAGCGCGGCGGCGCAGGTTCATCGGGCATTGCTGGCGCAGCGCCTGGAAGCCGGAATGCACCTCGGCGGCAAGGCTGCGCGCGATGGCGCGGTATTCCTGCTCTTCCGGCCAGAGATTGGCCTCGGGATGCTTGTCGGCGACGTATTCAATGATCGCCAGCGACTCCCAAAGCAGAAGATTGCCGAATTTCAGCGCCGGAACGAGCCCGGTCGGCGAATATTGCAGCACCTGCTGGCGGGTGTTCGGATGATCGAGCGGGATCAGCACCTCCGCGAAAGGAACGCCTTTCGCAGCCATGGCGAGCCAGGGCCGGAGCGACCATGACGAATAGTTCTTGTTGCCGATGACCAGCGTCAGCTTCGGTGGAAACTTGGGCTGCGCGCCGATGTTTGTGCTCGCCATTACGACTTCTCCTCGTTCTTGGCCTGCGGCGGGTCCTTGGCCTGCGGCGGATCAAACGCCCCCCCGGATTTCTTCCAGGCGCCAAATCCACCTTCAATATGCGCGACAGGCGTCAAGCCCATCTCCTGGGCTGCACGCGCGGCCAGTGCCGAGCGCCAGCCTCCCGCGCAGAAAAACACATAAGTCTTGTCCTGCTGGAACTGCGGCTTGGCGTAGGGGCTTTCCGGATCGATCCAGAATTCCAGCATGCCGCGCGGGCAGTGGAAGGCACCGGACATCCGCCCTTCCCGCTCCAGTTCGCGAGGATCACGAAGATCGACGAACTGGACATCCTCCCGCCCCGCCAGCGCCTTGGCCTCATCGACCGACAAGGTCCGAACGGCGGCATTGGCTTCTTCCAGCAAAGCCTTGATGCCCTTCGTGATCTTCTGCGCCAAGCTCGACACTCCGAATCGATTAAAGCCCGTGTGAGTTGTAACCACTCAGGGCAGTCAGGCAATCGAACTTGGCTTGCCAAATCAAGCTTTTCACCATCAACCTCGCGCGATGAGCTGAATCCGGGCCATTTGGCTGCAATCCCCGGCGCCGGGCCGCCTTGGAATGCGCACATCCGGTTGCCGGTTCCGCTCCTTGCAACAAGAGGGCTTGACGACCGCGCCGCATCCGGCCACCTCGTTCAAGATGACAAGCGCCCCGCCCGACCTCGCCCACCTTGAAGCCCGCATGCTCTCGCTGATCGCCGAGCATGGACCAGGCAAGACGCTCTGCCCGTCCGATGTCGCACGCGCACTGGTTGGCAGTCACCCTGACAACTGGGGACCGTTGATGCTGCCGATCCGCAAGATCGCCGTTCGCCTCGCACAGGAAGGCCGCCTGGTGATCTACCGCAAGGGCAAACCGGCCGATCCGGAAGCCTTCAAGGGCGTCTACCGGCTCGGCGCCGCGCACGAGGACTGATCGCCGACTTCCGTATTTGCGCAATCATTTATTGAGCACTTCCTGAAGTATTGCACGCATGGCGGATTATCTTAGGCGTTCCGCAACCCTGACCGGAGACATTGGCCCCGGATCGCACGAACCATGCGATGAGGGTTATATGATCAGACTGCGGGAATTCAGCGGAATATCGAGAGCGGCGCGGGACTTCCGCGTGATCGGTGCCGCAACGGCTGCCAGCATCGGTGCGGAAGGATCAACTATCGTGCATCCGCTTAAACGTTGCACAACTTTTGCGTGCATTTAGTATCCTGCCATTCCTTCAGCTAGGAACACACAATGTCGCTCCTTCGTCAATTTTCATCCGACCAGCGCGGCGCGACCGCGGTCATGATGGCCATTTCGATGATTCCGATGCTGGCCACCTTCGGCCTTGCCGTGAACTATACGGATTCCGCGAACAAGCGTTCCTCCTACCAGTCCATCGCGGATGCCGCCGCGCTCTCCGGCGCGACAGCCTCGACGCTCGACACCGACGAGACCCGCAAGACGCGCGCGAAAGACTGGTTTGCCACCCTGATTACCGCCCAGAAACTGCCCGAGGCCACGGTCAGTGTCGAGGTCAAGGACGGGCTTGTGGAAGTCACCGCCACCGCCACCATCAAGCCGATGGTGACGATGCTCGATTTCGGCACCTCGACGATCAGCGTCAAGGCAACCGCGCTCGTCGCGAAGGAAACCATCCGCCGGGTGCTGGATGTCGCGATGTGCATCGACGCTACCGGCTCGATGCAGAACACGATCAACAGCGTAAAGGCCAGGGCGCAGAATTTCTCGACCGATCTCAACAATGCGCTGAAGACACGCGGACTCGAAAGCTTCGATTACACCCGCATCCGGGTTGTGTTCTACCGCGATTTCGCGGTCGATAACGGCAAGAAGACCTATTATCCGGGCTGGGGCTGGTATCAGAACCCGGTGGCGATGGTGAAATCGGATTTCATGGTCATGCCCGACAAGAAGACCGAACTCGAGACCTTCGTCGGCTCGCAGCCGGCCTCCGGTGGCGGCGATCTGCCGGAATCCGGCTACGAATGCATCAACGAAGGCATGAGTTCGACCTGGTTCGTGAAAGGTGCCTCCATCCCCAACACCGCCTACAAGGCCGACGAGGTCTATCCGGTGATCGTGTTGTGGTCGGATGCGGATGCCCTGCCGGTTCCGCACAAGAACTCGATCAATTCCGGGCAATACCCCGCGAACATGCCGCGCACAGAGACGGACTTCCGCGCCAAGTGGAACACTGCCGCAACCATCGACCAGAAAAACAAGCTGCTGGTGCACTTCGGCCTGTGCAGCAGGACCTCCTGGGCCATGGCACGCGGGCTTGCCGGCTACATGTGCGGCGGCACGCTCAACGACGGCAATACCAACATGATCAGCAAGATCGCCGACGTGATGGCCGTCCGTTACCAGAACAAGCTGACGCGGTTGACGAAGTAGGGGCTTTCTCAAGTCCCCTTCGAGAACAGTTCCCGGCCGATCAGCATCCGGCGGATCTCGCTTGTCCCCGCGCCGATCTCATAGAGCTTCGCATCGCGCAGCAGCCGACCGGTGGGATATTCGTTGATATAACCGTTGCCGCCCAGCAGCTGAATCGCGTCGAGCGCCATCATCGTCGCCTTCTCGCCGGCGTAGAGGATCGCACCCGCCGCATCCTCGCGCGTCGTCTCGCCGCGATCGCAGGCTTTGGCAACGGCATAAACATACGCCTTGCAGGCGTTCATGCCGACATACATGTCCGCGACCTTGCCCTGCACGAGCTGGAACTCGCCGATCGAGCGGCCGAACTGCCTGCGCTCGTGGATATAGGGCATCACCACATCCATGCACGCCTGCATGATGCCAAGCGGCCCGGCGGCGAGCACCGAGCGCTCGTAATCGAGGCCGGACATCAGGATATTGACGCCCTTGCCCTCGTCTGACAGGCGATTTTCAACCGGCACCTCGCAATCCTGAAACACGAGTTCGCCGGTTTCCGAGCCGCGCATGCCGAGCTTGTCGAGCTTCTGCGCGACAGAGAACCCCTTGAAGCCGCGCTCGATGATGAAGGCTGAAATCCCCTTCGGACCGGCATCCGGGTCGGTTTTCGCATAGACGATCAGCGTCTCGGCAGTGGGGCCGTTGGTAATCCACATCTTCGTGCCGTTGAGGATGTAGCGGTCGCCCTTCCGCTCCGCCCGGAGCTTCATCGAGACGACATCGGACCCCGCGCCCGGCTCAGACATCGCGAGCGCGCCGAGGTGCTCGCCGGAGATGAGCTTGGGCAGGTAGCGCGCCTTCTGCTCCGCATTGCCCCAGCGCCGAAGCTGGTTGACGCAGAGGTTCGAATGCGCGCCATAACTCAGGCCCACCGAGGCCGAGGCGCGGCTGATTTCCTCCATCGCGACGACGTGTTCGAGATAACCGAGGCCGGTGCCGCCCTCCTCTTCCGGCACGGTAATACCGTGCAGACCGAGCGCGCCCATTTCCGGCCAGAGATGGCGCGGGAACCAGTCTTCCTTGTCGATCTTGGCGGCGAGTGGCGCGATCTTGTCCTGCGCGAAATCCGCGACGCTCTCGCGGATTGCATCCGCGGTTTCGCCAAGGTCGAAATTGAAGGGCTTCGCGGCATTGGGGATCATCGTTCCACTCCCGTTTCTGGCATTCTTGTTCTGAACCGACATCAAAATACGACAGCATAACTGACATAATTCGCGCCAGATTTCCAGCGCGGACCTAGCACAATCCGGACATGGCTTCCGTCATTCAGAAGACGCTAACCCTCCCGCGTGTTTCGGCCCGGGCCTTAACCGACCAATGAACACTCCTGCCTATGCTCGCGCAAGGAAGGAAATGGCATGGCGGGCGCACCGGAAGCCGGAGTGGAGGGGGAGAAGCCGCAGGCTGCGCGCATCGCGCAAGCCGTGCTGCGGCTTGTCTCGCAACATGGCGCAGCGGCCAGCGCGCTCGGCGTGCGGCTGGGGGCTGCCGGGCTCGCCTATCTCCTCCAGATCGTGCTCGCCCGCAGCCTCGGCGCGGCGGATTACGGCACGTTCAGCTTTTCCTGGAGCCTCGTGACCATCGGCGGCTTCATCGCCACCCTCGGGTTCGGGCAGATCGGCGTGCGCTTTCTCGCGCAATATCATCAACAGGGGCAACATGGGCTGGCGCAGGGATTTCTGCGCGCCGGGATCATGGCGAGCCTTGGCGGCAGCCTCGCGATGGCGATGCTGCTGTTCGCGGCCTCGCCGCTCGTTGAGCGCGGCTATGGCGAGCTGTGCACGCATGTTCTGGCCATCGGGCTGATCGCATTGCCTTTCTTCGCGCTGACCGATTTCATGGAAGGCGTGGCGCGTTCGCAGGGCTGGACGATCCGCGCGCTCGTTCCGCCCTACATCATCCGGCAGGGGGCGATCATCGTTATCCTGCTTTTCGCGCTGGCGATCGGAACCAGGATCAACGCCGAAATCGCGATGCTGGCGGCGCTCGTGGCCACGCTCGTCGCGGCGTTGGTGCAGGTGCTGCTGATCGCCGGAAAATTGCGCACAACGCTTCCGCTTGCGCCTCCGGCCTATGCCTTCCGCGACTGGATGACAGCGGCACGGCCGACTTTGCTGTCGGATCTCGCGCTGCTGGCACGCCAGAACATCGATCTCATCGTGCTCGGCCTGATGGCCCCGGCGAGCGCGGTCGGGCTTTATTTCGCGGCAACACGCATCGCCTCCTTGCTCGGATTGATCGATTTCGCCGTTGGTGCGGCGTTCGGCCATCGCTTCGCGCGCGCCGTGAATACCGATGGCACGACCCCGGAAGCCCCCGCGCTCCGGACACTTTACGCCGAAGCGCGTCGCCTGACCCTCGGCCCCGGCCTGCTCGCGGCGCTGATGCTGATCCTTGCCGCGCCGCTGATCATGATGCTGTTTGGCCCCGCGTTTGCCGAAGCGGTGGTGCCGACCCAGATCCTTCTGGCCGCTGGCGCGCTTCGCCTCGCCATCGGTCCGGCGGAAGACGCGCTCGGCATGGCCGGCCACCCTGATGTCGTCTGGCGCGCCAATGCCATCGGCGCGCTGGTGATGGCGATCCTCTGCCTGCTGCTGACGCGGGACATGCAGGCTGTTGGCGCGGCGCTTTCCGCGGCAGGCGGGATTGTTGCCGCCAACCTGATGCTGGTGCTTGGCCTCAGGCGGTATCTCGGATTGAGCCTTTTCGGGTTGCCCGCCGCGCGTGAGGCGGCATGAGCGAGAGGCGCTTCGAAGCCCTGATCATGACGCTTGACGCCCTCATCCGCGAACGGGATGGCTGGGCAGATCTTGCGCGTGAATCGCTGGAGCCAAATCCGTTCTACGAACCGGATTTTCTGACGGCACAAACCCATCTCCGTCCAAAACGCGAAATCCATTGTCTTGTCGTCCGCGACAAAATCGATGACAGCCGCCTTTGCGGGGTTTTCCCGTTGGAGAAGCCGCACTTGCGTGACGGCCTGCCGTTCGGCGCACTTGCGCTCTACCGCAATCCCTACACCTGCCTGACGACCCCCTTGATCCGCTACGGCGATGCGGATGCCATCCTAAAGGCGGCGTTGGACCAGCTTGCCCGCAACTCAAAGCGGCTCCTCATTCCGATGATCCCGGAAAATCGTCCTTTCGCCTGCCTTTTGCGCGCCCACGCGAAAACGCGCGGGCTGGATATTCATCGGGTCGACGGGCGCGTGCGGGCGGCAGTCGAGACTGCATTGAATATGGGCGACTATCGTACCCGTCTTTGGAAGAAAAACACCCGTTCCGCCGAACGCTCACGCCTGAAGCGCCTTGAAGCACTCGGCAGTGTGCAATATCGCCGCATCGGCAGCGCCGAACCGGAGGCCTCGCAGGTTCTGGAAGCTTTTCTCGCCCTTGAGGCGCGAGGCTGGAAGGGAAAAAGGGATACAGCCCTTGCGTCACACCCGGACACACTTGCTTTTGCCAAGGCTGCACTGCTGCCGGAGCCCGGCTTCGGCGAAACGATCTACGAAATGTTGCAGCTTGACGGCAAACCAATTGCAATTTCGGTCAATCTTGTTGCCGGCGGGGTCGGCTATGCCCTCAAGAGCACATATGATGAGGAGTTCGCGACTTTAGGCGTGGGCACCTTGCTGGACGGGATGTCGATCAGTCTCGCGACCGGCGGCGGGCCACTGTCGCGCCTTGATTCTTGTGCAGCCATGGATCATCCGATTCGCCATCGCTGGCGACAGGAAGAGCGGGTCGGGCGCTATCTTCTCGGCTTGGTGCCCGGCACTCAAACCAGCGCAATATCCAGATGGCTAGGACTGATTGGCCCCTTCGGTGTCTGGCGTGGTTACGGTCTGAACGAGGCTTGAGGCCCTCCTTCGTTCAGTCCTATTCCTCGCCCCTCGTCTCTTCCGCTGACGCGACCTGCCGCGAGATCACGCCGTTCTGGGCCAGAAAGCGCGTCCAGTCCTGCCGTGTCCCCGCGAACGCGTTGCGATCCACCGCGCCTTTGATGCCCGGAATGCGCCCGGTGGTCGTGAACTGCCAGAGCTTCCAGTTGCGCGAATTGTATTTCTCGTGCGGCTCTGCTGCCACCGAACGCAGCCAGAAATCATGGTCGAGATGCTGCCCTTCGAGCACATCGGCGTGGAAGGGAATATCGGTGTAGATGATCGGCTTCTTGCCGGTATGCTCGCGCATCGCCTTGAGCAGGATAGCGATTTTCTGCCGGGCGAGCGCGGGGTCGATCCGCTTCGGGCAGGTTTTCGAATGGCCGTTCCACTCGGCATCGAGCACCGGCGGCAATGCATCCGCATCGCGCGGCACATTCTGCTTGAACCAGGCAGCCTGTTCCTCGGCGGAGCGACACCAGAACATGAAATGATACGCCCCGCGCGGAACACCTGCCGCGCGCGCGCCCGCCCAGTTGGCATGGAAGCGCTCATCGAGATGATCACCCCCCTCCGTCGCCTTGATATAGGCGAAGGCGGTGCCGGCCCGCTTCACCTCGACCCAGTCGATCTCGCCCTGCCACTTCGAGATATCGATGCCGTGGATCGGAAACTTGTGCGCCCGCACCACGCCCGGATGCGGCTTCGCGTCGCTCTTCAGCGGGTAATGCGCGGCCTCGAAGGTGCCGCCCGTCGAGCAGGCTGCCAGCAGGAACGAGAGCGCCATCGTCGCCATGCCCGCACCGAAGCGGCGCGAGGCGGCGGCTGTGGAACGGGTCTTTCCAAGAAAGGAAGTCATGAAAAACGCGGCCATGTCACGCTGCCTGGAAACGGGTTCGAGTGTCAGTTGTAGTCGGTTTTGCGTCAGAACCAAGGTTGAGTTCCGGGCCCAGATTGAAAACCGGGACGGGGCGTCCGAAGAGGTAACCCTGCAGCGCATTGCACCCGGCGCTCGCCAGAAACCGGTGCTGCGCTGGCGTTTCGATCCCCTCGCCCACCACCTGCATACCCAGCGAGCGGGCAAGAGTGACCACGGCGGTCACGATCATCGGCGCTTCGGGTTTGTCGTCAAGGTTGACGACAAAATCGCGGTCGATCTTCAGGACGTCGAATTTGTAGCGCAGGAGATGGCTGAGGCTTGAGTAGCCGACGCCGAAATCATCGATGGCCATCTTGACGCCGAGCGCGCGCAGATCGGTCATGACACGGGCGATGCCCTCGCCATCCTCGATCAGGCTGGTCTCGGTCAGCTCAAGGCAGAGCCGGCTGGCATCGACTTCGTGCCGGGCCAGAAGTTCGCCCACGTGCTCGACAAAGCCCTGAGACAGGAGCTGGCGACCGGTGGCGTTCACCGAAATGCGACAGTTTCCCAGAGGGCCCAGCTCACGCAGGGCAAGATCGAGAACATGGTTGCCGATCGCGACAATGATATGCGACTGCTCCGCGATCGGAATGAATTCGGCCGGCCCGAGAACGCCGCGCGAGGTGTGGCGCCAGCGGATCAGCGATTCGTATCCGAGCACGGTGCCGTGCAGCGCATCGACGATCGGCTGGTGAACCAGAAAGAACCCTCCGGTCAGCAACGCGGCCCGCAGTTCGCGCTCCAGCGTCTTGCGATAGGATTTTCCTTGTTTCATCCCGGGGCTATACGTCAGCGCCATGCCCCGGCCGGCAGCCTTGGCGGCATAGACCGCGATATCCGCCTGCTGAAGAAGATACTCGCCGTCACCGATCATCTGGGAAGACGCGGCAGCTCCGACGCTGACACCGACGTGCATTACACCACCCTGTCCCATCTGCTTGCGCAGGGCCTGCGCCAGCCGCTGGTAGAGAACCTGAAGATCATCATCGACAACAGTTCCGGGCAGAATCGCGGCAAACTCGTCCCCACCAAGCCGCGCAACATAAGCCTCCTCGCCGAGTTCGTCTGTGAAGACCTGGGCTGCCCAGACCAGTACCCGGTCGCCCATGCTGTGACCAAGGTTGTCGTTGACCCACTTCAGACCGTCGATATCAAGCATCAATACGGTTATCGGATCCATCTCCTGATCCATCGACGCAACCGCCATAAGCCGCTCGAACAACGCCCTGCGATTTGGCAGTCCGGTAAGGCTATCTGTATAAGCAGCAGCCTCGATTTTCTTGTATTCATGCGCAAAACCATCCCGAACCTCGGCCCAGTGATGGCGCAAGATCATCAGTATTACGAAACCTATCCCCAGAATGACGGTCATGACCGGCATGACATAGATTTCAACGCTATCTGAAAAGCGGCGGCCTTGCCAATCCAGACTGGCGATGGTTTCGCCCGAATATCCTGAAAGAAGCAGGTGGCCGTCCTGGCTCATCGTGGCCTGCCCAACCGGCGTCACCGGCAGCAGCTTGACCGAGAACGCTTCAAGCTCGCTCGCCAGTTTCGGAAAATCGAGGAGCATCACGAGAAGACCGCTGCTCCCGTCCTGCATCAGCTGCTGCGCAATCAGCGCGAGATTCTCGTCACCCGCAGGTCCTATCAGCGCAAAATCAACGCGCTGGCGTCTGTCGTCGAGCTTTCGAAGGGCTGTCAACGCCTGCACAAGCCGTTGCCGAGTGGGGGCGTCGGACAGCAACTGCCCGATCCGCGATGCCTCGCGGGCCAGCACCCGCAGATTGCCCTGTCCCGCCGAAGCAGTCGCGGGCGCAATGATCGCATGGCCTTGTGGCCGCCGCGCGAGCCAGACCTCATCGCTGGTTGCGGCAAGCTGGGCATCCGTCCGGAATTCGCCCACCAGCCGGCTGATCTGGTGATGAACGATCGTCGTTTCGGTTTCGAAGGCTGAAATGTCCATCGACCGCGTGGTCCAGGCCAGCACCCCGAGCAGGATGACGGCGATCGTGACAATCGCGATGATGCCGGCATCAAGCGTCCTGACGAGAGTTCGTCCATGCATCAGGCATTCTCCTGCAAACTCGTCTCCGGTTTGGCTGACGAACCCTTAATGCGGCGTGCAGAAGTTTATTTAATGAATTCGAAATCCCTTAAGTGCGAGGCCTTTCACATCAACCGGCCGGCTTTCAGCCCAATCCGAACCACAGGGTGGCAACGCCCAGAAACGCGAAAAAGCCGACGATATCGGTCACCGTTGTCACGAAAGGCCCGGAGGCTACCGCCGGATCGACGCCCACCTTCTCCAGCGTCAGCGGGATCACTACCCCCGCGAGCCCTGCCGCGATCAGATTGACGATGATCGCGATGCCCATGACGAAGCCAAGCTGGAGATTGCCGAACCAGAACGCCGCGATGCAGCCCATGACGAGCGCAAACGCGATCCCGTTCATCAGCCCGACCATCACTTCGCGCGTCACGAAGCGGGTGGTATTGGCACCCGTGATCGCGCGCGTCGCCAGCGCCCGCACGGCAATGGTCATCGTCTGCGTGCCGGCATTGCCGCCCTGGCTCGCCACGATCGGCATCAGCACCGCGAGCGCGACCATCTTTTCGAGCGAGCCTTTGAAGAGATCGATGACCACCGAGGCCAGAATTGCCGTCAAGAGGTTGACAAACAGCCAGGCGAAGCGCGCCTTTGCGGTCTCGAACACCGAATCCGAGAGTTCTTCGTCCGATTTTACACCGCCGAGCGCACGGATTTCGGCATCCGCCTCCTCATCGATGATGTCGACGATATCGTCGAAGGTCAGCACGCCGACAAGGCGCTGGGCATCATCGATGACCGGGATCGAGACGAGATTGTAGCGCTTGAAGAGATCGGCGACATCGGTCTGGTCGTCCGTTGCCATCGCGACGTGATCAGCCTCATCCATGATCGCTTCGAGCTTCTGCGGTCGTTTCGTGCGCAGCAGGCGGTTGAGCGAGACA
Organism: Beijerinckiaceae bacterium; assembly: GCA_009773635.1. GTDB lineage: Bacteria > Pseudomonadota > Alphaproteobacteria > Rhizobiales > Beijerinckiaceae > Rhabdaerophilum. Next base: position 32,448 of record WSYC01000006.1, on the reverse strand, counting down.
TGGCCGACGATCCGCCCGGCAGGGTCGATGACGAAGATTTCGTAGAATTCGTCCGGAAGATCCTTGGAATCGCGCAGATGGTCGATCATCTGCCCGACCGTCCAGAACGGCGGCGCAGCGATGAAATCCGTCTGCATCAGACGACCGGCGCTGTCCTCGGGGTAATCGAGGCTGCGTTGCAGCGCCACGCGCTCCGGCCCCGGCAGGCTGTCGAGAACCTCCTGCTTGTCCTCGGGTTCGAGGTCTTCGAGAATATAGACCGCGTCGTCCGAATCGAGATCGCGGACGCCTTCGGCGATCTGCCGGTTGGGAATTTCCTCAAGGATATCCTCGCGGACGGAATCCTCGACCTCGGTCAGCGCTGCAAAATCGAAGTCCGCGCCCATGATGGCGACAAGGCGCGGGCGTTCATCGGCATCGAGCGCCTCGATGATATCGCCAAGATCAGCCTCGTAGAGATCGCCAGCCAGCGCGGTGAGCGCATCGTGGTCCTCGGCCTTGATGGCCGCGCGGATCGCCGCCAGCACGTCTGGGCGGATATCACCGTCCTCCGTCCGGATTTCATCCGGAGCCCGCTCGTTGCCGTCCGGTGCAATCGCGCGTTCTGGGGGCGGGGTTGAAACCATCGGGAGCTTTCGAAAAACGGCGTCGATCGCAGAGTGCTGCCCCACTCTTAGATGAAAAATACGCGGCAAGGATACCGCCCGTTATGAAGTTTTTGCGAGCCTCGAACGCCTCTGCCAGACAATGGCCGGAATCGGGGCAGACAAGCGCTGCAAAGACCGCCCGAGAGAGAAGCCCGGATGCCCGGAAAGAACCTGAATTTGCGCCATTCCGGCCTGTTGGCGCTGTTCACCGCCCTGCTGGCGGTCCCGCCAGCCTTCGCCTGCGGGCCCGAGGCGCTGGGCACGCACCGTGTGATGGCGGTTGGCATGGAGCGCACCGCCCGTTTCGGCACCAAGAGCTACGAGCGCACCCTGCCGCTTGGCCCCAAAGAGGTCGTCCTGACCTTCGATGACGGCCCCCTGCCCGGCCCGACCGACGCGGTGCTGGATGTGCTGCGCAAGGAGTGCGTGCGTGCGACGTTTTTCCTCATCGGGCGCAACGCGGCGGCCAATCCCGGCCATGTCCGGCGAATCGCCGCCGATGGGCATACGCTTGCCAATCATTCGATGACGCACCCGTGGACGATGCGGCAGATGGCGCATGACGCGGCGTGGAAGAATATCCTCGACGGACAGACCGCGATCGAGGCCGCCGCAGGGCGGAGCATCGCACCGTTTTTCCGCTTTCCGGGTTTTGCCGATACGCCAGCCTTGCTGGAGGCGCTGGGCAACCGGAGAATCGCCGTGTTCGGCACCGACCTCTGGGCGAGCGACTGGAATGTGATGCGGGCGGAAACGCAGCTTGCATTGGTGCTCGGCCGGTTGCGCAAGGCCAACGGCGGCATCATCCTGTTTCACGACACCAAACGCCAGACCGCCGAGATGCTGCCGGGCTTCCTCGCCGCACTCAGGAAGGAAGGCTTCAGGGTCGTGCACATCGTGCCGAAGTAGGGCGTAAACAAACAAAAACCCGGCGTTGACCGGGCTTTTCAATCCATCATCTGGAAAGGCATCCTTGAGGGATTGGATGCGGGAAGATTTGGTGCGGACGAGAGGACTCGAACCTCCACGGTGTTACCCACTAGCACCTCAAGCTAGCGCGTCTACCAATTCCGCCACGACCGCACACTGGAGAAGAGACCCGCGAAGGCCCCGTTCACCGAGGGGCGCTGTCTAACAAAGCAATGGGGGGATGGCAAGGGGCATCGCGCCCCTAAAAGAACCGGCGGCATGAAAAAGCGAGCCGGTCATGCCGCGTCATCCTGCGGCTCAGTCTTCCGCTCCGGCTTCCGCTTTGGCGTGGCCCGCGAGAAAGCGCTCGACTTCCGGGCGGCGGATCAGGCTCGTGATCTCGACCTGGATGCGTTTGCCCTGCACGATCACCTGCCCGCGCGCGACGGGAAAATCGTTCGCGAGAATCTCGACCTCGTCGTTTTCGTTGGAATTCAGCTCGATAACGGCACCGCGCCCCATGCGAAGCAGATGGTGGATCGGCATCCGCGTCTTGCCGATGACAACCGAAATCTCGACATCGACGCTGTCGACTGTGTTGGTGCGTTCCTCGCCCGACATTCCACTGACTTCCTTTATTCCGCTGAACGGTGTCTGCCTGCCCAGAATTTCGCCGGAAAAATCTTTGGTCGATTCGAATGTTTGATTGACCCGGCAATTTCTGCCCATCTATGTCCCATGGTTATGGTCAACACCGAGTTAACGCTGCCGATCTTTGGACGCTCGAAAGAAGCGGGGAATGCCGCCGTCGAGTGGATCGTCCGGGATGGCCTTACATCCTACCCGGATGCGCTCCGCTTCATGGAGGATCGCGTCGCGGCCATCGCCGAGGGCACGGCGCGCGAGGCCGTGCTGCTGATCGAGCATCCGCCGCTCTACACCTCCGGCACCAGCGCGAAGCCGGGCGACCTGCTCGACGCGCGCTTCCCGGTGTTTGAAGCGGGGCGCGGCGGGCAGTTCACCTATCACGGCCCCGGCCAGCGCGTGGCCTATGTGATGCTCGACCTCAAGGCGCGCAAGCAGGATGTGCGGGCGTTCGTCGGCGCACTCGAAGCCTGGATCATCGGCACGCTCGATGCGTTCAATCTCACCGGCTTCGCCGATCCGGCGCGCGTTGGCGTGTGGGTGAAGCGGCCCGATAAAGGCACAGGATATGAGGACAAAGTTGCGGCCATCGGCATCCGCTTGCGCAAATGGGTGTCGTTCCACGGGATTTCGCTGAACGTGGAACCGGACCTGACGCATTTTTCCGGCATCGTGCCCTGCGGCATCGGCGAGGAGAAATTCGGCGTGACGAGCCTTGTCGACCTTGGCTTGCCGGTAACAATGCCAGAGGTCGATGACGCGCTGAAGCGCGCGTTCGCCTCGGTTTTCGGAGATGGTGCATGAAACCCGATTTCACGCTCCGCCATGGCTGGCGGCCGGGCGATCTTGGATGGGTCATCGCCGAGCATGGCCGCTACTATGATCGGGCCTGGCAGCTCGGAGCCGTCTTCGAGGCCAAGGTTGCCGAGGCCATGGGGGAATGGATGCAGCGCTATGATCCCGCGCGTGATCTCCTGTTGTTGGCGGAAGACGTCGAGGGCCCGTTGGGCTCGATCAGCCTCGACGGTTCCGGGCCGCACGTCGCCGTGGACGGCGCGCGCATCCGCTTCTTCATCATGGCGGACAAGGCGCGCGGACGCGGCATCGGCAAGGCGCTGATGGCGGAAATGATGACCTTCATCGCGTCGGCAGGCCTCGACGAGGCGTTCCTGACCACGTTCCGCGGGCTCTATGCCGCGCGCAAGCTCTATGAGGACAACGGCTGGGTGCTGACGCGTGAGGCGCTCGACACGAGCTGGGGCATGCCGCTGCATGAGCAGCGCTTCGACTGGAAGCGGAAATCGAACTGATGGATCAGCCGTCCCAGTTCCACTTGTCCGTCGCGCGTTCTGCCGCCCCGCCCGGTCGACCGGCGCGCGGGGTCACACCCGCCACCGGCCCGGCGACCGGCGCGGCGCTCCAGCCGGCCAATTCCTTGCGATAGGCCGGCGGCAGGCCGATCTCCGCCGCCGCCGTGAGAATTGCTTCAAGATAACCCGGCCTCGGCTTGCCCGGCACGGCGGATGCCGCGACATAGACCAGCGCGCGTTTGGCACCTGTTGCGCTTTTTGATAGGCTCGCATCGCCGGGCGCAAAACCGGAGGCCACTTTTGCTGGCGATGCTTCGAGAATCACCGGCTGGTTGATCTTGGTATAAAGGCCGCGATCGATGCCCTCGAACTTGTCGAGCGGTCGGAGGTCCGTCAACGCGAGGTCCCAAAGGAGGCCGTGCACCGCAGCGCGCGGATCACGGACGACGCTGGCATACCCCTCCGCCATGATGATGAAGCGGTGGCGCGGCAGCCGCGCGAGCCCGAGCGGCTTCGAGTTCGGCGCGCGCTTCGCCATGTCGGCGATATCCATGTTCGCGCCATAGGCAAAATAGAGCGGCATGATGCCTTACCTGCCTTGAAGACCGGGTGGCCGGGCGAAAAACCGGTATCCGCTTTTTCTGGCCATCCTATCTGCCTTCCGGCCCGGAATACGCACGCTCCACGCGGGCAATGCGCAACTCGTAATGCTCGTACCAGCGCTCCTGCCCGAGCTTCTGCGCACCAAGGTGGCGGGCATGGTTCTTCCAGGCGAGAATCGCGGCTTCATCGGCGAAATAGGCGTTGGTGATCCCGAACCCGTCGGGCGAGCGGGCCGATTCCGCGCCAAGGCAACCGGGCTGTTGCAGCGCAAGCTCCAGCATGGCGTCGGCCATCGCGCCGTAGCCGTTATCGCCTGTCGTGCGTTGACTGGAAAATGCCACAACGTAATAGGGCGGTAGTGGGAGTGTGGCGAAACCGGCGGCCATGGCATCCTCGCGGGGTATTCCTGTTCAGGCGGATCCGATGATCCGGCCCGGCAATCAACCACGCCGCATGCGCCGCAGCAATGCGGCCGGACGGCCATAAGCGATGAAAATTTTGCGCAATCGATCAGCCATGGTGATCGATCAACCGACTGCCGCGTTCAGCAGCCGGATCGTATCAGCGAGCGCAGCTCAGTGCATTGCCTTGAGGCGGCCCTTGGCATGGGTCATCGCCAGCACGACGAGACGCTCGGGCACCTCGTTGAGTTCGCGCACCAGCGCGAACAGCAGCGCCGGGACGGAGGGTGACGGTGCATCGGCGACGAGGCCAATCAGCCAGTCGAGATCGGTCTCGGAAATCTTGCCGCAAGGGTGGTTCTGCCAGACGAGGAATTCGACCATGCTTTCCACAAAGAAAGCCGTCCATTCGCCATCGCCATGACCGTAGGAATGATCGCGCGCCAGAAGGTATTCGGCCTCGTCGCGATTCTGGACAACGACGAAGGAGCGCGGGTCGAGCCGTTCGGCGATCGGCGCCGGCGTATCGAGAAACCCTGCCTGTTCCAGCACCGGATCAACCGGCATACGCGCCAAGACCGCCATCGTACCATTCCCTGTTCGCGAGAGCTTGACCGCTCCCTTGTTGGATCCCGGAGAATGCTTCGGCTTTGCCGTGCAATCCCCTGTTTGCGGGCTTGCGCCCTGTCTTGCCTTTTTGACGGGCTTGCGCCCTGTCTTGCCTGTTGAGCCGGAGCGATTGGTTCGCCCTCGTCTTGAAGTGCAGTGTCAGCCCTAAGCCTTGCTCAAACCTTTCACTGTGCGCTGAAGCACAATTCGCGGTGAAAGCTTCGCAACCAAACGCGCTTAATCCATTCTTGCGCGCCGGGTTCCATTCTTAGATGCCGGCCTTCGTGTGGCATTCCCACGGCTCCGATCTCTATGCCATGATGCGGCCAAACCATGATCGAATCGCGATGGAATTGGGATCACCGAAGAAATGTCACAGCCCCCGGAAGCCGAAGCCTCCCAGCATGCGCAATCCCTCGCCGGGGCACGCGCCCTGCTTGATCGCGTCAGTCTGATCGACGGGCATAACGATCTGCCTTACGTCGTCTGGATGCACCCGGAGGCACGGGGTGACGCCCGCCGCTGGGATGCGGCAAGGCTTCACCCGGAAACCGATACCGATATTCCGCGCCTGCGGGAGGGCAAGGTCGGCACGCAGGTGTTCACCGCCTTCATCCCGACAATGGTCGACGATCCGCTGCGGGCGCGGCTTGAAGTCATCGATATCATGCTGCAGCTCGAACAGCTGCACCCGGATGTCTTCCTGCCCGTGCTCGCGCCGGATGATATCGAGGCCGCAAAAAAGACGGGCAGGATCGGGCTGCTCAAAGCCGTCGAGGGGCTCGTCGGCGTCGACAGGGTCGGCCATCTCCGCCTGTTCCATGCCATGGGCATCCGCATCATCACGCTGTGCCACAACGAAACCCTGCCCTTCATCGACAGCGCGACCGACAGGCCGGGCAAGCAACCCTTTTCGGCCTTCGGGGCCGAAATCATCGCCGAAATGGAACGCCTCGGCCTCATCATCGATCTCGCGCATGTCTCGGCGGATGGGCAACGCGCCGTGCTCGATGTCGCGAAGGGGCCGGTCATCATCAGCCACGCCAATGCTCGGGCACTGTGCGATCACCCCCGCAACGTGCCGGACGACATCATCAAGGCAATCGCGGATGGCGGCGGCATCGTGATGCCGACCTTCGTGCCGGTTTTCCTCCAGCAGAATATCTACGATCGCATGAAGCCGATCATGGACGGCATGGGCAAAATGAAGGAAGGGCTCGACAAAGCCGCCTACAAGGAGGCGAAGAAGGCCGCCTTCGCCCTGTTCGAGCGTGATGGCATCGAACTGATCTGCGATCATCTCGAGCATATGCGGAATATCGCGGGCGCGGATGCGCTCGGCATCGGCTCGGATTTCTACGGCGGGCCCAATCCGCCCGGCCTCGAGGATGCGACGCGCTTCCCCTACCTGTTCGCGGCGCTGATCCGGCGCGGCTGGAACACCGGCGAGTTGGAAAAGCTCGCCGGTGGCAATTTCGAGCGCGTCTGGCGGGCGGTTTACCGCCCGGCGCCGGCGATGAAAGCCTGAAGACTCAGTAGGACATCAGGACAGAGGTCTTGGCGTTGCTGGTCAGTTCGACGGTCACGCCGCCAAGCAGGAATTCCCACAGACGGGAATGCCCGAAAGCGCCGGAGACAATGAGGTCCGCCTTGCGTGTAGTGGCGTATTCATTGAGGACTTCGGCCACCGGACGCCCCTTGGCATCGACGCTGGTCAGCACGGCCTCAAGGCCACGCCGCGCCAGATGACGTGCAAAATCAGCTGCCGGCAGAGCGCTTGCGAGATCCTTTTCACCGCTGATGGTCAGGATTTCGACTGTCTCGATCGTGGGGAACACAAACAGGGCATCAGAGACTGCCCGCACCGCGTGCGCTGAACCATCCCACCCGACGATGATCCGCTTGACCTCCGAAACCGGCGGCCTGTTCGGGCTCACGATCAGCACCGGCCTGCCGGACCGGAACAGCGCCTCCTCGATCAGCATTTCCGCCGTATCCAGCGCGCCGTGCTGCTGATCCACGACCACAAGATCGGCAGCGCGAGCGGCATGGGCGGCGCGCATGGCCACTTCGGCGAAGGGGCCGGATACGATCTCGACCTCCAGCGCAACACCGGCCGCCCCTGCCTCGGCGCGAGCTGTCTCGGCGAGGCTGGCAGCCTCCTGTTCGGCCCGCTGGTTGACCTCGGCAACGATGGAGCCCGTCATGGCACCGCCGAAGGGGGTATAGGGCGCAACCAGTTTCTGCACCCCGACAAACACCCGTAGATGCGCGCCAGCAGCAGCGGCCAACGCAATGGCCTGCCGCAATGCGGCCAAGGGCGTTCCTTCCGTGATGCGGACGAGGCAGGCAAGATCAACGGCTTTCGAGAGAAGTCTGGTCATAAGGCACCTCCTGAGCTGATGCGACCATTGTCGCACGCTCTGCCGGGTTACTTCATGACGCACGTCAAGTCGGTGGCAGAATCCGGACTTCGTCAGTTCGGCAGGCAGGCCTTGAGCGCATCGATATGCCCGCCAAGCTCTTCCGGCGCGCTCGCACGACCGGCCTCGAAGCGCGCGATCTCGGCATCAACCGCACGGCGTTTTTCATCCTTGTCGCCGATCGGGTTGAGCGCGTTGAAATAGGCACAGGCAACAACGTGTTGCGGCAGGGCGTTGCGCGCGGCGAGATTGCACACTTGCCGGATGATCGCGACCGGGAACATGTCACGGCGGCCATAAATCAGCAGTGTCACACCCACCAGCGGCAGCGTGGCTTTCACATCGCCCTTGAGCGCCTGCGCCCGCGCCGCCTCGAGCGCCCGCGCCGGCTCCTCGCCGTTGGCGATCGCCTTGCCGCCCTCCTCGACGTAAATGTCAAGCAGGCGGTGGAAACGGGTGATGATGGTGTCGCATGCGCCCGGCTGGAGTTCACTCACCGGACTTTGCGCGCCAGCACCACTCTGGAATGCGCAAAAGGCGATGGAGAGCGTCAGCCCCCTAGCCAGCAGCGAGCGCCGCCAGAAGCCGGGCTGCCGCGCGGAAATCGCCAAGGCGGGCAGCACGGCGCGCCACGGCCTCGTCATCACTGCCCCAGACCGAGACTTCGAAATCGGCATCGACCTCTCCCGCATCGAACCCGGCATCCGCCGACAGATACCCGTCGGCCACGCTCAAGGCAATGAGAGCGGAGCCGGCGAGCGTGGTCAAGACATGAAGCGCGGCCAGTGCCGCCGGGGATGGTGCCAGCGCCGTCACAGGCTGGCGCAATGCCGCGATCGCCTCCGGGGTCTGCTCGACGTAGCGGATGCCTTCGGAGAGCACGAACCGCGCGCCATAAGCGGCCGCGATATGCGCGAGAACCGGGTCCCAGTGCTGCTGTTGCAATTCGACCAGCCGATCCGGGTCCGCCGCACGATAGCAGACAACATCGGTGCCGGCGTAGTTCAGGATGTCGTCGATGACCTCCTGGCGCGCGTTGACGACATGGTCGATCGCGGCGTGGAGAATGCGGGTCACCGGCATTGTCGCCGGGTCGATCCGCTCGCCTTGCGCCGACCATTCCTCGACCAGCAGCGCCGCAGCGGCGGGCGCTCCGGTCGCCAGCAGGTTGCGCAGCTTGGTCCGTGCCGGCTTGCCATCGAGCAGCAGCACGTGTTGACCGTCGCGCAGTTCGGCCGAGACGGTGGTGTAGAAGCGCTTGGGGAGCTGTGCCTTCAGGCCGGCACGGGCCGAACGCACGGGGTCATACCTGGCGGGGTCTTCACCATCGCCGAACCAGTCGCGGGTCAGATCATCTCTCATGACGGCGTGGAATAGGCCGGATTGCCCGCCATGTCACCGGCATTGGTGTCTCAGGCGGCAAATTCCGTGATCAGTGCTTCAAGATGCGGAAAATTCTCTGCAATAACCTCGGCACCGGCCGAGATGAGCGCCTCGCGCGGCTGGAACCCCCAGGCGACGCCGATCGCACGGGCTCCGGCGGCGCACGCCATCGCCATATCGTAGGAGGAATCGCCGATCATGATGGCCCGCTCCGGGGCGTGGCCCGTTGCCGCGCAGGCCTGCAACACCATCGCCGGGTGTGGCTTCGAGGGCGCGTCATCGGCAGTCTGGATTGTTGCGAAATACGGCTCCCAGCCGTGCTTGCCGATCAGCGCATTGACGCCGCGTCGGGATTTGCCGGTGGCGATGCCGAGGGCGAGGTGACCGGCAGCGAACGCGCGCGCCAGCACATCCTCAACGCCGTCGAACAGCGGTTCGGGGATTTTGGCCTCCTCGCGCTGACGCTTGAACGTCTGGCCGTAGACATCGACGAGCGCATCGACGGGGCCTTCCGGCCCCACCAGAACCGTGAACGCCTCGGTGAGCGAGAGCCCGACGATGGAGAGCGCCCGCTCGCGCGACGGCATCGGCAAGCCTAGCGCGGCGAAGGCTTGCGCCTGCGCCGCGAGGATCATCGCTTCGGAATTGACGAGTGTCCCGTCAAGGTCGAAGAGCAGCAGCGTCTGGTTCACGGGCGGGTATTGCACTCGCGCATGAACTTCCTGAAGTCGCTGCTGCCGCGTTCGAGCTTCTTGTTTTCAGCCTCGGTGCGGCAGGTCATCGCCCTGGCGCGGACCGGGTCCTTTTCGAGCATGCAGGTCTGCATCGCCCCGCGGCGCTCGGCCTCGGTGAAGCGCTGGTCCTTGAGCTGCTCGCGGCAGGCCTCCATATCCGCGCGGGCCTTCCCACGGCGCGCCTGACGGTCCTCACGGTTGCTGCCCGCAGCCCCGCGCGCCTCCTGCATGCACTTCCGCATCGCTTCGCGCCGCTCGGGGCCACTTGCGGTCGATTCGACCTTGCTGCGGCAGGCATCGCGCGCGGCACGCATGCCGCCTCCGGCAGCAGGAGTCGCGGGTGCAGCCTGCTGCGCCGGCGCGGCGGGCGCCGGTGCCGGAGCCGGTGCGGTCTGGGCCAGAACGATCCCGATTGCGAAAATGCAGAACCCTGCGCCGAGCGCGGCTGACTTGATAACGGACCGGAATGTCATGGTGCCCTCCAGGTGATTGATCATCGATGCCGCTAACCTAGCCGCACCGAGATTGCACCAACATGGTCCGAACCTGAATTTTCGGACATGTTGAGCGCGGGGTCTTTATTTTTCCGGCGCGTCGTTGATCGGATCATACTGCTGGAGATCGAACCCGAGGAGGTTCCAGCTCTGTTGCATATGCGGCGGCAACGGCGCGGAAATATCGAGAATCTCCCCTGTGCGCGGATGCGGAATCATGATCCTGCGGGCCAGCAGATGCAAGCGGTTCTGGATACCGCCGGGCAGGTGCCAGTTCTCGATATCGAAATACTTGGGATCGCCGACGATCGGATGGCCGATTTCCGCCGTGTGCACGCGCAGCTGATGCGTGCGCCCCGTCACCGGCTTGAGTGACAGCCAGGACATCTTCTGCGCCGCCGTATCGACCACAGCGTAATAGGTCAGCGCGTGGTCCGCCCCTTCCTGACCGTGTTTGGCGACCTTCATCTTCTGGTCGCCCTTGTCGTCCGTGCCCTTGGCGAGCCAGGTCGAGACGCGCCCCTGCTTCACCTTCGGCACGCCGGGCACCAGCGCCCAGTAGATCTTGCGGGCAGACCGCGAGCGGAAGGTTTTTGCCAGCGTCGAGGCCGCCAGCCGCGATTTCGCGACAATCAGGCAGCCTGCCGTATCCTTGTCGAGCCGATGCACGAGGCGCGGCTTGACGCCATCGGCATCACGCAGGGCTTCGAGCAGCCCGTCAACGTGAACATGCGTGCCCGAACCGCCCTGAACCGCCAGCCCACAGGGCTTGTTCAGCACCATCAGGTCCTTGTCTTCATAGAGCGTGATCGATTTGAGGAAGGCAGCATCGGCGGCGGGGCCGCCCTTGCCGGGGCGGCCGGCGAGCGGGCGCGCGTTGACGGAGGGCGTTGCGCCGGACCGGCCGGTGACAACGCCGTCATCATCCCCCGCATAGCGAATGCCTGCAGGACCGGAGGCCGGCTCTTCCGAGCGTTCCAGCGGCGGAATACGGATCACCTGCCCCGGCTCGATGCGGGTTTCGGCTTTTACGCGCCCGCCGTTGACGCGCACCTGCCCGGTCCGAAGCAGCTTCTGCAGATGCCCGAACGCCAGCTCGGGAAAATGCGTCTTGAACCAGCGGTCCAGCCGCATGCCGGCTTCGTCTTCTTTTACTTCGCGCGTGGTGACGCTGCTCATTTCACTTCAATCCTTACCGCGCCGACAGGCTTCGCCCATCCAGAGCCCAGCAGCATCGAGCGCAAAGGCGGAAAACGTGGTGAAGCCGCCGAGAAATCCGGTCATCAGCAGAAAGCGAGCGCCTTGCCCGCCATCAGCCGGCAGCGGAAGCATCCGCGCCAGAACCCCCATGATGAAACAGCCGAGGACATTGACCGCCAGCGTCCCGAACGGAAAGCCGGTCCCGACAAGGCGCACCGCGCCAAGCCCGACGAGCCAACGCCCGACGGAGCCTAGTCCTCCCCCCAGAAACACAAGAAAAGCTGCCTGCATGCGCCCCTTTTGGCGCAAGCAGGGGTTTGGCGCAAGCGGCGGGGAACATTCCTTTCTTCCCTGCCTCGCCGCCCTGCCTTTCCCGCCGGATTGCTGCACGCATCACTCAGCCCTTATTCATGTTGTGAGCATAAGGTGGGGATGCTGCGATTGAAATGGCGATCCCGGACGGAAAACCATGGTCGAAGCGGCCGGATGGTGGCGTTCACCCGTTTTGCGTAACCGGCCTTCTCCCGCTCCTGTCGACAAGGACAAACCCCATGACCCTGACCAACAAGACCCTTTCCCGCCGCACTCTTGTGGCGGGCGTGACGCTGGCTGCCGTTCCCGCCCTTGCGGCGGCCCCGGTGGCAACCGGCACGACCCCGATCGCCCGGCTCTGGACCGAAGCCCAGACGCTCGCCGCCGATCTCGCCACCCACCGTGGCGCCATTGCGGCGGCAGCAAGCAATGGCGGCATTCCCGGCTGGATGCGCCTTGGTGGCGAAGCCAACCGGATCGCCGAAGCGCGCTATGCCAAGCTGGTCGCGATCCTCAACACGCCGGCGAAGACCGCCGGTGACCTCGCCATTCTCGGCAAGGTGAGCCAGGACGACGACATCCTGAACGGTGCCCGCGCCTGGGCCTCCGAGCGTCTCGCATCGGCAACGGTCGCGCTCGCGGCCTGATTGCTCCCACAACTCCCCATGCCCGGCACCATCCGGGCATGGACAGGAGCAGATTGTAAAGAATTCCTTACAGAATGAGTTGGCATTCGCCTTGCTTTGGAAGTGATGCAGCGCTGATGAGGCCCTGCCGAGACACGATCCAGAGTATCAGGAGTTCCCATGTCGAGCATCTTTTCAGCCAACGTCTTTTCCGCCAAGAAGCCTGATTTTACAGCCGTCCGCGCCAAACTCTTCGAGAAGGCCGACAAGGATAAGAGCGGCGGCCTCTCTCTTGATGAATTCATGCCGGGCGGGCAAGAAGTACCCGGCAAGAATGACACCCCGGCAACTTCCGCCTCCGGCCTTGAGAAGAAAAAGGCCCTGTTCGCGAAGATCGACACCAACGGCGATGGCAGCCTGTCGAAAGACGAGCTCAACGCCTATGATTCGAAAGTCACCGCCGACCTTCAGGACGCGATGACCAAGCTTCAGGAGGCCCTGCAGGGCACGCAGGCTCGCCGCAAGAAGCACGGCCACCACCCCGCGCTCTCCGAGATGTTCGACAAGGCCGACACCAGCAAGGACGGCTCGCTCAGTCTTGATGAGGTGCAGGCCGCATTGGCCGGCGAGATCCGCACCTTCGCGATCGACCCCAACGGCAAGGTCGAGAAGCTCTTCGCCAGGATCGACACCAACAACGACAATCTCTTGTCGAAGGCCGAGGTCAAGGCATTCGAAGATGCCCGCAAGCCACGCCATCACGGCGACGTCGCCGGAACGCCCGCCACCCCGGATACCGGTGCCGGCAGCAACACGACATCCGACGACGGCATCCGCTATTCAGTGCTGATGCAGGCAATGAACGCCTACGGCCGGGGCAAACGGATGCACATCCTCCCGATGCCTGCCGAAGTCCAGACGACGACCGCCAAGGCCGCCAAAGCCTGAGCCCCTTTTCGAACACCATGCCCGGCACCCTCCGGGCATGGTTCCTGACGCCCGCAGCCTGACATCATCAACCGCGCTCGCGCCTGAGCTTGTCCCAGAATTCGAGCCGCTTGCGGATTTCGCGCTCGAAGCCGCGTTCCGGCGGATCATAGAAGCGCTGCCGCCCCAAGGCTTCCGGCCAGTAATCCTGCCCCGAAAAGGCATGTGGCGCGTCGTGGTCGTAGGCGTAGCCGGCGCCGTAGCCCTCGGTCTTCATGAATTTCGTCGGTGCGTTGAGGATGGTTTTGGGCGGTGTGATCGAACCCGCATCCTTGGCAACCCGCACCGCCGCTTTCCAGGCGACATAGGCCGCGTTCGATTTCGGCGCGGTCGCGAGGTAGATCACGGCATTGGCGAGCGCCAGCTCCCCTTCCGGCGAGCCGAGCTGCTCGTAGGCTTCCGCCGCCGCGCGGGCATGCACCAGCGCCTGCGGGTCCGCCAGCCCGATATCCTCCACCGCCATGCGCACCAGCCGGCGGGCGAGAAAGCGCGGGTCCTCGCCCGCGTCGCACATGCGGCAGAAATAGTAGAGCGCGGCATCCGGGTCCGAACCGCGGATGGTCTTGTGGAGGGCGGAAATCAGGTTGTAGTGCCCGTCCTCGCTCTTGTCGTAGATCGGCGCGCGGCGCTGGATCACCGCCTGCAACCCGGCCTCGTCAAAGGCTTCACCCGGCTCCGCCGCCCGCCAGATTTCCTCGGCGAGCGTCAGCGCAGCACGCCCGTCCCCGTCCGCCATGCGCGCGAGTGCGGCGCGGGCATCCTCGGTGAGCGGTAACGGCGTCCCGACCACGGTTTCAGCGCGGGTCAGCAGGCGCAGGATCGCGTCCTCGTCGAGCGACTTGAACGTCAGCACCCGCGCGCGGGAGAGCAGTGCGGCGTTGAGCGCGAACGACGGATTTTCCGTCGTGGCACCGATCAGCGTGATCGTGCCGTCTTCCATCACCGGGAGGAAACTGTCCTGCTGCGCGCGGTTGAAGCGGTGGATCTCATCGACAAAGAGCAGCGTGCCCTGCCCCATCCTGCGCCGCGTGCGCGCGGCCTCGAAGACCTTCTTGAGATCAGCGACGCCGGAGAAAATCGCCGAGACCTGCTCGAAGGCAAGATCGGTTTCATGCGCGAGGAGGCGCGCCACGGTGGTCTTGCCCGTGCCGGGCGGGCCCCAGAGGATGAGCGAGCCGACCGAACCGGAATTCACGAGCCGGCGAAGCGCGCCGCCCTCGCCGGTCAGATGCTCCTGCCCGACAAGATCAGCCAGAACTTCCGGCCGCATCCGGTCCGCCAGCGGGCGGTTGATGTCGCCGTTTTCATCAAGGCTCGTGCCTTTTTCGAGCACCTTCAGCCTCCATCCCGCCGCACGGTGTGATCGCAAAACCGGCACCCACTTTTGCGCACCATGCTTCAGCCCCCGAATGCGGAGGTGAACGTCTGTCCGCCGCGATTGAAGGTAACGCGCCAGAGATAGGTCCGCCCCTTCGTCGCCTTGTCGAGCGCAGCAGTCTCCTCGATCCGTTGACCGTTGAGGGCGATGATCACGTCGCCCTTCTGGAAGCCGACCTGCTCTGCCGCAGAGCCTGCCTCGATATCTCCGACCACGACACCGGACTCGATCCCGCTGATCGACAGTTCCTCCTTCACCGCCGGCGAAATATTCAGCACCGTCATGCCCTGAAACGGCGAATTGCCCTTGATGGTGACGGGGCTACGCGGCGGCGTTTCCGGCGCGGCGATCAGCTTGAGGGAAACATCCTGCTTCTTGCCGGCGCGCAGCAGTGTCAGCTTCACCGCGCCGCCGAGTTGCTTGGTGGCAAAGCGGTAGCCGAATCCGTCCGGGTCATCGATCTCGACGCCATCAACCGCCGTGATCACGTCGAGCCGCTTGATGCCGGCCTGTTCCGCCGGTCCGCCGGCCACGACGCCCGCGACCAGCGCGCCGATTGGCCGCGCCAACGACAGCGTTTCCGCCAGTTCCGCCGTCACCGGCTGGAGCGAGGCACCAAACCACGGCCGCCGCACGATACCGCCACCGGTCCGCGCGCTTTCCATCACCGCACGAACCATATTGACCGGAATCGCAAAGCCGATGCCGTGGCTGCCGCCGGATTTCGAGAAGATCGCCGTGTTGATGCCGATCACGCGGCCCTGCATATCCACCAGCGCACCGCCGGAATTGCCGGGATTGATCGCGGCATCGGTCTGGATGAAGAACTGATAGTCCGCGACGCCGACCTGCGTGCGCGCCAACGCCGAAACAATGCCCTGCGTCACCGTCTGCCCGACACCGAACGGATTGCCAATCGCGAGGACGAGATCACCAACCTCCAGCTTGTCGGAATCACCGAAGTCGAGAAACGGAAAATTTTCGGACGATTTGATGTGCAGCACCGCAAGGTCGGTCTTCGGGTCGCGCAGCTTGACCTCGGCCTCGAACTCGCGCCGGTCGGAGAGCGCGACCTTGATCTCGCTCATCCCCTCGATCACGTGGTGGTTGGTGATGACAATACCATCCTTCGCGACCAGCACGCCCGAGCCTACCGACTGGCGCGCGCGCTCCGGCTGGGCGAGCCCGCCGAAAAACCGTTCGAAGAACGGATCGCCCTCGAAGGGGTTGCGCGCCTTGCTCTGCTTTTGCGAGGCGTAGACGTTCACCACCGCCGGGGCCGCCGCCTTGACGATCGGCGCAAACGACATCGCCATATCGGCTTTTGACGCCGGCGGGGCCTTGCGCAGGCCAAGACTGTCGAGCCCCTGCGCCGCCGCGCTGCCCGCGATCATCATTGCCAACAGAGCCAGTTGCAGCCGCTTCATCTCACCACCTCGTTTCAGATGTCCCTTTGATACAGGATTCGCACGCGGTCGCGTCAGCTTTGCGGCAAACGGCGCGTCCGCGCGCTCCAGGCAATAAAAAAGGCGACCGAAGCCGCCTTTTTCCAAACCTTGTTCGAGCGCGGCCAATCAGCTGGCAGCGACGTCAGACGCCGAGGCGGCGGCGCGCGCCTTGTCGGCCTTGCCCTTCGCATCGACATCGCGGTCGACGAATTCGATCACTGCCATCGGGGCGGCATCGCCGTAGCGGAAACCGGCCTTCATGATGCGGAGGTAACCGCCGCTGCGGCCAGCATAGCGCTTGGCGATGACGTCGAACAGCTTGCGCACGACGCTCTCGTCCTTGATCTGCGCGATCGCCTGACGGCGCGCATGCAGGTCACCGCGCTTGCCGAGGGTAACGAGCTTCTCGACGATGGGGCGAAGATCCTTGGCCTTCGGCAGCGTCGTCAGGATCTGCTCATGCGTGATGAGCGACTGCGACAGGTTGGCGAACATCGCCTGACGATGGCTGGACGTACGGCCGAAACGACGGCCACGGAAACCGTGATGCATGTTGGCTCTCCTTGCTTATGACGACCGCCGTGCCACGGAACGGTCGACCTTTATTGGGAGGACTTTTGCCCTTCCCGAACGAACCGGGCGCCGAAGCGCCCGGGAAATCGACGCGATGTCGAAACTCAGTAGTGTTCCTCGAAACGCTTGGCGAGGTCTTCGATGTTTTCCGGCGGCCAGCCCTGCACTTCCATGCCGAGGTGGAGGCCCATCTGCGCCAGCACTTCCTTGATTTCGTTGAGCGACTTGCGGCCGAAGTTCGGCGTGCGCAGCATTTCGCTCTCGGTCTTCTGGATGAGGTCGCCGATGTAGACGATGTTGTCGTTCTTGAGGCAGTTGGCCGAACGGACCGAGAGTTCGAGCTCGTCGACCTTCTTGAGCAGCGCCGGGTTGAACGCGAGATCAGGGATGGTCGCCTGCGTCTCGGGCTTCTTCGGCTCCTCGAAGTTGAGGAAGATCTCGAGCTGATCCTGAAGGATGCGCGCCGAATAGGCGACGGCATCTTCCGGCGTGATCGCGCCGTTGGTCTCGATCGTCATCGTCAGCTTGTCGTAATCGAGAACCTGACCCGAACGGGTGTTCTCGACACGGTAGGAAACCTTGCGGACCGGAGAAAACAGGCTGTCGACCGGAATGAGGCCGATCATCGAATCCTCGGCGCGGTTACGCTCGGCCGGGACATAGCCCTTGCCGGTCGAAACGTGCAGCTCCATGCGCAGCTCGGCGCCATCGTCCAGCGTGCAGAGTTCGAGTTCCGGGTTCAGAACCTCGATATCACCGGTTACCTGGATGTCACCGGCCGTGACAACGCCCGGACCCTGCTTGCGCAGGATGAGGCGCTTGGTGCCTTCGCCCTGCATCTTGAGCGCGACGTCCTTGATGTTCAGGACGATGTCGGTGACATCTTCACGCACGCCGGCAATCGAGGAGAACTCGTGCAACACGCCGTCGATGTGGATCGCGGTCACCGCCGCGCCCTGCAGCGAGGACAGCAGGATGCGACGCAGCGAGTTGCCCAGCGTCATGCCGAAGCCACGCTCAAGCGGCTCGGCAACGATCGTCGCCACGCGCGCCGGATCTTCCCCGCCCGAAATCTCGAGCTTCGTCGGCTTGATCAGGTCCTGCCAATTCTTCTGGATCACGTTGAAATATCCTTGGCTCTATCCCGGAAACAGCAATCGGGCGCCACGACCATTCGCGGCACCCGCACTTCGTCAGTCTTGAAAATCAGACGCGGCGGCGCTTGCGCGGGCGGCATCCGTTGTGCGGGATCGGCGTCACGTCGCGGATCGAGGTCACGGTGAAGCCGGCGGCCTGCAGCGCGCGGAGCGCCGATTCACGCCCCGAACCCGGGCCCGAAACCTCGACCTCAAGCGTGCGCATGCCGTGCTCGGCAGCCTTGCGGGCTGCATCTTCAGCGGCAACCTGCGCGGCATACGGCGTCGACTTCTTGGAGCCCTTGAAGCCCATCGTGCCCGAGGACGACCACGAAATCGCGTTGCCCTGGGCATCGGTGATCGTGATCATCGTGTTATTGAACGAGGCATTCACATGCGCGACGCCAGAAACGATGTTCTTGCGTTCGCGGCGGCGAATACGTTGAGCTTCCTTGGCCATACTGTCTTGAGCCTTCGTGTCTCGAACCTGATGCGGCACCGGAGCGGCACCGCGGAAAAACCGTTACGTGCGGAGTTACTTCTTCTTGCCCTGGATCGGCTTCGACTTGCCCTTCCGGGTGCGCGCATTGGTATGCGTGCGCTGACCACGGACCGGCAGGCCACGACGATGGCGCAGGCCGCGATAGCAACCCAGATCCATCAGCCGCTTGATGTTCATCGCGACTTCGCGGCGAAGATCACCCTCGACCTGATAGTCACGGTCGATCGTCTCGCGGATCTGGAGGACTTCCTGATCGGTGAGCTGATTGACGCGGCGCTCCAGCGGAATGCCGACCTTCTCACAGATCTCGACGGCATTCACCGGGCCGATGCCGTGAATATAGCGCAGCGCGATGCATACGCGCTTGGAAGTTGGAATGTTCACGCCCGCGATACGCGCCACGTCGTCTCTCCTTGGTTGCGTGACACCCCGAACCCGGTGGTGCCCGCGATTAGAAGCCCGGAAAGCCCCGTCAAACCGACGCTGCCTCCGCTCAAAAAACTGTTCCGTTCAAAACGGATCCCGGTGAGGTTTCGAGCCCGGATCGAAGGGCGTAGAAACAAAAGCGAAAGCGCGCGAGTTACCCCGCGCGAACGGCCTCACCAGTAAGAGGTCTGCGGATAAAGGCGATGCCCCGTCCCGTCAAGCCCCATTCTGCCGAAAACGCGAGGGTTACCCGCCTTTCCCGGCCTCTCGGAGCGGTCGCGCCTGGCGTCCGCCCCTGTCATTCCGGCAGCGTCAGCCGCCGAGGATCGCGTCAATGGCCCCGGCCACCTCGGTGATCGGCTTCATGCCATCCACCTTCTTCAACTGGCCCTTGGCGGCATAAAACGGCGTTACGGCAGCCGTATCGCGGTTGTAGGCGGCAAGGCGGGTCTTGAAGACTTCCGGGTCATCATCCTTGCGGACGGGCTGGCCGGCGGCCTTCGCCTCCTCCGCGCGATGGACAATCCGCCCGACGAGCGCGTTCTGGTCGACCTCGAGCTCGATGACGGCATCCAGCTTCAGCTTCTGCTCGGTGAGCATCGCCTCCAGCGCCTCGGCCTGCGCGACCGTGCGCGGAAACCCGTCGAGAATAAAACCTTTCGCGGCGTCCGGTTCAGCGATTCGATCCCGGATGATGCCGATGACGATCTCATCCGAAACCAGACCACCCGACTCCATCACCGCCTTGGCCTTGAGGCCAACCGGGGTTCCGGCTGCGACCGCGGCGCGCAACATGTCGCCGGTCGAGAGCTGGACGATACCGTGCTTGGTCACCAGACGTTGCGCCTGCGTACCCTTCCCTGCGCCGGGCGGTCCCAGCAAAATCAATCTCATCAGCGCTTGCTCCCCCGCAATTTGGCCTTCTTCACGAGACCCTCATACTGGTGCGCGAGCAGATACCCGTGCACCTGGGCCACTGTATCCATCGTGACTGAAACGACAATCAGGATCGATGTGCCCCCGAAATAGAACGGAAGCGAAGCCGCCGAAATTAGGAATTCGGGTAAGAGACAAATGACGGTGAGATAGGCCGCACCGATGACGGTGATGCGGGAGAGGACGTAATCGATATAGGACGCCGTCTTCTCGCCGGGGCGGATGCCCGGAATGAAGCCGCCGTGCTTCTTGAGGTTATCCGCTGTCTCGGTCGGGTTGAAGACAATCGCGGTGTAGAAGAAGGCGAAGAAGATGATCAACGCCGCGTAGAGCAGCATGTAGAGCGGCCGGCCATGCCCGAGATAGGTGTTCATGGTCTGGAGCCACTGCGGCCCGCCCGCCTGCGCGAAGCTCGCGATCGTCGTCGGCATCAGCAGCAAGGACGAGGCGAAGATCGGCGGGATCACGCCGGAGGTGTTGAGCTTGAGCGGCAGGAAGGACGTCTGGCCCTCGTAGACCTTGTTGCCCATCTGTCGCTTCGGATAATTGATCAGCAGGCGGCGCTGCGCCCGCTCCATGAAGACGATGAAGGCCACGACAGCCACCGACATCAGGAGCACGCCGATGATCAGACCGGTTGAGATCGCGCCCTGCCGGCCCAGTTCCAGCGTGCCGGCGATTGCGGACGGCAGTTCGGCGACGATGCCCGCGAAGATGATCAGCGAGGTGCCGTTGCCAATCCCGCGGCTGGTGATCTGCTCACCGAGCCACATCAGGAACAGCGTGCCACCGGTGAGGGTGATCACGGTCGAGAGCAGGAAGAACGGGCCGGGGTTCTGGACGATCGCACCCGAAGTCTGGAGCCCCGCGCCGATGCCATAAGACTGGAACAGCGCCAGCAGCACGGTCAGATAGCGCGTGTACTGGTTGATCTGCCGACGGCCCGATTCGCCCTCTTTCTTGAGCGCCTCAAGGCTCGGCGAGACCGTCGTCATCAGCTGGATGATGATCGAGGCCGAGATATACGGCATGATGTTGAGCGCGAAGATCGCCAGACGCCCGACCGCACCACCGGAAAACATGTTGAAGAGGCCGAGCACACCGGCCTGCTGCTGCTTGAATACATCCGCCAGAGCCTCGGGGTTGATCCCCGGC
The DNA here is from genome assembly GCA_009773635.1 of Beijerinckiaceae bacterium. Classification (GTDB taxonomy): domain Bacteria; phylum Pseudomonadota; class Alphaproteobacteria; order Rhizobiales; family Beijerinckiaceae; genus Rhabdaerophilum. Next base: position 11,611 of record WSYC01000006.1, on the reverse strand, counting down.
AGCGGAATATAGGTGCCCAGACGATAGACCAGCAACGCGCCGAGCGTGAACCAGATCCGCTTTTTCAGCTCCTCGGCCTTCGCCAGAGCGCCAAAATTGAGATTTGCTGCAAGCTGTTCTGCTGCCGATGCCATGTCGTCCCCTTTGGATATCGCCGGACGCCGAAGCGCGCGAATCCGATCCGTTTGATCGACAGCCAAGCCCCAACGAGCGTTGCCTGGTCAGAAGATCTGTTTCAGCGGGATTCCACCGGAGAAACGGGGCGCGGAAGGTCAGCGCTCAAGTTCCGGCGAAAGATACCTCACAGATCTTCCGTCGAAAGAGTGCACGCCGCGCAAAAAGTGGAATCCGGTTTTTGCGAGAACGGCATGCCGCACACATAAGAACGGCGCCGGGATTTGTCACCCCGGCGCCGGATCGTTTTATCAGGCGGTTGCTTCCGCGAGCACCTTGATGGAGCCGCCAGCCTTCTCGATCGCCGCAACGGCGCTCTTGGAGGCCCGGAAGACTTCAAAGGCGAGCTTCGCCTTGAGTTCGCCGACGCCGAGGATCTTGACGCCGTCGCGCGGCTTCGAGCAGACGCCCGCCGCCACCAGCGTTTCGATCGTCACGGTCGCCTTCTTGTCGAGGCGGCCCGCGTCCACGGCTTCCTGGATCCGGCCGAGGTTCACCTCGTTCAGATCGGTCGCGCCGATGTTGTTGAAGCCACGCTTCGGCAGGCGACGATGCAGCGGCATCTGGCCGCCTTCGAAGCCCTTGATCGCAACGCCCGTACGCGCCTTCTGGCCCTTCACGCCGCGACCGGCGGTCTTGCCTTTGCCGGAGCCGATACCACGGCCGACACGCATACGGTTCTTGGTTGCGCCTTCATTGTCCCGGAGGTCAGTGAGTTTCATGTCTCGCCCCTCACTCTTCGATAATGCGGACCATGTGCGCGACCTTCGCGACCATGCCCCGGGTGGAGGGGTTGTCGAGAAGGACCGAGCGACGGCCGATCTTGTTGAGCTTCAGGCCGATCAATGTAGCGCGCTGATCCTTCGGACGACGGATCGGGCTGCCGTATTGTTCGACAGTGATGGTTTTTGCAGGTAGCTTTGCCATGGTTCAGCCCTCACGCATCGACAGCTTCGCCACCGTCGATATCCCGACGGCGCGACTGCAAAACCGAGACCTTGAGGCCACGACGGGCGGCAACGGTGCGCGGCGAATCTTCGGCCTTGAGGGCGTCGAAGGTCGCGCGGACCATGTTGTACGGGTTCGACGAGCCGAGCGATTTGGCAACGACGTCGTGCATGCCGAGGCATTCGAACACCGCGCGCATCGGACCGCCGGCGATGATGCCGGTACCCGCCGGAGCGGCACGGAGCAGGACCTTGCCGGCGCCGTGACGGCCCGGAACGTCGTGATGCAGCGTGCGGCCTTCGCGCAGCGGCACGCGGATCAGCGCACGCTTGGCGCTTTCCGTGGCCTTGCGGATGGCTTCGGGCACTTCACGCGCCTTGCCGTGGCCGAAGCCGACGCGGCCCTTCTGGTCGCCCACGACGACCAGCGCGGCGAACGCCATGCGGCGACCACCCTTAACAGTCTTTGCGACGCGGTTGATGTGGACGAGCTTGTCCACGAACTCGCTGTCGCGCTCTTCGCGATTGTTGTCGCGGTTGCGATCGCGACCGCCTTCGCGGCCACGGCCACCGCCGCCTTCACGTTCTGCTGCCATCAGTCTTTTCCTTACTTGCGCGAGAACCAGAATGTTCCCGCTCGCTTGGGGTCCGGCAAATCCAGCAAACCCAAAGACGAATCATTGGAATTACTTGTGTCGGGGTCTTAAAGCGGGCTCAGAGCAGTCTTGGTGAATTCACATTCACCTCCCCTGCTCCATCTTCTTGTCTTGCCGCATTTTCTTTACGCGAACCGGAAACCACTTCGCTTGAAAATGCTTTAGAAGTCGAGCCCGCCCTCGCGCGCGCCATCGGCCAGAGCCTTGACGCGGCCATGATAGATGTATTCGCCACGGTCGAAGACGACCTTGGTCACGCCTGCCTTCAGCGCCCGCTCGGCGACGAGCTTGCCAATCGTCTTGGCCGCATCGACATCCGCGCCGGTCTTGAGCTTGGCCTTGACGTCCTTCTCGATCGTCGAGGCGGCAACGAGCGTAACGCCGTTCGCATCGTCGATGATCTGGGCGTAGATCTGCTTCGACGAACGGAACACCGAAAGCCGGGGCCGACCATTGGCAGCCGCGCGAATGGCGTTGCGAACGCGAACCTTGCGGGCCTGGGTAGTGGTAAGATGTGCCATGTCCCTGATCCCGCCTTACTTCTTCTTGCCTTCTTTGCGGAAGATGAACTCGCCTTCGTACTTGACGCCCTTGCCCTTGAAGGGTTCGGGGCCACGATAGGCGCGGATCTCCGCAGCGACCTGGCCAACCTGCTGACGATCGATGCCGGTGACGACGATTTCCGTCGGCTTCGGGGTCACGATCGCGATCCCGGTCGGGATCGGAAACAGGACAGGGTGGCTGTAGCCCAGCGACAGGTTGAGGTTCTTGCCCTCGACTGCCGCCTTGTAGCCGACACCGGTGATTTCGAGCTTCTTCTCGAAGCCTTTGGTCACGCCGGTGACGAGGTTGTTGATGCGCGCGCGGCTCGTGCCCCAAAGGGCGCGGGCACGCTTGGTGCCGGTGCGCGGATCAACGCTGATCTGGTTGCCTTCGAGCTTCACCGCAACATCATCGGGAACGATGAAGCTGAGTTCGCCCTTCGGGCCCTTGATCGAGACCGACTGGCCTTCGACCTTGGGTGTGGTGCCGGCCGGGATATCGACCGGCTTCTTGCCGACTTTCGACATAAAAACCTCCTCTCCCGGTGGCTTAGAAAACGGTGCAGAGCAATTCGCCGCCGACGTTCTTGTCGCGGGCGTCGTGATCAGCCATCACGCCCGACGGGGTCGAGATGATGGTGATGCCGAGGCCGTTGGCAACGCGCGGAAGCGAATCGACGGGGCAATAGACGCGACGGCCCGGCTTCGAGACGCGCTTGATTTCGCGGATCGCCGGCTGGCCTTCGAAATACTTCAGCTCGATGTCGAACTCGGTCCGACCATTGTCGAACTGGGTCTCGGAATAGCCACGGATGTAGCCTTCCGACTTCAGGACATCGAGAACACGGGCGCGCAGCTTCGAGCCAGGCGTATTCACGCGGCCCTTCTTGCGCATCTGTGCGTTGCGGATGCGGGTGAGCATATCGCCCAGAGGATCGTTCATCGACATGTGCGCCCCTCCCTTACCAGCTGGATTTCACGAGGCCCGGAACGAGCCCCTTGTTGCCGAGTTCGCGCAGCGCGATACGGCTCATCTTGAACTTGCGGTAGACGGCGCGCGAACGCCCCGACACTTCGCAGCGGTTCCGGATGCGGATTTCAGCCGAATTCCGCGGCATCTGCGCGAGCTTCAGCGTGGCAGCGAAGCGCTCCTCGATGGAGACTTCCTGATTCATAATGATCGCTTTCAAGGCCTCGCGCTTTCCAGCAAACTGCTTGGAAAGGCGCATGCGGCGCTTGTTCTTTTCGACCATGCCTTTTTTGGCCATCGATAATACTCCTGGTATCCGCGTCTAAGCGAAAGGGGCGAACCCTGCGGGCTTACTGCCGGAACGGGAAGTTGAACAATTTGAGGAGAGCACGGGCTTCCTCGTCGGTTTTCGCGGAAGTGCACACGATCACATCCATGCCCCACATCTGATCAACCTTGTCGTAGTTGATCTCCGGGAAAATGAGATGCTCCTTGATGCCCATCGCGTAGTTGCCGCGCCCGTCAAAGCTCTTCGCATTGAGGCCGCGGAAGTCGCGAACGCGCGGCAGCGCGATCGTGATCAGACGGTCGAGGAATTCGTACATGCGAGCCTGGCGCAGGGTGACCTTGGCGCCGATCGGCATGTTCTCACGCACCTTGAACTGTGCGATCGCCTTGCGGGCGCGGGTGATAACGGGCTTCTGACCGGCAATCGCCGCCAGATCCGCCGCCGCAACCGAGGCCTTCTTGGAATCCGCCGTCGCTTCGCCGACGCCCATGTTCAGGACGATCTTCTCGAGACGCGGGATTTCCATGACGTTCTTGTAGCCGAACTGCTCCTGCATCTTCGGGATCACGACGTCACGGTAGAACTTCTTGAGCCGGGGCTCGTATTTGGTCGTATCAAGCATCGATCGGGTCCCCCGAGCGCTTGGCGAAACGGATCTTGCGACCGTCTTCCAGCACCTTGAAGCCAACGCGGGTCGGCTTGCCATCCTTCGGATCGGCAATGGCGATGTTGGAGAGGTTGATCGTCCCCTCCTTCGAAATGATCCCGCCGGTCTGCGTCTGCGACTGGCGCTGGTGCTTCTTGATCATGGCGATGCCACGAACAACCGCACGGCCGGCATCCGGGCGCACTTCGAGCACTTCGCCCGACTTGCCCTTGTCACGACCGGTGATGACGACAACCTTGTCGCCCTTCTTGATCTTGGCAGCCATCACAAAACCTCCGGCGCAAGCGAGATGATCTTCATGTGCTGGCGCGCACGCAATTCGCGCGGCACCGGGCCAAAGATACGGGTGCCGATCGGCTCTTTCTGGTTGTTGATCAGCACGGCCGCATTGCGGTCGAAACGGATCACCGAACCGTCAGCGCGGCGGATGTCCTTCGCGGTGCGAACGACGACCGCCTTCATGACGTCGCCCTTCTTCACGCGGCCCTTGGGAATGGCTTCCTTGATGGAAACGACAATGATGTCGCCCACGCCGGCATACTTCCGCTTCGAGCCGCCGAGCACCTTGATGCACATGACGCGGCGCGCGCCGGAATTATCGGCAACGTCGAGATTGGTTTGCATCTGGATCATGACCTGATCCTTCCTTTCTTTCAGATCGGTTTCCGGCGGGCCAAAACGACCATGGCCGGACTACGCCTGACGAGGGAACGTCAATGACGCCCCCTCCCCTTGGAGCCTTGCAGCTCCATTCTTATCGTTATCGCTAGCGTGCGAAGCGCGAAGCCCTACAGACTTCGCGCCCAAAGCTCAAGAGCAATAATACGGACTTCCGTTTTATGTCGGCCGAGGCTTACGCCTTGGCTCCCTGCGCCAGGACAATCCAGCGCTTGAGCTTCGACATCGGACGTGTCTCCTCGATGGAAACCTCGTCCCCCGTCTTGCAGACATTCGCCTCGTCATGGGCGTGGTAGTTCTTCGACCGGCGGACGGTCTTCTTCAGCAGCGGATGCGTGAAGCGACGCTCCACCTTGACCACGACCGTCTTGTTCTGGACATCGCTGACGACGACGCCCTGGAGAATGCGTTTCGGCATCGCTTTACCCTCAACCCTTCGCCGCTGCGGCGAGTTTGGTGCGCTGGATGGTCTTGACCCGCGCGACATCGCGACGGACCTCGCGCACCCGCGCCATGTTCTCAAGCTGGCCCGTCGCACGCTGGAAGCGCAGGTTGAACTGCTCCTTCTTCAGCTTGACGAGCTCATCCTGAAGCTGGTCGACCGTCATCACACGGAGGTCGGAAAGACGCTGATTGGATTTCATGTCGCCCTCCCTTATTCGGCGATGCGTTGAACGAAGCGGGTCTTCATCGGCAGCTTGGCAGCCGCGAGGTCGAGCGCTTCCTTGGCGAGGTCGGCAGGAACGCCGCCGATCTCGAACATGATCTTGCCCGGCCGGATCTTGCACATCCAGTATTCGGTCGACCCCTTGCCGGAGCCCATACGGACTTCAGCAGGCTTCTTCGAGACCGGAACATCCGGGAATACGCGGATCCAGACACGCCCGGCGCGCTTCATATGGCGCGTCATGGCACGGCGGGCTGCCTCGATCTGGCGCGCGGTGATGCGCTCCGGATCCATGGCTTTGAGCCCGAATTCACCGAAAGCAAGCTCGAAACCGCCCTTGGCAACGCCTTTGACGCGTCCCTTGAACTGCTTCCGATACTTCATTTTCTTGGGTTGCAGCATCTCTCAAACTCCTCACGCCTGTTCGGGCGCGCGGCGGCCCTGCGAACGGTGATCCTGCGTTTCGGCGCGCTTGTCCTGCGCCATCGGATCATGTTCGAGGATCTCGCCCTTGAAAATCCAGACCTTGATGCCGCAGGTGCCATAGGCGGTGTGCGCCGTGGCAACGCCGTAATCAACATCCGCACGAAGCGTATGCAGCGGCACGCGGCCCTCACGGTACCATTCGACACGCGCGATTTCAGCACCACCGAGACGGCCCGACGAGGTGATCTTGATGCCTTCGGCACCAAGCCGCATCGCGGACTGGACGGCGCGCTTCATGGCGCGGCGGAACGCCACGCGGCGCTCGAGCTGCTGGGCAATCGAGTCCGCGACGAGCGTCGCATCGATTTCCGGCTTGCGGACTTCCACGATGTTCAGAGCGACTTCGCTCTTGGTCAGCGCGGCAATCTGCTTGCGCAGCTTGTCGATATCGGCGCCCTTCTTGCCGATCACCACACCCGGACGTGCCGAGTGGATGGTGACGCGGCACTTCTTGTGCGGGCGCTCGACGATGATCTTCGAGACAGCAGCCTGCTTGAGGACCTTCATCAGCTCCTCACGGATCTTGAAGTCCTCATGCAGCATCGAGCCGTAGTCGGCCGAATTCGCATACCAGCGGCTGTCCCACGTGCGGTTGATGCCGAGGCGAAGACCGATCGGATTTACCTTCTGTCCCATGCTCTTACTCCCCGGCCTGACGCACGATGATCGTGATGTTCGAGAACGGCTTGATCACGCGTCCGGTCTTGCCACGACCATGGAACTGGATGCGCTTCATGACGATCGACTTGCCGACGAACGCCTGGCTCACCACCAGGGCGTCGATGTCGAGATCATGGTTGTTCTCGGCGTTCGCGATCGCGCTCTCGAGGCACTTCTTCACATCGCGGGCGATGCGCTTCTGGCTGAACTCGAGATCGGCAAGCGCGGTCGAAACCTTCTTGCCGCGGATGAGCTGGGCGACGAGGTTGAGCTTCTGGGGGCTGACGCGCAGATTGCGCGCAACCGCCTTGGCCTCGTTGTCGGCCTCGCGCCGGATATTGGCTACCTGGCCCATGTTACTTCCTCTTCGCCTTCTTGTCGGCCGCATGACCGTAGTAGGTCCGCGTCGGCGCGAATTCGCCGAACTTCATGCCGACCATTTCCTCGGAGACGTTCACGGGCACATGCTTGTGACCATTGTAAACCCCGAAGATCAGGCCCACGAATTGCGGAAGGACCGTGGAGCGACGGCTCCAGATCTTGATGACGTCGTTACGCCCAGAGGCCCGAGCGGCCTCTGCCTTCTTCAGAAGGTATCCGTCGACGAACGGACCTTTCCAAACTGAACGCGGCATGAGCCTCTCCTTACTTCTTACGAGCGTGGCGCGACGAGACGATGAAAACGTCCGTGCGCTTGTTCGAACGCGTCTTCTTGCCCTTGGTCGGCTTGCCCCACGGGGTGACCGGGTGACGACCACCGGAGGTACGACCTTCACCACCACCGTGGGGATGATCGACCGGGTTCATCGAGACACCGCGGTTGTGCGGGCGGAAGCCGAGCCAGCGATTACGACCGGCCTTGCCGAGCGAGATGTTCATGTGATCCGGGTTCGACACCGCGCCGATCGTGGCGAAGCACTGGCCGGAAACCAGCCGCTGCTCACCCGAGTTGAGGCGCAGGATGACGTAACCATGGTCACGACCGACGATCTGGGCGTAGGTGCCCGCCGAACGGGCGATCTGCCCGCCCTTGCCGATCTTCATCTCGACATTGTGCACGATCGTGCCAACCGGGATGTTCGCGACCGGCATGGCGTTGCCCGGCTTGATGTCGACGTTCTCGCCGGCGATCACGTCATCGCCGACATTCAGGCGCTGCGGCGCCAGGATGTAGCTGAGCGTGTCATCGGCGTAGCGGACCAGCGCGATGAACGCCGACCGGTTCGGATCATACTCGAGACGCTCGACCTTGGCCGACATGTCGAGCTTGCCGCGACGCTTGAAGTCAACAAGGCGGTACGACTTCTTGTGGCCACCGCCACGGAAGCGCACAGTCACGCGGCCGACATTGTTGCGGCCACCGGCGCTGGATTTGCCTTCGGTGAGCGCCTTGACCGGCTTGCCCTTGTAGAGCTCCGAGCGATCCACCAGCACGAGCTGGCGGGTCGACGGGGTGATGGGATTGTAGTGCTTCAGTGCCATTTCACTCTCTCCCGTCTCAGAGGCCGGTCGTGACGTCGATGGTGTGGCCCTCGGCGAGGGTCACAACCGCCTTCTTCACATCCGACTGACGGCCGATCGTGCCGCGGAAGCGCTTCACCTTGCCCTTGCGGACCAGGGTGTTCACGCTTGTCACCTTCACGTCGAACAGTTTCTCGACAGCCTGCTTGATCTGCGGCTTCGTCGCGGTCTTGGCGACCTTGAAGACGACCTTGTTGTGCTCGGAGAGCGCAGTCGCCTTCTCGGTGATCACCGGCGAAAGGATAACGTCGAAAAGCTTCGGATCGATGCTCATTGTCGTTCCCCTTACTCGGCGAAGCGCTGCGAGAGCGCCTCAAGCGCCGCCGTGGTCAGCACAAGCTTCTCACGACGGAGGATGTCATAGACGTTGATGCCCTGGATCGGCAGCACGTCGATGTTCGGAATGGAGCGCGAGGCCAGAACGAAGTTGTCCTGCAGTTCCGCGCCACCGATGATGAGGGCGTTCGAAAGACCGAGCTTGGCGAAGGTTTCCTTCATCTCCTTGGTCTTCGGCGAACCGACTTCGGCCTTGTCGAGCACGATGATCTGGCTCTCCTTGGCCTTGACCGAGAGCGCAAGCTTCAGCGCGAGCTGACGGACCTTCTTCGGCAGATCATGCGCATGGGAGCGCGCGATCGGGCCGAAGGCGCGGCCACCGCCCCGGAACTGCGGCGCCTTCGCCGAGCCGTGACGGGCATTGCCGGTGCCCTTCTGCTTGTAGAGCTTCTTGGTCGTGCGGTTGATCGTCGAACGCTCCTGTGCCTGATGCGTACCCGCCTGGCGCTTGGCCAGCTGGTAGCGCACCATGCGGTGCAGGATGTCGAGCCGCGGCTCAAGGCCGAACAGCGCTTCGGCCAGTTCGACGGTGCCGGCTTCCTTGCCAGCCAATGTGGTGATCGCGAGTTTCATCGCTCTCAGGCCTCCGTCGTTTCAGGCGAAGCCGGAGCTTCAGCAACATCACCCACGAGACGGAACTTGCCGGGAACCGGCAGATCCTTCGGGGCAGGCTTCTTGATCGCGTCGCGAACCGTGATCCAGGCACCCTTGGTGCCGGGAACCGCGCCCTCGACGAGAATAAGGCCGCGCTCGACATCGGTCCGAACCACCTTGAGGTTCAGCGTCGTCACGCGCTCGGCGCCGAGGTGACCCGGCATCTTCTTGTTCTTGAACGTCTTGCCCGGGTCCTGACGGCCACCGGTCGAACCGATCGAGCGGTGCGAGACCGAAACACCGTGGGTGGCGCGAAGGCCGCCGAAGTTCCAGCGCTTCATACCGCCGGCGAAACCCTTGCCGATCGTGGTGCCCGTCACGTCGACGAACTGCCCCGGCAGGAAGTGATCGGCCGTGATTTCGGCGCCGACGGGGATCATGCCCGCGTCGTCAACCCGGAATTCAGCGAGCTTCATGCGCGGCTCGACCTTGGCGATCGCGAAACGCTCGCGCTCGGCCTTGGAAACGTTCTTCGGCTTGGCCTTGCCCGAACCGAGCTGCAGCGCGACGTATCCATCACGCTCCACTGTGCGGTGCGCGACAACCTGGCAACCATCCAGGCGTAGAACCGTGACAGGAACATGGTCCCCGCCCTCGGTGAAGACCCGGGTCATCCCGAGCTTCTGTGCAATTACCCCTGACCTCATGGGCGTTATTCCTTATTCCAGAGGAGGTCTACAAAACTGAGAATCGTTTTTAAAAACGGGATCTCAGCGGCGAATTTCGACGTCGACACCGGCGGCGAGGTCGAGCTTCATCAGCGCGTCCACGGTCTGCGGGGTCGGATCGACGATATCAAGCACGCGCTTGTGCGTGCGGATCTCGAACTGCTCACGGCTCTTCTTGTCGACGTGCGGCGAGCGGTTCACGGTGAACTTCTCGATCCGCGTCGGAAGCGGGATCGGGCCGCGCACCTGCGCGCCCGTACGCTTCGCCGTCGAAACGATCTCGCGGGTCGACGAATCGAGCACGCGGTGATCGAAAGCCTTGAGGCGGATGCGGATGGTCTGTCCGTTCATCGCTTTTTTTTCCTTGGCTTGCTGCCGAACCCGAAAGAAGGCCCGGAGGCAGAGACACGAGGGTTGCCCCTCAAAATGACTTCAACGAAAAATGCACCGCCGCGTATTGGCGGTGCATCGAACCGGTTGGTTCTCTCTCAATCCTGGATATTGGCGACGACGCCGGCACCCACCGTGCGGCCACCTTCACGGATCGCGAAGCGGAGCTTCTCTTCCATCGCGATCGGCGTGATCAGCTCGACGTCGAACGAGATGTTGTCGCCCGGCATCACCATTTCCGTCCCCTCAGGCAGCGTCACGATGCCCGTCACGTCCGTCGTGCGGAAGTAGAACTGCGGACGATAGTTCGCGAAGAACGGCGTGTGGCGGCCACCCTCTTCCTTCGTCAGGATATAGGCTTCCGCCTTGAACTTCTTGTGCGGCTTCACCGAACCGGGCTTGCACAGAACCTGACCGCGCTCGACATCCTCGCGCTTCAGGCCGCGCAGCAGCGCGCCGATGTTGTCGCCCGCCTGGCCCTGATCGAGCAGCTTGCGGAACATCTCGACGCCCGTCATCACCGACTTCTGCGTATCGCGCAGGCCGACGATCTCGACTTCCTCGCCGACCTTCACGATGCCGCGCTCGACGCGACCCGTCACAACCGTGCCGCGGCCCGAGATCGAGAACACGTCCTCGATCGGCATCAGGAACGGAAGGTCAACCGGACGCTCCGGCTGCGGGATGTACGCGTCAACCGTTTCCATCAGCTTCAGGACCGCATCGCGGCCGATCTTCGGATCGCCGTTGTCGAGGCAGACCTTCGCCGAACCCATCGTGATCGGGATGTCATCGCCCGGGAAGTCGTACTTCGAGAGAAGCTCGCGCACTTCCATCTCGACGAGTTCAAGCAGCTCGGCATCGTCAACAAGGTCAACCTTGTTCAGGAACACCACGAGGGCGGGCACGCCGACCTGACGGGCCAGCAGGATGTGCTCGCGCGTCTGCGGCATCGGACCGTCCGAGGCCGAAACGACCAGGATCGCGCCGTCCATCTGCGCCGCACCCGTGATCATGTTCTTCACATAGTCCGCGTGGCCCGGGCAATCGACGTGCGCGTAATGCCGGTTCTTCGTCTCGTACTCGACGTGCGCCGTCGAAATCGTGATCCCGCGCGCCTTCTCTTCCGGCGCCTTGTCGATCATGTCGTACGCCGTGAACGTCGCGCCGCCCGTCTCGGCAAGAACCTTCGTGATCGCAGCCGTCAACGACGTCTTGCCATGGTCAACGTGACCAATCGTCCCGATGTTGCAATGCGGCTTGTTCCGCGAAAACTTTTCCTTGCCCATGACGGCACTCCTGAATT
>WSYC01000005.1 GCA_009773635.1 Beijerinckiaceae bacterium | reverse complement strand
GGCGCGGGCCAGCGGCGACATCTGGCCGTGGACATTGGCCTGCGGCAGATAGCCGATATGCTCGTGGATCTCGTTGGCGCTGAACAGGATCGAGCGCGGGTTCATCGAATCGAGCCCGAGCAGGTCAACAACCGTTTCGCGGGTCGTGGTGATCGCGTAGCGCCGCCGATGCGACATCGCGCTGTCACCGATTTCGACCGCCAGGTCGAGCGCGCCATCGGGTGCCGCAGGATCGGCAAAACTGGCGAGGTTATGGGTCATGAACTGGGCCCGCTCGATCGAGCGGCCGATGCTCATGAAACGCCAGCCGATGAAGCGATACATGTTCTCGTGCACGAGGCCGGTGAAGCCCGAAACCTTGCGCAGCAGAACGCCCATGGCGCGGGCGTTGTCGTCACCCGGCGTCACGGTTTTCGTCAGGCGGCGGGCGGTTTTCGCAAGATCATTCAGGGCCATCCAGCCATCGATCGAGAAGCGGTCGCGGATCTTGCCGGCGCTGTTCACGGCAGCGTCGAGCGTCTGGAACAGCATGTCGGGAATGGTGACGCCGGGGTCGAGCCCCCTGAGCTGAAGGCTTTCCTCCAGCAGGCCCAGCAGCGGGCTCGCGGCCACGGTGCTCTCCGAAAGCCGGAGATGGTAGGCGCGCAGCAGCCGGAGGTGCCCTTCGGTCCGCTCGACATAACGCCCGAGCCAGAAAAGATTGTCGGCCGCCCGGCTTGGCAAGGTGCCGGGCACGGCGCGCGCGAAAGGGCCGGGCTTGGGCGCGAGCATGGTTTCCGCCACCACCGGCCGGGGGCTGACAACCCAGACATCGGCCACCGAGCCGCCACGCCGCATGGCGATCGCGGTTGAATCCTGGCTGCGGCCGATGCGGGCATAGCCGCCGGGCATCACCTGCCAGCCATCGGGCGTGCGCGCGAGAAAGACGCGCAGGCTCATCGGACGCGCCTGCAACAGCCCGTCGACGAGTGCCGGAGTGGTCGAGAGCGTGACGACTTCCTGCCCCACCAGCCGGTGACCGTCGCGCGCGAGCAGGGCATCGAGCGAGGCAGTTGCCTCCTGCCCTTTCTTGCCACGCAGCACGCCACCGAGGGCGGCCTGATCATCGAGTTCGAACGGCAGCCGCGTCGAGAGTGCCTCGCCAATCATCATTCGCGAGGCGTTCTTGCGCACATGCTCAGCCTCACCAGCCTGCCCGCACCACCAGGTCGCGATGTTCGGCAGGAGGAGCGGCTGGCCAAGAAGATGCTCGCAAAGCCGGGGCATGAAGGCCAGCATTGCCCGGATTTCCAGCACGCCTGAGCCGAGCGCGTTGACCAGCGTCACGTTGCCCTGCCGGGCCGCGTCGACGAGCCCCGCCGTGCCGAGCGCCGAGGTTTCATCCAGTTCGAGCGGATCGGCGAAGGTGGAATCGAGGCGCCGCCAGAGCACGTCGATCGGCATCAGCCCGGCAACGGTGCGCACCTTCAGCTCGCCGTTCTCGACCGTGAGGTCCTCGCCCTCCAGCAGCCCGAACCCGAGGTAGCGCGCGATATAGGCGTGCTCGAAATAGGTCTCGTTGAGGGGGCCCGGCGTCAGGATCGAGACGCGGTTGGCCTCGTTGCCGCGCATGTCATTCAGCGCATCGCGGAAGCGGCGGAAAAACCCCGCCAGCCGGTGGATATTCGCGCTGGCGAAGAAATCCGAAAACACCCTCCCGGTTGCAACCCGGTTTTCGAGCGCGAAGCCAGCGCCGGAGGGCGCCTGCGTGCGGTCGCCCAGCACCCACCATTCGCCATCCGGGCCGCGGCCGACCTCGAAGGCGACAAAATTGAGGAAATTGCCGCCGCGCGGCGTGACCCCCACCAGCGGTCGGAGCCATTCACGGCTTCCTGCGATCAGCGCCGCCGGCAGGTGGCCTTCCTCGGTCAGCCGGTTGGCACCATAAAGATCGCGCGCGATCGCCTCAAGCAGGTCCGCGCGCTGGATCAGCCCGGCGCGGATCGTCGCCCAGTCGACCTCGTCGATCAGGACGGGGATATGGCTGAGCGGCCAATCGCGTTCCGCCGAACCGCCTTCATCATACTGGCGATAATAGACGCCGGCATCGCGCAGATACTGGTCGGCGCGTGCGAGCCGCTGCGGCATTTCCTCGGCTGGAATACGCGAGAGGTAATTCAGGAAGGCGTGCCAGACCGGCCTGATCCCGCCATTAGCATCCAGCAATTCGTCGGCAACGCCGGGCTGGCGCTGGTAGGCTTCCAGCAGCGGCAAATCCTTTCCGGGTTGGGGTGACAGGCCCTGCGGCATCGCTTCAGAGCCCTGACGCCCGACGCAGATCGAGCGTCATCGGAAATTCCGGGTGCGGCACTTCCGGCGCGGGCGTGTAATGCCCGGCGACATGGCCGTTCGGTTCGAAGCGCGCGAGCCGACGCGCTTCAGCCTCATTGCCGTTAACGGGGAAAGTATCGTAGCTGCGCCCACCCGGATGGGCGACATGGTAGACGCAACCGCCGAGCGCCCGCCCGCTCCACGTATCGAAGATATCGAAGGTGAGCGGCGCATCGACCGGAAGCTGCGGGTGCAGCGCCATCGCCGGCTGCCATGCCTTGTAGCGCACGCCGGCTACGGCCACGCCCGCCGTTCCCGTCTGCTGCAGGGGCACGCGTCGCCGGTTGCAGGTGACGGTGTAGCGTGCCGGGTCACTCGTCCTGAGCTTGACCTGGAGCCGCTCGACGGAACTATCCGTATAGCGGACCGTGCCGCCGATCGCGCCGGTTTCGCCCAGCACGTGCCAGGGCTCAAGTGCCTGCCGGAGTTCCAAGTGGACGCCCTCGTACTCAACCTCTCCGCAGAACGGAAAGCGGAACTCCGCCTGCGCCTCGAACCATTCGGGCCGGAGGTTGAAGCCATGCTGCCCAAGATCACGCTGCACGTCGAGGAAATCCTCCCAGATGAAGTGCGGCAGCATGAATCGGTCGTGGAGAACCGTGCCCCAGCGGGTGAGATTGCCGCCCGCCGGCGCCTGCCAGAGCCGCGCGATCAGCGCCCGGATCAACACCTGCTGCGCGAGTGACATGCGCGGATCAGGCGGCATTTCAAAACCACGGAACTCGACGAGACCCAGCCGCCCCGTCGGGCCATCCGGCGAGAACAGCTTGTCGATGCAGATTTCCGCCCGATGCGTGTTGCCGGTGACATCGACAAGGAGGTTGCGCAGCAGCCGGTCGACCACCCATGGCAGCGGGGCAGTGCCTTCGCCGGGGCGCGCGATCTGCGCCAGCGCGATCTCCAGCTCGTAAAGCGCATCGTGCCGCGCTTCGTCGATGCGCGGGGCCTGGCTCGTCGGGCCGATGAAGAGCCCGGCAAAGAGATAGGAGAGGCTCGGGTGGCGCTGCCAGTGCAGGATGAGGCTCCTGAGCAGGTCCGGCCGTCTGAGGAACGGACTGTCGAGCGTCGTCGCGCCGCCGACGACGACGTGGTTGCCGCCACCCGTGCCGGTGTGGCGACCGTCGATCATGAATTTATCGGCGCCTAGGCGGCACTGCCGGGCTTCCTCGTAAATCGCCTCGGTGGTGGCGACGCATTCACCCCAGGTCGAGGCCGGATGAATGTTCACCTCGATCACCCCCGGATCAGGCGCGACGCGGATCACGTTGAGGCGCGGATCGTTCGGCGGGGCGTAGCCCTCGATATGGACCGGCAGGCCGAGCTTGCGCGCTGCCGCCTCTGCCGCGCCGACGAGTTCGAGGTAATCCTCCACCCGCTCGACCGGCGGCATGAACACACAGAGCCGCCCGTCGCGCGGCTCGATGCAGATCGCGGTGCGCACCGCGCCATCCACCGGCTCGAAGGATTGCTCGTTGCGATCCTGAACGGCTTCAGCGGCGGAGAAATGCGCCGTCGGCTGCTGCTTGCCGATCGCTTCGCGCGGGATCGCATCCGGCAAATCACCGCGTGGCTCGGTCGGGTCCACCGGGTGAAGATAGGGGTATTGCGCCGGCGGCACATGCGGCAGCGCGCCGAGCGGCAAACGGTATCCCGCCGGACTGTCGCCCGGCACGAGGAACAGATGCTCGCGCCGGAGCTTCCAGCGTTCCGATTTCCAGCGATGCCCGGAACTCTGCGCCTGCCAGCGCTGGATCGGCAGCACATAGCCGGAGGGCTTCGTGAGCCCATTGGCGAAGACCCGCGCGATGCGATGGCGCTCCTCGGCATCCTCCAGCTTGGAATTCGCGGGCGTCACATTCTCGGGCAGCTGCGCCTCCTTGAGGATCCACTGCGCGGGATCCTCGAAGGCCGGCACAATCATCTCGCCGGAGACGCCGAGTTCGCCCGCCATGGCGTGCAGCATCGTCTCGGCATCGGCGGGGGCGGCACCGGTTTTCGCGTTTTCCTCGGCGACAAGCGCCTGATCCTGCCAGATCGGCTTGCCATCGCGCCGCCAGTAGAGCGAGAAGGTCCAGCGCGGCAGGGTTTCGCCGGGGTACCACTTGCCCTGCCCGTAATGCAGGAAACCACCCGGCGCGAAACGATCCCGCAGGCGACGGATCAGCTTGTCGGCCAGAGCGCGCTTTTGCGGGCCGACGGCATCCGTGTTCCATTCGGCGCTTTCGAAATCATCGATCGAGACGAAGGTCGGCTCACCCCCCATGGTCAGGCGGACATCGCCGGCAGACAGCGCCGCATCCACGCTGTGACCGAGCGCATCGAGGGCGGACCAGCTCTCCTCCGAAAACGGCTTGGTGATGCGCGGATGCTCGGCGACGCGCTTGACCTGCATGTCGAAGGCAAATTCGACATTCGCCGCGCTCGCCATGCCGACGATGGGCGCGGCGTTGCGATAGTGCGGCGTCGCAGCGAGCGGGATATGGCTTTCGCCCGCCAGAAGCCCGGAGGTCGGGTCAAGCCCGATCCAGCCCGCGCCGGGGAGATAGATCTCGACCCAGGCGTGAAGATCGGTGAAATCATGATCCGTCCCCGCCGGGCCGTCGAGCGCGACGAGATCGGGCTTGAGCTGGATCAGATAGCCGGAGACAAAGCGCGCCGCAAAACCGAGGTTGCGCGCCGCCTGCACCAGCAGCCAGCTCGAATCCCGGCATGAGCCCGTGCCGCGTTCGAAGGTTTCCTCCGGCGTCTGCACGCCCGGCTCCATGCGGATGACGTAGCCCACCTCGCGCGCCACCTGCGCGTTGAGATTGACGATGAAATCCACCGTGCGCACCCGCTCGCGCGGCACCCGGCCGAGGAACGCCTGAAGATGCGGTCCTACCGGCTCGGCGCGGCGGTAGATTTCGAGGTCCGGCCCGATATCCTCGGGGTAATCGAACGGCCAGAACTCCGCGCTTTCCTCGACGAAGAAATCGAACGGGTTATAGACCGTCATATCGGCAATGAGATCGACCTCGATCCTGAACTCGTCAACCGGCTCGGGGAAGACATAGCGCGCCAGCCAGTTGCCATACGGGTCCTGCTGGTAATTCACGAAATGATTGGCGGGGCTGACCTTGAGCGAATGCGAGATCACGCGCGTGCGGCTGTGCGGCGCGGGGCGAAGGCGGATCACCTGCGGGCCCAGCGTCACCGGGCGGTCATAGCGGTAATGCGTCAGATGGTGGATGCTCGCCTTGATCGCCATCGTGCCCCCCGCGCCGGATCATGACGGGCGCAGAGGCTACCTTCCCACATTCTGGTGCGCTGCACCATGCTTCTGATCACGCACGCACGGCAGAAGCCTTGTCTGACGTCCCGGCCAGAAACCGCTCGAAGGCGAGCTGGCCGGGCGGCGTGAAGACAATCGCCCGGCTCGCGCCATCGCGCCGTGCCCAGCCGCGTTGGATGAACAGCGCCAGCAACGCCGCACCGAGGCTGCCGGCGAGATGGTGCCGCCGCTCGCTCCAATCGAGGCAGGCGCGACAGAGCGGGCCGCTTTTCCTGTCCAGAGCATCGAGATCAAGACCCTCGGCAACAAAGCGACGGCGCCCGGCCGGGGAGAGACCGAGCCCGTCGCGGGTCGCAACAATATGCCCCTGCTCGATCAAGGCGTCGTGCATCGCGACGGCCATGCTCCCGGCGAGATGATCATAGCAGGCGCGGGCCTGACGCATCGCGGCATCGCGCGGGCCGGGTCGTGTCCGCATCTGGCCGGTCCGGGAAGCAAGCGCCATCAACCCCTCGATCGCGCCCGCGACCTCCTGCCCGGCCAGCCGGAAATAGCGATGCCGACCCTGAACCTCCATAACGATCAGCGCCGCATCGCCAAGTTTCGCCAGATGCGTGCTGGCGGTCTGCGGCGTGATGCCGGCCTCGCGCGCCAACTCACCGGCCGTCAGGGCCATGCCCGACATCAGCGCCATCAGCATGGACGCGCGGGCCTGATCGCCGATCAGCGCAGCAAGGGTTGTGATATCAGGGCCTTCTCTCATCGCTCCACCCTACCATGATCGCACGTCCGATGCTTCGACCGGGATCGAAACACTTCAAGCCCGTTCACGCCTAGGAGTGATTGTGCCACCTCCGGCGCAAGGAGCCTCCCATGATCGACGAGCCTACATCCCCTGTCCAGGCACAGCCGACGCAGGGCAAAACCACGAGCCACGCACCGCGACCCTTCTTCGGCTGGCGTGTCGTCGCCGCCGCCTTCGTGCTGGCGACACTTGGCTGGGGCCTCGGGTTCTATGGTCCGCCGGTCTATCTCCATGCTGTCCGGGAGATGCGAGGCTGGTCCGTTGCGCTGGTGTCTGCTGCGGTGACCCTGCACTATCTCTGCGGCGCGCTGGTGGTCGCAAACCTCCCGGCGCTCTATCGCCGGTTCGGGTTGCCTTCCGTCACGCGGGCCGGTGCGCTCGGGCTGGCGCTCGGGCTTTTCGGCTGGGCCAGCGCCGTCGAGCCCTGGCAGCTTTTCGCCGCAACGCTCCTGACCGGCTGCAGCTGGGTAACCATGGGCGCTGCGGCGATCAACGCGATTGTCTCGCCATGGTTTGTCACCCGTCGCCCGAAGGCGCTTTCGACCGCCTATAACGGCGCGAGCATCGGCGGGGTGATCTTTTCGCCGCTCTGGGTTGTGATGATCGGCACGGTCGGGTTTCAGGCAGCGGCGATCATCATCGGCAGCGTGACCATTGCCTGCGTCTGGTGGCTCACGATCACGGTGCTCCGGCACACGCCGGCGTCGTTGGCGCAATTGCCGGACGGCGAGAGTGCGGGGTCCCCCGCAGTGACATCGATGGCCCCGACAGCGCCTTCGCTTGCCGGTGGTCTGCTCTGGCGCGACGGACAGTTCCGCACGCTTGCGCTCGGCATGGCGCTGGGGCTTTTTGCGCAGATCGGGCTGCTGGCGCACCTCTTCTCGTTGATTGTGCCCGCGCTCGGAGCAACAGGTGCCGGTATCCTGACCGGGCTCGCGACGGCCTCCGCCATCGCCGGCAGGACGGCATTCGGCTGGCTGATGCCGGCGGGAGCCAACCGGCGCAAGGCGGCGGCGCTGAGCTACGCGATCCAGATCGTCGGCGTTCTCGTGCTGATCCTGTCCGGCAGCCAATCCGTTCCCGCGATCATCATCGGCACGCTGCTGTTCGGCTTCGGCATCGGCAATGCGACATCGCTGCCACCGCTGATCGCGCAGGTGGAATTTTCAAAGGAGGATGTCGCGCGCGTGGTGGCGCTGGTCATCGCGATCGGGCAGGCGAGCTATGCGTTCGCCCCGGCGGTTTTCGGGATCATCCGGACATGGTCCGGCACCGGGGACGCCGATCTCGCGGCGGAGGCAACCCCGGTCTTTGTGGCGGCCGTCATCATCAAGCTGGCCGCCATGTCAGCCTTTCTTTGGGGCAGAAAGGGCCGGCGCTCGGGATGACCCGTTCCGGGGGGCGGTAGTCGGATCATCCGCGCGAGGCAAATACCGGGCTCAGAACCGGTAGTTCACGCCGAGCTTGGCGTTGAGAGCCGCGCTTTCAGCCCGGGTCGTTCCCGCCGGAAACGAGAGTTTCGACCGGCCGAAATAGGCAAAGTCGAGGTCACCGCGCAGCGAAATTTTCTCCGTCAACATGTGCTCGGCACCGATGCCCACGATCGAGCCGACGCGCCAGACGGATTTTTCCTTCCTCGCGTTGGCACCGTTCGCCGGGCTTGTGTACGTCGCGCCGCCGACAGCAAGACCGGCGGTACCAAACACCATAGTCGAGCCGAACGAATAGCCGACGCGGCCCTTGAGCGCGGCCTGACCATTATCCTCGGCCTTGAGGTTGGTTCCGGTCTTGCGGGTCTTGCCGACAATGCCGCCGAACTCGCCTTCAACACCGTAGACGATATTGCCGGATTGCAGATTGTAGCCGGCCCGGGCACCCAACGCCGCACCGGAATCCGAGCGTTCGTTCTTGGCCCCGCCGAGGCGGAGGGCAGGAATATTGGGCGTGGCTGCGCTGCTCTTGAACGCGCGAGTACCAAGACCGGTGTAGGCACCGATATAGGCTCCGGTCCAGTCCTTCGCTGCAGCCGGCGCATAGACGGGCGCCGGCGCACGGCGTGCCTGCAGCGGATCTGCCGCAAACGCTGCGGCGGGAAGGATGAAGAACACCGCCGCAGCGGTGGCAAAACGATATCGCGTCATCAACGTCATGGTATCCTGAACTCTCTTGAATTTCCGGGCCCCCCGGTGCCCGCTCCGCGTTTCTGCCGGTGCAGAAGCAAGCGGACCGTGACGGTTGTCGCCGCGCGTTTCGACCGGACAGGTCCGGCCGGACGGAATTGTGTTCGAACAAGCCCGTTCGGACACGCCGATGCCCGTGCGCGCTGCAACTATGCTAACGGGAGCGCGAACCGCGCCCGGCATCTGGCTCTGCCGGGCACCAGGGAGTGACGACCGGATGAAACTGACGCTTGTTGGCCAAATTCTTTTTGGCGCCCTGATCCTGCATCAGGCGTTTGTGGTTGCGATGCTGCTGGCAAGGCCCGAGCCGCGCAAGGACCACTCGATCGCGATGGCCGTGTTCTTTCTGGTCAACATGCTGACGAGCGTGCCGCTCGGAGGGCAGACATTCGGAGGATGGACCGATAGCGGGGTCGCGATTGCCGGCGTTCTGGTCGCCCCCTTCATCATGCTGCAGGGCCCCTGCGTCTATTTCTATGTGCTGGCGCTGATCAGCCCGGCTGTTGTGAAACTCGGCCGCCGGGACTGGCGGCATCTTGCCGGGTTCCTGATCTATCTCGTACTGACTGTCGGCGCAGCCCTGCTCACAAACCAGATGACGATGCCCGATATCGGCGCACACCCCGATGATGGCGTAGTGATCCACAAGAACGCGATGTCCGGCCTGATGGCTTATTTCGGCCTCTCCTGGATCAACACGGTTGTGGTCATCGCCAACCTTTCAGCGCTCTCGCTCTTCATCCTTGTGACCAGCTTCTACTTCGTCCTGGTGATCCGGTTGCTGCTGCGCTATCGCCGCTCGAAGTTTGACTATTTTTCCTCGATCGAAGGCCGCAGCCTGACGTGGTTCGAGTGGATCATCGGCGTCCTGAGCGTGATCTGGATCGCCAATATCCTGCTGATCGGAGACAATCTCTTCCTGCGCTCCGTCATGTCGTCGGAAGATGCCGAGATGCTGGTTGAAACCGCATGGGTATTGATCCTGTCCTTCATGGTGCTGTGGCAGCCGGCGATCTTCGAACCGAAGCGCCCGGGCAGTGCAGCGATCGAGGATATCCCGCCCGAACTGGCCGGAGTTGCGCCGTCAAAATACCAGCGCTCCGCGCTGGATCAGGAGCGTTGCCTGCGCATTATCGGCAAGATCGAGCGCGCCATGACGGAAGACCGGCTCTATCGCAGCCAGAACGTGACCTTGCGCAATCTGTCGGATCATACCCGCGTGTCCGAGAACTATCTCTCGCAGGTGCTCAACGAATACCTCGAGCGCAATTTCTACGATTACATCAACCACTGGCGGATCAAGGATGCCTGTCACCTCCTGCACCAGTCCAAAACGTCGATCATCGACATCGGCGAGGAAGTCGGGTTCAATTCGCGCTCGACGTTCAACGCTGCCTTCAAGAAGGAAACGGGGCAGACGCCATCCGAGTATCGCAGCGCTACGCGGAATGCCGCCTGGGGTCAGGACCCTAGGGCCGACGTGACCAGCCCGCCGGCAGGCGCGAGGTGATGACCTCCCTGAGCGAGCCTTCCACAAGAATGAGGATGCCCAGGCGGGCGCCGACAAGAATACCGAGAACACTGATCGGCCAGGTGAAGGCCATCAGCGAACCCGCCGTCAGCCCCTGGCCAATCGTGCAGCCGCCAGCGAGCACGCCGCCCAGCCCCATCAGGGCTGCGCCGCCGAAATGGCGCAGCATTTCATGGGCGTCGTCGAAAGCCTCCAGCCGGAAATCGGCGGCCCGCTTTGCGGCGATAAACGCCCCGAGCGCGACACCAACCACAGTGCCGACGCCGAAATCGACCCATTCCGCACCGCCGATCATGGCCCCGAAGAGCGCACGGGCGACCGGTGCGACGAAGGTCAGGCTCTGGACACGCATCGTTGTCGCGAACTCGTCGACAAAGACGCCGGTCACCAGCCAACCGCCGACAACGCCCAGCCCCAGAACGGCTCCGGCTGTCATCAGCTTCGGCGCGCGCCACAGACGACGATCAAGAAGCGCCAACCCAACGAGCAGCAGCGCCAGCCCGAACACCAGCGCAAGGCCGAGTGGCCTTCCCAGGAGATTGACAGCCCAGATCGACGCTGCCCCGGCATCGTCGCCCGGCGCGGCGACAACAACCTTCTCGATGACGGAAAGGCGCAGGCCTGACAGGCTGCCGCGCAAGGTTGCATAGGCAACCGAGCCGAAAGCCATCAACGTGACAAGGCTGCGCAGATCACCCCCGCCGAGGCGGATGAGCGAGCCAAACGCGCAGGTTCCCACCAGCGCCATGCCGAGGCCAAAGCCGAGCGAACCGATCACCGTGCTCAGCCAGGGAATCTTGTTCGCGACATAGGTGGTCCGGAGCGGATCGAGCCAGCCGAAGGCAATCAGCGCCTGCGTGCCGGCCAGCGCAATCCCGAGCGCGAGGCCAAAGACCTTCATGCGCCGCCAGTCATGGCCCGCCAGCGCAGCCTCGATCGCGCCGAAGCTGCACAACCGGGCGCGGCGGACGAAAAAACCGGTCAGAAGGCCGATCACAAACCCGGCGATCGCACCGCCTGAAACCAGCATGCCCGCCATGGTGCCGACGGTTCCCGTCAGCACAAATCGCCGGACTTACCGGCCCGCTGGCGAGACCCGCAGAACATTCCATACATCAGCTTGACGATCTGGCGGGCGCGCTCATCGGCGATGGAATAATAGATCGCCTTGCCATCGCGACGCGTCGTGACCAGCCCGTCGAACCGCAGGCGCGCAAGCTGCTGCGATACCGTCGGCTGGCGCAGCGACAGGATTGATTCCAGCTCGCCGACCGAACGCTCCTTCTCGTGCAGGATGCACAGCAGCAGCAGGCGGTTCTCGTGCGCCAGCGCTTTCAGAAGATCGCTCGCCTCGCGGGCGTTCTGCATCAGCTCTTCGAGTTCCGGGGATGTCTCGACATCCGAGCGCAGTTCGGTTTCGAGTTCTTCGGTCCAGTTCTGGGCGATCGGCTTGCCGGTCACGGTGTATCCCTCGCGGTTTGCTGGCGCGGGTCAACCCGCGCCAGCGACGTTCCTTACTTGTTGACCGGCGATTCCGGGTCGAAGAGGAAGGCGGTCACGTCCTTCATCTGCTGCTCGGTCAGGAACTTGTTGTGACCGAAGCGCGGCATCTGCGAGCAGGCCATGACGGCTTGCGCGTTGTAGATCTTCGCATAAGCCGCCTTGGCTTCCTCCGGCGCGAACTTCCGCGCCTTGCCATAGCCGGTGAGGCTGGGCCCCAGCGTGCCGAAACTCAGCTCGGAAGGTGCCATCTGATGGCAGGCATAGCAATTGCCGCCCTTGTAGGTTTCCGGTTTATCCGAGAACTGGCCGCCGGTGCCGGTATTGGCAACCTTGAGACCCGCCTTCCAGTCCCCCATCACCTTGCCATCCGCAGGGAAGACAACCGCCGCCTTTTCGCGGGCGACGATCTTTTCGAACTCCGCCGCAGAAGGGGCATTCAGGGTTGCCGAGCAGATGGCCTGCGTCTCGTCCTGTTTGACGCGCGCCTTCCATTCGTCGGAAACCTTTGACCACATCGATTGCACATAGCGGTCGACGAGGGCCGGATCGACCTTGGATGCGCTCTGCGCGAAGGCGGAGCCGGAAGCCAGCGCGATGCAGGCTGCGAGAATGATCTTCTTCATGACGTCCCCCCTCAGCGCTTGATCGACGGGACGGTGATTTCACCCCCCGCACCCATCTGGACCATATAGACCGTCAGGGCCGTGATGCCATCCGAGCCGTATTCGGGGATCGGGTGGCGCATCTGGCGATAGCAGTCCCACAGCCGGTGCTGCATCGTCCGCAGCTGGCTCTGCGAGACGCGATAGGTCGGCCAGCTGCCCATGGTTTCCTGCGCGTCCTTGCCGGGCTTGGCAAAATTGGGCAGTGCCTGCAGGCGGATACGACGGCCATCATCGCCGTGGCAGGTCGTGCACGAGAAATCGTTGACCCCGGCGCGACGATGGAACAGCGCCTCGCCGACCGCGAGCATTTCCTTCTCCTTCGGGTGCGAAACCTGCGGTTGATATTTCATGCCGCTCGACTTGTTGGCGATGAAACCCACGAGGTCCTGCATGTCTGATTCGACACCCGGACCGCCGAAGCGGCGCTTGACGATATCCGCCGTATCCAGCTCCTGGATTTTCTGCATGCACCACAGGAGGCGCTGCTCAAGGTCCATCACGCGGTCCGCATCCTTGAAATAGCGCGGCAGCTTGGCGTAGGCACCCTCGAGCTTGCCCGCGCCCTCGCCGAGATCGCAGCTTTCGAGGCTGACATTCTTCGCGCCGCGCTTCCGGGCCCAGAGCGCCTCGCCACGGTCGACCGCCAGAAAGCCGGGGTTGGCCATCGGGTCGTTGATCATCGCGCGGTAACGCTCGATTTCCTTTTCGGCCGCATCCTGCTGCGCGCTGGCCGGCAGGCATGAGGCGGCCACCAGCACCAGCGCGGCGAGCCAGCCCGCCATCTTCTTGAAACCCATATCCGTCATGGCCAAAAGCCCTCCTTCCTACGTTTCCTCAGGTGCCGTTGGTTCGACACCATCCTTCTTTGGTCCTAAGGTGGACCTATCTTTTTGGTCTTTACATTCACATAATTCGATATATCAGTATGACAAAGCACAAAGATTAAATCTAGCGGTTTTCCGCTTTCCGGGAACGAAACGAAGGAGAAGGTAATGACATCGGGAAACCGATTGAGCTCGCGGCGCAGCGCGCTTCAGCTGGCTCTTGCCGCTGGTGCGGCACTGGTGATCGGACCGCGGCTCGCGCTGGCGGATGCGAAGTCCGTCGCGGACGAGATCAAGAAGCTCTACGGCGACAAGGCCGCCACCGAGGGCAAGATCAAGCTTGATGTGCCGCAGATCGCCGAGAACGGCCTCGTGGTGCCGATCACGGTCGAAATCGAAAGCCCGATGAGCGCCACGGACTACGTCAAGGCGGTGCATGTGTTCGCCGACGGCAACCCGCTGCCGCAGGTTGTCAGCTACCGTTTCACGCCGGAGTGCGGCAAGGCTTCCGCCTCGACCCGCATGCGTCTTGCGCAGACGCAGAACATCATCTGCATCGCCGAGATGTCGAACGGCACGCTTCATTCCGCAAAGGCCGAGGTCAAGGTGACCATCGGCGGCTGCGGCGGCTGAGAAACGGGAGAAGAACAATGGCAACCAATTCCGTTCCGCGCGTCCGCGTTCCCGCCCAGGCCAAAGCCGGCGAGACGATCGAGATCAAGACGCTCATTTCCCACGATATGGAAACCGGTCAGCGCAAGGCGGCCGATGGCAAGGTCATCCCGCGCCAGATCATCAACAAGTTCACCGCAGCTTTCAACGGCAAGACCGTTTTCGAGGCGGACTGGTTCACGTCGATTTCCGCGAATCCCTATCAGTCCTTTTTCTACAAGGCGAAGGAGACAGGTGAGTTCAAGTTCACCTGGAAGGACGACAACGGCTCGGATTACACCGCGACCGCGAAGTTGACCGTCGCCTGACGACCGACAACGGCGGGCCTTGAGCCCGCCCCTTCACCATCAGGGAATTTTTGATCATGATATCGCGCAGGCAATTCCTGCAGGCGACGGCGGCTGCCTGCGCCCTTGTTTCCGGCTCCGGGCTCGGCTCGCTCGGGCGCGTCGCGGCACAGCAGCGGCTGACACAGGCCGACATCACCCGCTTCGACCCGCTCGGCACGGTGACGATCCTGCATGTCACGGATATCCACGCCTACGTGAAGCCGCTCTATTTCCGCGAGCCGGCAATCAATCTCGGCGTCGGCTCGGAAAAGGGTCAGCCGCCGCACCTGACGGACAAGGCCTTCCGCGATTACTTCAAGGTCGCCGCCGGCTCGGCGGATGCTTACGCGCTGACGGCGGATGACTTTACCCAACTTGCCAGGAACTACGGCAAAATGGGCGGCATGGATCGCGTCGCGACGCTGATCAAGGCTGTCAGGGCCGAGCGCGGCGACGACAAGGTGCTGCTGCTCGATGGTGGTGATACCTGGCAGGGCAGCTGGACCGCGCTGAAGACCGAAGCCGCCGACATGGTGGAGATCATGGAGGCGCTCAAGGTCGACGCCATGACGTCGCACTGGGAATTCACCTATGGCGAAAAGCGGGTGAAGGAGATTGTCGAGAAATCGCCCATCGCCTTCCTCGCGCAAAATATCCGCTCGAAGGAATGGCAGGAGGAAGTGTTCCCGGCCTCCAAGATCTTCGAGAAGGGCGGCGTGAAGATCGCCGTCATCGGGCAGGCGATGCCGCGCACCGCGATCGCCAACCCGAACTGGATGTTCCCGGACTGGGAATTCGGCCTGCGCGAAGACGAAATGCAGAAAGAAGTCGACAAGGTCCGCGCGGCTGGGGCCCAGGTTGTTGTGCTGCTCTCGCACAACGGCGTCGATACCGACAAGAAAATGGTCTCCCGCGTCAAGGGCATCGACATCTGCCTGACCGCGCACACGCATGATGCGATGCCCGGCGTGCTGAAGATCGGTGATACCGCCGTCATTTGCTCGGGCTCGCATGGCAAATTCGTCTCGCGTCTCGATATCGAGGTGAAGGACAAGAAGGTCAGCGCCATCCGCTATAAGCTGATGCCGGTGTTCTCCGATGCGATTGCGCCGGATGCGGGCATGAGCGCGCTGATCGACAAGTGGCGCAAGCCCTTCGAGGCGGACCTCGGCCGCATTGTCGGCCACACGGAATCGCTGCTCTACCGGCGCGGCAACTTCAACGGCACCTTCGATGATCTCATCTGCCAGTCGATGCTCGCCGAGCGCGACGCCGAGATCTCGATCTCGCCGGGCTTCCGTTGGGGGCCGAACCTCATCCCGGGTGATCCCATCACCTTCGAGGCGATCACCAACGCTTCCGCGATGACCTACCCGAACTGCTACCGCAACCAGATGACGGGCGAGCAGCTCAAGCTCATCCTGGAGGATGTGGCGGACAATATCTTCCACCCCGACCCCTATTTCCAGGGCGGTGGCGACATGGTGCGCGTCGGCGGGCTTGGCTACACGATCGATGTGTCGCAACCGGTCAACCAGCGCATTTCCGGTCTGACGCATCTCAAATCCGGCAAACCGATCGAAGCCAGCAAGACGTATGTCGTCGCCGGCTGGGCCAGCGTCAACAAGGATACGCAAGGCCCGCCGATCTGGGATGTCATCGAGAAATATGTCGCCCGCGTGAAGACGGTCAACCTGACGGAAAACACGTCGGTTGTCGTCAAGGGCGTGTGAGAGAACACAGAGGAGACGCGAAACATGAGCGTTCAGGACAAGACGCCGCAGATGAGCCGCCGGGGGGTGCTGCGCGCCGCCGGACTGGCCGGTGCGGCTGCTGCAGCGGGCGGACAGGCTTTGGCTCAGGCCAAAATTAATCCTGCCAAGCTCGAGCCCGGCAAGCCCGATCCGACCATCACCGACATTCAGGACTGGAACCGGTTCCTCGGTCCCGGTGTCGAGGCTGCGCCCTATGGCAAACCGTCGAGGTTCGAGAAGGAAACCATCCGCCGCAACGTCGCCTGGCTGACGGCGGGCACCGAATCCTCGATCAATTTCACCCCGATCCATGAGCTTGACGGCATCATCACGCCGAACGGCGTCTGCTTCGAGCGCCATCACGGCGGCGTGGCCGAGGTCGATCCGGCCCAGCACCGGCTGATGATCCATGGCCTCGTCGACAAGCCGCTTGTCTTCACGATGGACGATCTCAAGCGCTTTCCGGGCCGCATCAATCGACCCTACTTCCTCGAATGCGCGGCCAACGGCGGCATGGAGTGGAAGGGCGCGCAACTCAACGGCGTGCAGTTCACGCACGGGATGATCCACAACGTCTGGTACACCGGCATTCCGCTGAAGACGCTGCTGAACGAGGCTGGCGTGAAACCGAACGGCAAGTGGGTGCTGGTCGAAGGCGCGGATTCCGCCGCCATGACGCGCTCGATCCCGATCGAAAAAGCGCTCGACGATTGCCTCGTCACCTGGGCGATGAATGGCGAGGCGCTGCGCGCCGAACAGGGCTATCCCCTCCGCATCGTTGTCCCCGGCTGGGAAGGCAACATGTGGGTCAAGTGGCTGCGCCGTATCGAAATCGGCGACCAGCCCTGGGCGCAGCGCGAGGAAACCTCGAAATACACCGACCTTCTGGCCGATGGCCGGGCGCGGCGCCACACCTGGGTGATGGATGCGAAATCCGTCGTCACCAACCCCTCGCCGCAGAAACCACTGAAGCACAAGGGCCCGAATGTCCTTTCGGGGCTCGCATGGTCCGGCCGCGGAGCGATCACCCGCGTCGATGTCTCGATCGACGGCGGCAAGAACTGGCAGACCGCACGAATCGACGGCCCGGCCCTGCCGCTGTGCCTGACGCGCTTCTATGTCGATTTTGACTGGAACGGGCAAGAATTGATGGTGCAGTCCCGCGCCATGGATTCGACCGGCTACGTGCAACCGACCAAGGATGCCCTGCGCAAGGTGCGTGGCCTCAATTCCATCTATCACAACAACGGCATTCAGACCTGGCTGGTCCGGGCGAACGGGGAAACCGAAAATGTCGAAATTTCTTAAGCTCAGTCTCGCCTTCGGCCTCGCAACCGCCCTTTCCGGCGTCGCGTTCTCACAGGCTCCGAAACCGGCTGCCGGCAAACCGGCGGCAGTTACCGCCAAGGTCGGCCTCGGCCGCGCTGCCTTGCCGGAAGAAATCAAGGCGTGGGACATTGATGTGCGTCCGGATGGCACCGGCGCGCCGGTTGGCAAAGGCACGGTGAAACAGGGCGAGGAGCTGTTCCTCGCGCAATGCGCCTCCTGCCACGGCGAATTCGGCGAGGCGGTCGGCCGCTGGCCCGTGCTCGTCGGCGGGCGCGGCAGCCTTAAGCACGACAACCCCGAGAAGACGGTCGGCTCTTACTGGCCGGATGCCTCGACGGCCTTTGACTACATTCGTCGCGCCATGCCCTTCGGCAACGCGCGCTCCCTGTCTGATGACGAGGTCTACGCCATCACGGCGTTCCTCCTCAACATGAACGAGGTCGTCAAGGACGACTTCGTGCTCTCGAACGAGAACATCGGCAAGGTCAAGATGCCGAACGCAGGCGCTTTCTTTGATGATGACCGCACGACCGCGGAAAAGCATTTCTGGACGGCACCGTGCATGAAAAACTGCAAAACCGGCGAGGTGAAAGTCACCGGTCGCGCCCGGGTGATCGACGTGACGCCGGACAGCAAAACCGGCCCGAAGGTGGAATGATGTCGAGGTGGGTGGGCAGCATCTCGCGCACCGCGTTCATTCTGGGCGGCATCTTCGCTGCGGCCACGGTGCTGGCGAATTCGCCAGCGCCCGCGAAAGGTGACAGGGAGCTTGGCGAGCATCTCTCGTCCATGTGCACCGCCTGCCACCAGATTTCCGGGCGGATGAGCGGAGGTATTCCCGCCATCGTCGCCTGGCCGGATGAACAGTTTATCGCGGTCATCCAATCCTATAAGGATGGGACCCGTGATAACGAAACGATGCGGACGATTTCGCATCGACTTTCTCAGGAAGACATCGAGGCGCTGGCGTCGTATTTTGGCAGCCTGCCGGCACCAAAGGCACCTTGATGTAGCCTGATACCTTGGCAACGCCGCGGCAACAGCGGGCAACGGGAGAAGCACCATGGAACTCAACCGCAGACATTTTCTGGCCGGCACGGCAGCAGGCGCGGCGACGCTCTACGCCCCCGCGGTCATTGGCCAGGCCAAGCCCCGCGTTGTCGTCATTGGTGGCGGCCCCGGTGGTGCGACGGCCGCGAAATATATCGCGCGCGACAGCCAGGGTGCGATCAACGTGACGCTCGTGGAGCCTTCGGCGAACTTCGTCACCTGCTTCCACTCGAACCTCTACCTCGGAGGCTACAAGACCTTCGAGGAGATCACCCATTCCTACGACGATCTCACCAAGAAGTACGCGGTGAACCACGCCCGCAAGATGGCGACCTTCATCAACCGCGACACGAAGACCGTCAATCTCGACGATTCCTCGACCCTGTCCTATGACAAGCTGGTCATCGCGCCGGGCATCGACCTGAAATACGATTCCGTGCCCGGCTGGGGCAAGGAACACGAGCTGGCGATGCCGCATGCCTGGAAGGCCGGCCCACAGACGCAGCTCCTGCGCAAGCGGCTGATGGAGGTGCCCGATGGCGGCATCATCGTCATGATCGCACCGCCAAACCCCTATCGCTGCCCGCCCGGCCCCTACGAGCGGGTGTCGATGATGGCGCATGTCCTGAAAGCCACCGGCCGGACCAAATGCAAGATCATCGTGCTCGATCCGAAGGAAGCCTTCTCCAAGCAGGGCCTGTTCCAGGCCAGCTGGGAGCAGCATTACCCCGGCATGGTCGAATGGCTCGGCCCGAAGGTGCATGACGGCGTGAAATCGGTCGATCCCAAGACCAACACCGTGGTCACCGGCTTTGAAACCTACAAGAACGTCGCGCTGGTCAATGTCATCCCGGCGCAGATGGCGGGGATGATCGCACGCGAGGCCAAGCTGACCAATGCCTCCGGCTTCTGCCCGATCGATCCGGCCAGCATGAAGTCGGCGTCCGATCCGAACATCTTCATCCTCGGCGATGCCTCGATCGCCGGTGACATGCCGAAATCGGCTTTTGCCGCCAACAGCCAGGCCAAGGTTGCCGCGAACGTGATCCGCAACGAGCTGACGGGCTCTCGCCTCTTCCCGGCCAAATACACCAACACCTGCTGGAGCCTCGTCGAGACCGACGACGCCATCAAGGTCGGCGGTGCCTATGAGCCGAAGGACGGCAAGATTTCGGCAACGGAGACCTACCTCTCCAAGCCCACCGAGGATGCCGCCACGCGCAAGCAGACACAGGCCGAGAACATGGGCTGGTATTCGGGCATCGTCACCGACATGTTCAACTGACTTCTTCAACCGACTTCGGGAGGCCCGGCATGATCACGCGCAGACTGCTTCTTGCTGCAATCGCCGCACCGGTCATGGCGGGCCCCCTCTTCGCTCTGGTGAGCGGCGGCATCCCCTACACGCCCGCCGCCTTCGCGGAGGCGCAGAAGGCGGGAAAATCGATTCTCGTCATCGTCCATGCGCCGTGGTGCCCCACCTGCAAGGTGCAGGACCCGATCATCCAGAAGCTGCTCGGCGAGGCGAAGTACAAGCCGGTCACTGTCTTCATCGTCGATTTCGATACGCAAAAAGACGCCCTGCGCGCCTTCAACGCGCCGAAACAGAGCACCTTGATCGGTTTCAAGGGGACGAAGGAAACGAACCGTTCCAGCGGCAACACCAGCCCGCTCGACATCGAAGACCTCATCG
The DNA here is from genome assembly GCA_009773635.1 of Beijerinckiaceae bacterium. Lineage (GTDB taxonomy): Bacteria > Pseudomonadota > Alphaproteobacteria > Rhizobiales > Beijerinckiaceae > Rhabdaerophilum. The sequence continues at coordinate 156,293 of WSYC01000005.1, read as the reverse complement.
AGTCCACATTGTGAGCGGGCGTCGGCGGCCATGAGTGCCGGCACGCTCGGCCTCGCGTTTATGGCCGGAATTCTCACCGTGCTTTCGCCCTGCGTGCTGCCGCTGCTGCCGATCACGCTCGGCGCCGCTGCCGCCAGCCACCGGCTGGGACCGATGGTGCTGGCGCTCGGGCTTGCCTTGTCGTTCACGCTGGTTGGTCTGTTCGTCGCGGTTGCCGGCTTTGCTCTCGGTCTTGACGCCGAACTCTTCCGGATGATCTCGGCGGTGATGCTGCTGGCGATCGGCATCGTGCTCATCATTCCACCCTTGCAGGATCGGCTGGCCGCCGCCGCGGGGCCGCTCAGCAACTGGTTCAATGCGCGCTTCGGCGGTCCTGCCGCGCCGGGGCTGGCGGGCCAGTTCGGCGTCGGCGTGCTGCTTGGCGCGATCTGGTCACCCTGCGTCGGGCCGACGCTGGGGGCGGCGTCCATCCTCGCCTCGCAGGGCAGGGACTTGCCGCAGGTGGCGCTGACGATGCTCGCCTTCGGGCTTGGTGCGGGCCTGCCGCTGGTGCTGCTCGGGCTCGCTTCACGCAGCCTGTTCCAGAAATGGCGCGGCGCACTCGGCACGGCAGGAGCCGGGCTGAAAAAGGCACTGGGTGCGCTGCTGGTTGGCGTCGGACTCATGATTTTGACCGGCTTCGACAAGACACTCGAAACCTGGCTCGTGCGCATTTCACCCGATTGGCTGAACACGCTGACGACACGCTTCTAGGGGACGCGCAATCCTTCAAGCGGCTGCGGAGCACCCGCTTCGGCGCCGCGATCCACCAGCGCATCCATCAGCGCCGCGCCAAGCCACATGCCGGTCAGCACGATCCAGGCCGTCAGTGCGAAAACCGATGCGCCGGTGACCCCCGCCCCTACGGCGCAGCCGCCGGCGAGCATCGCGCCGAAGCCCATCAGCGTCGCGCCGATGATATAGCGCCGCATGCTCAGGCCATCCGCGAAGCCTTCGATCTTGAGTTCGCGCCAGAGCGCGGCGGAGAGAAACGAGCCGAGAAACACCCCCGGCACCAGCGCGATATCGAAGCTGACGCCCTTGTCCGGACCCGTGAGCACAAACATCAACGTATCCGCCGATGGCCCGGAGAAGGTCAGGCTCTTGATCGCAACCGGCGTAAACGCCGTCTGCGACAGCGAATAGGTGAAAATCCAGCCCACCGCGATCGTAAGGCCCGCACCGATGGCGCCGACAATCACACCGGCCCTGATGCCGTTGCGCCATGCAAAAAACACTGCCCCGATCACCCAGGCAGAGCACCACAGGAGCTTTACCGCCGTGCTCGACCCGGTGAGCGCCATGATATCGCGCGAGGCGCCGCCATCGATCAGCCAGAGATTGGTGATGGCCTCGCGCCAGGGGGCGAGCAGACCGCGGTAAGAGGCCTGCGCCACCACCGCGAACATCAGGCCGGACAGCAGCGCCCGCAGGTTGCCGTTGGCGGAAAGCACCAGCAGGCGGCTGGCGCAGCCGCGCGCCAGCACCATGCCGCCGCCGAACATCAGCCCGCCGATCGCAGCGCCGGAAATGCTACCCTGCGCCGCAAGCTGCCGGGTTTCGGAAACGTCGAGATAGCCACCGGCGATCAGCAGCTGCGTCGAGGTCAGCGCGGTCGCAAACACCATGATCCAGACCGCGAGCTTACTGCCAAGCTGCCCGCGCGCGAATTCCACCGCCGCAGCCCTGAGGCAGAAGCGGCTGCGCTGGGCGAAAAACCCGAAGGCCAGCCCGATGATGAGCCCACCCGCCGCCGAGACAGCCTGCTCGCCATAGGTTTCAACAAGCGAAGTCAATGTCATCGGGCTTCCCTTGCTCGATCGCCTTCGGTTCCCTCCCCTTCAAGCGCGCGACACAAATTCAGGGAATGATATATGACAAATCATCATGCCCCTTCGCCCCGCAGCACGAGGTAGATCGCGGGAATGACCAGCACCGTCAGCAGGGTCGACGAGGCGATGCCGAACAGCAACGAGATCGCGAGCCCCTGGAAGATCGGGTCGGAGAGGATGGTGATCGCGCCGATCATCGCGGCCAACGCGGTCAACAGGATCGGCTTGAAGCGGATCGCGCCAGCTTCGATCAGCGTTTCCACCAGTGGAATCTCGGGTCGACGCGCGTGGCGGATGAAATCCACCAGCAGGATCGAGTTGCGTACGATGATCCCCGCGAGCGCGATGAAGCCGATCATCGAGGTCGCCGAGAACGGCGCGCCGAACAGCCAGTGCCCGGCGAGAATGCCGATGAAGGTCAGCGGCACCGGTGTCAGGATCACCAACGGCAGTTTGAACGAGCCGAACTGCGCGACCACCAGAATATAGATGCCGAGCATCGCGACGCCAAAGGCCGCGCCCATGTCGCGGAAGGTCACCCAGGTCACCTCCCACTCGCCGTCCCACAGGAGGGAGCTGCGCGTCGTATCCTCCGGCTGGCCGTGCAGGATGATCTGCGGTTTGGGCAGCGTGCCCCAGTCCGCCTTGTCGATGGCGCGCTGCACCGCCAGCATGCCGTAAAGCGGGGCTTCAAAGGCGCCGGCGAGTTCCGCCGTCACCATTTCGGCGGGGCGGCCGTTGCGGCGGAAAATCGGGAACGACGCCTTCGCGCGTTCAAGCCGCGTGACATCGCCAAGCTCGACAACGCCGCGATCACCCGGCAGCAGGTTGGCCGGCACGGGAATGGAGAGCGCGCGCTCATCGACCCGCATGTCAGCCTTGCCAAGCCCAAGACGGATCGGGATCGGCTGGCGGCCTCCACCCCGGTGCGAATAGCCGACAACCGAACCGCCGTAATAGAGCCGGATCGTCTCGAACACATCGCGCTGCTCGACCTTGAAAAAGTCAAGCTGATCCTCGTTGATCGCCAGCCGGAGGATATCGGGCTGGGTGCCAAAACTGTCGTCGACATCGACGATGAAGGGCACCTCGGCAAAGATGCCACGCAGCTTCGTCGCCACCTGGCGCCGCGTTTCCTCATCCGGGCCGTAGATCTCGGCGAGCAGGGTCGCGAGCACCGGCGGACCGGGCGGCGGCTCGACGACCTTGGTGCGGATATCGGCCGCAAGGCCCGCCTTTGCGATCCGACCACGCGCTTCCAGTGCAATCGCGTGGCTGGGCCGCGAGCGCTGCCCTTTCGGCTTGAGGTTGAGCTGGAGATCGCCCATCTCAGGATCGCCGCGCAGATAGGAATGGCGGACGAGCCCGTTGAAATTGAACGGCGCGGCGGCGCCGGCATGGCTCTGGATCGTCTCGATCTCCGCCACCCCGCGCAAGGCGTCGGCGATAGCGACCAGCGTCCGGTCGGTCTCCTCGACAGAGGCGCCGCGCGGCAGATCGACAACCACCGCAAGCTCGGACTTGTCGTCGAACGGCAAAAGCTTGACCGTGACATGCTGGGTATAGAACAGCGCGAGCGAGCCGAGTGTCGCCACGCCCACCATCAGCAGGAACTGCCAGGCCCGCCGCTTCGAGGCCAGAACCGGCAGCGCCATCCGCGTATAGGCCGCACCAAGCGGGCCAACGGCGTCATGATCGCCGGCATGGCCGGTGTGGGAGGCGCCAAACTTCAGCATCAGCCACGGCGTCACCATCACCGCAATGAAGAACGAGATGATCATCGCCGCCGAAGCATTGGCGGGAATGGGGCTCATGTAGGGCCCCATCAGGCCAGAGACAAACAGCATCGGCAGCAGCGCGGCCACCACCGTCAACGTCGCGACGATCGTGGGATTGCCGACCTCCGCAACCGCATCGATCGCCGCCTCGACACGCGGGCGATCATCGCCCATGCTCCAGTGGCGCGCGATATTCTCGATCACGACGATCGCGTCATCAACGAGGATGCCGATCGAGAAAATGAGCGCGAACAGGCTGACGCGGTTGAGCGTGTAGCCCATCACCCAGGCCGCAAAAAGCGTGAGCAGGATCGTCATCGGAATGACGATCGCGACCACCAGCGCCTCGCGCCGCCCGATGGCGAACCAGACCAGCAGCACGATGGAGAGCGTCGCGAGCCCGAGATGGAACAAGAGCTCGTTGGCCTTCTCGTTGGCGGTTTCGCCGTAGTTGCGGGTGATGTGCAACTCAAGATCGGCGGGAATGACGTTGCCCTTGAGGCGTTCGGCGGCGCTGATCACCTGATGCGCGATCGTCACGGCATTGGCGCCGGCGCGCTTGGCGACCGCGAGGGAAACCGCCGGCAACCGCTCGAAACTTCCGTCCGCGCGCCGCACAAGATGGCCGACGCGGGTCTCGCGTGTCTCGGTCGCCAGCGTGATTTCCGCGACATCGCGCACATAGACCGGGCGTCCATCCCGCGTGGTGGCGACGAGATTGGCGATATCCTCGATGGACACCAGCGTCTTGCCGGCGTGAAGCGCGATCTGCCCGCCCCCTGCCCGCACGGTCCCGGCGGGGAAGGCGCGGTTTGCACCCTCTATTTTCGCTGCGAGCGCCTGCAGCGTCAGCCCGGCTTTGGCAAGGCGCTCAGGGTCCGGCGCAATACGGATTTCCTCCGGCTGCTCGCCGACGAGATAGGTCAGCCCGACATTCTCGAGCTTGGCGACTTCGACGCGCACCTCCCGCGCCACGCGGGTGAGATCATTCGCGCTCCAGCGCGCGGCAGCCTCCGGTTTTGGTGCCAGCGTCAGCACGGCGATCGCGACATCATCAATGCCGCGCCCGACGATCAAGGGCTCGGGAATGCCGACCGGAATGCGGTCGAGATTGGCGCGGATCTTCTCGTGAACGCGCAGGATGGCGGCATCGCCCGAGGTGCCCACAAGAAAGCGCGCCGTCACCATCACGCCGTTATCGCGCGTCTGGCTGTAAACATGCTCGATCCCCGCGATCGATTTCACGATGGTTTCGAGCGGCTCGGTGACAAGCTTGGCGGCATCCGTCGCGGCTAACCCCTCCGCCCGCACGTGGATATCGACCATGGGCACGGAAATCTGCGGCTCCTCCTCGCGCGGCAGGGCCAGCAGCGCGACAAAGCCGAGCGCCAGCGCCGCCAGCAGGAACAGTGGCGTCAACGGCGAGGTGATGAAGGCGCGCGTCAACGCGCCCGCAATGCCGGGGGACGCCGGTTTCACGGGACCACCACACGGTCACCGGCGCGCAACCCGGACAGGACTTCGATGACCTCTCCGTCACCGGACATCACGCCCTCGCCCCGCACGATGACAACCTCGCGCGGGCCTGTCGCCGTCACCAGCGTCACGAAATCGATGCCGGACGCTGTGCGGATGGCGTTGCGCGGCACCGCCAGCACCGGGCGAAGGCCAACGGGTACCTGCACCAGCACGCGCGTGCCGACGAAATAATCGCCGGGCACAGCGATCTCGACATCGGCGATGACACGGCCATTCTCGATCTGCGGGAAAACCTTGGCGATCCGCCCTTTCCCGCCCGCTTCGCCGATGGCGACATCGGTGCCGACGGCAAGCTGTCCGGCATGACGTTCCGGCAACGCAAGGCGCAGGAAATACCCGCCGCCGGCCAGGATCGCGATCTGTTCACCCGGCAGCACAACGGCATTGCGCGTCACCGGCACTTTAAGAACCCGTCCGGCTACCGGCGCGACGATCTCGCCTTCGGCAGCCTGCTGCAAGACCACGGCACGATCGGCCTCCGCCGCCGAAATCTGGTTGCGGATCACGTCGAGCTGGGTCTGCAACTGGTCAACACGCTGCTGCGTGCCGGCACCACGCTGCAGCAGCGTCTGCGCCCGCTCGCCTTCAGCGCGAATATTGCCTTGTTCGGAATTCAGTGCGCGGATGCGGGCATCGGCGGCGCGGAGCTGGAGCGCGAGCTTGTCATCGGTGACAAGCCCCAGCGATTGCCCGGCCTTGACGGAATCACCTTCGGTGACATCGAGCTGCACCAGGACCCCACCGATGCGCGCCCGGGCGGGAATGACATCCCGCGGCTCGATCCGGCCATAGACTGCCTTCGTCTCCATCACCTCTGATGGCTTGAGCACCAGCTCCGCCGCACCCGCGGAAGACGCGAGCGCACCTGCAAAAAGGACAAGGCCAAGGGCAGGACTCCTGCCGTGACGAGACATGCTCATATCCATCCTCGATTCAGAAACGGTAGCCACGGCGCTCAGGAAACCTCAGTCGAAGGCGCAACCGGCCTTGACACCCAGCTTCTTGAAAATCATCGCCGCTGGGCAGAAACCGGTGAAAGCGGCCTGCAGCATGTTCAGGCCAATGAAAGCCGTGAACAGCAGGAAAAGCGGCGAAACCCAATGGGCCAGCGCCAGCGAGACCAGAATCATGATGCCGGCGAAGGCAAGAACGGCTTTGTCGATCGACATGAGTGCTCTCCTCAGAGACGGATGTTGGACTTGACTTATCCGCTAGATATTCATAATTGCATATTTATGCAAGAACAGAATTCGACATCTTTTCCTGAAAGTGATCCCCACAGCGGCATGCTGCACGCCGCCAACGCCGCAGCCCGCCTGCTCCGCACCATGGGCAGCGGGCCCCGCCTGCGCATCCTGTGCACGCTGCTGCAATCGGAGCGCTCCTCCGGAGATATCGCGCGCGAACTCGGCATGCGCGAGCCTGCCGCGAGCCAGCAACTCGCTCTGCTGCGGGCCGAAGGGCTCGTCGATGCCCGGCGAGACGGCCAGCGAATTATCTACCGGATCGCCAATCCGGTGATCGAACGCCTGATCGGCGTGCTGCATGAGAGCTTCTGCGCCGCCGTGCCGCAGCGCTGAGGCCGGAGCAAGCGAATCCAGTCTGGATATGTGGTGGGCCCGGCAGGACTTGAACCTGCAACCAGACCGTTATGAGCGGCCGGCTCTAACCATTGAGCTACAGGCCCTGTAGCGCTGCGTGCCCTTCTTTTGCGTGAAGTGCGCCAAGACGCAAGCCATCTGTGCAGCAAATCGGGCAATCACGCCCCCGAATGCGCCGCCTTCTCGCCGCATTCCGTGTGCATTGCAGCATTTCCTTCAGCCCCGGACGCTTGGGTTGCCCCGCCTGTCCGGCTGCACATCGAGAGGAAATCCGATGCAGAAATATGCTTTTGCCGCCCTGATGGCGGTCGCCTCGACGTCTGCCTATGCACAGTCGACAGGTCACGCCAGCTACTACGGCAAGGAACTCGCAGGCCGCAAAACCGCATCCGGCGAGCGCTTCAACCCCGGTGGCCTCACCGCCGCGCACCGCACGCTGGCGTTTGGCACGAAGCTCAAGCTGACCAATCCCGGCAATGGCCGCAGCGTTGTCGTGCGCGTCAATGATCGCGGTCCTTTCGTGCGCGGACGGGTGCTGGACGTCTCGCTGGGCGCCGCGCAGGCGCTCGGCTTTGCCGGGCAGGGCGTCGCACGGCTCAGGATCGAACCGGCCGGCGCCGCGCTCATGAAGCTCGATCCGAAAACACTGGGTCAGCCCGACAGGATCATTCCGGCCATTGCTGAACAGGCCGATGCAGCCGATGATGCGGTGCTGCCCCCTGCTGATGGAATCATCTCCCTTGTCGATCGAGCCATTTCAAATAAGTAGCATCACGCTTGCCTCCGGTGCCCGGCTGGGCCTCTGCCGCCTGCCGGGTCGCGCCGGCGACCTCGCCGCGGATGTGGCACAGATTGCCGGCTGGGCCCCGGCGATCGTGGTTTCGATGACCGGAACCGCAGAAATGCAGGACAAGGGCGCCGCCGGCCTTGGCAGCGCTCTCATCGCAACCGGCATCGCCCATGCGCACTTCCCGGTCCACGATTTCGGCGTTCCTGACGAAGGCGATGCCGGCTGGCCTGCACTTTCGGCGCGTCTGCATGCCGTTCTGGATCAGGGCGGCAGCGTGCTCCTGCATTGTCTTGGCGGCAAGGGACGCTCCGGCATGATCGCGCTCAAGCTGATGGTTGAACGCGGAGTTCCCGCAGATGCTGCACTCGAGGCGATCCGCCGGCAGCGTCCCGGCGCGGTGGAAACTGCCGAACAGGAGGCATGGGCCAACGGAGTTGCTGCGATTGGCGCATTGAACGACAGCCGTTGCACGTGATATCAGGCCCGCATGAGCGATATCCTGACCCTTTTCCCGACCCGTCTCTACCGCGCCGAATGCGACGACACCGGCTTTGTCGATGAGTTGCGCAGCGCCTGTGAAGCCCTTGCCTATGACGATGTCGCCGGACAGAAATGGTGCATCAAGAACGGCTACCCCGGATATACCTCCTACGCCTCGCTGAATGATCTGCCGTGGCGGTTTCCGATCTTCAAGGTCCTGTCGAAATCGATCGACAAGCACGTCGCGAGTTTCGCGAAAACGCTGGAGTTCGATCTCGGCGGCGGCAAACTCGTCATGGATTCGCTGTGGGTGAACGTGTTGCCGGAAGGCGGTTTCCACGCCGCACATATTCACCCGAACAGCGTGATTTCAGGCACATTCTACGTCGCGATCCCCAGGGGTGCGAGCGCACTCCGCCTCGAAGACCCGCGCCACGCGATGATGATGGCTGCCCCGCCGCGCAAGGCGAAGGCCGGGCGCGACAATCAGGCGTTCGTCTCCATCGAGCCGCAGCCCGGCACGCTGCTGCTGTGGGAAAGCTGGCTGCGGCACGATGTGCCGATGAACCGCGCGGACAGCGAGCGGATTTCGGTAAGCTTCAACTACAACTGGGTGTGACAGCACGAGCCCGGCGGGCTAATCCTCCTTCGGCACTTCGCGCGGACGACCGTTCTCGTCGATGGCGACGAAGGTGAAGGTGGCATCCGTTACCTTCTCACGATCATGGGTCATGAAGCGTTGCGCCCAGGCCTCGATATGGATCTTCATCGAGGTGCGGCCGACTTTCTCGACCTCGGTATAGACGCAGAGCACATCCCCCACCTTCACCGGGCGGATGAAAGTCATGGCATCAACCGCCACCGTGACAACGCGGCCCTTCGAGCGGCCGACGCCTGCGATGCCGCCGGCCTGGTCCATCCGGCTCATCACCCAGCCGCCGAAGATATCCCCGTTGGCATTGGTATCCGCCGGCATGGCGATGGTGCGTACCGCCAGTTCGCCGCGCGGTTCGTCCGAAGCCGTATCCGTCATGATGCCCCCCGCAGTTCCTCGCAAACGATCCGCGCGCCCTTGGCGAGCGCCGCGAGCTTGCCGTAGGCCACAGCGCGCGACATCGGTGCCATCCCGCAGTTGGTGCAGGGATAAAGCTTCTCCGGCGCGACGTACTTCATCGCTTCGCGGATGGTGGCTGCGACCTCTTCAGGCGTTTCCACCCGGTCGGAGGCAACATCGATGCAGCCGACGAGAACATCCTTGCCCTTGAGCAACCCGATCAGTTCGATCGGCACTTTCGAGTTGCGGCATTCGAGGCTGACCTGATCGATCTTCGAGGCGGCGATCACCGGGAAGGTTTCCTCGTAGTGCCGCCACTGGTCGCCCAGCGTGCCCTTCCAGTCGATGTTGGCCTTGATGCCGTAGCCGTAACAGATGTGGATCGCGGTGGTGCAGGTGAGGCCGCGAGCCGCGCGCTCCACCGCCGCCATGCCCCATTCCGCGACCAGCGGCATGTAGACATTGAAGGCCGGCTCATCGAACTGGATGACATCGACGCCGAGCGCCTGCAATTCCAGCGCTTCCTCGTTGAGCACTTCGGCAAACGCCATCGCGAGATCCTCGCGGCGGCCATAATGCTTGTCGGCGATGGTATCGACGATGGTCATCGGCCCCGGCAGGGTGAACTTCAGCTTGTGCGCAGTGTGCGCCCGTGCGGCGCACGCCTCCAGCGTATGGACCGGCCCCTTGCGGCGGATCTTGCCGGTCACGGTCGGCACTTCCGCGTTATAGCGGTTGTTGCGGATGCCCATGATCGTCTTCTTGCCGAAATCGATCCCGTCAAGATTGGCGAGAAAGCCGTGCACGAAATGCTGGCGCGCCTGCTCGCCATCGCCGACGATATCGAGGCCCGCGTCTTCCTGAAGCTTCACCGCGAGAATGGTCGCATCGACCTTGCCCTGCTCCAGCGTATCGCCTTCCAGCTTCCAGCCGGCCCAGAGCTTTTCCTCTTCCGCGAGCCATGCCGGTTTGGGCAAGGAGCCCGCGATCGTGGTCTTCAGCATGATGTCCTCCGGCAGAATTTTCTGGTTGCCAACGGAGGTGGACCACGATGCTTCAGGCGTCAAGGATTCCGGCACCAAGAATATCCGGCATCGGGGAATATCCGGCATCGGGGAATATCCGGCATCAGGCGGGCGGTCGCCGCACGATCCCGTCCTTGATGAAGACGCGGAAGGGCGTGGTGCCCTCGGCCGAGCCGTCTTTGGTGCGCCAGCGACCATTCTCGCACAGGATGCCGCCTGCTACGGCGCGGGCATCAAACTCGACAACGGAGAAGATCGTCGCCTTGTCCTGATCCGGCAGTTTGACAGAGAAGTCCGTCCGGCAAAGCGCGCCATCGATGACCGGCTTGTACCCATCGATCATCACCCCGCCGCCGGAGGTGCTCTCGAACGGATTGACCAGTTCGGGCCAGCGGGCAAAATCCTCGGTGGCATCAGCTGCCCGACAAGCCAGCGCCATCCCGATCAGCGCCAGCGAGGCAACGGCGGCGTAATAAACAATGCGAAACATTCTCTCGGTCCTTCATTCGTGCGTCCCGAAAGGGATACACAGGAGAAGCGCCGGTGGATGCAGCATCATGCCGGTTGCGGCATCGCTTTCTGCTTTTTCCAGAACAGCCAGGACATCACGGCAAGATTGACCCCGTTCCAGGCGATGCCATTGAGGAAAGCCAGACGATAGGATTGCGTTGCATCGTAGATCAAACCGGAGAGATAGCCCCCAGCGGCCATCCCGATGATGGTCGCCGAGACAACAAGCCCGATACGGGCACCTGCCTCACGCGGCGGCAGGAATTCGCGGCAGATCACGGCATACATCGGCACGATGCCGCCTTGAAACAGGCCGAAAATGCCGGAAATAATGTAGAGCGACGTCAACCCGTTGAAGAAGAGATACAGCAGCAACGCCGTTCCCTGCATGATCGAGCCGATCAGCAGCGTTGCCGTGCCGCCGATCCTGTCCGCCACGACGCCGGAGCCGATGCGGCTGAAAATGCCGAGAAACAGCATCAGCGAGAGCATTTCCGCGCCGCGCGCGACCCCGTAGCCAAGATCGCCGCAATACGCAACGATGTGCACCTGCGGCATCGACATCGCCACGCAGCACGCAAAGCCGGCGGCAATCAGCAGGCCCTGCAAAACCGCCGGCGACATGCCGAGATCGGCGCGGGCTTCCCCGGCGGCGTGGTCCGCTGCGACCATTGCAGCATGTGACGGCTGCCGGCGGAAGAACGCCGCCAGCGGGATGATCGTCACCGCTGCGAAGATGCCGATCGCGATATAGGTCGTGCGCCAGCCAAATACCGGCAGCGCGAACTTGATTGCCATCGGCCAGATCGTTCCGGCGAGATAGCTGCCGGAAGCGACAATCACCAGCGCGACCCCGCGGCGCTTGACGAACCAGTGCGAGATATCCGCCATCAGTGGTGCGAATCCGGTGCCCGCGCCCACCCCGATCAGGACGGCATGCGCCACCGAAAACAGCCAGAGGTTTGGAGCGAGCCCCGCAAGCACAAAACCTGCGCCAAGGCAGGCGCCCGCAATCAGGATCGGCGGAACAATGCCGGTCCTGTCCGCCATCCGCCCGAGCACGATGGTGCCGAAGGCAAAGCCCAGCATCATCACGGTGTAGGGGATCGAGGCATCACCGCGCTGGATGCCGAATTCAGTCTGCACATCCGGCAGCACGACCACGATGGCCCACATCCCGACGCCGGCGATCGTCGCCACCAGCAACGTCAGCCAGAGCCGTAGCCAGGCGTAGGGCGTGTCAGGCATGTAGGGATCGGGCGCAGGGACGGCAGAGCGCGGCAGGGTCATGCGCGCACGTTCCAGTTATCTGACAGGGAAGTCAAATTCACATCCTTCATCGACCTATTCTGCCCGCTGATACGGCTTGGTGTCCGGGCTTGCGATCACCGCCTCGATGCGCTGGAGCGCGTCGGTGATCTCGTTGATCCGCAGCTTGTCGAGTTTGTCGTGCAGCGCCACAATTTCCATCTCGGCCTTGAGGTTGACCTCGTAATCGTGCAGCGCCTGCAGCCGATCTCGCGAGGCCTGCCGGTTCTGGCTCATCATGATGATCGGCGCCTGGACCGCGGCGAGCGTCGAGAGCACGAGATTGAGCAGGATGAAGGGATAGGGATCAAAAGCGCCCGCCGCAGCCGCGATGTTATAGCCGATCCAGGCGGCCATCACCGCGCCGAATCCGATGATAAATGGCCATGAACCGCCCCAGTAGGCCACGAGATCGGCGACCCTCTGTCCGAAGGTGCGCGTCTCCTCCTCGTCGCTCGACCAGTTGCGCGTGACGGTCAGCCGCTTGGCGATGCGTTCCAGCAGCCGGCGCTCATGAGCGGGAAGATCATCGACGCCCTCGGCAATCAGCCGCTCGGCGAGAAGATGAATTGAGGCAGCCATATCCGTCACTCCTTCAGCAATGTTCATGCAGCAATGTTCATGCGCGTGCGGGAAGTGTAACCCGGCTCTTGAGGTGTAGCCCAGTTCTTGCGATGCATCCCGGATTGTCCGGGAACTCTCCGGCAAAAGCGCCCTCCCCCGAACACACCGACGGCCAGAGGAAGTCACAGGCCATTGGCAGCAACCCGGAAGGACGCGATTGCGCTTGCCTGCCGAAATGCGGATAAACTTGCCGGATGAGCTGGGACCCTTCCGAAGCCGGCAAGCGGCGTAACTACCATCACGGCAATCTGCGCGAGGCGCTGATTGAAGCAGCGCTGCGCCTGATCCGCGAGAAGGGCCCGGCCGGGTTCACCGTGGCGGAGGCCGCGCGCGCGGCCGGTGTGTCCCCCGCTGCGCCCTACCGGCACTTCCGCGATCGTGACGAGCTGATGGCGGATATCGCCCGGCGCGGCTTCGAGGCGTTCGGCCTCGTCCTGCGCAGCGCCTGGGACAAGGGACGCCCGACCCCGCGCGCGGCACTCAAGCGCGTCGGCATCGCCTATCTCGACTTCGCGCGGCGCGAACCCGCTTCCTATGCCGCCATGTTCGAATCCGGCGTGGCGATGAGCCATAATCCGGCCCTGCTCGCGGCCTCGGAAGAGGCCTTCGGCGCGCTGCGTGAAACCTGCGAAGGCATCATCGCCACCATGCCTGCCGGGCACCGGCCACCGCCGATGATGATGGCGCTCCACATCTGGTCGATGAGCCACGGCATCGCCAGCCTGTTCGCGCGCGGTGATGCGGCGCGTCGCCCGCTGCCGATGAGCCCGGAAGACCTTCTGGAAGCCGGAATCCTCGTCTATCTCGACGGCCTCGCCGCCGCGCGATGACCGGGCCTGCAGGCTGACCGATTTGTAATCTGCAGCCTCTTGACGAATTTCAGCGACAATGCCATTTATGTAAATGTGATTTACATTCACATTCGCAAAAGGAGCGAACGATGGACGGAATGATCATGCGCATGGACAACCTTGGCCGCCCGGCCTGGATTGCCGCGATGGTTTTGGGCTTCGTGCTGTTCTGGCCCATCGGGCTGGCGCTGCTCGCGTACATGATCGCCAGCGGCCGCATGGGCTGCCGGGGCAATCGCACCGCCGAGTTCAATTCGGACCGCTGGGGCCGTGATGCCCGGTCCAACTGGGAGAACAACATGGGAATGATGCAGGAAAAATTCGCACGCTGGGGCTCGTGCCGCAACCGCGCCGAGCGCGGCAGCTTCGCGCCCTCCGGCAACCGCGCGTTCGACGAATATCGCTCGGAAACCATCCGCCGGCTGGAAGACGAGGCGGGCGAGTTCCGCAACTTCCTCGAGCGTCTGCGCCACGCGAAAGACAAGGCCGAGTTTGATCAGTTCATGGCGGACCGGCGCGGCCGCGACATCAAGCCCGAGGGTGAAGCGCCGCGCGACGAGCGCCCGGCCAACGGTTGACAATCACGTCCGGCTCCCCCGCCAGGACGTCAGGAGGGCCATGGTGCGAAAGCGCCGTGGCCCTTCGCCTGTCAGGAGTTCTTTCGCCTGTCAGGAGATGACTTCAACTGTCGAAAATGCCGCCGATGATCGCGCCGACAACCTCGACTGCGCCGGTGGCAACCGTGCCCGCGACCTCTGCCGCGCCGGAAGCCACCGCCCCGACGCCGGAGATCACGGCATTGGCCGCCCCGCCGATCACCTCGCCGACGCCATCGACCATGACATTGCCGGCGATATCCGCGGCATCGCCGATGAGCGAACCGGGTTCGGTCTGCTTTTTCTTCTCTTCCTCGAGCGCGGTCCTGGCGGCCTCAGCGGCGGCTTCAAGCTGGGCGGGGTTGGTGGGGAGGGACATGGGGGGCTCCAGAGCGCATAAATAGCGGACATAGATTGCAGCAACCAACTGCAACTGTCGAGAGTATCGCCGCCGATGCGCTCACAGATCACCTATTGAGGATGGTCGGCTTCTTCCACCAATCCCCAAATGATCGCGCGAGCGCATCTTCACTCTGGCTCCGTCCGACAATCGAAAACCGGGAAAGATGCGGCAGGCCGACAAGCTTTTTCCTACCGTTCTCGCCAAGGCGGATGCCTACACTTCCCCAACCGCTCCTGATTTCTGTTTTGGATTCGATTTCCAGAATTTCAGTGAGAGCTGAAAACGTATCCTGTCCCATTGCAATCACCAGACTCGGACCTGATTGCCTGAGAATCTGAGTCCAGAGCCTCTTCCCAAAGGCAAGAGCACGGCTGCGATTCTGCAACTTATGCCAGCTTGCACTTCGAAATGGCACGAGATTGCCAGCAAGAACGGCGTCCGGTCTCACATCCAGCGCAGCAAACAGAAGACAAATCTGTCGCTGAAGTGGACTTTGTCCCGGCGCAGCACCGGCCCATGCTTCGGTGACATAAGCGCTGGACTCCGTCGGTGCCAAACGCGGATGCGCGGGATCAATCTCCGATCCGCCCGGGTTGAGTCCGATGAATGCAATTTCGCTCGTGTCCAACACGCTGACGGGACTCGCCAGCAGGCGCCAGCCTAAGCCTTCACCGCCAGCATGATACCCACCGTCCCAATATTCGCGTTCAATCAACGCTTCGAGATCATAGGCAAGCATCCCATCCTCAATTATCCAGGAAGCTCCTGAGTTTCCGTGACCGGCTCGGATGCTTGAGCTTGCGCAGCGCCTTCGCCTCGATCTGGCGGATGCGTTCGCGCGTCACCGAGAACTGCTGGCCGACTTCCTCGAGCGTGTGATCGGTGTTCATGCCGATGCCGAAGCGCATGCGCAAAACCCGCTCCTCGCGCGGGGTGAGCGAGGCGAGAACGCGCGTCGTGGTTTCACGGAGGTTCGACTGGATCGCCGCATCAATCGGCAGGATCGCGTTCTTGTCCTCGATGAAATCGCCGAGATGGCTGTCTTCCTCGTCGCCAATCGGCGTCTCGAGCGAAATCGGTTCCTTGGCGATTTTGAGCACCTTGCGCACTTTTTCCAAGGGCATGGCGAGCTTTTCGGCCAGCTCTTCCGGCGTCGGCTCGCGACCGATCTCGTGCAGCATCTGGCGCGACGTGCGGACGATCTTGTTGATCGTCTCGATCATGTGCACGGGAATACGGATCGTGCGCGCCTGATCCGCAATCGAACGCGTGATCGCCTGCCGGATCCACCAGGTCGCATAGGTCGAGAACTTGTAGCCGCGGCGATACTCGAACTTGTCGACCGCCTTCATCAGGCCAATGTTGCCTTCCTGAATGAGGTCGAGGAACTGCAGGCCGCGGTTGGTGTATTTCTTGGCGATCGAAATCACGAGACGGAGGTTGGCTTCCACCATCTCCTTCTTCGCCTGCCGGGCCTCGCGCTCGCCCTTCTGCACGGTGAGCACGATCTTGCGGTATTCGCCGATCTCGAGGCCGGTTTCGGACGCCAGCGCCTGAATTTCGCCGCGCATATCCTTGATGCGCTCCAGCTCCTGCGCCACGAAATCCTTCCACCCCTTGGTGGTGAACTTCGAGACACGCAGGATCCACTTGGGGTCCAGCTCCGCACCCTGATAGTTCTTCAGGAACTCCATGCGCTCGACGCCATAGCCTTCCGCGAGGCGCAGAAGGCGGCTTTCGAGGCCAATCAGCCGCTTGTTGATGTCATAGAGCTGCTCGACCAGCGCATCGATGCGGTTCTGGTTGAGCGACAAGGATTTCACATCGACGATGATGTCTTCCTTGAGCTTCTTGTATTTGCGCTCCTGCGCCGGCGAGAGCTTGGTGGACTGGAGCTTGAGATCAATATCCTGATCCTGCAGGCGGCGGAGCTTCTTGTAGTTGTCAGCCACGCGGCCGAAGGTTTCGAGCACCTTGGGCTTGAGTTCCGCTTCCATCGCGGAGAGCGAAACGCCACCGTCAAACTCATCGTCGAAGTTGTCCCCCTCGCCCTCGGGCGCCGGCACTTCCTCGCCGTCCTCGTTGACGGTCTTGGCCTTCGGCTCGTCGGAGAAATCGTCCGGCTCGCCCTCGACCTTCGGCGCGCCCTTGCCATCCGGGCCGGCATAGGTCGCTTCGAGGTCGATGACATCGCGCAGGAGGGTCTTGCCCTCCTCCAGCTCATCCCGCCAGATGATGATGGCCTGGAAGGTCAGCGGACTTTCGCACAAGCCCGCGATCATCGCCTCGCGGCCAGCCTCGATGCGCTTGGCGATGGCAATCTCGCCCTCGCGGGAGAGAAGCTCGACCGAACCCATCTCGCGCAGATACATGCGCACAGGATCATCCGTGCGGTCGAGCGGCTCGGAGGTGCGCTCGGATTTGGCAACCGCCGTGGAGCGCGCGGGGGCGACCTCGCCGTCTTCCTCGTCGGCATCGTCGGTCGCGTCGGCCGCGGCAGGCGTCTCGCCTTCCTCGACTTCCTCGTTCTCGACGACGTTGACGCCCATCTCGCTGAAGATCGCGAGCACATCCTCGATCTGCTCGGAGTTAACCTCTTCCTGCGGCAGAACGGCGTTGATCTCGTCAATCGTGACGTAGCCGCGCTTCTTCGCGAGTTTGATCAGCCGCTTTACCGCGGCATCCGAAACATCGATCAGGGGGCTGTCGGGCGTCTCGGCGCCCTGTGCTGCCGCGTCATCTTTCTTGATCGGTTTCGTTGCCATTCATCAGGTCCTGAAGGCGGGGCACGCCAGATGTGCCACGCATGTGTTGGTCGTCTTCGCAAGCAATCGGTTTGGGGCATGAACCATCCGGCGCAAGAGCCCATTCGATATCGCGAAGCGACTTAACGATCCATTATCCAAAGGCGCTTCACGGCCACATGAAACGCCAAGCTGCCAAATTATGCCCGAAGTTCAAGGAACTCCCCGCCGCAGACCCGTGCCTGTTCCAGCCACTGCCGCGCGCAGAATATCCTTCAAACCCCTGCCTAAAACTATTCCTGTTCGAGAAGCGCCTCCCGGCGCTGGAGCAGCGCTTTGAGACGTTCAAACCTCTCCTCGCCTCCGTTGACGGCAAAATCAAGAGAAACTGAGTCTATTTCGGTATTTAGGAACGATTGGCGCGCATGCAAGAGGGCAGCTTCACGCCAGCCAGCCAGAGCACGGTCGAATTCGCCGCCCGGATGCGCCCAGGTCTCGATGCGCGCGCTGTCCTCGATCATGCGGATGGCATCACCCAGCCCGCGGCGGGCAAGATTATCCGCAAATCCCGCAAGATTCGCCTTCGCATCGCCGCCAAAACCGCTCTCGGCCGCGCAATCGAGCAGGGCTGCGCGCAGCCTGCGAGCAATGGCGCTATCGAAAATCAGCTCGGCAAAGGTTTCGGCCTCCGCCTCCAGAATTCCCGGATGATGGATTGCCGCCAGCACCAGCGCCGCCTCGCGCGGCGTGACCCCGGCGGCGGGACGCAGCAAGGCACTGCGTTTCAACCGCTCGCTGGCAGCGAGCGGGGGCACATAGCCCCCTTTTTGAAAATTCCCGCGCCCGCCGCGCACGTCCGACGGTCCCCGCGCCTGCCCCCGCCCCGGCTGCTCCCGCCGCTGCGGCGACTGGAACAGGGCCTGAAGTCGGTCACGCATCGCCTGCCGGTAATGGCGTTTCAAGTCCTCATCCGCGATCTGCGCGACAGCGACGAAGATGCGCTTTTCGCAATCGGCGCGCTGCTCCGGTGTTTCGAGCGGTGAGCGCTCGATCTCGCGCTCGAACAAGACATCGACGAGCGGGCGCGGCTTGTCGAGCGCGGCGCGCAAGGCTTCGGCGCCTTGCGACCGCAGCATGTCATCGGGATCCTGCCCGCCGGGCAGAAACGCAAACCGCAGCGTTTTTCCGGGGCCAATGCCCGGCAGCGCGAGATCAATCGCGCGGTAGGCGGCACGCAGTCCGGCCTTGTCGCCGTCGAAGCAGAGGATCGGCTCCGGCGCGATCCGCCAGATCATCGCCAGTTGCTCTTCCGTCAGCGCGGTGCCGAGCGGCGCGACGACATTCGCCAGACCGGCACGATCGAGTGCAATGGCATCGACATAGCCCTCGACCACGAACAGAGTGCCGGCATCATGCGCAGGCTTTCGAGCCCGATTGAGATTGTAAAGCGTTGAACCTTTATGGAAAATCGGCGTTTCCGGCGAGTTGAGATACTTCGCCTGCGCGTCTTTCGAAAGCGCGCGTCCGCCGAAGGCGATCACGCGGCCCTTCACATCCGCGATCGGGAACATCACGCGATCGCGGAAGCGGTCGTAGGCGACGGGGTTATCGTCGAGCTGGATCAGCAGCCCGGCTTCCACCATCACCTCGACCGGCACATCCTTGCCCGCAAGATAATCGCGCAGACCATGCCGGTCATTCGGCGCATAGCCGAGGCCGAAGCGTTCGGCGACCTCGCCCACCAGCCCGCGCGAGACGAGATAATCGCGCGCCTCACGGCCCTTGGGGCCCTTTAGCTCCTGCCGGAAATACGTCACGGCCAGCGCCATCGCATCCTGCAGGCCGACACGCTTCTTCTCGCGCACCTCGGCTTCCGGCGTCGCGACGGGGAGCGATACGCCCGCCTCGCCCGCCAGCCGTTCGACCGCTTCCATGAAGGAGAGCCCCTCCGCTTCCATCAGGAAGGTGAAGATGTCGCCGTTGCGGCCCGAGGAAAAATCGAACCACGCCTGCTTCTGGTCGTTGACGAAAAACGACGGGCTGCGCTCGGCGTTGAAGGGCGACAGCCCCTTCCACTCGCGCCCCGCCTTCAGCAACTTCACGCGCCGCCCCACGACTGACGACACCGGCAGCCGGGACTTGATGTCTTCGAGGATCGAGGGCGGATAGCGCATCGGAATTTGGATAGCGGATGGGGGGCGAAGCGCAAGCGGGTTGACAGATGAGATACGAGTGTATATACGAATATCAACGATGCCCGCTTAGAGGCACGAACCCGGGAGGAAAAGAATGGGAAGCATGTCACACCCGTGGGTTCGTGTTGTTCAAAAAGGAACACGTCGTGATTTCAATACAGTGGGACGAGCCCAAGCGGCTCGCCAATATCGAGAAGCATGGAATTGACTTCAAACTGGCAATTGCGGCGTTCCGCGATCCGCGCGGCTTCGAATATCGATCAGATCGTGACAACACCGAACAACGCTGTGTTCTTATCGGCCTGGCCGATAACGCAATCATAGCTATCGTTTTTACGACGAGGGGCGAAACGATCCGCATCATTTCCGCCCGCAGGGCGCGAAAGAGGGAAGTAGCGTTATGGCAAGCGAATACATCATGACCTACGTCGGCAAGATCGGCGACGGGCAACATGTTGTCCGCCACCCCGATGGCCGTCTCGAAATGCAAAAGGATCAAACCGACTGGGCACGTCTCGATGCCCTCACGGATGACGACATCAAGGCCGCGATGGCCGATGACCCCGATTGGGCCGGTTTCGAGGAGATCGACTGGTCGACGATCGATGTGAAGCCCTTCCGGCCCAAGCAGCCGATCTCGATCCGGCTGGACCCGGATGTTCTTGATTATTTCAAGGGCGAAGGCCCCGGCTATCAGGGCCGGATCAACACCGTGCTCCGGCACTATATGGAGGCAAAACGAAAGGCAGGATGAAAATTCCGCCTTTCAAACCCTGCTGAGTAATCCCCGTTATCCACAGCCCTTGCGTGAATTCCGGCTGCGTCACGAAAACGACGCAACCGGAAACAGGGCCATGAATTACTTACGCAATTTGGAATCTGCGCGCTCAGGTTGAAAGCGCGGCTTTCACCAACCCGCTCGCCTTGCCGAAATCCATCTGGCCGGCAAATCGCTCCTTGAGCAGCGCGATTACCTTGCCCATGTCTTTCATGCCGGCAGCGCCGGTTTCCGTGATCGCGGCGGCGATGGCAGCCTTGGTCTCGGCCTCGTCGAGCTGCTTGGGCATGAAGGAGGCGATGACGGCGATTTCGCCTTCTTCCACATCCGCCAGTTCCGGCCGGGCATTGGCACGGTAGATCGACGCCGATTCCTGCCGCTGCTTGATCATCTTCTGGAGCAGGCCCAGAATTTCCTCGGCGCTCGCTTCGCCCTTGCCGAGGCCGCGCGCCTCGATATCCTTGTCCTTGATGGCGGACTGGATGAGGCGGATCGCCCCGACGCGCGCCTTGTCCCCTGCCTTCATGGCTTCCTTCAGGGCTGTCATGAACTGATCGCGCATCGTGTTCTCCTTGGTCCGCGCCTGGCGCAGAATTGTTTGGCCCGCAAAAACCGCGGGATCGTCGGCAAAACGGGAAATGTCCCATGCCGGGAATTGACGTTCTGGCCGCTGTTCCCTATCGAACGACAAATGCCGTCGCGCGACAGGGCCGTTTTCGATCCGGTCAGCGCCCAGAGATCACGAGCAACTGCCATGACAACGCCCGACCTGCAATCCGAAAATCGCGAAATCGCGCCCGCAGCATGGGTCGAGGCGCGTCCGACCGCGCTTCTCGTGCTGGCGGATGGCACGATTGTCGAGGGACAAGGCGTCGGTGCAACCGGCGAAGGCCGGGGCGAACTCTGCTTCAACACCGCCATGACCGGCTATCAGGAAATCCTGACCGATCCCTCCTACTCCGGCCAGATCATCACCTTCACCTTCCCGCATATCGGCAATGTCGGCGTCAATGACGAGGATATCGAGACCGTCAACATGGCGCGCCATGCCGCAACCGGCATTGTGCTTGCGACAGATATCACCGACCCCTCGAACTACCGCTCGAGCCAGCATTTTGATGCCTGGCTCAAGGTGCGCGGCATTGTCGGGATTGCCGGCATCGACACCCGCGCGCTGACCGCGATCATCCGCGATCGCGGCATGCCCAACGCGATCATCGCGCATGACCCCGAAGGATTCTTCGATCGCAAGGCGCTGGTGGCCGCAGCAAAAGCGCTGCCCTCGATGGACGGACAGGATCTCGTGCCCGGCGTCACCGGCACCCAGCGCTATGACTGGAACGAGACAATCTGGCGGTGGAGCGAAGGCGGCTACGGCCGGCAGGATGCGCCGAGCCTGCATGTTGTCGCGCTCGATTACGGCGTCAAGCGCAACATCCTGCGGCTCCTTGCGGATCGCGGCTGCAAGGTCACGGTGATGCCGCCAACCGCTTCGGCGGCGGATATTCTGGCGCTGAAGCCCGATGGCGTCTTCCTCGCCAACGGACCGGGCGATCCTGCCGCGACCGGCGTTTATGCCGTGCCAACGATCAAGGCCATTCTGGACGCGAAGATCCCGACCTTCGGCATCTGTCTCGGGCATCAGATGCTCGCGCTCGCGATCGGCGCAACGACGATGAAGATGGCGCAGGGTCACCATGGCGCGAACCACCCGGTGAAAGAGCATGCCACCGGCAAGGTCGAGATCGTCTCGATGAACCACGGTTTTGCGGTCGACCCGAAGACGCTGCCCGCCAACGCCGAGGAAACCCATATCTCGCTGTTCGACGGCTCGAACTGCGGCATCAAGCTGAACGATCGCCCGGCGTTCTCGGTGCAGCAGCATCCGGAAGCCTCGCCCGGCCCGCAGGACAGCCACTACCTCTTCGACCGCTTTGTTGCGCTGATGCGCAAGCACAAGGCTGCCTGAGAACCGGCTGCGTCAGATCAAAGACAGAACCTGCTTAGCCGCGCAGGATTTCGCCGGTGACATCCGTCGGAGGACTCATGGTTTCGAACCGCGCAACGATTATTCTGCTCGCCATGCTCGCTGTGCCCGGCATCGCTGAAGCCGCCAGCGCCAAGCGGGGCGCCACTCTTGCGCAGACGCGCTGCGCCGCCTGCCACGCCATCGGCCGCACCGGCGCGAGCCCGACCATCACCGCCCCCACCTTCCGGCGCATCGCGAGCCAGTATCCGGTGGAGCAGCTGCAGGAGGCGCTCGCCGAAGGCATCGTCACCGGTCACGGCCCGATGCCGGAATTCACCTTCACACCTACAGAAATTGACGATTTTCTTGCCTATCTCGCAACGCTCAAGCGGCGATGATACCAGCCATCTCCCCATCGGGCGCGAAATGCTCTAGATGCGGGAGATAAGCAATTCTAGACTGACCGGGCGGGCCGAGGGCGAAGTATGACGAGCTGGATCGACTACTGGAATTCCGACCACCCGATCTACGTCAACCAGCGCCACCTGATGCTGCATTACCGCGGCATCGCGCGTGATATCGCGGACCTGATCGCGGAGCCGGATGCGGTCGTGCTCGATTATGGTTGCGGCGAAGCCCTGTCGGCGGATCTTGTTGCCGCGCGCAGCCGCCGCCTGCTGCTGGTCGATTCCGCGCCGACGATCCGCGACAAGCTCGCCCAGCGCTTTGCTGACAACCGCACGATCCATGTGCTCGCTCCCGAGGAAGTGGCGACGCTGGCCACCGGGAGCCTCGATCTCGTGATCGTCCATTCGGTTGCGCAATACCTCGGCAAGGGCGATTTCATGACCCTCCTGACCGAGCTTGCCGGCAAGCTGAAGCCCGGCGGCAGCCTGATTGTCGGTGATGTCCTGCCGAATGGGCTCTCGCCGATCGAGGATGTTAAGGCGCTGCTCGCCTTCGGTTGGCAGGGCGGATTCCTCATTCCGGCACTCGTAGGTCTCGTCAGAACCGCACTCTCGGATTACCGGAAGGTTCGAGGCGAACTTGGCCTGACGCATTACGATGAAGCCGAAATGCTCGCAGTGCTTGAAAAGGCGGGGCTGACGGCACGTCGCCTCGAAAAGAATCTCGGGCATAATCAGGCGAGAATGGCCTTCGGGGCCGTGAAGTTCCGTGACGAGGCCTGATTGATCTTCATCCCGCATTTTCGTCACGCGAACCGGTTCCCACTTCGCTTGAAAATGCGTTGCCCGGCGCGGTAAAGTTCAGAGATGAAGCCTGAGAGTTATTCTCAGGACCTGTCCTTGAAGCTCCAGTACTTGTGAGCGAGAAAACTCCACACCAGCACGATGCCGGTGGTGGCCAGTTGCGCCAGCAGATAATGCCAGCCAAGCCGCGTATGGAACAGACCCATCAGCAGCCATGTCAGCACGAAGCCGAAGCCGGCAACGACGCCGAAGCGCCAGCCAGCTTCAAGATGGCCGCGCTGCGCCTCGTAGGTGTAAATCCGGTTGAGCACGTAGGAGACGAGCCCGCCGGCGACATAGCCCGCCAGCGCCGCCGACACGGGATCGTAAAAGAACGCCTCGACCAGCAGATACAGCAGCCCGTAGTGCACGATCGCGGCGATGACGCCGACGCCGAAAAACGCGACGAACTGATGCGCAAGATGGATCAACCCGCGCGGGGCCGGGGGCGAGGGGGTCTGATCGGTCACGGGAAAAGATCCTTCGGCAGCGCCTTGTGCCGGGCCCCGGAATCCTGCCTTGCCCATGGCCCGCGCCGCTCGACGAGTTCGGGCAGGGATTCGCGCTCGGGAATGCCGGGCGGACCGAGCTTCGGCGCGGTCGCATCGTCGCGGACAACACCGCCTGCATAGGATTGCAGTGCCTGCACGCGCTTGTTGATCGAGGGGTGCGTCGCGAAAATATCCGCAAAGCCATCAGGATCGTTCTCGATACACATGTCCATGATGCCTGAGGGCACGCCGTCGATATCCGCCCGGCCGGAAATCTTGAGCAGGGCGGAGATCATCGCATCCGGGTCCTTCGTCAGCTCGACTGCGCCGGCATCCGCCAGATATTCGCGGCTGCGCGAGAGCGAAAACCGGATCAGCACGGCGAGGAACCACGAGAGCACGAGAATGCCGACGCCGATCATGATAGCGAGAGCGCGCCCGGAACCCTTGTCGTTATCGCTGCTGGAGGAGGAAGAACCGCCATAAAACCGGCTGCCGCGCACGATCATCTCGCCGAAAAACGAGATCACGCCGGCGATCAGCACGGCAACGATCATCAGCCTGACGTCACCGTTGCGGATATGGGTGAGTTCATGCGCGATAACGGCGGAGAGTTCGCGATCATCGAGCGCGTCCATCAGCCCGGTCGTGACCGTGACGGTGTATTGATCCTCATTGACGCCGCTCGCAAACGCGTTGAGCGCAGGTGTTTCGAGCACCTGAAGCTTGGGCACGCGCATGCCGCGCGAAATGCACAGGAGTTCCGTCAGCCGATAGAGACGGGGATTGTTTTCCCGTGTCACTTCCGCCGCGCCGGTCGCCCAGGCAACGATCGAGGTGTTCATCTTGAAGCCAACGAACACCCAGACCGCCGTGATCGCGAAGGAAATCGGCAGGTAGCCCAGCGTCTGCCGGAAGGCATAGGCCATGATGCTGGACAGCGGGCCACGATACATCTGCGCATCGACGATCAGCACGATGGCGTAGGTCACCAGCGCAACCAGCACAAACAGGCTGGCGACCAGAACCATGGATCGCCAGTGGTTGTTGCGCATATGGGTGTAGAGACCGAAGGCCTCGCCCATCAGGCGTTCTCCCAGAAAGAGGTCAACTAGCCTCTGCAACATAGCCCGAACGGGCGCAATGATACCGGGCCTGGCTTATGCGAGGATCTCGTGAAACCGATGAGGTTTCACAGGAAGAAAAACCCGTAGCGCAGCGAAGGCAAGGCCGAATGGCCGTCCGAGCTTATGCGAGGGGCGCCGCGGCAGCGGCAAATGAAAAGCCTCCCTCAGAACTTGACGTCCGGTGCCTTGTCGAGCTGGGCCCGCGCGGTTTCGCCGACATCGAAGAAGGCGCGCTGCACGAAGCCCAGACTGCGGGCGAAGAACACGCCGGGGATCGCCTGCGTCGCCGCATTGAATTCGCCGACAGCGCTGTTGAAGAAGCGGCGGGCGGCGGCGAGCTTGTCCTCGATATTGCCGAGCTGGGCCTGCAGGTCGAGGAAGTTGGTGTTGGCCTTGAGGTCCGGATAGGCTTCGGAGAGCGCGATCAACCGGCCAAGCGCGCCGGAGAGCCCCTTTTCGGCTTCGGCCTGCGCTTCTGGTCCATGCGCCGATATCGCGGTGTTGCGCGCCTTGATGACGGCATCCAGCGTATCTTTTTCGTGGGTTGCGTAACCCTTGACGGTTTCGACGAGGTTCGGGATGAGGTCATGCCGCTGCTTGAGCTGCACATCGATATCCGCGAAAGCCTGATTGGCGCGCTGGTTCATCGACACGAGGCCGTTGTAGCTGGCGAGCAGCCACAGCGCGAGAACCACGAGCAGCCCGAGAACAACCCATCCCATAGCGGTATTCCTTTTCCCGCACGATTGACGCATGGCCGGGTTTATGCCGGCCCCCCTAAACTAATGGGTGATGCACGAGATCACAATGCCCTGTGGACGCGATCGATAGATTGGAAGTCTTTTGCCTTGTCGCAAGAGGTTCGCTTGTCTATAGCGAGCCTTCAGCACGTCAAATCCGCGATCCACCCCCCGCTCTGCATCAGGCGCAGCCCGGGTTCGGTCGGGTCGCGCAAAAAATGGCCGGAACCCATGCCCAAACGTCAGGATATCCACACCATCATGATCATCGGCGCGGGGCCGATCGTCATCGGACAGGCCTGCGAATTTGACTATTCCGGCACCCAGGCCGTCAAGGCGCTCAAAGCCGAGGGCTACCGCATCGTTCTGGTGAACTCGAACCCAGCCACGATCATGACCGACCCGGAACTGGCGGATGCGACCTATGTCGAGCCGATCACGCCCGAGGTTGTCGAGAAGATCATCGCCAAGGAACGGCCGAAGACCCCGAAGGGCATGAAATTCGCGCTGCTGCCGACCATGGGCGGACAGACCGCGCTCAACTGCGCGCTCTCGCTCCAGAAGATGGGCGCACTCGCCAAGCACGACGTTGAAATGATCGGGGCTACCGCCGATGCCATCGACAAGGCCGAAGATCGCGAGCGCTTCCGCGAGGCCATGACGAAGATCGGGCTGGAAACGCCGAAATCCCACCACGTCAAGACGCTCGGCGCCGCGCTCGATTGCCTCGATGATATCGGGCTGCCCGCCATCATCCGCCCGTCCTTCACCATGGGCGGCACTGGCGGCGGCATTGCCTATAACAAGGGCGAATTCATCGAGATCGTCGAGCGCGGCATTGACGCCTCCCCGACCTCGGAAGTCCTGATCGAGGAAAGCGTTCTCGGCTGGAAAGAATACGAGATGGAGGTTGTCCGCGACAGACACGACAACTGCATCATCGTCTGCTCGATCGAGAATTTCGACCCGATGGGCGTCCATACCGGCGACAGTATCACCGTTGCGCCGGCGCTGACGCTGACGGACAAGGAATACCAGATCATGCGGGATGCGAGCCTCGCGGTTTTGCGCGAGATCGGCGTCGAGACCGGCGGCTCAAACGTGCAATTCGCGGTCGACCCGGCGACGGGCCGGATGATCGTGATCGAAATGAACCCGCGCGTGTCGCGCTCCTCAGCGCTGGCCTCGAAGGCCACCGGCTTCCCGATTGCGAAGGTCGCGGCGAAGCTGGCGGTCGGCTACACGCTCGACGAGATCGACAACGATATCACCGCTGGTGCGACCCCGGCCTCGTTCGAACCGACGATCGACTACGTCGTTACGAAAATCCCGCGCTTCGCCTTCGAGAAATTCCCTTCCACCGATCCGAACTTCGGCGTGCTGACGACCTCGATGAAATCGGTCGGCGAATCGATGGCCATCGGCCGCACCTTCAATGAGAGCCTCCAGAAGGCGCTGCGCTCCCTCGAAACCGGGCTTGATGGCCTTGACGAAATCGAGATCGAGGGTCTCGGCAAGGGCGACGACAAGAACGCCATCCGTGCCGCGATCGGCACACCGATGGCGGACCGCATCCTCAAGGTCGGCCAGGCGATGCGCCTTGGGTTCTCGAATGAGGAAATCCACGCCTCCTGCAAGATCGATCCGTGGTTCCTTGATCGCCTGCGCGAGATCATCGACATGGAAATGCGCGTGAAAGCGCATGGCCTGCCGAAGGACGCCGGCAACTTCCGGGCGGTGAAGGCGATGGGCTTCTCCGACAAGCGCCTCGCCAGCCTGACCGGCATCGAACCCGAGACCGTGCGCGAAAAGCGGCAGGCACTCGGCGTCCGCCCGGCCTTCAAGCGCATCGACACTTGCGCGGCGGAATTCGCCTCGCCCACCGCCTATATGTACTCGACCTACGCACCGCCGTTCGCCGGCACGCTGGTCGACGAATCCCGCCCGACGGACAAGAAGAAGATCGTCATCCTTGGCGGTGGTCCGAACCGCATCGGGCAGGGCATCGAGTTCGATTACTGCTGCTGCCATGCCGCCTTCGCGCTGAAGGATGCTGCTTACGAAACCATCATGATCAACTGCAACCCCGAGACGGTTTCAACCGATTATGATACGGCAAACCGCCTCTATTTCGAGCCGCTCACCGAAGAGGACGTGCTCGAAATCATGGACAAGGAGCGCGAGAACGGCACGCTCCATGGCGCCATCGTGCAGTTCGGCGGGCAGACGCCGCTGAAGCTCGCCGCCGCGCTCGAAGCGGCGCGGGTGCCGATCCTCGGGACATCGCCCGATGCGATTGACCTTGCGGAAGATCGTGATCGCTTCAAGCGCCTCCTTGACAAGCTTCAGCTCAAGCAGCCGAAGAACGGCATTGCCTATTCGGTGGAGCAGGCACGCCTTGTTGCCGCCGATCTCGGCTTCCCCTTCGTCGTCCGCCCGTCCTACGTGCTCGGCGGACGCGCGATGGCGATCATCCGCGAGCGCGAGAGCTTCGACGATTACCTCCTGGGCACCCTGCCCTCGCTCATCCCCTCGGATGTGAAGTCACGTTACCCGAACGACAAGACCGGGCAGATCAACACCGTGCTCGGCAAGAACCCGCTGCTCTTCGACCGCTACCTCGCGGATGCGATCGAGGTTGATGTCGATTGCCTCTGCGATGGCAAGGACACCTTCGTCTGCGGCATCATGGAGCATATCGAGGAAGCTGGCATCCATTCCGGCGATTCGGCCTGCTCGCTGCCGCCGCGCTCGCTCCAGCCGGATGTGCTGGCCGAGCTCGAACGCCAGACGCGCGAAATGGCACTCGGCCTTGGCGTCGGCGGCCTCATGAACGTGCAATACGCGATCCAGAACGGCACGATCTACGTGCTGGAAGTGAACCCGCGCGCCTCGCGGACGGTGCCCTTCGTCGCCAAGGTCATCGGCGAACCCATCGCCAAGATCGCCTCCCGCATCATGGCGGGCGAAAGCCTTGCGAGCTTCGGCCTCAAGGCCAAAGTTCTCAATCATGTCGGCGTCAAGGAAGCGGTGTTCCCCTTCGCGCGCTTCCCCGGTGTCGATACGGTTCTCGGGCCTGAAATGCGCTCGACCGGCGAGGTCATCGGGCTTGATCGCAGCTTCGGCGTCGCCTTCGCGAAGAGCCAGCTCGGCGGCGGCACCAAGGTGCCGACCTCCGGCAAGGTGTTCGTGTCGATGCGTGACGACGACAAGGAGCGCATCCTGCCGACGATGCGGATGCTGACCGGGCTCGGCTTCCAGATCGTCGCCACCTCCGGCACGCAGCGCTATCTCATCGAGCATGGCGTGCCCTGCGAGCGCATCAACAAGGTGCTCGAAGGCCGGCCGCACATCGTCGATGCCATCAAGAACGGCGGCATCCAGCTGGTGTTCAATACAACCGAGGGTGCGCAGGCGCTCTCGGACAGCCGCTCGCTTCGTCGGGCAGCCCTCTTGCACAAGGTGCCATATTATACCACCTTGGCGGGGGCGATGGCGGCGGCGGAAGGGATTCGGGCTTATTCGGCCGGTGATCTTGAAGTCCGGGCGTTGCAGGAATATTTCGCCTGAGGTTATCCCCGCGACCGCAAGTTGCGGGATACTCGGAAATGATCGTGCGGGTGCGCTGCACGATGAGCCGAATTTGAAGATCCCCGCCGGCGGCAACGCGTGGCGGGGAACGTGTTTAAGGAGATCGCGCCATGGAACGCATTCCCATGACCGCCAACGGCTTCAAGATGCTGGAAGCCGAGCTCAAGCGCCGTCAGGGTGAGGAGCGCCCCCGGATCATCCTGGCGATTCAGGAAGCACGCGCGCATGGCGACCTCAGCGAGAACGCCGAATATTCCTCGGCCAAGGAAGCGCAGTCGCACAATGAGGGGCGAATCGTCGAGCTTGAGAGCATGATTTCGCGCGCCGAGATCATCGAGGTCTCGAAACTGACGGGTAAAACGATCAAGTTCGGCGCCACGGTGAAGCTCGTTGACGAGGACACCGAGGAAGAAAAATCCTATCAGATCGTCGGCGATCTCGAAGCCGACGTGAAATCGGGCCGCGTGTCGATTTCCTCGCCGATCGCGCGGGCGCTGATCGGCAAGACGGTCGGCGATACCGTCGAGGTCAACACGCCGGGTGGAGGCAAGAGCTATGAGGTCGTCGAGGTCGCGTTCCGCTAAACTCGCCGCCGCGCTCGTGACGGGAGCAGCGCTGCTGGCCTCTCCCGCCGGTGCCGCTCCCCTGCGCCGCGTCGCGGTGCAGGTTGACCTGCAAGGTGTCGGCGCCATCGCCGGCCATATCCGCCAGACCCTGCCCCGGCAACTTGCCGGAGAACTCGCCCGTAACCCTGTCGAGGGTTATCCGCCCGGCGCGCGGCTGGTGGTGCGGGTCACGGAAATCTTCCTCGCGAACGAGCCCGGCGTACGCGGCGGCCGGTTCGGCGGGGGCATGGCCATGCCGGATGCCATCGAGGGCGAGGCGCTGGTACTGGATGCCGGCGGCGCGATCATCGCCCGCAAGCCTGTCTCCGGTCGCTCGCCGGTCTCCTCCGGCGGTGCCTTGCCAAGCCCCTACAGCGAGCCGCGGCGCGTCGAGGCGCTGACCGGCAACTTCGCCTACTGGATCGTGCGCGGGCTGAACTGAGCCATCACCCTCTGGAAATCGGCACCATGCCCTCGTCTTTCACCTTGCCGAGCGCCAGCGCCGTGCGCACGTTGCGCACGTTCGGCGTCGCGGTGATGTCGGAGATGAAGGCCTGAAGGCTCGGCAGGTCTTCGGTGACGCATTTCATCAGGAAATCGAAGTCACCCGAGAGCGTCCAGCATTCGCGCACGCTCTTCCAGCCGGAAACCTTGGCGTGGAATGCCGCGAGATCGCTCTCCGCCTGACTCGCAAGATGCACGAAGGCAAAGCACACAACGGAATATCCGAGCCGCGGCGCATCGAGAATCGCGCGGTAGGCCTGGATATAGCCCGCCTCCCGCAAGGCATGAACGCGCCGGAGGCAGGGTGGCGGTGTGAGCCCCACCCTTCGGGCCAGTTCCACATTGGTGAGCGCGCCATCGGCCTGCAGTTCGCCGAGGATCTTCCAGTCGATGGCATCAAGGGTGAGGGTGCGCTGCATAGACCAACCGGGTATGAAAATCGGGGGCGCGGTGCCCTGCCCCCGGCTTGCCCGGTAGACATCAGCATCGTGGCGGACAATAACCGCCCCGCGAGGCGTATAGAAATTGCGCGAGAACGGCAACCCGAAGTCTTATGTTACATAAAGCCGCTTGAACCTGCCTGCCTGAACCGGAAGACCGCCCTTGCCTGCTGCGCCCTCACCACCATCGGCCTTGGCCCTTGCCCGATCCTCCCTCGGCGGCACTTCCTGCTGGGTGCTGACGGATGGCAAGGCCGGCGATCTCGCCCAATGCCTCGGCATCGCCGAGCGGCTGGGGTTGAAGCCGATCGAGAAAGTGATTGCTCCGCGTGCGCCATGGGCCTGGCTGATGCCGCTGAGCTGGCGGTTGCCCTTTCTCGCCCTTGATCCTGCGGAGGCGCCCGGCCGGGCGGGAGGCCCGCTGCAACCGCCGTTTCCCGATCTCGTGATTGCCTCCGGGCGTCGGGCCGCGCCATATCTTCCTGCGATCAAGCGGGCTTCGGGCGGGCGGACCTTCACGGTTTTTCTGAAAGATCCGCGCACGGACGCCGGCATCGCGGATTTCCTCTGGGTGCCGGAACACGATCGCCTGCGCGGGGACAACGTGATGACAACCCTCACCTCCCCGCACCGGATCACGCCGGAGAGTCTTTCCGCCCTGCGCTCCGATCCGCCCGCACCGATTGCCGCCCTCAGGACCCCGCGTGTCGCGGTGTTGATCGGCGGCACTTCCAAGGATTTCCACTTCACCGACGCGGATATCCGCCGCTTCTGGGATGTTCTCGGCCACCTTGCGCAGAGCGGCGTCGGCATCATGGCGACCACCTCGCGCCGCACGCCACCGGAATTGGCGGAGGCAGCCCGCACGCGGATCGAGGCCAGTGGCGGCTGGTTCTGGGATGGCCGAAATCCTGACAACCTGGCCGACAACCCCTATCGCGCCCTGCTCGCCAACGCGGATGCGTTGGTGGTGACAGCGGAATCGGTCAACATGATCGGCGAGGCGCTCGCCACCGGCAAACCGGTGCATGTCTTCCGCGCGACCGGCCGATCACGGAAAATCGATCAATTCTTGCGTGGACTTGAAGGGTTGGGGGTTCTCCGCCCCTTCTCTGGCGCCATCGATCCCTATAGCTATGAACCTATGGATGCGACGCCCGCGATCGCGATCGAGCTTGCGCGGCGCTATCAGGAATTCAGAGGGGCGCTCCCCCGGCCGAAGGAGAGTTGAGATGAGTCAAGAGGCACAACGCCAGGGAGAACCGCCCCGCCACGCCAAGGTGATCATCATCGGCTCCGGCCCCGCCGGCTATACCGCCGCGATCTATGCCGCGCGCGCGATGATGAAGCCGCTGCTGATCTCGGGCTTCGAGCCGGGCGGGCAGCTCATGATCACCACCGAGGTCGAGAATTACCCCGGCTTCGCCGAGGCGATCCAGGGTCCTTGGCTGATGGAGCAGATGAAGGCGCAGGCGGAACATGTCGGCACCGAAATGATCTCGGATCACATCAGCGCCGTCGACCTCTCCCGTCGCCCCTTCACACTCACGGGGGATGATGGCGTGCGCTACACCTGCGACACCCTGATCATCGCCACCGGCGCGAAAGCCAAATGGCTCGGCATCCCCTCGGAAGACAAGTTCAAGGGCTTCGGCGTTTCCGCCTGCGCGACCTGCGACGGGTTTTTCTACCGCAACAAGGAGGTTGTTGTGGTCGGCGGCGGCAATTCCGCCGTCGAGGAAGCGCTCTATCTCGCCAATCTTGCGAGCAAGGTCCGGGTCATCCACCGTCGAGACAGTTTCAAGGCCGAGCGCATCCTGCAGGACCGGCTCTTCGCCCACCCGAAGGTCGAGGTGATCTGGGACAGCGCGATCGAGGAAATCTGCGGCACCGAGGGGCCGCTTTCCGTCACGCATCTGAAGGTGAAGAACGTCAAGACCGGCGCGGTTACAGAGCTGAAAACCGATGGCGTGTTCGTCGCCATCGGCCATGCGCCGGCCTCCGGCCTCTTCGCCGGCCAGCTGGAGATGAAGGATTCCGGCTACCTCAAGGTCATCCCCGGCACGACGCAGACAAATGTCCCCGGCGTTTTTGCCGCCGGCGATGTCGCCGATGACCAGTTCCGGCAGGCTGTCACCGCCGCCGGGCTCGGCTGCATGGCGGCACTGGAAGCCGAACGCTTCATGACCACGCACGCAGCCGGCAAGATTGCCGCGGAGTAACGCGCCGCCCCGCGTTGTGGAAACTACGGTGTTGCCAAACCCGATCCGCTCTGTGCTATGCTAAATCCGCATAACTGACTTCCGAAATTGGAAGCCTTGGGTTTGGAAACGTCGGGGGAGCTACCGTGGACTGGGATCGCGTCAGGATCTTCTATGCCGCTGCAGAAGCCGGCAGCCTCACCCGCGCCGGCGAGGTCCTCGGCCTGTCGCAATCCGCCGTCAGCCGGCAGGTTTCCGCGCTCGAGGGCGAACTGGACGTGCCGCTGTTCCATCGCCATGCCCGCGGGCTGGTGCTGACCGAACAGGGCGAACTGCTGTTCCGCACCGCACGTGAACTCGTCACCAAACTCGAACAGACGCGCGCCAGCCTCTCCGACAGCCGCGAAAAACCCAATGGCGAGCTGAAAATCACCGCGAATGTCGCGCTTGGCGGCAATTGGCTGACCCCGCGCCTCTCCGAGTTTCTGGATATGTATTCCGATATCCGGCTTCAGGTCATCCTGACCGATGACGAGCTTGATCTGGCCATGCGCGAGGCCGATGTCGCACTGCGGTTGCGCGCACCAGTGCAGGCGGATTTGATTCGTCGACGGCTGTTCGCCGTGCATTTTCATGTCTACGCGTCACCGGATTATCTGAAGCGCTTTGGCGCGCCGCGCGTGATCGGCGATCTCGACGAGCACCGGCTGGTCGCGTTCGGCGGCGATATTCCGGGCTATCTCGAGGATATCAACTGGCACTGCACCGCCGGGCGCGAACGCAAGGAGCCGCGCCTGCCGGCGCTGGTTGTCAATTCGATCACCGCGCTGCATCACGCGGCAACCGGCGGGGCGGGCATCGCCGTGCTGCCGGATTACATGGTCGACCAGACATCACCGCTGGTGCAGTTGCTGCAGGGCGAGACGATGCCGCACCTCGATTGCTACCTTGTCTATCCCGAGGCGCTCAAACAGGTTGCGCGCGTGCAGGTTTTCAGGGATTTTCTCGTCAGCAAGGCGCAGCGCTGGGTTTATTGAATTTTTTAAAGCGGGATTCAAAATGAAAAAGCATTGGATTTTCGTCGCTGCAACAGCAGCACTGACTGTCACAGCCTCATCAAGCGTTGCATGGGCAGATAAGTGTCGCGCGGATTCAACGAGAATCTGTACTGGTTGCACGGTTGACGTGAATTGGAAAATGTCTCGATTCAATAAATCAGAAAAGAAACGCTGGTGCTCATACAACATTGGCAGTTCACTGAATGCGAAAAACGGATTCAGAATTATCGACGGATTTTCCCTTGGCGAGACACAAACTGCGATTACAACAGTGCGGTTGTCCCCATTGAAGATCGGCCGTGACCGAGTAGTTGTTCAGCTTCTTGGAACAGATCGTTGGGGGAAGAAATATGCTTCCACCATCAACTTCAACGTCGAAGTCGTCGAAGGCGAGTTCTGATCACGCCCACAACCGCTCTTTCTCCAGCCCCTTGCAGAGCCCCGCGACATGCTCGGCGTAGCCGTTGGACAACTTCGTCGGGACGCGCGCGTGCAGGTTTTCAGGGATTTTCTCGTCAGCAAGGCACAGCGCTGGGTTTATTGAGGTGAGCCGGCGCGTGGACCTCCCGAATTCACGTCGAAGGCAAAGACCTTCGGCGGTGAAGTCGAAAAGCTGCCGCTCAGCGCGAAAAAACGCCAGTACAGCGTATGCCGCTTGCCGTGCCCCAGTTGCACGTCGTAGCGCCCCCGCATGGGCTTGGTCGATCCCATCACCTGCGCAACAATATCCCCCAGCCCGATATCGATCGCGCGCAGAATCTCATGCAAGGACTTCCGCAGCACCTCACTGCGATGCGACTTGCCCAGGAAGCGCAGGCATTCCTGATTGATACTGATGATGGAGCCGCCGGGACTGGCGACAACGATCGCACTCGGCGAATTATCGATGAAGGCTTCGACATATTCGACGAGCAGCCTCTCCTTGTGCATCCCGATCTCCTGCTGATTGCTCACAATCACGGATGGTCGGCGGAACACACCCAACAGAGAATTCGTCTGACCGTCGCGCAGCAGGCAACAAGCCGATTCGACCTGTGACCGAGCACCGTCGGCCTTGACGAAGGGCAGCAATGCCGGGCCGGCAATGCCGCTTAGGGCCGCCTCCCTCCAATGCGCAGCAACGATCTGCATTTCCTCTGGAGCCAGCAATGAACGGAGTATTTCCAGCGGCAGCGAGCGGCAGGTACCCGAATCGGTGTTCTGCCCGATCTCGAACTGGAATACGCCGTGATCGAGGTCAAGCGTCCACATGTGGACGCCAACTGTCCGCTGCAATCGGGAGAGTATTTCTAGATGGCCTGAGGGAACGTGAATGGTCATGAAATTGTCCTGCAAGCTCGGCGCCGGCACAACCATGATGGAAAAATATTAACTTCTAGTTGTATTTTTTGACGCATACCCTGCATTTGCGGCGGGTCGCCGCGTTTTTTCAGCAATCACGCCCAGAGCCGCTCTTTCTCCAACCCCTTGTAGAGCCCCGCGACGTGCTCGGCGTAGCCGTTGAACAGCTGCGTCGGCACACGGGTGTTGGTTCCGAGCACGTTCTCGGTCGCCTGGCTCCAGCGCGGATGGCTGACCTCCGGGTTCACATTGGCCCAGAAGCCGTATTCGCTCGATTGCAGGGCTTCCCACAGGCCCACCGGGCGCTTGTCGGTGAAGGTGATCTTCGAAATCGACTTGATCGACTTGAAGCCGTATTTCCACGGCAGTGCGAGGCGCAGCGGCGCGCCGAACTGCTTCGCCAGCGGCTTGCCGTAAGCCCCGGTCACGATGAACGCGAGGTCGTTCGCGGCTTCCTCGATCGTGACGCCCTCGACATAGGGCCAGGGGTAAAATGGGGCACGCTGGCCGGGCGCCATTTTCGGATCGTAGAAGGTTTCCATCCGCACGTATTTCGCGGAGGAGAGCGGCTTCAGATAATCCACCAGTGCCTTCATCGGGAAGCCGGACCACGGGATGGTCATCGACCACGCCTCGACGCAGCGGAAGCGATAGAGCCGCTCCTCGCGCGGCATGGCGGCCATGAGATCGTCGATGCCGATCTCACGTGGCTTTTCCACCATGCCATCGACCTTGAGCACCCAGGGTCGCACGTTGAGCTGCTGGGCGGCGGCAGAAATGCTCTTGGATGTCCCGTATTCGTAGAAATTATTGTAGACGGAGGTGACCTTCTCCTCCGTCAGCGCCCGGTCAAGCGTATAGGCCGGGTTGCGCACATAGGGGTGGAACGCGTCGGTCTCGGCCTGCGTCGCCGCCAGCGCCGGGCGAGATGACGCGCCCAGAAGCAAGCCACCACCCAGAGCAGCGGCACCGCCGAGCAGGCTACGCCGGGACATCACGAGATGCTCGGGCGTGGCAGTATTCTCGGGCAGTTCCCAACCCTGGCGGCGGTGATAATGCATGACGTTCTCCCTCACTGTCGGGAGAACGGTAGCGTGCGGCGCGCTCGCGTCAAAATCACGAGACCGTCACCGCACGCGGAAGCGTTTCAGGCTGCCGGTTCGCGCAGCATGCGGCGAAGCACCTTGCCGACGTTGGTTTTCGGCAGCGCCTCCCGGAAGTGAATGACGCGCGGAACCTTGTAGGCGGTCAGGGTCGTCCGGCAATGCGCACGGATGGTTTCGGCATCAAGATCCGGGTCTTTCTTGACGATATAGGCCGCGACCGCCTCGGTCGACTGCGGGTCGGGCACGCCGATCACAGCGACTTCCAGCA
The DNA here is from genome assembly GCA_009773635.1 of Beijerinckiaceae bacterium. Lineage (GTDB taxonomy): Bacteria > Pseudomonadota > Alphaproteobacteria > Rhizobiales > Beijerinckiaceae > Rhabdaerophilum. The sequence continues at coordinate 119,455 of WSYC01000005.1, read as the reverse complement.
CGCCCGGATGCTGCGCGATGACCTCCTCGACCTCATTGGGATAGACGTTGAAGCCGGAGACGAGGATCATATCCTTGAGGCGATCGACGATCTTGAAGGTGCCATCCGGCAGCTGGACGCCGATATCACCGGTGCGGAAGAAGCCGTCGGCGGTCATGACCTTCGCCGTCTCGTCCGGCCGCTGCCAGTATCCCGGCATCACCTGCGGGCCACGCGCGCAGATTTCCCCCGCTTCGCCCATCGGCACTGCCTTGCCGTCCGCGTCCCGCAGCTCGATATCGGTCGAAGGCATGGGATAGCCGATCGTGCCGGAGAACTCCGGCAGGTCCGGCCGGTTGATCGTCAGCACCGGCGAGGTCTCGGAAAGGCCGTAGCCTTCGACGATCGAACAGCCGGTCACACTCTTCCAGTTCTTGGCGACAGCGCTCTGGGTCGCCATCCCCCCCGCGACGCAGAACTTGAGGTTCGAGAAATCCACCTTGCGGATATCGGGGTGGTTCGCCAGCGCGTTGTAGAGGGTGTTGACGCCGGACATCAGCGTGAAGCGCGTCTTCTGGAGGATGCCGATGAAGCCCGGAATATCGCGCGGATTGGCGATCAGCAGGCACGCGGCTCCGATCCGCATCATGAACAGGCAGCAGCAGGTCAGCGCGAAGATGTGATAGAGCGGCAACGCCGTGACCATCACATTGTCCGGCACCGGCCGGATCGCCCAGCCCAGGAAGGCGTCGCATTGCACGACATTCGCCGCGACATTGCGATGCGTCAGCGCCGCCCCCTTCGACACGCCGGTCGTGCCACCGGTATACTGGAGGAAGGCCAGATCATCGAGGGTGACATCAACGGGCTTCATACCCGCGGCAGCGCCGGCGCGCAGCGCATCGGGCAGCATCGTTGCGGCGGGAAGCGTGTAGGCCGGAACAACCTTCTTCACGTATTTTGCAACGAAGGAAACAATCTTGCCCTTGAGGCCGAGGAGATCGCCCGCCTGCGCGATCACGACCTTCTTGAGGTTGGTATGCGGCAGCGCTTCAGCCACAACGGAGGCAAAATTCTCGAGAACGAAAATCGCCTCGGCCCCGGAATCGTTGATCTGATGCGTCAACTCCCGAACCGTATAGAGCGGATTGACGTTGACAACCGTGTAGCCGCCGATGAGGCAGCCGAACATCACCGCCGGATAAGCCATCACATTCGGCATCATGATGGCGATGCGATCGCCCTTCCTGAACCCCTGCGCCTGAAGATAGCCGGCAATGGCACTTGCAGCCGCGCCGATCTCCCGGAACGTCAAGGTCTTGCCGAAACTGATGAAGGCCGGCTTGTCCGCGAATTCCTGCGAACTGCGGACAATCAGTTCCGCCAACGTCGGCAGCAGCGGCACATCGATATCAGCCGGAACGGCATTCGGATACCCGGCAAGCCACGGGCGCGACGGCACAGCTTGGTGCGACATGGACTTCATCTCCCCTTGGCGCTCCCTTTTTCGGGGGGCGCTCCATCCTTTTCGACGTCTAACTGCGTCGATTGTTTATATATAAACAAATGGTTCATACCATTAAAGGGTAGTATGTCCAGCCGTTCTGGCAAGGGCGAATTGGACAGAAGCGCCCGGGAGGCTCAACCGGCTGCTTTTGCCCCGGAAATTGACCCCAGAATCCGCCCGTCGATCACCAGCAGGCCGAGCGCAATCACCGCAAATCCGGCGATCTCACGCAAGCCGAGACGTTCATCGAGCAAAAGGACGCCAAAGAGGATCGCCGAACAGGGAATGAGCAGCGTCACCAGCGAGGCGTTCGTTGCCCCGGCGCGCGTCAGGATCCGGAAAAACACGACATAGGCTGCGGCGGTCGAGACCAGTGCAAGCATCAGCAGCGCCATGATTGCGGTTGTTCCTGGCAGCGCGTGAGAAAAGGGCCGATCAATCACCAGTGCCACCGGCACCATGAGGCAGGCCGCCAGCGTCAGCTGTCCGGTTGCCAGCGCGATCGGGTTCGCGCCCGGCTTGATGAAGACGCGGCCGAAAACATTCGCAAGCCCATAGGACAGCGCCGCCAGGGTGCAGGCGGCAAGACCGATGACCTCGCCGGAACCGGCGCCGATCTTGTCCGAGAACAGCACAATCACCCCCGCAAACCCCAGCAGGACACCCACGATGCGGCGGGCATCGAGCCGCTCGGCGGAGAGCAGGAAATGCGCCAGCAGCATCGTGAAGATCGGTGTCGTCGCGTTGATGATCGAGGCAAGCCCGCTCTGGATCCGCGTCTGGCCGAAGACGATCAGGCAAAACGGCAACGCGCCGTTGAGCACCGCCATGCCGGCGTAGCCGCGCAGCGAGTGCCAGTCGCAGGGAAAAGGAATCCGGCTTACCCGCAGCACGAGGTGCAGCGCGAGCGCCCCGAGGAGCACACGGAAGGCGACGATCGAGAAGACCGGCACTTCCTTGATCGCAATTCCGTTGAACAGGAAGGAGCCGCCCCACATGACCGAGAGCAGCACAAGCAGGCCCCATTCACGGGAAGTCATGGCGCGCGACATCGTCGCGGGCGCAGGGGATGCACCTGAAGTCTGGGACATGAAAAACCGATCCGGAATCACGAGAGTTGGTGCAAGCCTCGCATGGAAGCCGCAACGTCACCACCCGAAATCGAGAGCACCGGACGTTTCGTCACGCCGAGGGGAAGAGCGTTCAGCGCTGTGCAAACCGGAAGCGCCGCCCGCATTGTGACCAGTTGCGCGGCTCGCCAATGTCGATATGGACGGACTTGGTGTGGCAATAGGTGCCGACACCACCGGCTCCCGGCAGGCCACGCAGATATTTCGCGAGCCGCGCGCGCTCGATCCCCGGTACGAAGAAATCCGCCGCCATGCACTTGCGATGGAAGGAGCCGCTACGGCCACGATTGCGCTGCCCGGAGGTGATGACGGGTGTGCCGCCGAAATTTTCGCCCGCCGTGCGGATCAGGCTCATGACCTCCGGCTTGATGCAGGCAATGTCCACCGCATCGGTCTGTTTTTCGACAAAGGTCGGCTCGGGCGTCCGCTCCTCCTCTGCCTCGATTTCGGCGGTGGTCGACGGCAGGGCAATGGTTGGTGCAAAAGCGACGCGCATATCCGGCTCGATCGATAAAGGAAAATCGATATCGGGGCCGGAAATCGTCGGCAGGCGCGGTGCTGCTTCCTGTGGCTCCGGTGTTGCTGCCTCGACGACAGGCGCGGCCCCGGGGCGACGCGGCGGCAGCGGCGCGTCGACCGGAACGAGCGCGGTGGAAGGCGTTGCCGGGGCAGCAACCTCGGTCTCCGGCTGCGTTTGCGGAGCAGTTCCGGCTGCGGGCGCTGACTGCGGTTGCGGAGCGGCCTCGCCGGCAGGCGCGGGCCAGGGCCGGGTTGGCGGCAGCGGGGCGATGACGGTCGTGAAACGGTCGTTGGTCGAGGGGCCGATGGTCGGCTGTGGACGGGCAGCTTCGGGTTCGTCGTCATCAACCGGGAAGGTCGGGGCCGCCATCGGGTTTTCCTGCGCCCGCACCAGCCACACCGGCGCGGCGAAGGCGGCGGCCAGCAGCAGGACAGCGAGGCCTGCACGCCACAGCGGGCGGATCCGTGCGATGGTCATCGTCGAACCCGCCCGTCAGTCCGTCAGGAGATCGCGGCGCAGAAGCGCTGGATGCGGCGGCAGGCTTCCTCGAGATTGGCGGTCGAGGTCGCGTAGGAAACGCGGAAGTTCGGACCGAGGCCGAAGGACGACCCATGCACCGTGGCGACGCCTTCGGTCGCCAGCAGTTCCATGACGAAATCCTCGTCGGTCGCGATCACCTTGCCCGAGGGGGCTTTCTTGCCGATCAGGCCTGCGCAGGACGGGTAGACATAGAACGCGCCTTCCGGCTTCGGGCACTTGAGGCCCGTGCACTGGTTGAGCATGGCAACGACAAGATCGCGCCGTTCCTCGAACACCTTGCGGCTCGCAGGGATGAAATCCTGCGGTCCGTTGAGTGCTTCCACCGCCGCCCACTGCGCGATCGAGCTCGCGCCGGAAGTCTGCTGACCCTGGATAAGGTCCATCGCCTTGATAAGCTGTTCCGGGCCTGCCGCGTAGCCGATGCGCCAGCCGGTCATGGCATAGGCTTTCGAAACGCCGTTCATGGTCAGCGTGCGGTCATAGAGGCCCGGCTCGACCTCAGCCGGTGTCGTGTAGACGAAATCACCAAACACCAGATGCTCGTACATGTCATCGGTCAGCACCCAGACATGCGGGTGGCGCATCAGTACATCCGTCAGTGCCTTGAGTTCAGTGCGCGAATACGCCGCGCCCGAGGGGTTCGACGGCGAGTTGAACATGAACCACTTGGTCTTCGGCGTGATCGCGGCTTCGAGCTGATCGGCTGTCAGCTTGAAGTTGTTTTCCATCTTCGTGGTGACATAGACCGGCACACCGCCGAACAGCGCGATCATTTCCGGGTAGGAAACCCAATACGGCGCGGGAATCACCACTTCGTCGCCAGGGTTGATCGTGGCCATGAAGGCGTTGAACAGCACCTGCTTGCCGCCGGTGCCAACGATGACCTGCGAAGGCTTGTAGTCGAGGCCGTTCTCGCGCTTGAACTTGGCGCAGATCGCCTCGCGCAGCGGCTGGATGCCGGCGACGGGCGTATACTTGGTCTCGCCGCGCCGGATCGCCGCGATGGCGGCTTCCTTGATATTGTCAGGCGTATCGAAATCCGGCTCGCCGACGGAGAGCGAGATCACGTCCTTGCCTTTGGCTTTGAGATCACGCGCCATCTGCGTCACCGCGATGGTCGCGGATGGCTTGATGCGGGACAAAGCGTCAGCGAGGAAGGCCATGATGAAATCTCTCCATTCCGGTTGAACGGGGCCACGACACCATGGTCGAAACCCGCCCGGTTGCTCTGGTCAAAGGGGCACGACCGCTTTATGTCTGTTGGCACGAGCCATCAAGAAGAAACCGGGCGAAAAGACGGCCAAGGTGCCAGTTTTCTGCTCCCCTTCGCAAAATGGCATGAGAACACTGCCCCGGAGGGAACCGATGACCACGACTGAACGCCGCCTGAACCGCCGCCATTTCCTCGCCACAGCCGGTGCCATGGTCACTGCACCGGCCGTGCTGCGCGCGCAGGCCGCGTTCCCGTCAAAGACCATCTCCCTGGTGGTGCCCTATCCTGCCGGCGGGCCGACGGATGTGATCGCGCGCCTCGTCGCGCAGACGATCGAGGGGCCGCTGCAGCAGAAGGTCGTCGTCGAGAACAAGGCCGGTGCCTCCGGCTCGATCGGCATCCGCGCCGTGGCGATCGCCGAGGCCGACGGCCATACGATCATGTTCGGCAACAACCAGACGCATGGCAACAACATGTTCCTGCTGAAGGAGCCGGGCTACGACGCGATCAAGGATTTCGCCCCGCTCGCCGGTGCCGGTGCTTTCCCACATGCGCTGGTGGTGAAGAACGCGCTGCCGGTGAAATCGCTGCAGGAGCTGATCGCACTCGCGAAAGCCCAGCCGGGCAAGCTCAACTACGGCTCGACCGGCAATGGCTCGGGCTCGCACCTCTCCATGGAGCTGCTGATGAAGCGCGTCGGCATCACCATGCAGCACGTGCCTTACAAGGGCGCGCCGCCGCTGGTGCAGGACATCATCGGCGGTTCGATCGATGTGTCGCTCTCGACACTGCCGAGCGTGCTGACGCAGATCCAGGGCGGGCAGATGCGCGGCCTCGGCGTGGCCTCGGCAACGCGCGTGGCCCAGCTCAAGGATATGCCGACCTTCCGCGAACAGGGCGTCGCCAATGCGGATGCGGAAAGCTGGGCAGCGTTCTTCGCCCCGGCCAAGGTGCCGGCAGCGGTGCTCGACCGACTCTCGAAGGAAATCGTCGCGGCGCTGAAATCCCCGGCAGTTGCCGAGAAGATCAATGCCCTCGGCTTTGCGCTGAACGTGCGCGGTCCCGCCGAATTCGCGCCCTACCTCAAGCAGGAAATCGACACCTGGGCCGAGATCATCAAGGCTGCCGGAATCAAGGCGGAATGATCTTTCCCCGCGCGCCGCGCGCGATTCGTCGGATCGTCGCGACCCTCGCGGTGCTTCTGCCCGCGAGCGTGCTGGCGGCTCCGCCTGACGAGCCGCGTGTCGAAATCGCGGTCAAGGGGCTTGTCCACCCCTGGGGCATGGCCTTCCTGCCGGATGGGCGGGCGTTGATCACGGAGCGGCAGGGCCGGCTCCGGATCGCCAACCTCAGAACCGGCACGCTCTCCGGCCCGGTTTCCGGGCTGCCGCCGGTGCTGGCGCGCGGTCAGGGCGGGTTGCTGGGCATTGCGTTGCATCCGCAATTCGCGGGCAATCGCGAGGTCTTCCTGTGCTTTTCGGAGGCACGCGAGAGCGGCAACGGCACCTCGGTGTTCCGCGCCCGTTTCAACGAGGACGGCACGCGGCTCACTGATGGCCGCGTGATCTTCCGGCAGATGCCGGCGGTGGATTCCACCCTGCATTTCGGCTGCCGGCTCGTGTTCGACAGGGCGGGAAACCTGTTCGTGACGCTCGGCGACCGCTATTCGCGCCGCACCGACGCGCAGAACCTCACGAGCCACCTCGGCAAGATCGTGCGCATCCGGCCCGATGGCAGCATTCCCTCAGACAACCCCTTCCTGAAAACACCCGACGCCCTCCCGGAGATCTGGTCCTACGGCCACCGCAACGTGCAGGGCGCGACGCTTCACCCGGGAACCGGGCGGCTCTACACCGCCGAGCACGGCGCGCGCGGCGGCGATGAAATCAACGCCCCGGAGGCCGGCAGGAACTACGGCTGGCCGGTGATCACCTACGGCATCGATTATTCCGGTGCGAAGATCGGCATCGGCACCCGCAAGGACGGGATGGAGCAGCCGCTGTTCTACTGGGACCCGTCGATTGCCCCCTCCGGCGCGACCTTCTACACCGGCGACAAATTCCCGGCCTGGCGCGGAAGTCTGCTCGTGGGCGGCCTTGCAGGCTCGCTTCTCGCACGGCTGGAGCTGAAAGGTGACGTTATCACCGGCGAGACGCGCTATCTCGAAGCGTTTGGCAAGCGCATCCGCGATGTCGTCGAGGGGCCGGATGGATACGTCTACCTGCTGAGTGACGAGACGGACGGCGCGCTGCTGCGGCTTGTTCCGGGACGCTGATTATCCGAACCGCAGCTTCATCCCGAGGATGATCAGCACCGGAATGATCGTCACAGCATTGGCGCCGATCAGCGGCCAGGAGCCGATCAGCAACCCGTAGACCAGCCAGAGCGCGATGCCGACCGCGAGCATGCAATACATCACCAGCGAGATCGCGCGCGTCTCCCGCGTGCGGATCACCTTGAGCGCCTGCGGCACCCAGCACAGCGTGGTGATGGTCGCGGCAATGCCGCCGATCAGTTCAATGGAGGACGACACGGCGTTCTTTCAGGAAAAGCGGGAAAACAGACCCGCTTCCTGCCCGCTCCGGTGATTCGGGGCAAGCTGAATTGCGCGCTGTTCAGGTCATGAGCCCTTCGACCGGCTTCACCATGCCGGAGCCGGGGAACACCTTGTCACCGAGCGTTGCCGCGGAAAGCCCAAGCTGGCTTGCGAGCACGCCCTTGATGATGCCGCGCAGGTCCGTCGTCGGTCTGAGATCACGCGCCTCGTGAAGCTGGTTCGCCTTCAGGCCCGGCCAATCCGCGATGATACGCCCGCCGTTGACCGCTCCACCGACCAGTATGGCGACGGTTGCCGTGCCGTGGTCCGAACCTTCGGTGCCGTTGATCTTTGCCGTGCGGCCGAACTCCGTAACGACGAGGATCGCTGTTTCCTTCCAGGCCGCGCCGAATTCCTTCTCGAAGGTGGCAAAAGCCCCATCGAGGCCACCCAGAAGATCCGCCAGCCGCCCCTTCACGCCGCCCTGATTGGCATGGGTATCCCAGCCATCGAAGGAGAGCACCGCGATGCGTGGCCCCTCGTCCTTCATCATCAATCGTGCAGCGCCGGCAGCCGCCCGTGCCATCATGCCGGGATCGCCGCCGCCCTGCGGCATCTGGGCACCGCCTTTGGCGAGACTGTCCGCTGTCAACCCGGCCTTGAGGGCTCGCGCCAGCGCCGGATCGGTGTGGGTGTAAAGGTCCATCACGCGGCGGGCGAGATCATCATTGGTTTCGATCAGGCGTTGCGGCGCCCAGCCCATTACCGGCGCTTCGCCACGCAACACCAGCGGCGTCACGGTGCCGACACCGAGCCCGCCCTTGGTCGCGATCCGATCGCCCTTCGGCAGCGCCATCAGCGCGCGGTTGAGCCAGCCGGAGTCGGCCTTGCCGACACCCGGCAGACCGCTTTCCAGCACATCCTGCCCGTCGAAATGCGAGCGCTCGCGATAGGGCGATGCCGCCGCGTGGATCACAAGCGCCTGCTTCTCCCGGTAGAGCCGCGCGAAATTCTTCATCATGGGGTGCAACACGAAGAAGCCGTCGAGGCCAATGCCGGCATTCTCGCCGTCCTTGCCAAGCGCAATGCCGGCACGCAGCGCGACGTAATCGGGGTCGCCGACGGGTGCGACCGCCGACAGTCCGTCCATCGCGCCGCGCAGGATCACCGTCAGGAATCGCGGGTCGCGCGTACCGGCAGCGGACGCCAGCTTCGGCATATGCGTCCAGGCGAAAAAGCTGACACCAGCGCCGAGGAGGCCGCGCCGCGTGAGCGGCAAACCTTCACAGGAGCGCCGGGTTATTGGCATCGATTCGCAGTAGAGCGGTGAGGACGGGGAGCCGGACATCATCATCTCCTCTGGAATTCGGGCGACATCAGCAGAATCGCGATGCCCTGCGGGCGGGCTTCGGCGCGGGCGATCGCCTGCCGCGTCTCCGCACCGAGCGCGCTGCCATAGAGCTGGTCGGCAAGCTCGCGCGGATCGATGCGCCCGCCGACCTGCCGGCCGACCTGCATGGCAAATTCAAGCCGGGTCTTGATCGCCTTGGGGGCGATCAGCGAGGCCTCGTCATCCGGATGCCCGTTCGGTCCGGCGGGGTTCCAGAGCTGCTGGCCCATCAGGGTCAGCGCATTGAGAAGCTGCGGCACTCTGTCCGGCTTCTCGCCGGTGGCACGCAGTGCCGCGGTCAGGAATTCGTAGGGCGTCCTGAGCTTGGCCTGCGGGGCCGTCCATGCCTCGTCCGACGTGACCAGTGCCCGCGCCAAAGAGGCAAGATCGCCGCTGGTCTTGCGGAAGTCCTGCTCCAGCCGCGAAACAAGCGCCGGCGGCGGACTATCGGCAACGAAATGCCTGACAATCTTCCGCGCGATGAACCGCGCCGTCGACGGGTGGCGGGCGATATCCTCGAGTACCGCGAGGCCCTGCTCCTTGCCCGGCTGCGCGTAGCTCTTGCCCAGAACGGTCTGCGCGCCCGGCTCATGCCGGTTCGGCGCGAAGAAGAACCCGCCGTAGCCATCGAGGTTTTCCTCGTTGTTGCTGATCGACCAGCCCGTGAGGATCCTGGCGAAGCTCGTCACATCGCTCTGGCTATAGCCGCCGCCGACACCCAGCGTGTGCAGTTCCAGAATTTCGCGTGCAAGGTTCTCGTTGAGCCCCTTCTTCTGTCGCTGGCCGGCAGGGGATGCCGGGCCGATCGACTGGCGCTGATCGAGGTAGTGCAGCATCGCCGGATGCGTTTCGACCGCGACAAGCATCTCGCGGAAGGTGCCGAAAGCATTGGCCCGGATGCATTCGCGCTCATACGGGCCGATCACGCCCTGCATGATCTGCCCGCGCCGGAGCGCGACGCAGAAATGGTTTGACCAGAACGCGACCCAGCGCTCCGCGAAGCCGATGTCCGCCGCGATTCCCTGCTCGATCCGCGCCTTGGCCTCCGCCAGCATGAGGTCGCGGATACGGATCCCGTCCGGGTCGGGCGGAGGCGCTGCAACCGGCGGGGTTTTCGCCTGCTCGCCGGGTTGCATGGCAGGTGCTTGAGTGGCGGCAGCTTGCATATCGCCATTGCCGGCCATCATCGCAGGTGGTTGGGCTGCCGGGGTCGCCTGGGCGGTTTGCCGTGCCGCAGCCCGCATCTGACGGCGGCGCTCTTCAATCTCCGCGACGATCTGGATGCCACGCGCCGTGTCCGGCTGCTCGTCCCGGGAGACGCGCGCCTTGGCGGGATCGATCTCCGCAAGAACGGCATCGCGCGGATCACGCAAGGCATATCCGCCGGGCTTTGCCCCAAGACCGAAGCGTTGCAGGGCGACGCGTGCCTTCCCGTCCGATGCTGCCATAGCGTCCCCTCGATGTTTTCGCGCCCGGCGAGGGGCTTCTCCAAGCGCGGGATTTGCAACCCGAAGACCCGGATCAATCACGTGGAAGAGTATCAACAGACTTCATGCAGAAGAATGACCAAAGCATGACCGATTGATCATATCACGCCCTGCTTTTCCGGGTGGTTTCGATGCAGAATTTCGATGAGACCACAACAGAGCAGACAAAGGATAAGGCAAAAGCACCTGAAAAATATAAATATCTGATTTATATCGCTAATTCTCGCGTCAATTTCACCACTTTAAGAAAATTTTCACGACGGCACCGCATAATGACCGGATTATCAAAACATATGGTTTGATCCCGATGCACAAGCTTTCGATCCGCCAGATTCTGGCCCTGCTTTTTCTGGTCCCGGTTTTTTGCGTGGCCTTTACCGTCTGGCAGCTCGCACCGGTTGCGATTGGCCGGATGCAGGATGCCTCGGCGCTTGATCGTTCGGTCAAGCTCGGCGCGGTTGCGGGTGATCTCATCCACGCCCTTCAGAACGAGCGCGGCGCTTCCGCCGGGCTGATCGTCGCGACCGAGGGGCGCACCGCCCACCGGAACCGGATGCTGGCATCGCAGGAAGCGGCGGACAAGGCGCTTGAAGCCTTCTCGGGCGCGTTTGAAGCCGCGAAGACGGAAGGGCTGTTGTCGGACCGGGCAGCAAAATTCACGGATGCTATCAAGAAGCTCGCGGAAGACATCAAGACGACCCGTGAAAAGATCATCACCAGCAACATCGAGATCGTCGAACTGCTGGCGTTCTACGGCGGAGTGATCAACGATCTCATCCAGGGCTCGGCCGTGCAGGGGGCCAGCGGCTCCAACGAGGCCCTGGCGGATACGCGTGCCGCATTGCGCTCACTGCTGTTTGCCAAGGAGCGCGCCGGGCTTCAGCGCGCCACGGGCAACGCGATCATTTCGGCCGAAAAGGCGGAAGATGCCCTGGTGGAAGCCTTTATCATTCACACCGGTGCGCAGGAGCTGTTTCTCAACCAGTTCAGGTTTGCCCTCGGAGACAGCGGCATTGCAGCCTACGAGAAGCGGATCCCGGCGGACGCCGCGACAAAACACGCCGAAGCCGAGCGGAGCGTGATCGACACCAGCCGGGAAGGCAAACCGGCGACGGTATCGAGTGAAGACTGGTGGAGCCTCACCGACAAACGCATCGAAGGCCTGAAAGCGCTGGAGACCGATCTCGCCGGACAGCTTCACAAGCTCAGCACGATCGAAGGCGACCGGGCGCGGACCGAGCTCATCAGCATGGTCCTGTTTCAGGTTGTCGCGATCGTCGTCGGGCTCGGAGCAACGGCTCTGATCGGCTTCAGCCTGTCGACACCGATCCGTCGGGCATCCGATGCACTGGAACGTTCGATGCGCGGCGAAACTGACGTTATCCCGCCGCCGCAGATGCCGGAGAGCAGCGAGATCGGCCGGATCTCGAATGCTGTCGGCCGCTTCATCGAAGCTGCGAGCGAGCGCCAGAAGCTGATGGAAGAACGTGAGGCTGCCAACGCCCAGCTCGGCGAAACCCGCCGGCAGATCCTCCGGCAGATGGAGGACGAATTCAACGATGCCGCCGGCGCCGCAACCAGCACCTTGCAGATGGCCGCCGCAACCCTCAACGAAAAATCGATCGCCATGCTGACGACGGTCAACGCCGTCCGCGCCGCACAGGACGAGGCGCATGTCGCAACCGAAAGCTCGCGCGGAACGGTCGATGAGGTCACCCGCCTCTCGGATGAACTCTCTCGCTCGATCGCCGAGATCGCGGAGCAGACGAGCCGCAACGCCAGCCTGACGCAGGAAGTGCTCGGCCGCGCCGATCTTTCGCGGGAATCCGCTGCCAAGTTCGAGGAGGTCGCCCTTGCGATCGGCTCGATCATCGATCTGATCAACGCGATTGCCAGCCAGACAAACCTGCTGGCGCTCAACGCCACGATCGAGGCCGCCCGCGCCGGAACCGCCGGCCGGGGCTTCGCGGTGGTGGCCGGCGAGGTGAAGGATCTCGCCGCCCGCACGATGGACGCCACCCGGACGATCGAGGCCAAGGTTTCGGAACTCAAGATCATCGCCCGGCAGGCAGCCGAGCAGGCCGTGGCGCTCTCCGGCGATGTCGGCACGATCCAGGGTCTCAACACCGCGATCGCCTCTGCGGTTCACGAGCAGCACATGACCAGCGAAGGCTTCGGCCAGTCGATCCATGCCCTTGCGGATGCCGTCCGCGCGGTCAGCGAACAGGTGAACGCCATCGCGCGGCTCGGTTCGGACGCCCATGCTTCGGCTGAATCTGTGCAAGGTGTCGCCGATGAAATGGAACGCACTACCAGCACGCTGGTGGAAACCCTGCCGCGCATCATTGCGGAGACCTCGCAGCGTATCGCGGGGTAAGGCTCCTGCCATAATCTGTCAGGATTGATGGGCAAACGGGCAGACTCACGCTACCCAGCATCTTGTCACCCGGCGTGTGGCACGCCATGTTCGGGGCATGGCGAAATCCCCGACTCCTCCGCGGTCCAAGGCATCGAGGCCCGCGGTTCAGCCACTTGATGCGCATCTCGCGCAGCTGTTGAACCCTGCCCTGCCGCAGGCTTCCGGTAATGCGAACAAGAAAGCAGGCTTCGCCGAAGCACCGCAGGCCGGTTATGACGCCGGCTCGATTCAGGGCGTCAATCCCGCGCTGGCGAGGGCGCTCGGTTTGCCGCAAACAGAAGCGCCCGTCTCGCGCCGGCGTACGAGCGAGAGCGAACCCCAGACCTACGCCGAGATCACCGCTGCCAAACCGCGCCGGGTGATGCAGGGCAATGTCGTCGGGCTTAACGGCGCGCCCGCCTTCTCTGATGAACTCCGCATGGGCGGCGGGCTCGATGGCCTGTCGGAGGCCGACACCGAGACCTCCTCGAAGGGTGTGGAAGCCACCGCGCAGGCGCTTAAAGCCCTGCTCGAGAGCGGCAATCCGCTGTTCAGGGACGAGAAGCTCTGGGTGCCGCACCGGCCCGAACGCCCGACGAAATCCGAAGGCGGCATCCGCTTCCGGATGCAGGCGCCGTTCGAGCCCAAGGGCGATCAGCCGGAAGCTATCCGCCAGCTCGTCGAGCAGGTGCATGCACAGGAGCGCGATCAGGTCCTGCTCGGCGTTACCGGTTCGGGAAAGACCTTCACGATGGCGCAGGTGATCGAGAAGACGCAGCGCCCGGCGCTGATCCTCGCGCCGAACAAGACACTGGCGGCGCAGCTCTATTCCGAGTTCAAGAGCTTCTTCCCGGACAACGCGGTCGAGTATTTCGTCTCGTATTACGACTACTACCAGCCGGAAGCCTATGTTCCGCGCACGGACACCTATATCGCCAAGGAATCGACCATCAACGAGGAAATCGACCGGATGCGGCACGCCGCCACCCGCTCGCTCCTCGAACGCGATGATGTCATCATCGTCGCCTCTGTCTCGTGCATCTACGGCATCGGCTCGGTCGAGACCTACACAGCAATGAGTTTTTCGGCCGAGGTCGGCGAGCGCATCGAACAGCGCCAGCTGATCGCCGATCTCGTGGCGCTGCAATACCGGCGCACGGACATGGATTTCGCGCGCGGCACCTTCCGGGTGCGCGGCGATGTTATCGAGCTCTTTCCGGCGCATCTGGAAGACATGGCGTGGCGCATCAACCTCTTCGGGGACGAGATCGAAAGCATCGCGGAATTCGATCCGCTGACGGGGCATAAATCCGCCGATCTGAAGTTCGTCAAGGTCTATGCCAACAGCCACTACGTCACGCCGCGCCCGACGCTCGATCAGGCCGTCAAGGGCATAAAGACCGAGTTGAAGGACAGGCTGAAGGAACTCAACCAGCAGAACCGCTTCATCGAGGCGCAACGACTGGAACAACGGACGCAGTTCGATCTCGAAATGCTGCAGGCGAGCGGCGTCTGCCAGGGGATCGAGAATTATTCGCGCTACCTCACGGGGCGCAAGCCGGGCGAACCGCCGCCAACGCTGTTCGAATATCTGCCGGATAACGCACTGGTCTTCACCGACGAAAGCCATGTCACGGTTCCGCAGATCGGCGCGATGTACAAGGGCGACTTCCGGCGCAAGGCGACGCTCGCCGAATATGGCTTCCGCCTGCCCTCCTGCCTCGACAATCGTCCACTCCGGTTCGAGGAATGGGAGGCGATGCGCCCGCAGACCGTGCATGTCTCGGCAACGCCCGGCGATTGGGAAATGGAACGCACCGGCGGTGTTTTCGTCGAGCAGATCATCCGCCCAACCGGGCTGATCGACCCGGAGGTGCTGATCCGCCCGGCGCGGTCGCAGGTCGATGATTTATTGGGCGAAGTTCGCGAGGTGGCGAAGGCGGGCTATCGCACGCTCGTCACTGTGCTGACCAAGCGTATGGCGGAAGACCTCACCGAATATCTCCACGAAAACAACATCCGCGTGCGCTACATGCATTCGGATGTCGACACCTTGGAGCGCATCGAGATCATCAGGGATCTCCGGCTCGGCACTTTCGATGTGCTCGTCGGCATCAACCTCCTGCGTGAAGGCCTCGACATCCCCGAATGCGGGCTGGTCGCAATCCTCGATGCGGATAAGGAAGGCTTCCTGCGCTCCGAGACCAGCTTGGTGCAGACCATCGGCCGCTCCGCGCGCAATGTCGATGGCCGCGTGATCCTCTACGCCGACAAGATCACGGGGTCGATGGAGCGCGCCATGGCGGAAACCACCCGCCGCCGGGAAAAGCAGACGCGCTACAACCTCGAGAACGGCATCACGCCGCAGAGCGTGAAGCGCAACATCGACGACATCATGAACAGCCCCTACGAGCGCGATCGCGTGACCGTGGACAAGGGTGTCGCGGATCAGGCGATCTCGATCGGCCACAACTTCGAGGCTGTGATTGCCGATCTTGAAAAGCGCATGCGTGCGGCCGCCGCCGATCTCGAATTCGAAACAGCGGGACGCTTGCGCGACGAGATCAAACGGCTCAAGATGACAGAAATGGCGGTGTTCGACGAGCCATCCGTTCGTCAGAAGGGCGTAACGGCCAAGGCTGGCAAGGCCGCAGCCTCGCAATACGGCGCGGCGGCGAACCTGCCCCCAACCCGCGCGTCAAAGCCCTCGCTGGATGCGATGGGGCCGGGCACGGATCGCGAAGTGCCGCTTTCCGGCACGGCGCGCCACAAAGGCGGTGGCAGACCGGCCGGTCGGCGGCGTTAGAATTCCTCGGAAAGCTGGCGTACGCGGCGCTGAAGTCTCTCGCGCTCGGCTTCGAGCGAAATCACTTTTTCCTCAGCGCGCGCCGAACGGCCCTGTTCGTTACGCTTGCCGATGAAAGCGATGCCCATCTCGGTTGCGCCCCGCCAGACCGGCCGGGCATCGATGCGCATATCCTGATGCTGGATTTCCAGCTCGAACTGTTCGGGAATCCACATCGGGCTGCTGATCACGAGCTTCGCGCCGGTCACCGAAAGGTCGCGGACAACGCAGGAAAGCGTCCCGCTCCGGGTTTTGAACCGCAATGTTCCCGCCATCAACGCGCGCCGACGGTATTCCGCGCGGCGTTCCGCTCTCGCAATGTCCTGCATTATCAACTCCTGCCTGTGCAATGACGAACATTGTAAACAAGTCATTAGCGGGGGCAATCGGAGCCTTCGAATATGGTTTATCGCGCGATCTAGAAATGCAACCTAGAGTTTTATTTTTTGTTTCAGCTTTTGTGGTGTGATGCTTGTCAGCCGACAGGAAATGCACGCCGTGACCCGCCATCAGACCCAACTCCTCCTCGTCCACGGCCATGAAAGCCCCCGCGCGGATATCCGCACAGCGCTGGCGGAGCGCCACCGCTTTGTCGAGTGCACTCTCGCGGAACTGCCGGGCTACGCTTGGACCGAGCCGCTGGAATTGATTATCGACGCCCCGCTTGCCAATGAAATCGATATGGAAGCGATCCGGACGGCGTGCCGGAAACTGCCAAAGCCACAGCCGGGGATCGCCTGCGTCATCGAAACGCTCTCGCGGCCATTGGCGGTGCGCGCGCATGCCATCGGCGCCGAAGGCGTCATCCCGAGGCCGATTGCGGCAGGCACAGTGTCCCGCGTTGTAGCCTCCCTGCTCGACAAGGCCCGGCGCCGCGCGTGGGCGAGCCAGTTTGGCCGTCAGGCGGCCGGTCTTTCCGCCGGCACGGAAGTGCTCGAACAACTGTTCGAGTTTGCCGTGAGCGGCTCCAAGCTGACCCAATATGAACTCTACGATCGCGGCGACATCGTCATCGATACGCTGGCCGAAACCGGGCTCGGCCACTGGGTCGAAGCCGTCAAGGCGCATCACAGCCAGACATTCCGGCACTCGCTGCTGGTGACCGGGATCGCTGTGGGCTTTGGGCAGCATCTCACCATGCGCAAGGAGGACCTGCGGCGGCTTGCGCTGGGTGGATTGCTGCATGACGTCGGCAAGGCCGTTATCCCTGTCCCACTTCTCGAAAAGCCGACAGGGCTGACCCCTGACGAGGCCGCGATTGTCCGCGAACATACCCTGCACGGGCGGGACATCCTGACGCGGCAAGGCGGTTTTGCGCCGGAAATGATCGACGTCGTAACGCATCATCACGAAATGCTGGATGGCTCGGGCTATCCGAATGGCCTGAGCGGGCGGGAGATCAAGGATCTCGTCCGTATCGTGACGATCTCGGATATCTTCGCCGCGCTGATCGAGCAACGCGCCTACAAGCTGCCGCTGCCGAACGAGGCGGCCTACGGCATTCTCGGAGCCATGGATGGCAAACTCGACATGTCGCTGGTCGAGGCGTTCAAGCCGATCGCACTGGAAACCAATCTGGCGGCTTAATGCCACCCACAGACTGGCCGCGCGCTCAGCGCACGATTTCGGCAGTCACGGGATGCAGGATCAGATCGCGTGTCTGGCCGGATGCGTCGCGCACCAGCACCGCGTAGCATTTGTCATCCGCCAGCCGGAGCCGGACGAGGCTGAGCCCCTGTTCCCTGAGCCGCATTTCAACCTCCTCCGCGGAAAGCCAGTTGAGGCGTGGCACACTCGCGCAGAACGGATTGGGAGGCTTGCCGACCGGCTTGTGGACAGCCTTGTCGGCGGCCTTGTCCACGACCTTGGCGGCAGCACCAAGAGCGGGCACCGCCAGCGAGGATACAAGCACCAACGAGAGCGCGCCCGGACAGCATCTGGAAAAGGCTGGCATCGACAGATCCTGAAATCAGATTTCAAAATACAATTCTAGGTTGCATTTCTTAAAATCACTTTACGCAAACGCTCGATTGACAGGTTGAGGAACACGCGGGATCCTTCGGGCTTGGAAAGTGATCTCTCACAGAGACCTGTCCAACGAGCAAGCCTGTCCAAGAGTGAGATAAGTCCGCCAAGAAAACCTGTCACAAATCGCAAGAGGGAATTTCTCGCATGCCGATTTCAGGAGGACGACCCGCATCACGCCATCGCCGGAGGACGTTTCACGGCATTTCATGCCCCGTGTCTGGCATCGCCATCCTGCTCTGCGCCATCACGGCACAGGCCAGCGACCACCATAGCCCTGCACCAAGGCCGGTCGTCTCGTTCGAGAATGCCGAGGCGGCTCGGCACGCGCAAAACCATCCCGAGTGCACGTGCAGGGCGCACGGCAATTCGTTTCAGCTGGGGATGCAGATCTGTCTGAACAGCCAGGTGTTCCGCTGCTCGATGGATCTCAATGTCACATCGTGGAAATCCATCGGCAGCCCCTGCCCGCAAAGCTGAGCGGCAGCGGGGCGGGTCTTGGAGAAAAGCTCAGTATCGCGCCGGACCGGCGAGCTTGGACCTCAGATGGCCCCGAAAACGATTGCAACCAACAGCCCGAACGACGCAAGGAACGCCAGATAATCAAGCCTGAATGAAGCGCTCATGATCACACTCCTCGGTTGGAGACACGGGAAGTTTACGCCTCCTTAATTTGTTGGCAATGGGTTTTCGTTGATGCGTTGCGGAAAGGTTAACGGGCGTTTGCTGCGCCTGTGCCAATTTTCAACAGATTTGATGCTTCGGCTCCTCATGACCAATAAAGCTCAATGCCTCGATATTTTCCGGCAACCCCCCGGCCAGATACAAATTAAGTTCATTTGGCAGCCCCGGCCGGACATGTCACGTCCACGACATTTAGGCAGTCAGCAGGGGCGGAATTGAACGATGATGAATTTCGACAAAGGCATAAATGCCAGCAAAACTCAGGATATGGACAAGGCCAACGTTGTTATTCCACCGCCGGTCGCCTGGGCGCTGGCCATAGCCCTCGGTCTCGCATTGGATTGGTTTTTGCCGCTGCCATACATCCCTGCTGCTGTTTCCCGTATCTGGGTCGGGGCTGCGATCTTTGGGGCTGGCTTCGCTCTCTCGCTCTGGGCGATCCTGACTTTTCGTAAAGCGGGGACGCGGATCGAACCCCACAAGCCAACAACCGCCATTGTCGCCGTCGGCCCATATCGCTTCACGCGCAACCCGATGTATTCCGGCATGCTCCTTGGACAGATCGGGTTTTCGATCGGATTCAACAGCCTCTGGCAACTTGCCGCACTGGTCCCCTTCTATCTTGTCCTCCGTCATGGCGTGATCGCGCGCGAGGAGGCGTATCTCGAACGCAAATTCGGGGCCGGATACCTCGGCTACAAATCCGGCGTCCGTCGCTGGTTGTGAGTCCTTCGCGCCCGCGAACTCGCCTCAACTCGCCTTGGCAACTGCCGCCTCCACAAACGCCGCCGCAGCCAATGTCCGATGGTCATCGCCGAAACGGCCGACGACCTGCACGCCCACAGGCATATTCCCCTCGCCGCTTCGGTAGAACGGCACATTCACCGCCGGCAGACCAAGCAGCGTCACAAGCTTGTTGAAGCGCGGATCGCCGGTTGTTTCGGTCGACGGGGCCATGCCCGGCGCTGAATACGTCAGCAGGGCATCGATCGGCGCGAAGACATCACGCATCGTCTTGCGGGCGCGGTTGGCCTTCGAGCGGGCGGCATCATAGTCCGCCACCGGGATGGCGTGGCCCTCATCCAGCATCGCCAGCAGGATCGGCGAAAGCCTGTCGCGGCAATGCCGATGCTCCCAGGCCAGCGACAGCGCCCCCTCGTAGTTGTTGATGATACGATGCGCGAGCTGTGCCTCGGCGAAAACGGGCGGGAGATCGATCTCGACAACCTTGCCGCCAGCCGCCTCGATCGCGCGAATGGCGGCCTCGAGCGCCGCCTCGGCCTCGGGTTCAGCGGCACCGGCAAACGCCAACCGCGTGACGCCGAAGGTCGGCGTGCCGAAATCCTGCCCGTCGACGCGCAGATCGCGCCCCGAGATCGCCGCAAGCCCGAAGGCGATATCCACCACCCGTGCGCCGAAAACACCAAGCGTATCGAGCAGCGGCGCGAAGGGCTTCACGCCGGTCATCGGCAGGAGGCGGTAGGACGGCTTGATCGCCGCGACGCCGCAGAAGCTCGCAGGGCGGATGACCGAGCCCCCGGTCTGCGTGCCGAGCGCCAGCGGCATCAACCCGGCCGCAACCCCCGCCGCCGAACCGGAGGATGAACCGCCCGGTGTTCGCGCCACGTCGTGCGGGTTCAGCGTCACCGGCGGGTTGAGGAAGGCGAATTCGGTCGTGACCGTCTTGCCCAGAAGAATTCCACCGGCATCCTCAACCATCACCGCGACCGGCGCATCGGCCTTCGGGCGATGCCTGTGGTAGATCGGCGAGCCGTATTCCGTTGGCATCGAGGCGGTGTCGATGATGTCTTTCAGTCCCACCGGCAGGCCGAAAAGCCCACCCTCCGGCTTCATTCGCGCGGCGCGCAGGCGCGCGCTGTCGAGATCAAGATGAGTGAAGGCGCGGATATCCACCGCCTGTGCGGCGATGGCCTCCGCCACCAGTTCGACGATACCAGCGGGCGAGAGGTCGCCACTTTCAACGGCCTCGGCGAGATCGAGTGCCCGCATCATGATTGTTGGCCTTCGATCTTGGCCACGATCCACGCCGTGCCCTTCCGCGCGATCGGCGAGGCGATCAGCGCGGCGCAATAGGCCAGCGGCCAGGCGATCACGAAGGCTTTGAGCCAGCGGGCAACAAAATCCGGCGGCATGCCGAGGTTCAGATAGGTGATCACCGCGGTCATGAGAAAGGCCATGACGCCGGAGAGGATGGCCGGAAAAATAAAGCGCGCCTTGCCTTGCATCGAGGTTCTCTTCGTTCACGTTTTCTGATCAGAGTCACTTTAACGCCTTCGTAACCCTTTCGCTTAACGGAAGGTTACCAGGATCGCGGCATTTTTAGCGGATGTTGCGTTTTGGCCATCCCCCTCTTGTGCTCGCGCGTCTGTCCCGCCTGCTGCTGGTGGTCACGGGCGTCGGTGTTCTCATCAGCGGCTGCGGTTTTGCGCGCTTCGAACCGCGCGAGCCCTGGCGGGCGGAGGCGGAAGCGGCGTGCATGCGCTCCGGCATTGTCAAGCAGAGCGCCTATATCCGCCCGACAAAACCGATCGATGGCCCCGGCCCCTGCGGCTCGGATCTGCCGCTCAAGGTCGCGGCCTTCCAGAATGATTCCCAGTCGGTGGCGCTGGCGCTCGCCTCGACCGGCGCAACGAACGCGAGTTTCGCGACCGGCATCGTCGAACTCACGGTGCTGAAGCCGGAGGCTACTCTCGGCTGTCCGATGGTCGCCTGGACCGATGACTGGATCGCCACCGCCGTCCAGCCGGCCGCGATTGCCTGGCTCGGGCAAGGTGTCCGGGAAATCCGCACCGGTGGTTCCTATGCGTGCCGCCGCCGCAACCATAACCCCAATGCGAAACTCTCCGAGCATGCCTATGGCAACGCCATCGATGTCATGAGTTTCGTGCTGAACGACGGCAATGTCGTCACCGTCAAGGGCGGCTGGCGCGGCACCGAGCAGGAACAGGGCTTCCTGCGCGATGTGTTCCACGGCGCCTGCCAGCGCTTCAAGACCGTGCTCGGGCCGGGCTCGGACGCGCTGCATTACGACCATTTCCATCTCGATCTCGCGCATCACGACGCCCGCGGCCAGCGCCGCTACTGCAAGCCGCAGGTCGCCGCACCGCAGCGCCCCATGCCGGGCGTGAACCCCTGGGGTGGGCCGCAAAACGCCTATGCCTTCAGCCAGTCGCAGCAGCCGGCCTACCCGCAGCAGATGGCGAACGGCGCGCAGTATAACCGCCCGCCGCAGCCCTATGGGGCGCAGCCGCCCTATGCCCCGCGCCCGGCTGGCGGCACGCCGCTGCCCGCCGCCAACACCGGCCTGCTCGCCCGCCAACCCGATCCGCAGGACGGGGAATTCCGTCAGGACAATGAAATCGAGCCCGATTTCGATCCCAAGCAGTTCGACCTCGCGACCGGCTCGATCCCGGACCTTCCCCGCCCGCGTGGCAACCTTCCGGCTCCCCGGACGCAGCCGGTCGAGGAGACGGAATACGTGCCCGCGCCAAAACCTGCTCCGCGCCGGGCCGCGACGCCGTCCAATAATCGCCTGCGGCTGCCGGACAACCCCAAGGGCAACTAACTGCCGCTTCATGGACAACCGAACCCCTTGAAACGGTTCGCGCGGCGCGCCATCCTTCCACCAACTCAGGAAGGATATCCCATGGATTATGTTCGTTTCGGCAAGACCGGCATGAAGGTCTCGCGCCTCGCTCTCGGCTGCATGACCTATGGCGACCCCAAATGGCGCGAATGGGTGCTCCCCGAGGAACCCTCGATGCCGTTCTTCCGCCGCGCGATCGAGGCCGGGATCAATTTCTTCGATACCGCCGACATGTATTCGCTTGGCGAGAGCGAGCGCATCACCGGCAAGGCGTTGAAGGAATACGCCCGGCGCGACGAGGTGGTGATCGCGACCAAGGTCTTCAACGCGATGGGGCCGAAGCCCAACCAGTCCGGCCTGTCGCGCAAGCACATCCGCGAGGCCGTGGATGGTTCGCTCAAACGCCTCGGCACCGATTACATCGACCTTCTGATCATTCATCGCCTCGATCCCAACACCTCGATCGAGGAAATCACGGAGGCACTGAACGATCTCGTCCGCGCCGGCAAGGTGCTCTATCTCGGGGCGTCCTCGATGTTCGCGTGGCAGCTGATGAAGCTGCTGGGGCACCAGCGCGCCAAGGGCTACGCCGAATTTGCCTCGATGCAGAACTTCTACAACCTCGTCTATCGCGAGGAGGAGCGCGAGATGATCCCGCTGCTCGAGAGCGAGGGGCTGGCGATGACGCCGTGGTCGCCGCTGGCGCGTGGTTATCTCGCCGGAAGCGGGCTTTCGAAGCCCGTCACCAACGAAACCACCGTGCGCGGCCGGACCGATCAACACGTTGCAAAACTGGCGATCGGCAATCCGCAGGACGAGATGATCCGCAAGCGGCTGGTGAAGGAAGCGGAAAAGCTCGGCGTTTCCCCCGCCGTTCTGGCGACCGCCTGGGTGCTTTCGAAACCCTTTGTCACCGGCTCGATCCTCGGCGCCTCCAGGATGAGCCATATCGATGATGCGCTGGCCGCGCTGAAGCTTCAGGTCGATCCGCGCGTGTTCAAACGGCTGGAGGAACCCTACAAGCCGCGCGAGGTTGTCGGCCACGAGTGACGGCAACTGAAGGGAAAGCGCAACAGCGCCGCGGTTTTCCCGGGCATGATCGCTGGATCGCTTGACCTTGCGCGAAAGCGGCGCGAAACACTTCCCAAGCGAGATTTCGGGAGATGACGATGCGCGGGTTTCACAAGGCACTTCTCGGACTGGCGGTGGCAGCGACGTTTCTTGCGGCACCGCTCAACGCCCGCGAACAGATTCCGGCTGAAAATCGCGAATATGGCTACTCGGCCGAGCTGTCGGCCTGCGATTCCCCCGGTGTGCTCGCCCGCATCCAGTCCCGCTTCTCGGCGGTCGAGCGCCGGTTCTGGAACTCCGATGCCGAGATCGTGACTATCGAACAGGTCCGGCAGGCAGCGTTCCGGCCGCATGGGCTCGATCTGATCCCGCGCCGCTATTGTCAGGCGGTTGCCGTGATGTCGACCAACCGCAAGCTCAAGCTGCGCTACGCGATCATCGAAGGCGCCGGCATTGTCGGTATGGGTGAAGGCATCCAGTATTGCCTCGATGGCTACGATCGCAACCACACCGCGATGCCGGGTTGCAACCGCCTCGACCGATGAACGTGCTCGCCCGCGCCCTTCTGTTTCTGGTTGCTCTGACAGCCACAGCCGCGCAGGCGCAGCCGCGCGAGGATCGCGGCGCGCCGATGGGGCGGTTCGATTTCTACGTGCTCTCGCTGTCGTGGTCGGCGACCTATTGCGATCTCACCGGCAAACGACGCGGCAACGCGCAATGCGACAAGGGCAAGAACCCCGGGTTCGTCGTCCACGGGCTCTGGCCGCAGTATGAGCGCGGTTATCCCGCCTTCTGCACGCCGGGCGGGCGCACCCCCAGCCGCAACGCGATGGATATCGGCGAACGCGTTTTCCCGGACCCCGGCCTCGCGCGCCATGAATGGCAGAAGCACGGCACCTGCACGGGGGAAAGCCCGGCCGGCTATTTCACGGCTACCGGCGCCGCCCGTGCCCGCATCAGCGTGCCCAAGCAGCTTGCCGCGCCGGAAACAGCACAGCGGATGAGTGTCGTCGAGATCGAGCGCGCCTTCGCACTCGCCAATCCCGGCCTCAGGCCCGACATGATGGCGGTGACCTGCAAGCGCGAGATGCTGGAGGAGGTGCGCATCTGCATGACGCGCGACCTGCGCCAGTTCCGCCCTTGCGAGGAAGTCAGCCGCGATTCCTGCCGAGTGCGGGACGTGACCGTGCCCGCAGCGAAATAAGCCGGCACAACCCCGGTGAACTACCGCCACTCCTTTCATGCCGGCAATTTCGCGGATGTGATCAAGCACGTCACGCTCGTGCGCATTCTCGACCATCTCGCCCTCAAGGATACACCGTTCCGGGTGATCGACACCCACGCCGGCGCGGGGATGTACGATCTCCGGTCGGACGACGCCGCCCGCACCGGCGAATGGGTGGATGGCATCGGCAAACTGGAGAAAGTGCGCCTGAGCCCGGCGGCCGAGGCCGTGCTTGCGCCCTATCGCGCGGCACTCAGGGAGCTGACGCCGTTCGAGGGCCACTATCCCGGCTCGCCCGCGCTGATCCAGCGCGCCTTGCGGTCTGATGACAGGGCATCGTTCAACGAATTGCACCCTGAAACCTGTCATGCATTGCGCCGTGCGCTGCCGCGTGACGAGCGGATCGTCATCAACGAAATCGACGGCTATCTCGCCTGGAAGGCGCAGATTCCCCCGCGCGAAAGGCGCGGCCTGGTGCTGGTCGATCCGCCGTTCGAGAAGACCGACGACTTCGACCGGATGGCCGAGATGACGCGGGAAATGGCGCGGAAATGGTCCACCGGCGTGCTGATGCTCTGGTACCCGATCAAGAATCCGACCACCGTGGCGCACTTCGAGGCCAGCCTGAAGACATCCGGCTTTGCCAAGCTGATGGTGGTGGAGCTGCACGTCGAGCATATCGGCCAGGCCGGACCGCTTGCCGCCTGCGGGCTTGCGATCGCCAATCCGCCGTGGAAGCTGGCCGACGAACTCTCTCTTCTGCTGCCGGAACTCTCGAAGCGTCTTGCCCGGCGCAATGTCGCGCGCTGGCGGGTTGACTGGCTCGCCGGGCCTTGAGCCGCCCTTCCGGCCGATTGTATCGCTCTCGTGCAGAACCACTCCGCACGTTTCCATCTTGCCAGCGACAGCGGCACGCGCAATCCTGACCGCCTGAGATCGCACCCGGCGCGATTGACCATCCCCCTCGGCCCGCACGGCCGCACACAGGATCAGCTTCATGCTCAAGCTTCGTTCGTCCCCGGCCTCGCCCTTCGGGCGCAAGGTCAAGTTCGCCGCTCACATCGTCGGCATGACCGACAAGATCGAGATCATCGGCACCGATACCATGAACCCGGACGATCCCCTGCGGAAGGACAACCCGCTCGGCAAGATCCCCTGCCTGATCCTCGAGGATGGCACGACGCTCTACGATTCCCGCGTCATCATCGAATATCTCGACCACGTCTCCGGCGGTGGCAAGATCATCCCGGCCGATTGGGATGGACGCCTCAGGACGCTGAAACTTCAGGCACTGGCGGATGGCATCATCGACGCCGCAATTCTCCAGCTTTACGAGGGTCGTTTCCGCACGCCGGAGAAGCACGAACCGGCCTGGATCGCCCATCAGGCGGGCAAGGTCGAGCGCGGGCTGGCTGTGCTGGAAGCCGCGCCGCCGGTCGCCTCTGCAATGCCGGATATCGGCACGATCAGCGTTGCCTGCCTGCTGGAATGGTATGAATTCCGCTTCTCGGGCCTGTCATCGGGAAAATATCCGCAGCTTTCAGCCTTCCTCAAAGCATTCAACGCCAAAAACCCGGCCTTTGCCGCAAGCAAGCCCTCGGCTTGATCAAAAAAAGGGCCCGGGGCATTCACCCCGGACCCTTTTCGCCCCCCAACAACGGTTTCCCCGTCGTCGAACTGGCTGCTGGCGGACGCTTTGGCGCCCGCTCTCGCAATTAGAATGTGTTCCGCAATTAGAACTTGTAGTTCACGCCGGCGCGGACAACACCGCCCTCGAAGCCGATCTTGCGGGTGGCGCCGAGAACCGACTTCTCGCCGAGATCCATGTAAAGACCCTCGACCTTCGCGGTGATATTATTGGTGAAGGCATATTCAACACCGCCACCGATGACATAGCCGTGGTGCATCGTCTTGGTCGAGGCGCCGGGGACAGTCAGATCCGTGCCACCGTAGGCATAGCCCGCGGTGATGTACGGCAGGAAGCGGTCCATCGCGACACCCGCACGGGCCCGGACCGTCCCGAAATACGGGATGCTGCCCTTCGAACCGACCGCCGCGCTCTTGCCGCTGATGCCCGAATACTGAAGATCGGTCTCAAGGCCGACGACGACCTGATTGATCTGGTAGTTGTAGCCGACCTGACCGCCGCCGATGAAGCCCGACGGATCCTTGAAGATGCCCGAGCCCGGGCCGGTCATCCCGCCAAAGCCGTAGCCGGCGTTCACACCGACGTAAAAACCCGTCCAGGTGAAGATCGGGGCCCGCGCATACGCAGGCGCGACGGGAGCGGATTTGCGCGGCAGATCCGCGGCGAACGCGCCGGTGGCCAGAACTGCGGCACCCAGGCCCGCAACGATCGAAAGCTTCTTCATAGTCCATACTCCTTATTTCACGTTATCCGGCCCGTGCTCACTGGAACGTTGGCCGGTCTGTCCGCCTTTGGCGAAATTCAACATCTAGAACGCCGAAAAACCCATCCGGTTCCGACTTCCCTTGCTTGTGAAGTCCCTCTTTTCAGTCCGGTTGAGTTCTTTTGATGGCATCAAAACTCACATTCCGGCCATAGTTGTGGCAAGTCTTCTGGATTTTTCGATAATTATCAGAACAAATACGGCAAAATTGAAATCAGAATCGATAGTTCATTCCGATACGGAGCTCGTTAGTCACAATATTGGCGCTCCTGGAAACTGGCAAAACATTATAAGTTTGAGCGCCATAGCGGAAATGCAGGAGCTGGATATTTGCAGAAATGTTGTTTGTAATCATCATTTCACCACCAATACCAACAACATAACCCGTGTGAACGTTGGATTCCTTGACACCGCCAGCCTTCATGGTGCCCGAGGTAAACGCAAGACCACCGGTCACGAACGGCATGAAGCGCTCAAAGGCATAGCCAGCGCGAATGCGACCGGAGCCGTTCCATTTCTGGCGGAAAGTGTCGGCAAAGGCACGATAGTCGACACCCGAATAATTCAGATCAAGCTCCCCGCCGAAGACAATAGCCCCGCTTTGCACATTGAACCCGACGTGCGCGCCTGAAACGAACCCGTCGATATCCGCAGAACGCGTGCGGCCACTAGCATAGCCAAGGTGCAAACCGCCGTAGAAACCTCCCCAATTGGCCGAAAACATCGGGGAATAAAACGGCTTATTCCCGGGAAGATCCGCCGCCTGCACGCGAGACGCATAGGAAATACCATTCAAAACCGCAATGCAGATCAGCGTTGACTTCAGATAGTGGCGCATCGAGGTCTCCTGGGAAGATTGTTTCTACAAACCCCCCGTCATTCATTGTTTGAAAGACTTAACACGCGGGATCGTTAAGCTAAACAGAAGCCTTACCGCACAGAAAATAATTGATTAATTTCATCATTTTACTGTTAAGAATAATCAATTCTTAACAGCGCTAGGGCCTTGAACACGCATGGCTTGTCAGCCTCGGCGCGGCGTGCGAAGCCAGACCGAGACGAACAGGAACACCCGGCAAATGAACCGGGAACAGGAGTTGGCTTGGCTGGCCTACCGCTTTCCATTTTCATCATCACCCGCAACGAGGCGGATCGGCTGCCGCGGACGTTAGCCGCCATCAAAGCGTTGAGCGACGATATCGTCGTCGTGGATTCCGGCTCGACCGACGACACGGTTGCCCTTGCGGCGGCGACCGGCGCGCGCACCCTGTATCGCGACTGGGAGGGCTATGGCCCGCAGAAACGCTTCGCTGAAGAGCAGTGCCGGCACCAGTGGCTCCTCAACCTTGATGCGGATGAATGGATACCCCCGCATCTTGCCGATGAAATCCGGGTGCTGCTCGCGGGCAATGGCCCCATGGCGGACGCCTATGAAATCCGCATCGCGGAGGTTTTTCCCGGCGAGGCCGCGCCGCATCCCCTCGCCTATGCCCTGCCGCCGGTGCGGCTCTACCGACGCGACAAGGGCCGCTACTCCGCCTCGCCTGTGCACGATCGCGTTGACCTTGCGCCGGGCGCCCGTGTCGCGCGGCTCAAGGGCATCATCCACCATTTCTCGGTGCGCTCGATCGGCGACCAGATCGCCAAGCTCAACGCCTATGCCGACCAGCAGGTGTCGGACCTCGCCGCGCGCGGAAAATCGATCCCGACGTGGCGGTTGCTCGTCGAGTTTCCGGCCGCGTTCTTCAAGGCCTATATCCTCAGGCGGCATTTCGTCCGCGGGTTCTACGGCTTCATCACCGCGATGAATTTCGCGTTTTTCCGCTGGCTGCGCGTTGCCAAGGATTACGAGCGCCGCACGCTCGAAAAGCAGAAGCAGGACCCTAAATAGACATCGACGCCACAGTAGCCCGGATGCGATGCCATGACTGCCCTCGACAACGACAGAATTGCGCTGGTCACCGGCGGAGCCAAACGGATCGGTGCCGCGATCTGCCGGGAGCTGGCGCAGGCGGGCTATGCCATCATCCTTCACTGCAACCGCTCGCTCATGGAAGCTGAGGCGCTCGCCACGAACCTGAGGGAGCATGGCGCCCGCGCAGCAATTGCGCAGGGTGATCTGGCTGATCTCGCCGCCCTGCCCGCGCTTTATGCGCGCGCCTCAGCGCCATTCGGGCCACCGACAGTGCTCGTGAACAATGCATCGATTTTCCTCGATGATTCCATCGCGACCATCGATGCTGCCGGCTTCAGTGCGCAGCTCGCGACCAACCTGCAAGCGCCGGTGCTGCTGGCACAGGCTTTCGCCGCGGCACTGCCGGCTGATGTCAAAGGCGCGATCGTCAACATCATCGACCAGCGGGTTCTCAGGCCCAATCCGCAGTTCCTGAGCTATTCGCTATCGAAATCCGGGCTGTTTGCGGCTACCAAAACGCTGGCGCAGGCACTGGCACCGCGCATCCGCGTCAATGCCGTCGGCCCCGGCCCGACGCTTCCCAATCTGCGCGATGGCCCCGAGGGCTTTGCCCGCGAGGTCGCCGGCACGCTGCTCGCACGCCCCGTCAAGCCGGAGGAAATCGCCCGTGCGGTGCGGTTTCTGGCGGAAGCGGACAGTATCACCGGCCAGATGATCGCGGTCGACTCCGGCCAGCACCTCAGCTGGAAAACGCCGGATATTCTTGAGTAATGCAGCTTCCTAAAGGCGGATGGCCGCAATCAACCGACCATAGTCGGGCTCGTTGCGATGGGTTTTCCGACGATACGAATAGAAGCGCGCCTCGTCCGCATAGGTGCAGAGCGCGAGGTTCTCGATCTCGCCGACATCCGCCCGCTCGAGCCGGCTGACGATATAGCCCGGCAGATCGAAATGCGGGTAGCCTGCGCGGGGGCCCTCCCGGAAGAAGCGATCATTCGCGGTGTTTTCAGCCAGAAATGTAGCCCTGAACTCCGGGCCGACCTCGTAATTCGCCTGGCTGAGCATCGGCCCGAGCGCGACGATCAGGCGGGAGCGCTTCGCGCCTTCGGCTTCCATCGCGGCGATGGTTGATTCGAGAACGCCGCCAACCGCACCCTTCCAGCCCGAATGCGCGGCGCCGACAACCCCGGCGACCGGATCAGCGAAAAGGATCGGTCCGCAATCTGCCGCGCCGACACCGAGCGCGATGCCGGGCTTGACTGTGACCATGGCATCCGCCTGCGGCCGATCCTCGCGCGCCCAAGGCTCGGTGACCCTCAGCGCGGTCGGGGAATGGATCTGGTAGAGCGAGAGCAGCTGCTCGGGTGCCACATCAAGGTAGCGCGCCATCCGCGCGCGGTTCTCACTCACCGCTTCCGGCGCGTCATTCGAACCGATCCCGCCGTTGAGCCCGGCGTAAACGCCTTCGGAAACCCCGCCCTCGCGGGTGAAAAACGCATGCCGGATGCCGGCCTTGCTCAATGCCGGAGAGAGGACGGGATTGACCATGGTGGAGCTCCGGCGTGTTACGCGGCGAGAAGGGGATCGGTGAGATCGAAGGCTGGCGGTGGGCCGAGGTCATCACTGGTGATGGCGAGTGCCTTGAACAGCAGCCCCATCGCGTGGCTGTCCGTGCCTGCGAGCCGGTCGATCGCGGCATCGACCTCGGCCGGGTCATCGGCCTTGCGCTTGAGGATTTCCGCGCGGTGGCGGATGCCGAGCCGTTCCATCAGCGTCGCCTGCGTCAGCACCGGATAGACCTTCGCCCCGCCCCGCTTCGCGGCGATCGAGAGGGCAGCGAAATCGACATGCGCGGTGATATCGGCCTCGCCGGGGTTCGCCAGCACCGGCGCGAACTTGTGCCGCCGCACCGCCTGCAGCGTCTCGCCGAACGAGAATTTGGCGTAACCGTAGTCAATCGCGAGCACGAGTCCGCGCTGAACGACGATTCTTTCCGCAAGCCGCCGCATGATATCGAGCGAGATCGGCGAGGTCTCGAACACAGCGCCATCCGGGCCATCAAGCGTAAGGCCCTGCGCAGCGGTCCGGTCGAGCCCGAGCGCCAGCGTGCCGTCACCACCGATTCCCACAAGCCGCTCACGCCACTCGCCCTGATAGCGCTGGAACTGGCGGATCGGCAGGGCATCGAAAAATTCGTTGGCGAGAATGATCAGCGGCCGGTCATCCGGCAGGCTGTCGATGGAGGCATGCCATGTCGGGTGCTTGCCGCTGTCTTTCAGCGCTTCCGCCTGCGCGCGCTGGAGCACCGGGCTCATTTCCACGAAATGGACGTCGAGGCAGGCTGTGAACCCCGGCAGGGCTTTTGCAGCACGCAAGGCATCAGCCATCAACGTGCCGCGCCCCGGACCAAGTTCAACCAATGCGACCTGATCGGGCTCGCCGAGCGATTGCCAGGTCATCGCCGCGACAAGGCCGAGCAATTCGCCAAAAACCTGGCTGATCTCCGGCGCGGTGACGAAATCACCCGCCAGCCCGAAGGGATCGCGCGTCATGTAATAGCCATGCCGGGGATGGCCGAGTGCCAGCGCCATAAACCGATCGATCCCGATCGGCCCATTGGCGCGGATTTCGCCGGCGATTTCGATCTCAAGCGGGGTCACGCAGCGTTCTCCGGGCGAAGTGTCTGCGGGCCAGAGCGCAAGGCCCTGAGCGCCAGCCAGAGCGCGGCACCAAACATCGGGATCGACAAGGCCATGCCCATCGTCAGCCAGCCCCCGGCGATAAACCCGAGATAGCGATCCGGCTCGCGGAAGAACTCCACGGAAAAGCGCGCGACGGCATAGCCCATCCCGAACACGCCGGCCAGAAGGCCCGGCCGGGCAAAGCCGATGCGGCGCACGAGAACGCCGAGCACGATCAGCAGCAGCAATCCCTCCAGCCCGGCCTCATAGAGCTGGCTGGGGTGCCGCAGTTCCGGCCCGGCATCGGGAAAGACAAAAGCCCAGGGCACATCGGTCGGCCGTCCCCAGAGCTCACCCTTGATAAAATTCGCGAGCCGCCCGAACAGCAGCCCCAGCGGCGCGACGACCGCGGCCATATCGGACATCGCGAAAGCATCGAGCCCGCGGCGGCGCGCGAACAGGAACACCGCCAGCCACGCCCCGAACAACCCGCCGTGAAAGGACATGCCGCCCTTCCAGGTCTGGAGGATTTCAAGGGGGTTCGCGAAGTAGAATTCCGGCCGGTAGAACAGCACGAAACCCAGGCGACCGCCCACAACCACACCGAGCGCGGCAAACACCAGGAGATCGTCGAGATCCTCGGACGTCGGGCGGCGCAAAGCACCCCATAGCCGCGCGTTGGCGGCAAGCTTGCGCATATAAAGCCAGCCGAGCAGCAGGCCGGCGATATAGGCGAGCGCATACCAGCGGATCACCAGCGGCCCGATCTGGAAGGCAACGGGGTCAATGTCGGGAAGGGTCATGCCATCACGTCTTTCACGGCCATCGGGTCGATCTTCTCTAACCAACACCGCAATCGCATGCTAGAAGCGCGTTCAACTTCCAGCCCGGAAAATTGGTCCTCTCGCCTGATTCCGGTTTTCTGATGACGGAGCCTGACGATGCGTGAACCCCCGACCCGCCTTCTCGATGAACTCTCCCGCGTGATGACCGGCGCCGTCGGCCTCGCACAAGGCGTGCAAAAGGAGGCGGATTCCTTCGCCCGCAGCCAGATCGAGCGGATTTTGCGCGATGCGGATTTCGTCAGCCGTGAAGAGTTCGAGGCTGTTCGCACCATGGCGATCGCCGCCCGCGACGAAAATGATCGCCTCGCTGCGCGACTCGCCGAGCTTGAAGCGGCAATCGCAACCAAAAAATAGACCGGGCATAAAAAATATCCTGAGCCCTGTGGACAGGCACCGGGCTTGTGGATCACGCCTCCCGGCCCGGTTGTAGCCCCCCGGCGAATCCCCGATGGTTTGCCGGACGATGACTTTCACGCCACCGGCACGGTGCTGGTGCGACTCTCCCTGAACGTCGCTGAGGATAAGCCTGCAAAAAGCGGGCGACAGCGCGAATCTGGCCATGCTAGTTTCGCTCAGGGTGATTCGCGCCATCAACCGAGTGGTTCGGCACGAAGACAGTCCGCGTTAGCCCGAAGGGAAGGCAGCTTGCCTGAGCTTCGGGTGGGTGAAGCGTGGTGTACCCTTGTTCCGCGTAATTCTGACGTTCAGTGCCGTGCCCGGTTTGGCGCGAATGCGGGTTCTTGCGCCCCGTTCGAGCATCAGGCCCGGCCATAGCAACAACATAGGCCCCTTGATGCCCCTAGCCGTCCACGCCAGCGTGCGCCCCGAAAACCCGGTCGATCTCATCGAGCAGATCGCACTGCGCAACGGTTGGGCCTTCGAACGCGACGATGAGGACGAGATTTCGATCTCCGTCACCGGCCGCTGGTGCGAATACCAGATGAGCTTTACCTGGCTTTCCGAGATGGAAGCACTGCACCTCGGGTGCGCCTTCGATCTCAAGGTCCCGGATCGTCGCCGCACCGAAGTGATCCAGCTGATCGCGAAACTCAACGAGCAGATGTGGGTCGGTCATTTCGATGTCTGGACCAGCGGCAATGCTGTGATGTTCCGCCATTCCCTGCTGCTGGCCGGTGGGGTTCACCCCTCCACGGATCAATGCGAAACCGCGATGAAAATCGCCGTCGAAGCCTGCGAGCGCTACTATCAGGCCTTCCAGTTCGTCGTCTGGGCAGGTAAAACGGCGACCGAAGCGCTGGATACGGCGATGTTCGAGACGGCGGGCGAAGCCTGAGCACGAAACATCCGGCTCGAGGCAGTTTTTCGACGGGAAGCATCATGACGAACACGTTTGTGCCGCTGCTGATTTTCGGTGCCGGAAAGATGGGTGGCGCGATGCTCGGCGGTGCGCTCAAGGCCGGCTGGCCGGCATCGATGATCTCGGTGATTGACCCCAATCCGTCCGACGCGCTCCGCAAGCAGGCTGAGGCCGAAGGGTTTTCGCTGAACCCGGCCGCCGGGACCGGTTCGCGCCTTGTTCTTCTCGCGATCAAGCCACAGATGCTTGATTCGGCGGCAAAGACGCTCTCAGCGCATGTGACAGCCGAGACGATTCTGGTCTCGATTCTTGCTGGCAAGAGCATCGCGGACCTCAAGGCGCGCCTGCCTCAGGTCAGCAAGCTCGTCCGCGCGATGCCGAACACCCCGGCCGCGATCGGGCGCGGGATGACCGGCGCCTATGCCGCCGGCAATCTCGATGATGCCGAAAAAGCGCTGGTGTTCGCGCTGCTGAAAACCACCGGCCGCCTCGAATGGGTTGAGAATGAAGCACTGATCGACGCGGTGACGGCCGTCTCCGGCTCGGGTCCGGCCTATGTCTTCTACCTCGTGGAAACGCTGGCCAAAGCCGGCGAGGAGCTTGGCCTTCCACCCGCACTGGCGATGAAGCTTGCCCGCGCGACGATCGAGGGTGCCGGCGAACTCCTGTTTCAGGATGCCGAGACCGCCCCGGCGACGTTGCGGCAGAATGTCACCTCGCCCGGCGGCACCACCGCCGCGGCGCTGGAACACCTCATGGCGCAGGACGGCTTGCAGCCGCTGATGACGAAAGCGGTCAAGGCGGCCCGCGCTCGGGCAAAGGCACTCGCGGGCTAGGCCCAGGGCACCCGCGGGCCAAGCGCCCTTGTGTTGCCGGGATTGAGCGCTACCTTTTGAGCAGCGATCATAGTGACCGGCAACCCTGGAGGCCAAAATGGCACGCAAGGCAGACACTTCTCCGGACATGAAACCAGATGCCCGCACCCGCGTCGTCGATGCGCTGATGGCGCTCGCCGCCGAGAACCGCTGGGATGCCATTACCCTTGATGATATCGCGACCCGTGCCAGCATCAGCCTCGCTGATCTCCGCGATCTCTTCCCCTCGAAGGGGGCGATGCTCGGCGGCTTCATCCGCCGCATCGACCGCGTCGTGCTCGAAGGCCGCGCCACCGACCTCGCGGACGAGCCCGCGCGCGACCGGGTGCTCGATCTGATGATCCGCCGGTTCGACGCGCTGATGCCCTATCGCGCGGCGCTGAAATCGATCCATGCGGCCTTTTCCGGCGACCTCCTCGGGCTCGCGGCGCTCAATCAGCAGGCACTCAATTCCTGGCGCTACCTGCTCGCCTCCGCGGATATCGAGACCGACGGTCCATTGGGCTTCGTGAAGCTTCAGGGGGCGATCCTCGTGTTTGCCCGTGCCTTCCGCACCTTCCTCGATGACGACGGCACAGACCTTCCCAAAACCATGGCAGCGCTCGACCGCGAGCTGTCGCGCGGGGAATGGGTGCTGCGGCGCGCCGAAGGCCTCAACCGGCTGATGGCGCCCTTGCGCGGGTTCTGCCGTGCGGCCAATGAGGCTCGCGCCGACCGCCGCCGGATGAAACCTGAAGCGGATATCGCCTAATCCATGAGCGAGACATCTGTACCCGCGCCGCGCATCGGCTTTGACGCCTTCGAAGCCGTTGATATCCGCGTCGGAACGATCATCGCGGTCGATCCCTTCCCCGAAGCGCGCAAGCCGGCATGGAAGCTCACGATCGATTTCGGCCCGCTCGGCACTCGGAGCTCCTCGGCGCAGATCACCCGGCATTACAAACCGGAGGCGCTCATGGGGCGGCAGGTGGCGGCAGTGGTCAACTTCGCACCGCGTCAGATCGGCAAGTTCATGTCCGAGGTGCTGACGCTCGGCTTCCCCGATGCGGATGGCGAGGTCGTGCTGGTAACACCGGAGCGGCAGGTGCCGAACGGCGGGCGGCTTTTCTGATCGGCGTTACGCCGGCACTTTGACCCGTGCCCTCAATCCGCCAAGCGGTGATTCCATCAGCACGATATCCCCGCCGTGCCCCCGCGCGATGTCTCTCGCGATGGCAAGGCCAAGCCCCGTGCCTGCGTGATCCTGATTGCGGGCAGCATCGAGCCTGAGAAAGGGCTTGAAGACCTCCTCGCGCATGTCCTCGGGAATGCCGGGCCCATCGTCATCGACCGTCACCGTCAAATAGCGCTCGTCATGCACGGCGTGGATCTCGATGCGGTCGCCATAGCGTGCAGCGTTGGCAACGAGGTTGCCGAGCAGGCGCCGGAAGGCCTGCGGCCGCACGCTGACCACCGGATCGCCCTCCACCGAGAGCAGGGCGTAGTGCCCGGTACGTTCAGCATCGGTCTTGAAATCTTCCAGCAACGCCCGGATATCGGTGGGGGATGCGCTTTCCGCGGCCTCCCCGCGTGCGAACGCGAGATAGGCTTCCAGCATGCGGTTCATCTCGTCGACATCGCGCTTCATGTCCTCGACCTCCGGCCCATCGGGTTGGAGCGCCAGCGAAAGCCGGAAGCGGGTCAGGATCGTTCGGAGATCATGGCTCACGCCGTTGAGCATGGTTGTGCGCTGCTCGATCGAGCGCTCGATGCGGCCCTTCATTTCCAGAAATGCGAGCCCGGCCCGGCGCACCTCGCGCGCCCCGCGCGGCCGATATTGCACGTCACGCCCCTTGCCGAAATCCTCCGCCGCATCCGCCAGCCGCAGGATCGGGCGGATCTGGTTGCGTAGCAGCAGGATCGCGACGCCGATCAGCACCAGCGACGAACCGGACATCCACGCGAGGAAAATATGCGAATTGGAGGCATAGGCCTGGCTGCGCCGCGCCGTGACCCGCATCATCGACCGATCGAGCAGGATGCGGATTTCGAGAATCGAGGACGAGCCCACCGTATCCAGCCAGAACGGGCGCTTGATCCGCGTGCGCAGCTCGGTCGAGAGCGCCTGATCGAGAATATCGAAGAAGGGCTTCTGGAGCGGCGGCGGCAGCGGCTCCAGCGGCAGGAAATCCACGTCCAGCCCGAGCCGCCGATCGGCGATCTGGGTAAGGACCTTGCCCTCGGCATCCTGCGGAAAGCGCTCGTAGATGTCGATCAGCGCGGCGATATCCTGCGTCAGCGCGGCCGAGAGACGCGACGTCACGTTCTGCCAGTGCCGTTCCATGAAGATATAGGCGACCACCGCCTGAAGCAGCACCATCGGCACGATGATGATCATCAGCGCCCGCGTGTAGAGGCGCTTGGGCAGGATCCGGTTGAGGCTGCGGCTGATGCGGGTTTCGGCGCGCCCGATCGGCTCCAGAATGCGGCGGACAGGTGACCAGGCAGCCAGCGCCGCGAGGCCGCGCGCCAGAAGCCGGAAAACCACACCGGCAACCGCAACCACAAAACCAATACCGCTCGCGAACCCGCGCCAGATATGGCCAGCGCCAACACCGACGCGGGAGAGCCAGCGCCGAAGGGCGATCATCGATCGATCACCAGCTTGTAGCCAATACCACGTACTGTCTGGAGGTAGAGCGGATTGCCGGGATCGACCTCGATCTTGCGCCGGAGCCGGTTGATCTGCACGTCGATGGTGCGCTCGTTGGAGGCCGAACCATGCTCGGCCAGAGCCTCGCGCGGCAAGGTTTCGCCAAGCCCGGACGCCAGAACGCGCAGCATCTCGCGCTCGCGCTCGGTGATGCGGATGTGCTCCTCATCCTGCCGGAGTTCGCCGCGCTGGAGATGAAAGACGAAGGGCCCGAATTTCACGGTTTCCGGCTCGGCCTCTGTCGGGCCGGGCGGCGGCAACGCCGCGCGACGCAGGATGGAACTGATCCTGAGCAGCAATTCACGCGGATCGAACGGCTTGGTGAGATAGTCATCCGCACCGGTCTGCAACCCGATTATC
This sequence comes from Beijerinckiaceae bacterium, assembly GCA_009773635.1. Classification (GTDB taxonomy): domain Bacteria; phylum Pseudomonadota; class Alphaproteobacteria; order Rhizobiales; family Beijerinckiaceae; genus Rhabdaerophilum. The sequence continues at coordinate 82,201 of WSYC01000005.1, read as the reverse complement.
CGGTCGTCGATCTCGGCGCGCGCCGTCAGCATCAGGATGGGGACAGCGGAAGTCTGGCGGACGGCGCGAGCAAGCTCGATCCCGCTCTCGCCGGGCATCATCACATCAAGGACGAGCAGGTCAAACACCAGCCCCTCCATCCGCGCCCGCGCTTCGCGGGCATTGTCGGCGGTGGTGACGCGGTAGCCGTTCTCGGTCAGGAAGCGATAGAGCAACGTCCGGATCCGGTCGTCGTCGTCGACGATCAGGATATGCGGTGCCTCGTCAGTCACGACTGCCTTGCGCATCAGATCGGCTCTCCTTTTGCGACGAGGCCCGGGATCAAGGCGCTGCGCCCTCTATCACAGGCTTTGCTATTCTGTCGCCTCGGGATTGATGCCGGTGCGCTCCTTGTCAATCAGTTCGGCGAGAAACCGGGCAATAACAGGGCGATGTTGCGCACCAGCGGCGGCCAACGCCCGTTCCATCCGCGCTGATTGCATGCCGACCAGCGCATCGGCCAGTTCCTTGCCGCGCCCGGTGAGAAACAGAAGGCGCTGCCGGCGGTCTTCCGCGCCGGCCTGCTGCTGGACAAACCCGGCGTTGATCAGGTCTTTCAGGACCCGTGCGAGGCTCTGCTTGGTGATTTCAAGAATCTCCAGCAGCTCCGCGACATTCAGCCCCTGGCGGCGATTGACGAAATGCAGCACCCGGTGATGCGCCCGGCCAAAGCCATGCCGCGCCAGAAGCCGGTCCGGCTCACCCACGAAATCACGATAGGCGAAAAACAGCAGCTCGATCAGATCGACATCATTCGGCGCTTGCGCACTGGCGTCATCGGACCCGCGCTTCAGGGGCGAGACGATCTTACCCGGCGAGGTCAATTCCACGGAGGTTTTCAATGCGTTGAGTTCCTGTCCAAGGCTCCAGCATCCTGGAAGCGGTATAAATTTATGTCAATGATGTTGACATAATTCCGATGCATTGTTACCCGTATTGCCAATCGATGCGCAATGATAGTTCGCTTGCAGCCAATTCTGAACCTGATCCATTGCCGAATGGCAAGCCACGGCGGAGCAGGAGCACCAATCGGCGGTGAACATCTCAAGGAGCATCGTCCCCGGCGTGATCAACGGCGCCGGGCAACGGGAACCCGAGGAAGGACACGTCCATGTCGACCGCCACTACCCCCGCCATCATCCCCTTTGACAAACGCGACGGCTTTATCTGGATGAACGGCGAGATTGTCGCCTGGGGCGATGCACGGGTCCATGTCCTCACCCACGGCCTGCACTATGGCTCCTCGGTTTTCGAGGGGGAACGTGCCTACAACGGCAAGGTTTATCACAGCCGATGGCATACCGAGCGCCTTTTCGAATCGGCACGGATCATGGATTTCGAAATCCCCCATACCTTGGACGAGATCGAGGCCGCCAAGGCTGAGGTCGTCGCGAAAAATGGCGGCGGGGATCTCTATGTGCGCCCGGTCGCCTTCCGTGGTTCGGAAATGATGGCCGTGTCGGCGCAGAACAACCGGATCCATGTCGCGATCGCAGCCTGGACCTGGCCCTCGATGTTCGACCCGGAGACCAAGATGAAGGGCATCCGCCTCGATATCGCGGAATACCGTCGTCCGGACCCGATGTGCGCGCCCGTCCATGCCAAGGCCGCCGGCCTCTACATGATCTGCACGATCTCCAAGCACAAGGCGGAGAAGAAGGGCTATTCCGATGCGATGATGCTCGATTGGCAGGGCCGCGTCGCCGAATGCACCGGCGCGAACATCTTCTTCACCAAGGATGGGTCGATCCATACGCCGACAGCCGATTGCTTCCTCAACGGCATCACCCGCCAGACCGTCATCGCGCTCGCGAAAAAGCGCGGCATGGACGTTATCGAGCGCCGGATCATGCCGGAGGAACTCGCGGGCTTCAACGAATGCTTCATCACCGGCTCGGCGGCGGAAGTGACGCCGGTGTCCGAAATCGGCCCCTATACCTTCAAGCCCGGCAACATCAGCCGCACGCTGATGGAAGACTACGCGGCAGACGCCCGGGGCGGCTGACACCCCGGCGAGACTCCTGACACGAAACCCGGCGCGGTCAGGCGACGCCTGCCCCGCCGAGAGCCTTCCCGACGGCCTTCGCGGCACCGCCTCTCCCGCGCACGGCCTCCTCGTTGGAGAAGATGGCGTGCGTCGGCTTGGCGATGCTGGGGCGCTTGATCGCGAAGGCATCGTGCAGGACAGCATCGACATCGGAGGCGTCGAACGGCTTTTTCAGAAACGCGAAGGCGCCGACAAATTGCGCCGAGCGCACCATGCTCGCCTGCTGCTCCGTTGAAATCAGCACGATTTGCGCAGCCGGATTAAGCCGCAGCAGGTTTCCTGCGGTCTCGACACCATCGAGATCCGGCATATTGAAATCACAGAAGATGACATCGAAATCGGTCGCATGCGCCAGCCTGATCGCTTCGGCGCCACTCGCGGCCTCATGCAGCTCGATGTGAAACTGCGATCGCCCGAGTATCCGCGTCATCAGCTTGCGGGCGGTGGCGCTGTCGTCGATCAGCAGCGTGCGGGTGACGCGTCGCAGCCGGTCGTAGGCGGCAATGGCATTGAGCACATCGAAGGCCTTGAAGGGCTTGGCCAGGAATTCATAGACCCCGATTCCCTGCCCGATCACGCGGAACTCGGAGGTGTGCCGTGTCGACATCAACACCATGAACGGCCGCTCCGCCGCCACACCATAGGCATGGGCCAAGGCTTCCGGCCCCGAAATGCCGGGGAGCTGAATATCACAGAAAATAACATCGACCTGCGCATTCTGCATGATGCCGAGTGCCTCTTCGCCCGTCCCGGCTTCGATCACCAGAATCGGGCGCTCGAGCTTGTCGAGCGCCGAGCGAAGCGCGCCGCGAACGACAAGCTGATCATCCACAATGAGAATGCGCAGCGGCCTATCGCTTTCTGCGCTGCCTCCCGGTCTTTCCGGCTTTACAATCGGCATTATCAGCCCTTTCTAGAAGAGCCAGAATTATGCAACTTCTGATTTAATTAAGTGTTGAAATCTTGCATTTGCCGCCATTGTGACAACTATTTTCACCATCTCAGGAGCGAACTCTCATCTGAGTCCTTGGCAGAAACCCACTCACTGGCAGATCCATCCTTCCGGTGCTCCTTTTTCCAGAAGGGTGCCCGCGACTTGAGAAAATCCATCAGGAAATCAGCCGCTTCAAAAGTTGCGCGGCGATGCGCGGCAGCACAGACCACCAGCACGATCCGCTCGCCCGGCCGGATGAGGCCATACCGATGCAGGATGGTGATGCCGAACAGCGGCCAACGCGCGGCAGCTTCTGCGGCGATGCGGGAGAGTTCGTCCTCCGCCATGCCCGGGTAATGCTCAAGCTCCAGCGCTGCGAGCGCGCCACCCTCATCACGGCACAGCCCGGTGAAAGTGACGATGCCACCGACATCGGCCCGCCCATGCGCGAGCGCCTCGGCTTCGCGGGCGGGGTCGAAATCCTCAGGCTGAACCCGGATGGTCAGGCGGGGCATCGGCGCATTCCTCGTGTCGGGCATCCCCGCTGAGCCGGCTTCAGCCGCCGGTCATCGGCGGAAAGAAGGCGATCTCGCGCGCACCGGCAATCGGCGCATCCGGCTTCACGTGCTTCTTGTCGAGCGCGGCCCGGATGATCTCCGGCTTTTCAAACGCATAGGCATAGTTTTCGCCGAGGGTCGCAAGATGGGCGAGCGCATCCGCCACGCTCACGACCGAAGCCGGGAAGGCGATCTCTTCCTCGGGGCGTTGCACACGCTCGCGCAGCCAGGCGAAATAGACGACTTTCACAGCCCACCCACCTTCATGGTTCCACCGCATCGTCATCCATCAGATGCCGGATCGAGGCCTTCATGTAATCATAGCCGGTGATGATCGTCAGGATCGCCGCCACCCACAAGAGGATGATGCCGATCACGCTCGTCCAGCCCTTCGGCAACAGGGCATCGCCCGCCGGACCGGCGATGAGAAAGCCGACGCAGACGATCTGCGCCGTGGTCTTCCATTTCGCCAGCCTGGAGACCGGGACGGACACCTTCACCTCCGCGAGAAACTCCCTGAGCCCGGAGACGAGGATTTCACGGCTCAGGATCACGATCGCCGCCCAGATCGACCAGGAATGGATCGATCCATCCGACACCAGCATCAGGAGGCAAGCCGCGATCAGGAGCTTGTCGGCGATCGGGTCGAGCATGCGCCCGAGCGAGGATTGCTGCGCGTAGACGCGCGCCAGATAGCCGTCAAAATAATCGGAAATTCCGGCGAGGGCGTAAATGCCGAGCGCGTACCAGCGCATCGCCACATCGCCCGGCCAGAACAGCAGCCCGACGATCAGCGGAATGGCCAGAATGCGGCCATAGGTGAGCAGGTTGGGCAAAGAGACCACCCGCCGCTTCCATGCCGGTTCACGCCTTGTCGTCACAGTGCAGCCATCTCCCGTGTTACCCTGTCTTAGCACCATGCGGGGGGCGCGTGGTCAAGCTTCGAGCACGCAATTTCCGGTGCAATCCCGGCTTTTGGTCCTCAGCCCTGCTTCTCGTGAAAAAAATCGTAGACAAGCCGCGCCGTCGTCTCGTTGATGCCCGAAACCTTGGCGAGATCGGCGTAGCTCGCGCCGCTGACGGCTTTCGCCGTGCCGAAATGCAGCAGCAGCGCCCGCTTGCGGGAGGGGCCGATGCCGGTGATTTCATCGAGCGGGTTCTTCCCCATCTCGCGCTTGCGTTTGGCGCGATGCGTGCCGATGGCGAAGCGGTGCGCCTCATCGCGCAAGCGCTGGATAAAATAGAGCGTGGGGTCGCGCGGCGGCAATTTGAACGGTTCGCGCCCCGGAATAAAAAACGTCTCACGCCCGGCATCGCGATCCGGCCCCTTGGCGACACCGACAAGCGGCACGCCTTCGATACCGAGTTCCCCGAACACACCGCGGACCGCCTCAAGCTGCCCCTTGCCGCCATCGATCAGCACGAGATCCGGCCATTGCGGCAGGGCTTCGGGGTCCTCGGACGCCGCATCACGCGGCGCGTCCTTCATGAGCCGGGAGAAGCGCCGCGTCATCACCTCGCGCATCATGCCATAATCATCGCCGGGCGTGATCTCGGTCGACTGGATGTTGAACGTCCGGTAGTGGGTTTTCGAGAAGCCGCGCGCGCCGGCAACGATCATCGCGCCGACGGCATTCGTGCCCGAGATGTGGGAATTGTCGAAGACATCGATCCGGCGCGGTGGCGCAGCGAGCCCGAATGCGGCGGCAACGCCTTCGAGCAATCTCGCCTGGCTTGCGGTCTCCGCGAGGCGGCGCCCGGAGGCTTCGCGCGCATTGGTGAGCGCATGCTGCACCATATCCCGCTTCTCGCTTCTCGCCACGTTTCGGGACGAGAATTTCGACCTTATGCCCGGCACGGATCGAGAGCGCTTCGGCAAGAAGCGCCCGATTCTCGACGTCCTCGCTCAGCATCACGAGGCGGGGCGCCGGGCGCTCGTCGTAGAACTGGCCGAGGAAGGAATCGAGCACCTCCGCTGGCTCCAGCGCCTTGTCGGCGCGCGGAAAATACGCCTTGTTGCCCCAGTTCTGACCGGTGCGGAAGAAAAACACCTCGATACAGAACTGCCCGGCGTCGGCATGAACAGCGAAGACATCGGCTTCCTCGACGCCCGCCGGATTGATATCCTGATTGGCCTGCACCGTGGAAAGCCCGGAAATGCGGTCGCGCAGCTGTGCGGCGCGCTCAAAATCGAGTTCCTCCGCCGCCGCCATCATCTCGGCACCGAGCTTGGCGCGGATCGTACCGCTCTTGCCGGAGAGGAAGGCCTTCGCCTCGTCGACCAGCAAGGCATAATCCGCGAGCGAAATCTCGCCGGTGCACGGCGCCGAACAGCGTTTGATCTGGTGCAGCAGGCACGGCCGTGAGCGGTTCTCGTAATAGCTGTCCGTACAGGTGCGTAGCAAAAAGGCGCGCTGGAGCGCATTCAGCGTGCGGTTGACCGCCTGCGCCGCGGCGAACGGGCCGAAATAATCGCCCTTGCGATTGCGTGCGCCGCGATGCTTGAGGATTTGCGGCGCGGCATGATCGCCCGCGATCAGGATGTACGGGAAGGATTTGTCATCCCGCATCAGCACGTTGTAGCGCGGCTTGAGCTGCTTGATGAGGTTGGTTTCGAGCAGCAGGGCCTCGGTTTCGGTCGTCGTGATGACGAACTCCATCCCGGCGGTTTCGGCGATCATCCGGGCGATACGGTTGTTCGGCGCATCACCCCGCGCATAGGTCGATACGCGCGCCTTCAGGTTGCGCGCCTTGCCGACATAGAGGACCTCACCCTCTTGATTGAACATGCGGTAAACACCGGGCGAGCCCGGCAGGGTCTCCCAGAACGTGCGGATCACCGCCATGCCGGAGGCCAGTCGTTGCGGTGTCGCCTCGATTTCGGCCTCGGGCTCCCCGACCGCCACGCCCTCGCCTTCGGACGCGTCATCGTCGCCCTCGACCGCATCGTCGAAGACTTCCGGTTCGGGCACGGCGGTGGAGCCGGGCGGTTTCGGGCGCGGTGTCATGTCTTCGACAGATAGGGGCTCCCGGGCAAACCGCAAAGGTGCCGGGACGATTCCCGAACAGCATTTCTCAAATGTGCGCCAACGCACCGCGACCCCGGCGGGCACGGCGTAGGGTCCACACATCGCCGAAACAAGACCGGCGGGAATGAAAACCGCCGATGACAGTGCCCACCCCCAGAACCCGAATTCAAACCCTCAGGAGCACCCCGATGACCACCTTCAAGAAAACCCTCGCCGCCGCTGCCGCCGCCCTCACGATGGCCGTCGCCTTCGCCCCCGTTTCCGCCGAAGCCCGCTGGGGCCGTGGTGGCTTCCTCGCCGCCGGCCTGATCGGCGCCGCCGTTGTCGGCACCGCGATCGCCGCCAGCAATGCCAACGCCGGCTATCATGGCTCGGATTGCTACCGTGTCCGTGAGCGCGTCTGGGACGACTATCGCGGTCGCTTCGTGATCGTGCGCCGCACGGTCTGCGAATAAGCCCTTCCCGGCCCTCCCTTATCCGTCTCGTTTGAGGCGCGGGACTTTCCTCTGCCCATCCCACCCGCACCTCGACTGGCCCCGCTTCCGAACCGCTCGGAAGCGGGGCTTTTTATGTCTCAAGCGGTGAGAAGCGCTGCTGGTCGAACAGAATCAGGGTGAAGCAGCATCCATATTCGATCGATTAAAAAATTCCTCCTCAGGCTTCACTCTGGTGCGCCAGCGCACCGTCAACCCGGAAGCCCGGCGGTAATCTCTCATCACTGCCCGCCCCCGAGCAGCGCCTGAACCCCGAATGCAACCCAATGCCCCAAGCAAAGGTCGCCCGCCACACCCCCCGATGGCCCGACCACAAGGAGACCACCATGAACCTCTTCACCAAGACCCTCACCGCTGCGGCTGCCGCCCTCACGCTGGCCGTCGCTTTCGCCCCTGCCGCCGAAGCCCGCAGCGGCCACGGCATGCGCGGCCATCACGGCGGCCATCATGGCCATCACGGCGGTCACCATCGTTGGCGCGGCCACCACTATTGGGGCGGCATCGGCCTCGTCGGTGTCGGCTATACCGAGTGCTACATCGCCCGCAAGCGCATCTATGACCCTTATGTCGGCGGCTATGTCGTCGTTCGCCGCAAGGTTTGCGGCTGATCTTTCCTGAACCAGGCTGCGACCTGATCCGGTGCCCGCAACGCCGGACCAGTCCAGAGCCCCGCTTCCCGACCCCGGGGAGCGGGGTTTTTCGTTTGTGCCGGTGCGGTGCAGGCTGATGTCCGGCATGCTAATCCTAGGGTGGACATTTCCCATCAATCCGATAACGTTGACAAATTATCGACAAATCGGATGTGAACATGGCCCTGCACTTCACCCCCGCCGAATTTACCCGCCGCCGCGACGCGCTGACGGCGCGCATGGCCGCCGAAAAGCTCGACGCGCTCTTCCTGTTCCAGCAGGAGAGCATGTTCTGGCTGACGGGCTACGACACTTTCGGCTTCTGCTTTTTCCAGTGTCTCGTGCTCAAGGCCGACGGCACGATGGCCCTGTTGACGCGCTCGGCAGATCTGCGGCAGGCTGAACGAACGTCCAATCTCACGGATATCCGCATCTGGAAGGACGGCGCTGGCGCCAATCCGGCGCTCGATCTCAAGGCGCTGGCTGTCGATCTTGATCTCGCGGGCAAGCGGATCGGCTGCGAATTCGAGAGCTACGGCCTCGTCCATGCGAACGGGAAGAAGCTCGAAGCCGCCTTCGACGGCTTCGCGACACTGGTGGACACCTCCACAATCGTGACAGCGCTGCGGGCGGTCAAATCCGCCGAGGAAATCGTCTACGTCCACGAGGCGGCCCGCCTCTCCGATCTCGCCGATGCCGCAGCGATTGCAGCAACCCGCGCCGGAGCGGGTGAAGGGGAAATCCTCGCCGCCCAGCACAACGCGATCTTCGCCGGCGGTGGCGACTACCCTGCCAACGAATTCATCATCGGCTCGGGTGGGGATGCGCTGCTGTGCCGCTACAAGGCCGGGCGACGGAAACTCGACGCGCAGGATCAGCTCACCCTCGAATTCGCCGGCACCTTCCGGCATTATCACGCCGCGATCATGCGGACGCATATCATTGGCGCGCCATCAAAGCGGCATCTGGCGTATCACGCTGCCGCGCGCGAGGCGCTTGATGCCTGTCAGGCCGCGATGGTGCCCGGCAAGATCGCCGGCGATGTTTTCGCCGCGCATGCCGGTGTTTTCGATGCCCACGGGCTCGGCCAGCACCGGCTCAACGCCTGCGGCTATTCACTCGGCGCGAAATTCACGCCGTCGTGGATGGATTGGCCGATGTTCTACGCCGGCAATCCCTGGGTTCTTGCGCCCGGCATGGTGCTGTTCGCGCATATGATCCTGATGGATTCGACGAGCGAAACCGCGATGTGCCTCGGGCGCACCTATCTTGTCGGCGAGAGCGGCGCGGAGGCGATCAACGCCGGCAACCTCGATCTTGTGATCCGCTGATCAACCCGGCATCGGGTGCCGGCCGGTAAAAACACTGATAGAGTGCACCAGCCATCTAGCCGGAAGGCCCGCATGCGCACGCTTGTTCTCGCTCTCGCCCTCGTTCCCGTCCTGGCCCTGCACCCGCTCGTTGCGGCCCTCCCGGCATGGGCCGCGAACGAGCCGCCAGATCCGCTGATCGGCGCGCCGAACGTGACGATCGAGCGCGCGCCCGCGGCACGTCAGGGCGATCCGGCAGGGCCGACAGCGGTGCAGGGCGGATCGTCCAACGTGACGATCGGCGGTCGACCCGCGGCCACGGTCGGCAGTCAGACCGGATGCGGCGGCACGATCGTCACCGGCTCTTCGTCGGTCTTCATCAACGGGAAGCCGGCGGCCACGGGGGCGAGCAGCGTCACGCCCTGCCCGAAATAGGGCGATTACGTCGAGATTTGCGCATTTTCGCTACGCCCGCTGTTTACCATGCCGCCCGGTTGAACCGCCCGCCTCTTTCCCCGGCGGATGATCAGGGTTAAGAAACCTTAAAGAACAGGTCCGTCCGGCGGACCGGCAGACGGGGAGCCGTTCAATGGTAGATATCCTGAACCCGCCGCGCGCCAGCGGCATGGGTCAGCGGCTTCTGGCCGTGATCATTCTCGCGCTCGGCCTTTCTGCCTGCCAGACGTCGATGTCCGCCCTTGCGCCGTCGGGTGGAGCCAATGCGCCGGGCACGCAGGTTGCTTTCCTTCCCATTCAGGGCCCCGCACCGGAGCTTGCGCAGAAATTCGAGGCTGTGTTGGCGCAGGAAGCGCGCAAACGCGGTTTCGAGGTCGTTGCCGGCGCCGGTGGCCCGACGACCCTCAAGGTGAAAACCTACCTTGATGCCTATGCCTCCGATGATGGCAAGACCGGCTTTGCCTGGGTGCTCGATGCCTCCGAGAACGGCAAGACGCGCGCCGCCCGCATCAAGGGCGCGGCGCAGATGAGTGCGCCGCCATCAGCGCCGTGGTCTGCCCTCGACGAAACCGCGATGCGGCAGATCGCGCAGATGAGCCTCGATGATCTCGTCCGCCATGCCAGCGGCGCGGCCCCGGCTGTCGCGCAGGTCGAACCCGCCGAGTGACGCTGTTTCAGGCACGTGGGGCCAACGTGGGTCGGAATCGGTGAATTTCCGGGATGGTCGCCGGATTCGGCTGTGATGTTATACGCCTGTCATGTTGAAACATCCGCCCGGGCGCGCTACCAGCAAGCCCATCGGCATCGACAGCGGGCACCAGCCCGGGGAAAGCGTGAGCATGGACAAGATCAAACTCGTCGCGGGCAATTCCAACCGTCCGCTGGCGGAAGCCATCGCCGCCTATCTGCGCCAGCCGCTGGCGAAATGTCAGGTCCGCCGCTTCGCGGACATGGAGATCTTCGTCGAAATTCAGGAGAACGTGCGCGGCGAGGATGTCTTCATCATCCAGTCGACCGCCTTCCCCACCAATGACCACCTGATGGAACTGCTCATCATCACCGATGCCTTGCGCCGCTCCTCGGCCAAGCGCATCACGGCGGTGATTCCCTATTTCGGCTACGCCCGGCAGGATCGCAAATCCGCGCCGCGCACGCCGATTTCGGCCAAGCTGGTCGCGAACCTGATCACGCACGCCGGGGCGGACCGCGTGCTGACGCTCGATCTCCATGCCGCGCAGATCCAGGGCTTTTTCGACGTGCCGGTCGACAATCTCTTCGGGGCGCCGGTGATGGTCAACGACATCAAGACGCGTTTCGAGGCCGGCAAGGTGATGGTTGTCTCGCCGGACGTCGGCGGCGTGGTGCGCGCCCGCGCACTCGCCAACCGCATCAACGCCCCGCTCGCCATTGTCGACAAGCGCCGCCCGCGCGCCGGCGAATCGGAAGTGATGAACATCATCGGCGATGTCACCGGTTATTCCTGCATTCTGGTGGATGACATCGTCGATTCCGGCGGCACGCTATGCAACGCAGCAGAGGCACTGCTGGCGAATGGCGCAACCGATGTTTCCGCCTATATCACGCATGGCGTGCTCTCGGGCGGCGCAGTTGCGCGCATCACGGCATCGAAGCTCAAGGAGCTCGTCGTCACCGACACGATCCAGCCAACCGAAGCCGTGCGGGTAGCGAAAAACATCCGGGTGATCTCGGTGGCGTCGCTGATCGGCGAGGCCATCGGCCGCACCGCGAGCGAAGAGAGTGTGTCGAGCCTGTTCGATTGACATGAAAAGCCGCAGGCGTTGACCTGCGGCTCGTTTCGGTTGCGTGGCCGGGAATTTACTTCACCGATTTCAGGCTCTCGATGATGCCCTTGAGCGCCTTCATGTTGTCTTTTTCGCCTTCCGGTGACGCCCAATAGGTCACCATGAGGCCCTTGCTCTCGCTGGTGACAAGCAGGGTCAGGCTGACGTTGGTCGGCCCATCCGCGTCCTTGCCGGTCCATTGCACTTCAAAGCCGGGAATGCCGTTGATGGTAATATCGGCCTGCTTTTGCGTGGCGGCATCCACCACCACATCCTTGCTCTTGAGCCAGTTGATCGCCTCTTCGATCGCCTTGTCGACCTTGGCGACCTCGATGACCTCGATCGCGATGTAGATTTCCTCGTCCTCGGATTCGACCTCGATTCCCTTGGGGATCACAGTGGTTTCCCAATCATCCGGGATGGTCACCACGGCAACCGGGTTCGGGTCCGGAATGGTGTAGGATTTTGCGACAGCAACCGCCGGGAAAAGTGCGACAAGGCCCGCCAGAAAGAGGATACGGAGTTTTGATGCGGACATAAGTGAAGCCTTTCCAGTTGAATGCCGCCAGGACACGAGAATATAGAGCCGAATCAAAGTATTATATCGCTCCATCCTTATTTTTTTATCACAATTCGCCGGCGGTCCTGAAACGATATCGCTGTGCCGGTGCGCACAGCCTCGCTCATCTCCTTTCGCGAAGATTCGCACTCCCGTGCTCACCGGAGCCGGCACTTCGCGCCGCGAAAGGATTAAGCGATGAGCGAGCAGACCAAATACCGATTGCTGATCATCAACGATGTCACCAGCCGCCAGACGCGCTGGTTCGCCCGCGAGAAGGAAGAAAACTCGCTCGTCCTCAACGTCGGCGAGGGACATGCACGCATGCGTGCGGAAATGCAGTCGCTGATCCAGCAGGGTATCCGCTTCCAGAACGCCATTTTTACCGGACACGGCAACAAGGGCGTGATCCTTTTCGGCAAGGAATGGATCAACCGCGACACCTGGTACACCCAGTTCTACAACAAGGGCTTCGACAATCTCTTCCTGCCGAGCGCGATGATCTATTTCGCCGGTTGCCGGGTAGCGGGTGGCTCGAAGGGTTGGGGGTTTCTCGAGGCTGCCGCCCGCTCGCTGATGGGGCTCAATGGCGGGACGGCGCAGGCTTGGACCTCGCTCGGATTCTACACGCCCTTTCGCAACCATGTCAGCCACGTCTGGGGCGATACACGGCAGGTGAAGGTACTGCCGCGTCAGGACGGGCTTCTGTTTTATGAGAACTGGCAGATGATCAAGAAAGACGGTTATCCCGTGCGCCCGACATAGGGCCACCGCGCCGGGGGCACTCATGTTCAGGGGCACTCTTGCCCGGTGGAACTCTTGCCCTGCCCCACCTTTTCCGTTAAGCACGCGCGTGCCGACCTACACCCTTGGAGGAAGCGGCATGACGCTCGGGGCTGACGCCACTCAAAAAGTGGCGCGATAGCTCCTGTTTTTGTTTGGAGAGACCAATGTCCACTATTAAGAACCTCTCGGCCCTGCGCCGTGAGCGGGCCGGTAAGGGGGCCGCCCGTGCTGTTCGTCGTGAAGGCCGCGTTCCGGCCGTTATTTACGGCGGCGGTCAGGCGCCCGTGTCGATCACGCTCGATTTCAAGGAAACCAACCGGCTGATCTACGCCGGCCACTTCCTCACCACGCTGTTCACCATTGATGTTGAAGGCGAGAAGATCCGCGCCATCCCGCGCGATTATCAGCTCGATGTCGTCCGCGATTTCCCGATGCACGTCGATTTCCTGCGCCTCGGCGAAGGTTCGATGGTCAAGGTCGAAGTCCCGGTCCATGTCATCGGCCAGGAAGCCTCGCCGGGCCTGAAGGCTGGCGGCGCGCTCAACCTCGTGCATCACAGCCTTGAATTCATGGTGCCTGCCGAGAACATCCCGGATCACATCGATGTCGACGTCTCCACGGCGAAGATCGGCGATTCGATCCATGTTTCGGCCATCTCCCTGCCGGCTGGCGCCAAGCTCATCAGCCACGAGAAGGACGTCACGATCGCGACGATCGTTCCGGCCGGCGGCTCGAAGGGCGAAGCAGAGGCCTGAGGCTTTTGACGGATCGCGGCGCCTCGCGCCGCGATCCTTTTTTCATGAGGGCGTGGCGATGCAGCTTCTCGTCGGCCTTGGGAACCCCGGAGCCCGCTATTCCGGCAATCGGCACAACATCGGTTTCATGGCGCTCGATGCGATCCATCGGCGCTGGCGCGCTGCGCCGTGGCGATCCCGTTTCCAGGGCGAGGCGAGCGAAGCTACCCTCAACGGCGAGAAGGTGGTGCTGCTCAAGCCCGCGACCTTCATGAACGAAAGCGGCCGCGCGGTACGGGCGGCAATGGATTTCTACAAGATCGCGCTCGATCAGGTTTTCGTCTTCCATGACGAACTCGATCTGCCGCCCGGCAAGCTGCGGATCAAGACCGGCGGTGGCAACGCCGGCCATAACGGCCTGCGCTCGATCACCGCGCATTGCGGCAATGACTATCCGCGCATCCGCCTCGGCATCGGCCATCCCGGCGACAAGGCGTTGGTGCATGCCTATGTGCTCAACGATTTCGCGAAGGCGGAAGGCCCGTGGGTGGAAGACCTCTGCGATGCCTGTGCGGATTTCGCCGACTTGATGGTGGGCGGCGATGCCGCGCTGTTCCAGACACGCGTGCACCTTGCGATGGAAGCGCGCGGGCATGGCAAGACAGAGATTGGCAAGGCGGATGCCAGCAAAGCCGAAACCGCTGCGCCAAAACCGAAAAAAGACTAGACAGCAACACCCCTGCGGCTGAAAAGGCCGCATACTCCTTGCAAACATCGGAACGGAACAGGTCATGGGCTTCAAATGCGGTATCGTCGGGCTGCCGAATGTCGGCAAATCGACCCTCTTCAACGCGTTGACCCAGACCGCCGCCGCGCAGGCCGCGAACTACCCGTTCTGCACCATCGAGCCCAATGTCGGCGATGTCGCCGTGCCCGATGACCGGCTGGAGATGCTGTGCAAGATCGCGGGTTCAAAGGAAATCATCCCGACGCGGCTCACCTTCGTCGATATCGCCGGCCTCGTGCGCGGCGCATCGAAGGGCGAAGGCCTCGGCAATCAGTTCCTCGCCAATATCCGCGAATGCGACGCCATCGCGCATGTCGTGCGCTGCTTCGAGGACAGCGATATCACGCATGTCGAGGGCAAGATCAACCCGGTCGCCGATATCGAGACGATCGAAACCGAGCTGATGCTCGCCGATCTCGACAGCCTCGAGAAGCGCATCATCCCGATCGAGAAGAAGGCCAAGGGCGGCGACAAGGAGGCCAAGGAAGCCTTCGACCTCATGAGCCGCGCGCTGGTGCTCTTGCGCGAGGGCAAGCCGGCCCGTCTCGTCGAGGTCAAGCCGACCGAGAAGAAGGCTTTCGAGATGCTCGGCTTGCTGACCTCGAAGCCCGTTCTCTACGTCTGCAACGTCGAGGAAGCCTCGGCGGACAAGGGCAATGCCTTCACCGCCAAGGTCTTCGCCCGCGCGAAGGAGGAAGGTGCACGCGCCGTCGTCGTTTCCGCCAAGATCGAGAGCGAGATCGCCGTGCTCGATGCTGCCGAGCAGAAGGATTACCTCGATGCCATCGGCCTTGCTGAACCCGGTCTCAACCGCGTCATCCGGGAGGGCTACGCGCTTCTCGGGCTCATCACCTATTTCACGGTAGGCCCGAAGGAAGCCCGCGCCTGGACCATCGAAACCGGCACAAAAGCCCCCGCCGCTGCCGGCGTGATCCATACCGATTTCGAGAAGGGCTTCATCCGCGCCGAAACGGTGGCCTACGACGACTATGTCGCCTTCAAGGGTGAGGCCGGCGCGCGCGAGGCCGGAAAATTCCGCCTCGAAGGCAAGGAATATGTCGTCGCCGACGGCGATGTGCTGCACTTCCGGTTCGCCAACTAAACCACCTCAGGCGTACGGGAGCCGGTCATGCAGGGTGATCTCAGGCACTTCGAGGATTTCATCCCCGGCACGTCAGAGGCCTATGGCCCGATAACCGTCACCGAGGCGGGCATGCTGGCCTTCGCCCGCGACTTCGACCCACAGCCGATGCACCTTGATGGCGCCTCCGAGCAAGCAGTCCGCGTCGGCGGACTGATCGCCTCCGGCTGGTATACCGCCGCGCTCAACATGCGGATGATGATCGATCATTTCATCCTGAAATCCGCCGGCATGGGCTCACCCGGCGTCTCCAGCCTGAAGTGGTCCGCGCCGGTCCGGGCTGGCGATACGCTGTCCGGGCGGATGACGATCCTCGATCGGCGCGCCTCCACGACCAAGCCGGATCGAGGTTTTGTCAACTTCCGGTTCGAACTCGACAATCAGGACGGGGTTCGCGTCCTTGAACAGATCAACCTGATCATGATCGGGCTCAGCGAGCCCGGCAGTATCGCACCGGAGCCAGTGCCGAACCTCACCCGTCCCCCTGTCGAGGATTTCGTCCCCACCACCAACGGCGACCCTTTCGGCTTTGTCGAAGAGATCGAACCCGGTGCGCTCCGCCGGTTTGGCGCGCACCATTTCTCCGCGGATGAGATCATCCGCTTTGCACGTTCGTTTGACGCGCAGCCATTCCACCTTAGCGAAGCCGCGGGCAAAGCGACGCATTTCGGCGGTCTTGCTGCCTCGGGCTGGCACACCGCTGCGGGATGGATGCGCACCGTCATCGATTTCTGGCAGGCGCATGAGGCGCGCGGCCCGCTGCCCCGGCGCGGGCCCGGCTTCGGCTTCACCGATCTCGTCTGGATCAAGCCGGTTCTGGCCGGTGACACCCTCACTTACTACGCCCGCGTGCTCGATGCGCGCCGCTCGGCCTCGAAGCCAGGCTGGGGCATCGTCACGCAGCGCAATTACGCGCTGAACCAGCACGGCCAGCCGGTCTTCGCCTTCACCGGCGCGGTGCTCTGGGAGGCCCGAACCTGAGATGAAGCGCCACCCGCCGCCCCTGTTGCATGCTGCCGGAACGCGCCTGCTGGTGCTGATGGCGACGGAGGCCGAATACGGCCCGGCGCTGCGCGCGCGAATCACACCGGTCAACACCGGCGTCGGCCCGATCGAGGCCGCGATCGGGGCTGCCCGCGCGCTCGAAGCCTGCCTCGATCTCGGCGCCTTGCCTGACTACGTGCTCAGCCTCGGCTCCGCGGGCTCGAACACGCTCGAACAGGGCAAGGTCTATCAGGTCGCCTCTGTCTCCTATCGGGATATGGATGCCTCCCCGCTCGGTTTTGCCAAGGGTGTGACGCCCTTTCTCGATCATCCGCCAGAGATCACCTTGCCCGTCCGCCTGCCGGATATCCCCGCCGCGCGGCTCTCGACCGGCGGCAGTATCGTCTCCGGCGCGGCCTATGTGGGCGTCGATGCCGATATGGTCGATATGGAAAGCTTCGCGACGCTGCGGGCGTGCCAGCAGTTCGGGGTGCCGCTGATCGGCCTGCGCGGCATCTCGGACGGCGCGCGCGAACTTCATCACTATGATGACTGGACCGAGCTGCTCGGCCATCTCGATCAGGAGCTTGCTGATATCATCGACCGGTTGCCGGACCTGCTGTCGCGGGCGGAACGGATCGCCTGAACCGGTTTTAATGCCCCTCGAACGCCACCAGCGTCCGCACGGGAACGCCGAGCGCCTCGATCTTGCGGCGACCGTTGAGTTCCGGCAGATCGATCACGAAGCACGCCGCCACGACCTCCGCGCCGAGCTTCTGGAGCAATTGCACGGCGGCGGTCGCGGTGCCGCCGGTCGCGATGAGGTCATCAACGAGGATCACACGCTCGCCCTTCTCGACCGCATCGAGGTGGATTTCCATCTCGTCAGTGCCGTATTCCAGCGCGTAGGAAATCGAAACGGTCTGATGCGGCAGCTTGCCCTTCTTGCGGATGGGCACAAAGCCGCAGGAGAGCTGATGCGCGATCGCGCCGCCGAGGATGAAGCCGCGCGCCTCGATCCCCGCAACCTTGTCGACGCGGGCTCCCGCGTAAGGTTGCACCAGCTCGTCGACCGCCCGCCGGAACGCCCGCGGATTGCCCAGCAGCGTCGAGATATCCCGGAACTGGATGCCCGGCTTGGGATAATCCGTGATGGTGCGGATGGCGTCACGAAGAGATTGCATGTTGATCCCAGTCCTGAAAATACCCGGCACGATGCTGCCAAAGAAGGGGCTGACCTCAAAGCGCGAAAGCGCTCAGCACGGGCAAGGCAGCCATAAAAAAGGGGCCGTAAGGCCCCTTCTTGCGTCGCATTCCGAGAAAAGCGATCAATGCGCGCCTTCGAGGCGGGACCAGATGCGCTTCTTGGTGAAGTAGAGCAGGCCCGCCAGCAGGATCAGCCAGAGCATGACCTTGGCCCCGATCTGCTTGCGTTCCTCGAGCTTGGGCTCGGCGGCCCACATCAGGAAGGCGGAGATGTCGCGGGCCACTTGCTCACGCGTCACCGGTGTGCCGTCGGTATAGAAGCCCGGATCGCTGGCCTTGCCGGAATCGTCGAACAACCCGATGAGCGGGTTCGCCATGGCGATCTTGTTGCCCGGGAAGTACGTGTTCCAGTGCAGCCCGTCCTCGACCTTCACACCCGCAGGCGGCGCGACATAGCCAGTCATCAAACCGGTGATATAGTCGACGCCCTGCTCCTGATACTGGGTGACGATATCGATCGCCCACATCGGGAAGCCGCGCTCATACGTCCGGGCCTTGGCGATCACCGAGAAATCCGGCGGCACGGCGCCGTTGTTGGAGGCCTTGGCGGCTTCGTCATTCGCGAACGGCCTGGGGAAGCGATCCGACGGGCGACCGGGGCGCTCGAACATGTCGCCGCTCTCGTTCGGACCGTCCTTGATCTTGTAATCGGCGGCAAGGGTCTTGACCTGCCCTGCCGTGAACCCCGGACCGCCCGCTTCCGCGAGATTGCGGAACGATACTTTTTCGAGGCCGTGGCAGGCGGCGCAGACTTCCTTGTAGACCTTGAACCCACGCTGGAGCTGGGCGCGATCATAGGTGCCGAACGGCCCGGAGAAGGTCCATTTCTGGGCCGGCGGGTGCTCGTTTCCGCCCGCCGCAAGAGCGGAGGAGCCGGCCGTTGCCAGACCGGCAATGGCGAGAGCAGCGATCAGGGAGCGAGAAGCGATTGTCATCTTGGCAGTTCCTTCTTCCCGTCTCATCTCACTTGTGGGCCGCAGCGCTATCGCCGAGGACCGAGTCCGCGATCGACGCCGGAACAGCTTTCGGCTTTTCAAACAGGCCAAGCAGTGGCAGCGCGACGAAGAAATAAGCGAAGTACATCACCGTCAGGATCTGCGCGAAGCCGACCATGTCGAGGATCGTCCGCCCGCCAAGGCTGAGCACGACCTTGTCCGTCGGCTGCGAGCCGGTGTAGCCCAAGAGGATCGTCACAACCACGAAGATCCAGAAGAAGATCCGGAATGTCGGGCGGTAACGGCCGGACTTGACCTTCGAGGTATCGAGCCAGGGCAGGAAGGCCAGCACCGCGATCGAGGCAAACATGGCGATAACGCCGCCGAGCTTATCGGGGATGGCCCGCAGGATGCCGTAGAACGGCAGGAAGTACCATTCCGGCACGATATGCGCCGGGGTCTTCAGCGGGTCTGCCGGAATGTAGTTGTCGGCATGGCCGAGGAAGTTCGGCTGATAGAACACGAACCACGCGAAGAAGATCATGAAGACAACCATCGCGAAGAGGTCCTTCACGGTCGCGAACGGCGTGAAGGGCATCGTGTCCTTGGCGACATTCTTGACCTCGACACCGGCCGGGTTGTTCTGCCCGACGTGGTGCAGCGCCCAGACGTGGAGGATCACGACGCCGAAAATCATGAACGGCAGCAGGTAATGCAGCGAGAAGAAGCGGTTCAGCGTCGGGTTATCGACCGAATAGCCGCCCCAGAGCCAGGTCACGATCGCCTCGCCCACCACCGGCACCGCCGAGAACAGGTTGGTGATCACGGTCGCGCCCCAGAAGCTCATCTGCCCCCACGGCAGCACGTAGCCCATGAACGCCGTCGCCATCATCAGCAAGAAAATCACCACGCCGAGGATCCACAGCACTTCGCGCGGCGCCTTGTAGGAGCCGTAATACATGCCGCGCGCGATATGGACGTAAACCGCGATGAAGAACATCGAGGCGCCGTTGGCGTGCATGTAGCGCAGCAACCAGCCATAATTCACGTCGCGCATGATGCTTTCGACCGAATTGAAGGCAAAATCGACATGCGGCGTGTAGTGCATCGCCAGCACGATGCCGGTCACAAGCTGGGCGACCAGCATGAACATCAGGATCGCGCCGAAGGTCCAGAAGTAGTTGAGGTTGCGCGGAACCGGGTAGGAAACCGCCGAATCGTGCATCAGCCGGATGATCGGCAGGCGCGCGTCGAGCCAGCGCTCGATGCCCGTCGAGGGCACATAGGAGGAATGATGCTCAGCCATTCTCGTGTCTCACCTTGAAATCTGTCATCCGAACATCGTTCGTCCGGAAATCGTTCACGCCAAACGTCAGCCGATGCGGATCTTGGAACCGGACAGAAAAGCATAATCCGGGATGAAGAGGTTCTTCGGGGCCGGGCCACGGCGGATGCGTCCGGCGTTGTCGTAGTGCGAGCCGTGGCACGGGCAATACCAGCCGCCGAAATCGCCGGCGAAGCTGGTCGGAACGCAGCCGAGGTGGGTGCAGCTGCCGTAAACGACAATCCACTGGTCCTGCGCCTTGCCTTCGAAGGATTTCACACGCTTCGAATCCGCTTCCGGATCGATCGTGATCAGGGAATCTTCCTTGCGGGAGGATTCGATCTCGGCCTTCGTGCGGTGCCGGACGAAAATCGGCTTGCCGCGCCATTTCAGCGTGATCGCCTTGCCCTCGCCGATCGGCGCGAGGTCGACCTCGACCGGGGCACCTGCCGCGATCGTCGAGGCATCCGGCATCATCTGCGAAATCAGCGGCCACACGGCGCCCCCAGCGGCAACAGCGCCGGCAGCGCCGGTCGCGAGCAGCAGGAAATCACGGCGGTTCGGTTCGCTCATCGATTGATCAGCCACGTTGTCAGTCCTTCCTCATCGCTCAGCCCCGCCAGCGCCCCCCAAGTCCGGGTTGACGGGTTTGACAAGCCAGACGCTCCACACTCCAGATGCCCTGCGCAAAAGCCCGGCATCACCGGGCTGGCCTTCGCCGCAGGGTGCCTCGCCTGTTCTCGGCGAAGCCTTGCATCAGACCGGAGTTTGGAACGATCCTGAATTCATGGCTCAATGGCATCGTCGTTGCCGCTTGTCCATCCCCTTCCACCTCGTTAGACCCCCCAACCATGGTCAATCAAACGGAAAATTCGCTTGCAGGCGCCGTCCTGCGGCTGGCACTCTATGAGCCGGACATTCCCCAGAACGCCGGAACGCTGTTCCGGCTCGGGGCGTGCCTCGGCATTCCCGTCGATCTCATCGAGCCCGCGGGCTTTGATGTCTCGGACCGGAACCTGCGCCGCGCCGGCATGGATTATCTCGCGAGCGTCGAAATCCGGCGGCACCGCTCCTTCCCGGATTTCGACCGCTGGCGCCGGGAGAACGGGCATCGCCTCGTGCTCGCGACGACGAAATCAAGCGAAAACTATCTCGATTTCATGTTTTTGCCGGGCGATATCCTCATGCTCGGTCGGGAAAGTGCGGGCGTGCCGGAGGCGGTTCACGCCGCGTGCGACCACCGGATCACGATCCCGCTTCGCGCCGGGATGCGCTCACTCAACATCGCCATTGCCGGCGGAATAATCCTGGCGGAAGGACTGCGGCAGCTTGACGCCTTCCCGCCCCTCAGGCCAATGCCAGCCTCGTGACCGGCGGGCCCATTGCCGGATCAGGATGAACCGAAAGAAGGATGACACGATGTCACTGATCGAGGATAGCACCGTGACATCCCGCCGCGAGCGCGCCTCGGCGTGGTTCATGAGCCTTCAGGCGCGAATCATCGACGCCTTCGAAGCCATCGAACGGGAAGCCCAGGGGCCGTTCTTCGATGAGGCGGGCGCGCCCGGCAAGGCCGAGTTCAAGCCCTGGGAGCGCACCAACCATGATGGCACGCCCGGCGGCGGCGGCCGGATGGGCATGCTGCGCGGCCGGGTGTTCGAGAAGGCCGGCGTTCATGTCAGCCATGTCCACGGAACCTTCGCGCCGGAATTCGCGGGGCAGATCCCCGGTGCGGCGGAAGACCCGCGCTTTGCCGCCACCGGCATCTCGCTGATCGCGCACCCGTGGAACCCGAACGCGCCGACGGTGCACATGAACACGCGCTTCGTCGTGACCTCGAAGGCCTGGTTCGGCGGCGGCGCGGACCTGACCCCCGTGCTCGACCGGCGACGGACGCAGGAAGACGCCGATGCCCGCGCCTTCCATGCGGCGATGAGGGCGCCCTGCGACGCCCACGGGCAGGATTATGCGCGCTACAAGGCTTGGTGCGACGAGTATTTCCACCTCAAGCACCGCGACGAGCCGCGCGGCATCGGCGGCATTTTCTACGATTATCTCGCTGGCGACTGGGAGGCGGACTTCGCGTTCACGCAAGCCGTCGGCGAGGCGTTTCTTGGCGCCTATATGCCGATCCTCCGCGCCAACATCGGGAAAAGCTGGACAGAGGCGGATCGGCACGAGCAGCAGGTGCGGCGCGGGCGCTATGTCGAGTTCAATCTGCTTTATGATCGCGGCACGATCTTCGGGCTGAAAACCGGCGGCAATATTGAGTCGATCCTCTCCTCGATGCCGCCGAGCGTGCGCTGGCCGTAAGCCGGCTGGCATTAAACCTGTCACGCAGCGTCGATAGCGTTGAGTCGCCAACAAGGGAGAGGCACATGTTCAATATCGGCGATGTGGTACAGGTTAAGTCGGGCGGCCCTGCGATGACCGTTCTGAGCGATGGCGATCAGGTCGAGTGCGTGTGGTTTGCGGAGGTGGCCGAAGTTTTCCACCGTGAGAAGCTTCCGGCCATTTGCCTCGAAGCCGTTGAGTTCGAGGAAGACGATAAAGAGAACGCCGAAGACGAAGACGAAGATGAGGACGACAAGGACGAAGACGAGGACGACAAGGAAGACAAAAAGGATTGAGGAAAAGCACGATCAGCGCTGCTGGTCGACCGCCGCTTCCAGAAATCGCCTTTGGGCTTCCCGGTCCGCCGGGAGGCCCGCTGCAATCCAGTCCGCTTCGATGCGCGCCAGAATTTTACCGACCCTCGGGCCGGGTAAAACACCGGCCGCGACGATATCCGCCCCCGTGATCAGAAATTCCGGTGCCGGTTTGTGCGCCTCCGTCAGCCGTTCTGGAAGCTCATGCTCCGGATCAACCCGCATTGCGGCGCGCAGCACCAGCGCGGGCAGCGCCTGTTCACTGAACCGGTAACGGAGCAGCCGCGGGGAAGCGGGCTCACAGGCAACCGCTTGCGCATAGCGATTGAGCGCCTTGATTTCAGCATTGGACAGCCGGAGTCGTCCCTGCCAGAGCGCGGCCTCGTCCCCCGCGTGGGGCCCGGCAAGCGCGGCCAACCGCGCCATCGCATCAAGATCAACATTCACCGGCCCGGCAAACCTCAAAGCCTGCGTGAAAGCCCGGACATCGAGCACAAATCCGAGGATCTCGCTCAGAATTCCCTCGGTTTCCGCCTGTTCGATCACCGGCAGCGCACGCTCCGCCATCAGCAGCTTGAGCATTTCCTGACGCACGCGCTCGCGCGAAAGCTGCGCGAAGCCCTGCCGGTGCCGCAGCACGGCCGCGAACCCGGCCGGATCGAGCTGTCCGCTGCCGTAAGCGGCACTGAAACGGAAGAACCGGAGGCCACGCAGGTAATCCTCGCTGAGGCGCTGGTCGGCATCGCCGATAAACCGCACGCGCCGCGCCGCGAGATCAGCAGCCCCGCCGAAATAATCGTGGAGCACGCTGTCCGGCCCCATCGAGAGCGCATTGATCGTGAAATCGCGCCGGGCGGCATCATGGGTGAAATCCTGCCCGAAGCGCACGACCGCGCGCCGCCCGTCGGTTTCGATGTCCTCCCGCAGAGTCGTGACCTCGAAGCTGCGACCGGCCTGCACCAGCGTCAGCGTGCCGTGCTCGATCCCCGTTGGCACCACCTGCCAGCCGGCGGCCTTCGCGCGGCGTGAAACCTCTTCCGGCGCCATCGTCGTGCCGAGATCGACATCCTGAACCGCAATGCCGAGCAGCGCGTTGCGCACGGCGCCGCCGACGACCCGCGTTTCCTCACCCGCTGGATTGAGAACGCCCAGAACGCCCGCGAGAACCGGCTCAGCGATCAGCGCCCGGACGCGCGCCAGCGCATCCGCGTCGATCACTCGACCCGCCCCGGCACCAGCTTTCCATCCTTGAAGACAGCTGGTGCATAGCCTCCGGTGCGGTGCGGATCATTCAGGCCCAGCACCAGCAAGGCCATCACGACGCAGATGAGGCCGATCAGCGCCTGGATCTGCAAGGCCCGTTTGGTGAGGATCTGCCGGGCTGCGCGCGGATGCTTCTGCTGCCAGACCAGGAACGCGGCATAGGCCAGAAACGGCAGGAAAAAGAACCCGGAAAGCTCGAAAATGACGCGTCCCATGGCAGCGCTGAAATCCCTTCAAAATCGCTCGGCAAAGGATCGCATGATCCCGGCCGTAACGCCCCAGATATACGCCGCTTCGTGGTCGAGGATATAGAAAATCCGCTCGCGGCCGCGGAAGTAGATCGTCGACTGGCGATAATGCGCGAGATTCATCGCGTGATCGAGGGGAACCTCGAAAATCCGCGCCACCTCGGACGGGTCAGGCGTCAGCATCACTGCGGGGTCGATCAGCGCCACCAACGGCTGGACGCGAAAACCGGTGCCCGAATAATAGGGCGGCAGAAAGCCGACGGGCGCAACGTGCTGGCGCGCAAGGCCGATCTCCTCCTCCGCCTCACGAAGCGCGGCCTCCAGCGCGCTTTCGCCGGCCTCGATCCGGCCGCCGGGGAAGGCGACCTGCCCGGCGTGGGTCTTGAGATGCCCGGCCCGCTCGGTCAGCAGGATCGAGAGCCCTTCCGGGCGGGCGACCACCGGATAGAGGATTGCCGCCGGCTTTGCGGTGTCGAAAAAATGCTTCTCGGCCGGCATGCCGGCGATGACATGGCAGCCGAAGCGGGCGGCATCCTCATCCGGAGCCAGCGGTTCAGGGAGCAGCACCTGCCCGGCGCGCACCCGGAAGGGCTCTGCAGCGTCGGCTGGGGTGACAAGACGCGCTGTAACGGGGGGCATCATGGTCGCGGCACTTCCGCGAGATCAGGCACGGCAAAGAATGCGCCTGCCACCAGAATGCCCAGCCTGCCGTGATCATCCGGAACCATCATCTCGATGAGGTCGAGCGCGAGAGAACGCGTCAGTCGTGCCCAGAGGTCGCCGCGCACGTGGACGTAGGGTTTCAACCCTCCGGTTTCATCAAGCTCGAATCGCATGGGGTGATCGTGCCCCGCGACGATGATTTCGTCGAGATTGGTGCGGAACGCGAGCGTTGCACCGTTTTCGCCGACGACCCGCTCCTTCTCGACCGCGAGAAACGGCGCGTCCTCGACGAGGATGCCGACGCGTTCGACGGGTGTCACCAGCACATAGCGCTCGGGGTCACGGCGCAGGATCGTGGCGAAGAGCTTCACCAGCGGCAGGCGATTGATCGGCGTGCCCATATAGAACCAGCGCCCGTCGCGCGCGATCCGCATGTCGATCTCGCCGCAATAATCCGGGTTCCAGCGTTCCACCGGCGGCATGCGCTTGCCGGCGTGTTCAGCCGCCGCTTCCAGAAAGCGTTTGGGAAGAACATCGCTGGAAAGAACCGGCTCTGGCATTCGGACCTCGCTTCCCCGGAAGATTTAGGGGCTCGCGCGCCAAAGGAAAAGCCCGTTTGCGGGAAGCCTGCCTTTGCCTTGCCATGTTTGCGCCTTCGAATGCGGTTTTCCCTGACAAAAGCTGCAGTCTCGAAAGCGGTGCTTGCAGCAATAACACGAACAATTGTGGGCGAAATGACGCGGCGATGCCTTTCATCCATTGCCGTTCGGGCGAGAGCGTTCCAGATTGACCGTGAGGGATGCCGGAGTGTCGGCCCTCCCGCCGCTCCTTTCAAGACCTGATCTACCCTCGACCTGATCTACCCTCGACCATGGAGATGACAAAGATGCGCGAAGGATCGACCAACCCGGCAGAGCCGGCGGATTTCGCGGCCTCCTTTGTGCGGATGGCGGAGGATACCTCCGAAAATCTCGTGCGCGCCCGCGCCGAGATCGGCAAGGCGATCTTCGGGCAGGAGAAGGTGATCGAGCAGGCGCTGGTGACCGTGCTCTCCGGCGGCCACGCGCTGCTTGTCGGCGTGCCGGGCCTTGCCAAGACGAAGCTCGTGGAAACCATGGGCTGCGTGCTGGGGCTCGATGCCCGGCGCGTGCAGTTCACGCCCGATCTCATGCCCTCCGATATCCTGGGCACGGAAATCCTTGAAGAGCCGACCCCCGGCAAACGCGCCTTCCGCTTCGTGAAAGGCCCGGTATTCGCGGAATTGCTGATGGCGGATGAAATCAACCGCGCGAGCCCACGCACGCAATCCGCGCTGCTTCAGGCGATGCAGGAGGGTTTCGTGACCATCGCCGGCCAGCGCCACGATCTGCCACGCCCCTTCCACGTGCTCGCAACCCAGAACCCGATCGAGCAGGAGGGCACCTATCCGCTGCCTGAAGCCCAGCTCGACCGGTTTTTGCTGGAAATCGATGTCGACTACCCCGATCGCGATGCCGAACGGCGGATGCTGATCGAGACGACGGGATCGGAAACCAGTGAGGTTCAGGCGATCTTCACTGCGGAGAGCATGCTGGCCGCCCAGCGGCTGGTGCGCCGCCTGCCGGTCGGCGAGCAGATTGTCGAAGCGATTCTCGATCTCGTGCGCTCCGCCCGCCCGGCACCCGGTTCGCCATTGGCCGAAAAGCTGGTCTGGGGCCCCGGTCCGCGCGCGAGCCAGGCGTTGATGCTGGCGATCCGCGCCCGCGCGCTGATCGATGGTCGGCTGTCACCCTCGCTCGATGATGTCGTGGCACTGGCCGAGCCGGTGCTCAAACACCGCATGGCGCTGAGCTTCGCCGCCCGCGCCGAGGGCGAGACCATCAGCCGGATCATCGCCGGGCTCACCGCCCGGTTCGCCTGAGACGGACATGCGCAGGAAACGAGGCAGCGGGGCGTAATGGCAGCTGAGGAAGCCCGGTCAGTTCCAGCCTATGGCACGAAGCTTCCGCTCGCGCTGACGGGGGAAGCTGCGCGCCTCGCCGAGGTCCTGCCGCACCTTGTCGTGGAAGCCCGCAATGTCGCCGCGCAGATGCAGCTTGGCATCCATGGCCGCCGCCGCGCCGGGCCGGGCGAGGAATTCTGGGAATTCCGCCCTTTCGTCGCCGGAGAATCAACGGGCAGGATCGACTGGCGTCGCTCCGCGCGGGACGACCGGCTCTATGTGCGCGAACGCGAATGGGAAAGCGCCGCCGTGCATTGGCTCTGGATCGATTTCTCGGCCTCGATGCATTTTGCCTCGCGGCTGGCGGGGCGCCCGAAACGGGACCGCGCGGTGCTGATCGGCCTCGCCCTGGCGGATCTTCTCGTTCATGCCGGCGAACGCGTCGGCATTCCCGGCCGAACCACGCCGATGGCCTCGCGCAACATCATCATGCGGCTGGCCGAAGCCATGTTACGGCAAAATCCCGCTCACCCCGACCCGATGCACGCCGATGCGCTGCCGGATATCCTGCCCGTCAGGCGTCAGGATCATCTCGTCCTGATCGGCGATTTCATCATGCCAACAGCGGAATTTGCCGAAAAAATCGCCCGGATTGCGCATCGCGGCGTGCGCGGCACGATCGTGCTGGTGCGCGACCCCGCGGAGGAGGAATTCCCCTTCTCCGGTGAAATGGAATTCGAAGGGCTTGAATCCAGCGAAACCTGGCGCGTCGGCGAGGCCCTCGAGGTCGCCGCCCGCTACCGGGATCGCATCGCCGCGATCAACGAGGAGCTGCGCCGCATCGCGCTCCGGCACGGCTTTGCCTTCGTCAAACACGTCACGCATCGCCCGGCGGTCGAAACCCTGCTGACATTGGCGGCGCTGATCGGCGGGCAAAGCCCGGCCGCGCATTCCTCCCTCGGAGGTGCGCCATGATTTCCGGCCTCACCTTTCTCGCCCCTTTCGCGCTGATCGCGCTCGTGGCGCTGCCGGCGCTCTATTTCCTGCTGAAGATCACCCCGCCGCCGCCGCGCCGCATCCCCCTGCCCACGCTGCCGCTGGTGCGGGATATCCTCGGCAAGGAACGCGAACCCTCGCGCACGCCGTGGTGGCTGCTGGCGATCCGCCTTGCCGCCGCCGCTGCCATCATTCTCGCGGTGGCCGGCCCCCGCTGGCAGCCGGTCTCCGCGATCAGCACTCAAACGGCCACGGGGCCGCTGATCCTTCTGTTCGATGACGGCTGGTCCTCGGCGCGCGACTGGCAGAACCGCATCGCCCGCGCTTCCAGCTTGCTGGAACAGGCTGCCAACCGGCCTGTCATCCTGATCGCAACCGGCGTTGAGCGACCCTCGGTGTCCCCGGAGACGGCAACGACGGTGCTTTCGCGCCTGCTGTCGCTGACACCCCGCCCGCATATGGTGCCGCGGACGCCGGCGCTGGAGCTGGTGCAGGACCTCCTGCAGCGCACGCCGGACGCCTCAATCGTCTGGATCAGCGATGGTGTGCGGGTCGATGACGAGAAAGAAGTGATCGAACGGTTTATCAACCGCGCCGCCGGGAAGCTCGACATCATCGCCTCACCGGCCAGCGCCGCTTTAGGCCTCACCGGTGTTGTTCAGGTTCAGGATGGGCTGGACGTGATGGTCCGGCGCGCCGCACCGGGCGATGCCACGCAGGGGCTGCTGCGCGCCTTCGACGACAAGGGCCGCCTGCTCGGCGATGCCATCTACGCGCTTGCCGCTACCGCAACGCAGACACGGGCCCGCCTCGCGATGCCGATCGAGATCCTGAATGATATCGCGCGGATCGACCTCGCCGATGAGAAGCAGGCTGGCGCGGTGCACCTGCTCGATGCCGCGCACCGGCGACGGCGCGTGGCGCTGATTTCCGGCGAGACGACGGACACCGCCCAGCCGCTGGTTTCCGCCCGCTACTTCGTCGCGCGGGCGCTCGAACCCTATTCGGACCTCCGGGAGCCGCCGCGCGGCGCACAGGACCCGATCGCCCGCGCATTGGAAGAGCGGCCGGATATCATGGTGCTCGTCGATATCGGCACCGTCAGTGGAGAAAGCGCGGTGGCGCTCACCCGCTACGTCGAGAATGGCGGCATGCTCGTGCGCTTCGCCGGGCCGGGCCTTGCGGCAGCCTCGGATGATCTCCTGCCGGTCCGCCTCCGGCGCGGCGGCCGGATTCTCGGTGGCGCGCTCTCGTGGGAGAAGCCGCAGAAGCTGGGTGCTTTCCCGGAAACCTCACCGTTTCAGGGCCTGACGGTCAACACCGATATCCGCGTCGAGCGGCAAGTGCTCGCCGAGCCGGATGCGGAACTGAGCCGCGCCAGTTGGGCTGTGCTGGAGGATGGCACACCGCTCGTCACCGGCGCCATGCGCGGCAAGGGGCAAATCGTGCTGTTCCACGTCACCGGCGACACCAGCTGGTCGAACCTGCCGCTCTCGGTTCTCTTCGTCGATATGCTCAGGCGTTGCCTGTTGGTTGCCAAGAGCCAGATCGGCGCTGGGCGGGGAGATGTCGGCGACATCCGGGAAAAGCTGGCGCCGCGCCTGTCGCTGGATGGTTTCGGCGTGCTTTCAGCCGCCCGCACATCCGCCCAGCCGATCGAGGCGCGCTTCGCCGGCGCTGCCAGTGCCGATCACCCCCCGGGGTTTTACGGCCCGGCGGAAGCGAGCCTCGCCGTCAACACCCTGACACCGGCCTCGAATTTCTCCGCCATCGATTTCGCTGGCGCACGGGTGGCCGCGCTGGCGGAGGCGCGCACGATCGATTTCCGCCCGCTGCTGATGCTGCTGGCTGCGCTTCTGGTCATCGCGGATGCCATCGCAATGGCGATCCTCGGCGGGGCGCTCGCGCACCTCAGAACTCTGCGGCCCGGCCGCGCACAGGCAGCGGCGCTGGTTGGCGGGGTCGCGCTTGCGATGGCAGCGCTCGGCACGCCGCAGCCCGCAAAGGCTCAACCGGCGCAAGCTCAGAATGCAGCACCGCCCCCCGTCGTCGATCTACGCTCGATCCGGAAAGAGGATATCCGGTCGAGCCTGCGCCCGCGGCTTGCCTATGTGATCACCGGCGATTCCAGGGTCGATGATACCAGCCGCGCCGGACTTCTTGGCCTCGGCCAGATTCTCAGCCAGCGCACATCGTTGCACCTTGATGAGCCCATCGGGCTCGACCCGGCGCGCGACGAACTGGTGTTCTACTCGCTCATTTACTGGCCGATCCTGCCCAACCAGCCGCGCCCCTCCGACAGATCGATCCGCGCGATCGACGCCTTCATGAAGCAGGGCGGTACGGTGATCTTCGACACGCGCGATGCCTTCATCCAGCGCCCCGGCGGGCAGCCGACACCGGAAACGCGCGCGCTCCGGGTCATGCTCTCTGCGCTCGATATTCCGGCGCTCGAAACCATTCCATCAGATCATGTACTGACAAAGACCTTCTACATCCTCGAGCGCTTCGTCGGACGCTATGCCGCCGGAGATACCTGGGTTGAGGCGCTTGCCGGCCAGCGCGCCGCAGATACCCCGGCGCGGGGCGGTGACCGCGTCTCACCCATCGTCATCACCTCGAACGATCTCGCGAGCGCCTGGGCGGTCGACCGGCTCGGCAGCCCGCTCTACCCGCTCGTGCCGGGCGAGCCACGCCAGCGCGAGATGGCCTTCCGCACCGGCGTCAACCTCGTGATGTATGTGTTTACCGGCAACTACAAGGCCGATCAGGTGCATATCCCGGCATTGCTC
Organism: Beijerinckiaceae bacterium; assembly: GCA_009773635.1. Taxonomy (GTDB): domain Bacteria; phylum Pseudomonadota; class Alphaproteobacteria; order Rhizobiales; family Beijerinckiaceae; genus Rhabdaerophilum. Next base: position 51,857 of record WSYC01000005.1, on the reverse strand, counting down.
GAAAGGCTCGGCCAATGAACACCGGGACGAGCGCTGATCGCATCACCCTTGATTTCGTGCCCTTCCTCCCCTGGCCGATGCTGGCGGCACTGGCCGCGCTCGGGCTCCTGGCGGTCGGCTGGCTGATCTGGCGCGGCAAGCGCGGCGCCTGGGTGCGGCTCGGCGCGCTGGCGCTGGTGTTTCTCGGCCTCGCCGACCCCCGCCTGATCAGCGAGAAGCGCGACCGGCTGAGCGATGTCGTCGTGGTGGCGGTGGACCGCTCGGGATCGCAGACCATCGGCAACCGCATGGCGGAAACCGAGGCGGCGCTCAAGGCGCTCTCGGAGGCCCTCAAAGCGCGGCCTAACACAGAGCTGCGTGTGGTCGATGTCTTCGACCGCGACGGAACGGGGGATGGCACGCGGCTCTTCGAGGCGATCGCCAGCGCAACGCGCGATGTGCCGCAGGACCGGCTCGCCGGTGTCATCGCCATCACCGACGGGGTGGTGCACGATATCCCGGCGGATCGCAGCCGCCTGTCGTTCACAGCGCCGCTCCATGCGCTGATCACCGGACGGCCGAACGAATTTGATCGACGGATCGAACTGGTGGAAGCGCCGCGCTTCGGCATCGTCGGCAAGGAAGTCACGGCCACGGTTCGGATCGAAAACCAGGGCGGGCCGGTCGGCCCTGTCCGCATGACCATCCGCCAGAACGGCGAGGCGATCGGCAGCCGCAACGCCATGCCCGGCCAACCGGTAAAGGTGCCGCTCAAGATCGACCGCGCCGGAATGAACCTCTTCGAAATCACGATTGAAACCGCGCCGGGCGAGCTCACGGCACTCAACAATCGTCTCGCACTCCCGGTCGAGGGTGTGCGCGAAAAACTGCGCGTGCTGCTGGTTTCCGGCGAACCGCATGCGGGCGAGCGCACCTGGCGTAATCTGCTGAAGGCCGATCCAAACGTCGAACTCGTGCATTTCACGATTCTGCGGCCACCGGAGAAGCAGGACAGCACGCCGACCAACGAGCTCTCGCTGATCGCCTTCCCGACGCGCGAGCTTTTCATCATGAAGATCGCCGAATTCGATCTCATCATCTTCGATCGCTATTCGAACCAGACCTTCCTGCCCACGGCCTATTTCGAGAACATGGTGCGCTATGTTCGCGAGGGCGGTGCGATCCTCTTTGCGGTCGGGCCGGAGATTGTCGCCCGTGGCGGCCTGCTCTCGACGCCGCTGCGCGAGATCATGCCGGCGGAACCGACCGGCACGGTCCTCGAACGGGCATTCCGCGCCGAGGTGACCGACCTCGGCCGTCGCCATCCGGTGACGCGTAACCTTGACGGGGCGGGCACGCCGAAAACCGCCGATCCAGCCTCCGGTGCGCGCTGGTCGCCGTGGTTCCGCCAGATCGCGGCGCGGCCACGCTCGGGCCTCAGCCTGATGAACGGCATCGACAACGGGCCGCTGCTGGAACTCAAACGCGAAGGCAAAGGCCGCGTCGGCCTGTTCCTGTCGGATCACGTCTGGCTCTGGGCACGCGGTTATGCCGGTGGCGGGCCCTACCTCGATCTTCTCCGCCGCCTCTCGCACTGGCTGATGAAGGAGCCGGAACTTGAAGAGGAAGCCTTGCGCCTCTCGGTCTCCGGCGGACGGATCGTGATCGAACGCCGCACCATCGGCGGACCACCGGGTGATGCCAGGCTCACAGAACCGGCTGGCGAATCCCTGCCGGTGACACTGAGCGAGGCTGAACCCGGCGTCTGGCGGGCTGAAATTGCCATGCGGCGCGCTGGGCTCTATCGCGCGGAAAACGGCGGGTTGGTAGCCTTCGTCAACGCGGGCCAACCCAATCCAAAGGAATTCCGGCAGGTTGTTTCAACCATCGATGATCTCGCACCGATCGCGGAAGCCACCGGCGGCGGCACGCGGCGGCTCCTGCCCAACGGCACGCTTGCCATCCCCCGTCTGGTCGATATCCGCTCCGGCGGGCGATATTCGGGCGCGGATTACCTCGGCTTGCGCCCGACGGAAGCTTCGGTGCTCAAGGGCGTGACGGTGATGCCGCTCGGACTTGGTTTCCTCGGCCTTGGCCTCCTGCTGCTGCCGCTGATTGGCGCCTGGTTGGCCGAAGGCTTCAGGCGGAAACCGAAGGCATCGGGCTAGGTCAGGCCGAGCCGCGCACTTCGCCGGAAACACGGGCCAGCGCGCCGGGCTCGAGTTCGAGCGCCAGCACCCGCATGGGATTGACCGGCCCCGGCAGAATCATCCGGCCCGGCGGCACCCGCTTGTAACCGGAGCGGGCGTAATAGGGCTCATCCCCGACGAGAACGATGAGATCGCGCCTGAGCGCCCGCACAGCGTGGGCGCTGCGTTCAAGCAAGGCGCGCCCGATGCCCTTGCCTTCAAACGGTGGATCGACCGTCAGCGGCCCCAGCATGAACGCCGGATGCTCGCCGATCCGGATCGGCGTGAGGTGCACCGCCGCCACAAGCAGCGAGCCGACATGTGCAACATAGGCCAACCCTTCGGCATCGCCCACCTGCTCGCGCACCCGGTACGCCGTGCGCGCGAAACGGCCCGGCCCGAAGGCGCGCGCGTGCAGCCGCTCGACCGCGTCGTGGTCTTCCGGCCGCATGGTGGCGATGGTGAAAACGAGTTCGGACATCTCTGGCGTGATCCCCGGTGGAAGGGGCTCCTGTCAAGAGGGTTGGCGGAAGTTACCAGAGCGGCGCAGGCTTCTCGCCTTCCAGCACTTCGCGCAGACGTCGGCGCGTGGCCTGCGTCGTGCCCGCGGGCAAGGCATGAGGCGGGAAGAACCCGCACTCGACGATCTCCCGATCCGGCAGGCGCGGGCCAGTCTGGCGAAAATCGCGCACGACATAGAGGAGGACATGGTCACGCCGCGACGCGAGGGTATTGAAATAGATGCCGAAAAGCTCCGGCGCACCGGAGGTTTCGATATTGCCCTCTTCGCGCAGCTCCATGGCCAGCGCCGCCAGCGCGTCCTGCCCGTGCTCGATACCGCCACCCGGCAGGTGCCAACCCGGCACGTACGAATGCCGGACGAGGAAAACCTGCCCTTCCCCGTCAATCACCACGGCTCTCACACCCATCGTCATGCCGCGCGACAGGAAGAACCAGATGTGCAAAATCCGCCCCAGCAGCCGTCTGAGCCCGGTGATCCGGTTCTCCCGCGCCGCATCGGCGCTTGACGCCTCGCCCGCATCGCGCGACACGGACCTGATTGTCGCCACCGCTACCCCCTGCCGCTCAGGATCGCCGGATTGACCCTTCTCATCGCGCATCTCTCGGATCCCCACATCGGGCCATTGCCGGCAATTCCGGTCCGTCATCTGATGAACAAGCGCCTGACCGGGGCGATGAACTGGCATAGCGCACGCGCCACCATCCACAATATGGATGTTTTCAACGAGATCATGGCTGATATCGTTGCGCAAGGGCCCGATCACATCGCGCTGACCGGCGACCTCGTGAATGTCGGCTATGCGCCTGAATTTCCGCAGGCGCTGGCGATAGCCGCCGCACTTGGCGGGCCTGAAATGGTCAGCATCGTTCCGGGCAACCACGACACCTATGTCCGCGAGTCGCTGCCGGCGATGGAGCGGAGCTTCCGGTCCTTCATGCTGGATGACGGGGCCGATGGCGCGGTCCGCTTCCCTTATCTGCGGCGACGCGGCGATGTCGCGCTGATCGGCGTCAATTCCGGCGTGCCGACGCTGCCATTCCTGGCGACGGGCCGTGTCGGCCACGAACAGCGCAAACGCCTCGCAAGCCTGCTGGCAGAAACCCGCCGTCAGGGGCTGTTTCGCGTCGTCATGATCCATCATCCGCCGCTGAAGGCTGCATCGCGCTTCGGGCGCGGTCTGACCGATTCACAGGCCTTCATGGCGCTGATCGCGGAGCATGGCGCGGAACTGATCATCCATGGCCACAATCACCGCTTTTCGCGCCATCTCGTGGGTTCGAAAACCGGCCCGGTCCCGATTATCGGCGTGGCATCGGCCTCCGCCGTGCCGGGAACGCCGCACCATCAGGCGGAATACCATCTGATCCGGATCGATGCGGAAAACCGGACATTTGATCTGACGCGCCGCGGGTTCCGGCCCGGCGAGGCCGGCATCCAGACCCTGGATACCCTGACATTCGGGCCATAAATCCCCGGGAAGACTTTTTTAACCGGAAGGCCGCATATTTTCTGCATATTTGCCAGGAAAAGGCCGAGACGTGTTAGCAAATCAGAAATTTTCCCCACCGCAGGCAGACCCCTCGCATTCCGGGGATGATCCGTCAAAAGCCACGGTCGCAACACGCCGCGTCCTCGACGCACTGGAACGTGCCGGCGTGCCGTTCTCGCTCAAGCTGCTGCCCGATGGTGTCCGAACACCCGAGCAGATCGCCGAATGCTGCGACGGCGATGTCCGTTTGATCGTCCAGTCGATGATCTACCGTGGCAAGGCGACAAAAAAGCCCTTCCTGCTGCTGCATTCCGCCACTTCAAAGCTCAATGACCGAAATATCGGCGCCATGGTCGGCGAAAACCTCCAGCGGGCCGACGCCGATTTCGCGGCGCGGCTGACGGGGTATACCGCCGAGGCCATTCCGCCGCTGGCACACCTCAACCGGGTGCCGGTGATGCTGGATGACGCGCTGCTGCGCTTCGCCCGCGTCTGGTGCCCGGCGGGAAGCGTCGGCGCCATCGTCTCGATTCCAACGCTCGTGTTGGCCCGGGTCGTCTCGGCGCGGATCGTCGACCTGACCTGAACCGTCCCGCTGGACCCCTTACCCGTTGACGCCGAGCTTCTTCTGCAGGCTCGTTGACGAGGTCGTGTACTGGAAGACGAGCCGCTTCTCCGGGTAGACGTAGCGATGCACGCGCTGCGCCGCGAGCGCCGCCTCGTGGAAACCGGAAAGAATGAGCTTGAGCTTGCCCGGATAGGTGTTGATGTCGCCGATGGCGAAGATGCCGGGCACGTTGGTTTCGAATTTTTCCGTATCCGCCGGCACAAGGTTCTCATGCAGATTGAGGCCCCATTCCGCGATCGGGCCGAGCTTCATCGTCAGCCCGAAGAACGGCAGCAGCACGTTGGCATCAATCGTGAATTCCTGCCCGTCCTGCCCCTTGCAGGCCACCGAGGTGAGGTTCGGCGGAGCCCCGACGAGGCCGGTCACCTGCCCGATCCTGAGGTCAAGCTTGCCCTCCTCCACCAGCGCCCGCATCGCCGCCACGGAATGCGGCGCAGCGCGGAAATCATCGCGCCGGTGCATCAAGGTGACACGCTCGGCGATCGGTTGGAGGTTGAGTGTCCAGTCGAGCGCGGAATCACCGCCGCCGACGATCAGCACCTTCTTGCCGCGGAACTGTTCCATTTTCCGGACAGCGTAGAACACGGAGGTACCCTCATACGCGTCGATGTTCTCGATCGGTGGCTTCTTGGGCTGGAAGGAGCCGCCACCTGCCGCGATCACCACGGTCTTCGCCTCGAACACGGTGTCGTTGTCGGTCGTCACGCGGAACAATGGCGCTTCCGGCGTGCCGATCGGCTCCAGCGACGCCACCATTTCCCCGTGATGGAAGGTCGGGTTGAACGGCGCGATCTGCTGCATGAGGTTGTCGACCAGCGCCTGCCCGGTGACAACGGGAAAGCCGGGAATGTCATAAATCGGCTTTTCCGGGTAAAGCTCGCTGCACTGCCCCCCCGGCTTGCCGAGGATATCGACGAGATGGGCACGGATATCGAGCAGGCCCAGCTCGAAGACAGCAAAGAGGCCCACCGGCCCCGCGCCCACGATAAGGCAATCGGTCTTGATCGCAGCATTGGTCGTCATCGTCACAGCTTTCCTTGTCAGTGCCGGCGCGCTCTTGCCTTCGCGGCGTACGCGTTCCTGTTGCCGCTTCCATGGCGCGAAACCGGGGTCCAAAGCAAGAGGCAACACATTCATAATATTCTATGTTTGATCTGAAACAACGGGCTTTCACCTTCCTGCCGCCATGCCCTATGGTCCCGGTCTGAGAACGGGCGGAGGCCACTGCGGATGAATTTTCTCGACGATTACTGGCTCAGGCCGGACCCGACCGACCCCCGGCTTTCCGTTGCGGTCACCGGGCGTAACGAGGCCGGTGAGACGATCGAAACCCGTGTCACGGTCGAGCGGCCACTGACGCTGTTCCTCAATGCACGCGAAATCGTCACGATGATGACGATCGGCGACTATCCCGAATATCTCGCGCTCGGCTATCTCCTCAATCAGAACATGCTGACGCCGCAGACGCCCGTCACCGGCATCGAGTATGACGATGATCTCGGCGTTGTCGTCGTCCGCACTGCGACCGAGACGAACTTCGAGGAAAAGCTGAAAAAGAAGATCATGACCTCCGGCTGCGCGCAGGGCACGATCTTCGGCGATCTCATGGACATCATCGAGAACGCGCGCCTGCCGCCAACGCCGGTGCGGACGTCCTCGCTCTACGCGCTCAGCCACAAGATCAACCAGACCCCCTCGCTCTATCTCGAATCGGGCGCGATCCACGGCTGCATCCTGGCGGAAGCCGATCGCCCATTGGTCTATCTCGAAGACGTCGGCAGGCATAACGCTGTCGACAAAATCGCCGGCTACATGCAGAAGCACGGCGTCGATCCCGCCAACAAGATCTTCTACACCACCGGCCGGCTGACCTCGGAAATGGTCATCAAGACCGTGCGGATGGGCATTCCGGTGCTGGTGTCGCGCTCGGGCTTCACCGCCTGGGGCGTCGAGCTCGCGCGCAAGGCCGGGCTGACGCTGATCGGGCGGGCGCGCGGCAAGCGCTTTGTCGTTCTCGCGGGGGACGATCGCCTGATCTACGATCAGGATCTTGCCTATGTTGCGGAGGAAAGCGCGAAGCACCGCCGCAAGGGCAGCAAGCATGAGGATGCCGGCGCATGAGCGCGCTTGCGATCGTCATTCTCGCCGGCGGCAAGGCGACGCGCATGGGCGGTGGCGACAAACCCTTGCGCGAAATCGCCGGCCGCACGATCCTGTCGCTGGTGCTGGAGCGCGTCGCACGACCCGACATTCCCGTTGCTCTCAATGCCAACGCCGACCCCGCGCGGTTTGCCGGTTTCGGCCTGCCGGTAATCCCGGATGCGCGTGGCGATTTCCCCGGCCCGCTCGCCGGTATTCTGGCCGGTCTCGACTGGGCGGCAACCGAAACGAGCGCCGCCGATGTGCTTTCGGTTCCCGGCGATTGCCCGTTCATCCCGCATGATCTTGCGGAAAAGCTGGAGGCGGCGCGACGCTCTGCCGCTTTGCCCCTCGCCTGCGCCGGTTCCGGCGGTTGGACACACCCCGTCATCGGGCTTTGGCCGATCTCGATCCGGGAAGAATTGCGCGCGGCGCTCGACGCCGGCGAACGCAAGATCGACCGCTTCACGGCCCGCTTCGGTTGCGCCACCGCAGAATGGCCGATCGGAGCCTGTGATCCGTTCTTCAACGTCAACACCCCCGACGAGTTGATCGAGGCCGAACGCCTCGCGCCGCTTGTCCTCGGGCGCTGAGCCCTCTATCATGGAGGAAATCGGGCGTCTGATCCGATCATCAGGATTTCGGGGAAGGATTTAGGCTATGAAGTCGTTCGTTCTGGCTGTTGCCGTCTTGATCGCCATCTCGGTTGGCGCGTCGGTCGTGCTGAACTCGGGCTTCCAGAAGACCGCCGATCAGGCATTCGCGACCACCGGCGCCCGCGTCGGAACCGCGCATTAAAACGTCTGCTGATCTGAGCCGATCAGCAGGCGTTTCAGATCTTCTTATTGTCGCATCCGCTTTATCCACCAACCGGCATCCACTTGGCGGGCGGATGCTCTAAGCCATCAACTCGGAGAACGCGAGGAACGGCAGGGTCTCGCCGGGCGCGACTTCGACGACATCCTCGCTAAGTTCGACAAGCCCGTCCGACGCGATCAGCGACGAAATCAGCGCCGCACCGTCCTTCTCGAAACGCTGCGCTATCGGGCGATCACCCTCGAACATGAGCCGAACGCGGACATATTCGCGTCGACCTTCTTTCTTGCGATAGTTGAACCCCGAGATCACCGGCAAGCCTGCGGGGCGTGCGGGATGGGCGCCGGCGAGCATATCCAGCACCGGACCGACAAAGCGGGTAAACGTCACAAATACTGCGGCCGGATTGCCGGGCATACCGAGAAAACTCTTGCCGTCGATCGTCCCCATCGCGATCGGCCGTCCCGGCTTGATCGCCAGCCGCCAGAAATCGAGCCGCCCCGCCCGCTCCACCGCGCCCTTGACGTGATCTTCCTCGCCGGTGGAAACGCCGCCGCTCGTCACAATCGCGTCGCAGTCCCGCGCAGCACGGGCGAGCGCCGCCGCGATGACTTCGGCCTTGTCTGGCAGGATACCAAGATCGACCGCCGCCATTCCGCGTGCGGCGAGCAGGCTGATCAGCATCGGCCGATTGGAGTCGAACTGCGTTCCCGGCGGCAGCGATTGTTCGCTTGCGGAATCAACGACCTCATCGCCGGTCGAGAACACCGCGACACGCAGGGGGCGACGGACGGCAACGACACCCGCGCCAATCGCCGAGAGGGCGGCGACATGATGCGCCCGGAGTCGCGTTCCCGCGGCAACAACAACATCGCCGACAGCAAAATCCTCTCCGGCGAAACGGCGGTTGGCGCCCGGCTTGAGTCCCTGCGGGAGGAAGACCTCGGAGCCCTCGACCGTTACATCCTCCTGCATGAACACGGTATCCGCGCCATCGGGCATTGGCGCGCCCGTGAAAATCCGTACCGCCTGGCCGGGAATAAGCGGCGCGACAGCGCGTGCCCCCGCCGCCACGCGCGCACAGACGCCAAGCCGCGTCTCCCCCGCGCCCGCGAGATCGGCATGTCGGACTGCATAGCCATCGACAGCGGAGTTGTCGAAAGCCGGCACGGCGCGCACGGATACGACATCAGCCGCCAGAATGCGGCCGAACGCCTGCGTGACCGGAAGCGTTTCCACGGCGGCTACCGGGACAAGGCGTGTCGCAAGATCATCGAGCGCTGCATCCAGCCGCTGCAACGCACCGCCGAAAGCGAAGCAATCGTCCGAAAGTTGCGCCACGGCGCCTCCGCTGGCTGCTCCCGATCAGGGAAAGATCGTCTCGACGGGCATGGCGAGAGTGATTGCGAGATTGGCAATCGCGTCGATCTCGTCAAGCCCTACCTGCGGCAGACTGATCCCCGGAAAAACGTGATCGGTCGCGATCGCGCGGATCATCGGGTCAGCCGGGTGCAGCGGCGACTTGGCATTCTCGGCCCGGTAAATTTCGATCTTGGGGTGCTTTTCGCGCTTAAAACCCTCAATCAACACGAGATCGACCGGGCTGAGCTTGCCCAGCAGCGCCGGAAGCGGCCATTCCGGCGCGCCGCGCAACTCGTGCATGAGCGCGAACCGCCGGCCGGAACTGATCAGCGTTTCGGTTGATCCTGCCAGCCGATGCTCATGGCTGTCCTTGCCGGGGTGATCGACATCGAACTGATGGTGCGCATGCTTGAGCGTTGATACCGAGAGCCCGCGTGCGATCAGCGTCGGGATGAGCCGTGTGATCAGCGTCGTCTTGCCCGCGCCACTCCACCCGACAAGGCCGATGATCCGCATGTCGTCACTTCCCTATGTACTCAACCGGATATGCGACGCAAAAAGGGCGCCGGCGGCGCCCTTCCTACAGTGTCTTTCCGGCACCGTCATTCGGCAGGTTGCGCCGCTCCGGAAATGCGCGAGCCAGACTTGCGCTCCATCTCTTCCTTGACCCAGAGCGAATGATGCTCCTTGGCCCAGTTGAGGTCGACCTCGCCGGAAGCCATCGCGTCAAACGCGCCTTCCATGCCAACCGAGCCGATATAGATATGGCCAATGATGAGGGCGGTCATCACGAAAGCGACCGTGCCATGCAATGTTGCATGCCACTGGGCTTCCGCCATGCCCTCAGCCGTCGGGAACAGCAGATGCCAGCCCGAGAGCGACAGGAAGGCGCCGCCGAGAACCACGCTCCAGAACACGATCTTCTGGCCGCCGTTGAAGCGTTTGGCTGGCGGATGCGTGCCCTTCGACAGGAGCCCGCCACCCACCAGAATCCACTTAAGGTCCGTAGCGCCGGGGATATTGTCCTTCACCCAGATCAGGAAGGTGAGCGCCACACCGGCCATGAAGGCGAAGCCGACGTAGTTGTGGATCAGCTTGGCCATGCCAGACCAGGCCGAAAAAGCTTCAGGTCCCATCATGGGCATCAGCACGGATTTGCCGAAGGTGACATTCGCGCCGGTGATCGCCAGCGCGATGAAGCTCGTCGCCGTCAGCCAGTGGACGAAGCGATCTACCGAGCCGAAGCGCGTGATCCGCATCTGTGACGGGCCGGCGTCGATCCGGATCTTGCCACGAACGAGGTAGAACAGCACCAGCAGGGCGAGCACGCCGAGGATGGCGATCGTGCCGATGCGCGGCAGTGTTTCCTGATTGAAGGCGCGCCAGTCACGTCCCGGCTGGATGAGGTTCGCCGCATCCTTGTTCGGGATGGAAACTCGTCCGGCCAGCGACTGGCCCGGCTTGAGCGCGTCGAGAAGCTGCGCTTCCTTCACCGATTGCGCTGTGGGATTGACGCTTGAAGGCTGTTGCGCGGAGGCTGGCATGGCCACCACGAAAAGCCCGAAAACCAGCGAGAGAAGTCCTGTCCGTATCACTTTGGAGAGCATCGAAGTCATGTCGGCCTCCCTTTTCTTCTCAGTGTTGGCGGGTTGCGGGCAGCACAGGCCGCCCGCGCGACGAAGCGAAGACCTGAAAAATCAGATCGCGATCGTCTCCTTGTAGGCGACCTTCCAGCCCCAGGCACCGGAGCCATAGCCGCGCTTGGCAACGCGTTCCTTGTAGATGGAGGCGATGATATCGCCATCACCGGCAAGCAACGCCTTGGTCGAGCACATCTCGGCGCAGAGCGGCAGTTTGCCCTCGGCAAGACGGTTACGGCCGTATTTGTCGAGTTCAGCCTGGCTGTTGTCGTCCTCCGGGCCGCCGGCGCAATAGGTGCACTTGTCCATCTTGCCGCGCGAGCCGAAGTTGCCGGTCTTGGGATATTGCGGTGCGCCGAACGGGCAGGCGTAGAAGCAGTAGCCGCAACCGATGCACAGGTCCTTGGAGTGCAACACCACCGCATCCGCCGTGGTGTAGAAGCAACTCACCGGGCACACCGAGGCGCAGGGCGCATCGGTGCAGTGCATGCAGGCCATCGAGACCGAGCGTTCGCCCGGCTTGCCGTCGTTGAGCGTGACGACGCGGCGGCGGTTGATGCCCCACGGCACTTCATGCTCGTTCTTGCAGGCGGTGACGCAGGCGTTGCACTCGATGCAGCGATCCGCGTCGCACAGGAATTTCATACGGGCCATGTGTGTTGCTCCTTACGCTGCGCGGATCTGGCAAAGCGTGACCTTGCCTTCGTGCATCCCGGTCACGGGGTCGTAGCCATAGGTCGTGATCGTATTGACGCTTTCACCGAGCACGAACGGATCCGCGCCCTTCGGATATTTCGAGCGCTGATCCTCGCCCATGAACCAGCCACCGAAGTGGAACGGCATCCAGGCGACACCCTTGCCGACACGCTCGGTGACGAGCGCCTTCATGCGCGCCTTCGAGCCGTTCTCCGGGCCGGTGACCCAGACCCAGCCACCATCCTTGATGCCGCGATCCGCAGCATCCGCCGGGCTGATCTCGACGAACATGTCCTGCTGGAGTTCGGCAAGCCAGGGGTTCGAGCGGGTTTCCTCGCCGCCCCCCTCGTATTCGACCAGACGACCGGAGGAGAGGATGATCGGGAATTCCTTCGCGATTCCCTTGTCCACGGCCGCCTTCTGCACGGTGAAGCCGATGTTCGGCAGGCGGAAGTGCTTGTAGTCCGGCCGCGTCGGGTATTGCGCGACGAGATCGGTGCGCGGGGTGTAGATCGGCTCGCGATGGACAGGCACCGGGTCCGGCAACTGCCAGGCATTGACGCGCGCCTTGCCGTTGCCGAACGGGATGCAGCCATGTTCGAGCGCAACGCGCTGGATGCCGCCCGAGAGATCAATCGCCCACGACACGCCATCAGGCGCGTTGCCGCCGATCTTCTCGATCACGCCCTTTTCAGCCTCGGTAAGATCCTTGTCCCAGCCAAGCTTCTTGAGCACGCCGTAGGTGAACTGCGGGTAGCCGTCCTTGAGTTCGGAATCCTTGGAGAAGGAACCTTCGGCGAGGAGGTTGATCTTCTTCTTCGTGCCATCGGCCTGCGGCTCGTCGTATTCCACGCCGAAGCGGGCGCGGAAGGTGCCGCCGCCGTCCTTGACGTGCAGGTTGGTGTTGTAAAGCTGGTGCGTGCCGGGGTGGCGATACTCCGGCGTGCCCCAGCACGGCCAGGGCAGGCCATAGTAATCACCGGCAACTTCCGCCGGGGCATCCTTGGGCGCACGCAGCGTCACCAGATCAAACTTGTCCTGGTTCTTCATGTGCGCCTTGAGGCGCTCGGGCGACTGGCCGCAATAGCCCGTCGACCAGCCGCCGCGATTGATCTCGCGCAGCACGGATTCCGCCTCCGGCTCCATGCCGAACTTGCCCTTCACCATCGTGATGTTCTTGAACATCTTGTCGGCGAAACCGAGTTTCTGCGCGAAGGTGTGCATCACCCAGTAATCGTTCGCGCTCTCGAAGATGGGCTCGACAACCTTCTCGCCCCACTGGAGCGAGCGGTTCGACGCCGTGCGCGAGCCCGAGCATTCGAACTGCGTCGACATCGGCAGGAGGTAGGTGCCGTTCTTGCGGTTCGAGATGTGCGCGAAGGTCGTCGGGTGCGGATCGCACACGACCATCAGTTCGAGCGCTTCGAGGCCCTTGGTCATTTCCGGCATGCGCGGGATGGAGTTGCCGCCATGGCCCATCACGAACACGCCCTTCAGGTTATCGCGCTGGGCGACCTGATCCTTCGGCAGGGTGACGGCATCGAACCAGCGCGTCGAGGGAATGCCGGGCACTCCCATCATCGAGATGTCCTTGCCGTCCGGCGCCTTGGTGGTGTCGAACCGGCTCTTGAACCAGTCAAAATCGGTTTCCCAGACGCGGGCCCAATGCTTCCAGGCACCATCGTCGAGGCCGTAATAGAGCGGCAGCGTACCGATATCGACACCCAGATCCGTTGCACCCTGCACGTTGCAATGGCCGCGGAAGATGTTTGCGCCCGTGCCCGGCGCGCCGACGTTGCCGGTGGCCAGCAGCAGCGTGCAGAACGCGCGCACGTTGGCGGTGCCGACGGTCTTCTGCGTCGCGCCCATGCACCAGATCAGCGTCGAGGGCTTCTCGGTGGCAAACGTCTTGGCGACCTTCTCAAGCTGCGCGCCCGGGATGCCGGTGACGCGCTCGACTTCGGCCGGGGTCCACTTCTCGACCTCTTTTCTCACCATGTCCATGCCGTAGACACGCTGCTGGATGAAGGCCTTGTCCTCCCAGCCGTTCTTGAAGATGTGGTGCAGCATGCCCCAGATCACCGGGATATCCGTGCCTGGCCGCATGCGGACGTATTCGGTCGCATGCGCGGCGGTACGGGTCATGCGCGGATCGATGACGATCAGGTTCGCGCGGTTGATCTCCTTGCCGGAGAGCACGTGCTGGAGCGAAACCGGATGCGCTTCCGCGGGGTTGCCGCCCATGATGATCATGGTCTTGGAATTGCGGATATCGTTGTAGGAGTTCGTCTGCGCGCCATAGCCCCAGGTGTTCGCGACGCCCGCGACCGTGGTCGAGTGGCAGATACGCGCCTGATGATCGACGTTGTTGGTGCCCCAATAGGCCGCGAACTTGCGGAAAAGATAGGCACCCTCGTTCGAGAATTTCGCCGAACCGAGGAACCACACCGATTCCGGCCCGGACTTTGCGCGGATTTCCAGCATCTTCTTCGAGATTTCATCGAAGGCGACATCCCAGGAAATCCGGGTCCACTCACCGTTGACGAGCTTCATCGGGTATTTCAGGCGACGCTCGCCCTTGACCAGCTCGCGCACCGACGCGCCCTTGGCGCAATGCGTGCCGCGGTTGATCGGGCTGTCCCAGGACGGCTCCTGCCCGACCCAGACGCCTTCCTGCACTTCCGCCGTCACCGTGCAGCCGACGGAGCAATGCGTGCAGATGTTCTTCTTTCGCCTCGCGCACCGAACTCAGCCCGAGCGAGCCGATGGCGGCAAGCCCGCCTGCCGCGAGGCCGGAGCGCCGCAGAAACGCGCGGCGGTCGAGCCGCTCCGCGCCGGTGGACGCGAGGCTCTGCGCCAGCAACCCGCGCGCCGCGAGCCCGTCCTTGGTGTTGTTTTCCCTACGCTTGATCAGCATGGCGTTTCCCTCAGTAACGGTTGGTCGCGTAGTATTTCTTGACGTGGTCGGTTTCCTTGTAGCGCGCCTTTTTCTTGTCGGCGTCGCTCTCGGCAGCCTGCACCGGCGTCACGGCAGCACCGGTCGCCGCTGCGGCTACCGAAGCCCCGGCGAGGCCGGCCCGGAGGAAGGTGCGACGCGAGGCGTCTACGCCCGTGCGCGGCTCGTCTGTCTTCGTGCTCATGCCGTTTCTCCCTCTTTTTCCGTCGACGCTTCCGCGTCCTCATCCAGCTCGGTCTCAAGCGCGAAAGCCTCGCGCTCGATCCGCATGAATTCCTGCCCCAATTGCCCGACGGCGCGGTAGAACCCTGCCGCCTCGGCCTTGGTCAAATCCTCGAAGAACCGCTCCGCCCAAGGCTCGATGTGGCGGGTGAAAAACCGCTTTTCCTCTGATGGCTCCGCCGCGAACTTCCGGGTGATCAACCCCGCCATCGATTCCAGCAGGAAGCCGATGTGATCCTCGGGCTCGCTCAGTCCTTCGCCGCGCTCGATCCCGATGCGCTTCATGTCCTGACGCACCCGCACCAGCGGCCGCTCGTAGAGGAAGCCCGTGAGGTAATAGGAAGCATAGGGCAGCAGCTCGCCGCGCCCGACCCCGATGAAAAGATTGAAATGCTCGCGGGCGATTTTCTCGGCACCGGGCACATCCGCGTTTTCAGCAAGCTCGATGATCGCCTGCCCGAGCGCGCTGTCATCGCCGGCAAGACGGCGCAGATCGATCAGCAGACGCTCGTCCGGCACCTTGAGAACAAGACGCGACAACAGGATGTAGAGCCGCGCGCGCACCTCGTCGACCGGATCAAGCGGCAACCCGGCCTCATCACCGGCGGGGTAGAGATCGGGCCGGAGCACCGAGCGCGGGACAGATGTCGCCGATTCGACCGCCAGAACCCGCTCCGCAGGAACCTTGGTCCAGATCGAAACGGAAGGCTGCGCAATGCCGAGCACACGCGAAAGCGCGGAAATACCACCAACAGCCCGGATAGCGTGTTGCAGCCCTGCGTCTCTCATCCCGATTCCCGTCAAAGCAGCATTATCGCTGTCTTTTGAATTACAACAGTTCGAAACTATAGGGCAGCCCTATGGGGTTGCAAGAGGAATTTAGGGCTTCAACGGAAATCTGCCCCTAGCCGGGCACCGCGCCGCCGTGCCGCCGTTTGCGCATTGGCGGGAGCGTCGCCGCGCTGGTCTGGACGGCTTCATCCGCATCCGATGACACAGACAAGGGCATCGCAGTGGCCTCGGAGGGCAAGGACAGCGCATGTGGCGGATTATCGGCATCCGCGTCATCCCCCGCGACGCGCTTGTCTGGCGTGCCGACCGTGCCCGCCTCGACATCCGCTGGATCGGCATGGGCCGGGTGTGCGGGCTCGGCCGCATCCGTTCCGGCAGCGACCGGCTCCTTCTCGCCCATGATCTGGCGCAGCATGGCAGCGGCATCGGTATCCGCATCGAGCGGGCCGAACCCGGCCATGGATGTGGGATCGTTGAAATCCCAGCCGCATTCCACCGGCTCAATATGATTCTTGATCATGGGATCAAGAACCCAGGCTTTGCGCAAGGCCGCGTTCTTCAACGCCTCCGGCACGCCCTTCTGCAGGAACACGCTGATATCGCTGGCCCCCGTCAGCTCGTCGAGCGAGGGCAGCGAAGCGAGATCGAACTCCCGCTCGGGCTCAACGGCGGGTGGCGCAGCCGGCGCGCCCTCGACAAGGGCTGGCGACGATGCGGCCGCCTCCTCGGCAACACCGGCGCGTTTGCGCTTCGACCAGCGTGACAGGAACCCCTCCTCGCGCCTCGTGTCCTCGTGGCTCATCCGCGCTCTCCGTCCAGCCCGCCCTTGCGGCGCCCGAAAGCCTCGCGATCGGTCTTGTCGCGCTTGCGCTTGTAGAATTCACGCTCGATGTGATGTTCATCGACAAAGGCGGCGATTTCAGCCGCAATCTCCGGCAGCATCGGCACGAAATCGACGAGGTTAGACCCGGTCTCGGTGTTGGCCTCGCCCTCGGTCGGATCAGCCGTCACGGTCACCAGCGAGAGCCCGCCTTCCGGCTCCTCCTCACGCATAACGACCCAGATCTTTGGCGCGCCGCTCATCAGGTTGTCGCGGTATTGCGCGGTATCAATTGAGGCAAGCACGATGGTGGACGCGCCGAGATAATAGCGTTCGGTATCGCCAACCTTCTCGATCAGTGTCATCCTGGGGGCTTCTGGCAGGCCGGGCATCACCGCAACCGCGCCCCAGGTGTGGTCGATCCACGGGCTCGCCGATTTGCGCTTCTCGACGATGACGCCAACGGGGATTGCTTCCTCGGCCATTTCGATCCCTCTCAGGCGTTGTCCAGACCCAGCGGCAGCCCGGCGATCAGGTTCTGCGGCTTGATCCGAACCAGCCGGTCGGCGGTTGACCCGAGAACGGCGAAGGCCCGGCTGCCGCGTTTCCCGGCGAGGATACGCGGGTGATCGGGCAAAGTGAAGGTGAAGAGCGCGAGGATGCGCCGGGCGTCCGCCTCCGGCAGCGTCTCCCCCTCCCAGACGCGGTTGCCGATGGCCGTTCCCTCGGCATCGAGAGCCAGAAACCAACCGAAACTCCCGCCGGCGAGCTTTTCGACCGGCTCGAACGCGGGCGAAAATCCCAGCAGATGCGTCAGCCAGACCGCCATCGCACGCCCGAGCGCCTGGCGCCCTTCGGTCGGATGCGTGAGATCGAACACCATATCATGTGCGTCGGAGCGCGCGGCATAGGTTGCGGTGTTGTCATCGGTGAGCACTTCGAGTTCCGACACCGCCGGCCCACCGAGCATGTTGAGCAGCGGCGAGTGGTCGCGGTCATGCTCGTGGCTTTCGATCGCCTCCTGATCGGCAAGCAGGACGGACCCTTCATGGAAGGTCACGCGCTGCGTGCGCCAGAAGCATTCCGCCGCCCGGAGGGTGCGCGCATCCTCGATGCCATCGAAGGCGTTGCGGGCAACAAGGTGCGTCAATTGCTGGATGAATAGCGGCGGGATGGTCCCCATGCCGCCGCGCACCAGCGCGAGATAGGCGGCCTCCAGTGTGGAATGGGCGAGCAGATGATCACGAAACGCGAGGAACACGCCGAGGTTCTCGCGCGCATCGACATCCGCAATCAGCGCTATCTCCTCCGGCGGCACGGCCATGCGTGGCGTCGCCAGCAGCGCGGCGTGCAGCCCGCGCTCGACCGGGCAGGCTTCCGGCGGCGGCACCAGTTCGGGCCGGGCGAAGTAGACCTTGAGATAGTCATCGGTCACCACCAGCCCGCCGCCGGCATCGCGATCGACGAGGTGATGCCCGCTCGAAACCCAGAAATCACTCACGTGGTCGCGCTCCCCTTGGTCTTGGTTCCGGTTGCGGCAAGGCCGACAAGATCGACCGCCTCTTCGATCACATCGGCATCATCCGGCTCTTCCACGAAGCTGAAAACCCGCGAATGGCGCTCGTCGGTTCCGGGCAGCAGCGTGCGGAACCGCTCGATGATCTCGCCGTTATCGAGCGAACGATGCACGGCTACCAGCGTGCCGACCGGCGGCTCTGCCAGCTCTTGGGCATAGGCGACCTCGGCTTCCGCCGCCACCAGCGCCGCCGCCATATCCGGCGCACCGCAATGCGCAACCAGTTGCGTTGCCAGCCGCTCGACCAGCGCCGCCCGCTCGTCCGCGCTGGCCTCGACGACGGTTGCAAGCGTCGACCAGCCGAAACTGCCGACACCAAGGAGGCCCGAACGGAAGGCCGTGCGCTCCTTGCCGATCAAGGTTTCGACCGGCCGTTCCCAGAACAGGAAGGTGCCGGCGACAGCCCATTCGCCGGGCTCAGCCGCGCGGGTGAAGACAAAACCGTCCGAGGGATCGAGCCGGATGGTGCGCAGGAGCTTGAGGACTGCCATTCTCAGCCCCGCGGCTCGTTGAGCAACGGATCAAACCATTCCGCGCGGCTGATGCCGTCGACGAGAGAGATGCGCCGCGCGCCCTCGCGCCCGGCCTCATGCACGAGCAGATCGCCGTTCTCATCGATGCCGCGCCGGGTTTCGCCCTTGCCCTTCTCCAGCCGGGCGAGATAGTTGGGCCCGATCTCGCGCATGCCGCGCTCGGTCCAGGAATCGACGCCGACGAGAAAGTTCCGCGCGAACGAGGCCGTGAATTCCGCAGGGTTCCAGGCGTCGAACCCCTCGTCATCAAGGGTGGTGATTTCCGGCCCCATTCCGGCATCAGAATCGCGCGTGCCGCCCGCCCGCACCATCGCGCCGAACACGAGCCATTCCGGCGGCGCGTTTTCATCCGCCCCGGCGGGAACGCCGAGCCGCGCACCGCCGACCAGCGCGCCATCGAAATAGAGCGCGCCCGGATAGCGGAACTGGACACTCTTCTCAGGCGGGGAGAGCACCGCCAGCGCATCCGCGACCGCGTTCATGCCGGCGTAGAAGATTTTTCGTGCCAGCCTCAGCGGTTCCTCGGGTTCGAGCACGATCGCGAATTCGATGAGTTCGAAGCGCCCGACATAAAACAGGCTGCCGGCGCCCTTGTAATCGTCGCCCGCACCTGCCGCGCCCTTGAGTGCCGTCGCGAAGGCATCCTCGCGTTCACGCAGGCGGAACGGTGTGATCAACGGCGGGAAGTGCGTGATATCCCCCGGAAAATCGTCCATGCGCACGCCACCATTCCTGAACGCGGCGGAACACGCCGCCAAACCATACGTAAGAGGAAGGGGCCGCAATTTCGCCTAGCCCCTTGCCTCTCGCGCAACAACGTTATTTGAAGGGATTCCAAAAAAGACAAGAGCGTGATCGCCAAAGAGCGTCCGCGCGGCAAAATTGAGCGGGAAGAAGCACACGACATGATCGAGAAGAACCGTGCCATAGGCGGCGAGACGCTGTTCGTCTGCTCCTGCGAAGGCAGTTTCGCCCCGGATGCGCCGGCACTCGCATCCTTGCTCGGGCTTGATGGTGGAAAATCCGGTAGCGACAAACCCGGCCAAGTGCGCGCGTGCAGCAACCTCTGCGGTGCCGAGCGCGACCAGCTGACCGCACTGGCTGGATCGGCGGGTGCCATCACCATCGCCTGCCGGCAGGAGGAAGCGGGCTTGCGCGACACGCTCGACGATCTCGGTTACACCGGCAACACCAGCTTCATCGACATCCGCAATGCCGCCGGCTGGTCGTCCGAAGCGGCGATGGCAGGCCCGAAAATCGCGGCTCTGCTCGCCGCCGGGCGGATGGCGCCCCCCGCGCTGCCCTTCATCACGCTCGACAGCAAGGGCGTCACGCTGATCTATGGCCGCGACGAGGTCGCAATCGAGGCTGGACGCAAGCTCGCGGATGCGCTCGATGTCACCGTGATGCTGCAGGCTCCGAAGGCGGTGACGCCGCCTGCGCGACGCGATTTCCCTATCGTCAGCGGCCGCATCCGCGCGGCGAAGGGCTGGCTCGGAAATTTCGAACTCACGGTCGATGATTTCGCGCTCGCTGCTGCCGCCTCGCGCGCGAGCCTGACGTTTGGTCCTCCACGCAACGGCGCGACATCGCTGTGCGACATCATCATCGACCTCACCGGCGATGCGCCCCTGATCGCCGCCGATGCCCTGCGCGACGGCTATCTGCGCGTTGACCCGCGCGATCCCCTCGCCGTCGAGCGGTTGATCGCCAAGGCACGCGATCTCACCGGCACGTTCGACAAGCCGAAATACATCGACTTCAAGCCTGATCTCTGCGCGCATTCGCGCTCGAAAATCACCGGCTGCACACGCTGCCTCGACGTCTGCCCGACCGGCGCGATCACCCCGGCGGGGGATCATGTCGTGATCGACCCGAATATCTGCGCCGGCTGCGGTGGCTGCGCCTCGGTCTGCCCCACGGGGGCTGCTGCCTATGCGCTGCCTGCCGCCGACATGCTGATGAAGCGGCTGCGAATGCTGCTGCGCACCTATGCGCAGGCAGGAGGCAAGAACGCGATCCTCCTGTTCCATGACACCGATCACGGCGAACCGCTGATTGACGCCCTCGCCCGCTTCGGCGATGGCCTGCCAGCACGGGTGATCCCGGTTGCAGTCAACGAGGTCACGCAGGTTGGCATCGAGCAGGTGGCGGCAAGCTTCGCCTATGGCGCGGCGGGCGTGGCATTCCTGATAGCTGCGAAACCGAAGCACGACACCCTGCCTTTGCACAGGCTTGCAGACCTTGCAGCCGCGCTGCTGCCGGGCCTTGGCTATGCCGCCGAAGCGCTGGCCCGGATCGAAACCGATGATCCGGACGCCCTGCTCACTGTCCTGCGCGCGATGCCGGCCGGCGCGGCACCCAGCCAGCCGGCCGCCTTCATGCCTGCGGGTGCGAAGCGCCAGGTGATGATGCTGGCGTTACGCGAATGGCAGGCGCATGCGCCGCAAAAGCCGGAACGGATCGCGCTGCCGAAAGGTGCGCCCTTCGGGGCCGTCTCGATCAAGGCCGAGGGCTGCACGCTCTGCCTCGCCTGCGTATCCACCTGCCCGGTTTCTGCACTCACGGCGAACCCGGAACGCCCGGAACTGCGGTTTCAGGAAGACCTCTGCGTGCAGTGCGGCCTCTGCCAGTCGACCTGCCCGGAGAAGGTCATCAGCCTCGAACCGCGTCTCGATTTCACGCAGATCAACACCGCGCCGGTGACGCTGAAGGAAGAGGAGCCCTATGCCTGCGACAACTGCGGCAAGCTCTTCGGCACGAAATCCACCATCGAGACGATCAAGGGCAAGCTCGGCGGCAAGCACTGGATGTTCTCCGGCCCGAATGCCGACCGGCTGAAACTCATCGGCTACTGCGACGATTGCCGCATCGAGGCGGCGACGCTCGGCGGCTTCGATCCCTACGCCGGGCCGGAGCGCCCGCGCGTGCGCACCACCGAGGATTATTTCAGGGAAAGGCCGGAGGATTCCGAAAAGAACTAGTCGGGCTTTGTTGCCTTTTCGAGAAAATCAACCAGCGCTTCCCGGTCTGCTGCGCTGTTGATGGTCTGCTCGGGCATTTTAGTGCCCGGCGCGTAGGTCATCGGCCCGACCTCGAAAAGTTTGGACACGCTCTCGCGACTCCAGACGATATCGAGAGCGCGAAGCGCCGGCGTGAATTGGTAACCCGGCGCACTCGCAACCCTGCGACCCATGATGCCATGCAGCGTCGGCCCCGCACGATTGCCGTCGTCCACACTCAAGGTGTGGCAGGCGATACAGGCCTTGAAGATTTCGGCACCCGGATGCGCGGCCATGGCCGTCACGCGGGCCTCCGTCGCCTCGATCATCACCGGATTGACCGGCTCGCCCGTCGCCACACTCCAGCGCCGCACCAACCTGTCCGCGCCGCCGGTGAGAATCTCCCGGCCATCGGGCGAGAAGGCGGAAGGCCGGGCCAGCGAGCCGGCGCGTGATGCTGCGGCTCTTCCGATCCACCAGCGCCAGCGCACCGCGAAAACCGGCGGCGGCGATCATCGCACCATCCGCGCTCGCCGCCAGTGCGACGATCGGCACCTCGGCAACCGGAAGCTCGTCCCATTTTCCGCTTCGGGGATCGACAAAGCGCAGCGCACCATCCGCGCCGGCAACCACCAGCGCATCCCCCGCCCGCACCATGGTGTTGAGCGGCAGGCCGAATTCGAGCACTGTCGGAGCGCCGGTTGTTGGATGCAGCCGCAGCGTGCCGTCGTAACCTGCGGTCGCAAGACTGCCATCGGCGAGGAAGACAACAGCATTCACCGGGCCGCGATGTCCTTCGACGACGCGGGCGGTGCCGTTGGCTATATCCCAGAGCCGCGCTGTTCCGTCCCAGCTGGCGGAGGCGAGCGTGCGCCCATCCGGGGAAAGTGCCAGCCCGGCGATGGGGCCTTCGTGGCCCTCCAGCACTTTCAGCGGCTCCGTTCCGGTTGCGCCCCAGAGCGCGATGCGCCGATCCTCCCCGGCGCTGGCGAGCCCGCCACCTGGCAAGGTCACGAGGGCATTCACCGCACCGGAGTGGAACCGCAGCACCTGCCGCGCCGCGCCGCGTGCGAGGTTCCAGCGGATGATGGTGGTATCAAAGCTCGCGGTTGCCGCTTCTTCTCCCGCGAGCACGATGGCCCGCACCGGGCCGCCATGACCACGCAGGTCCGAGGCGTGCCCCGTCGCAGCGTTCGTCACCAGCCAGCAGACCACCAGAGCGGGCGGGAGAGCATTAAAACGGATCATCGGGCCTCGCACCGTGAGCATGCTACCACAGCATAGGCTGGAACCCGGCTTGCCGAAAAGCCCCGCGGATGTCACATCGGGTTCCCTTGCAGGAGCCATCCACCATGAGCGAAACGACGCTGGACCTTCTTGGCCTCAAATGCCCGCTTCCGGCGCTGAAGACGCGCAAGGCGCTGAAAGCGCGCGCGTCCGGCGATGTGATGATCGTGCTGTGCAATGATCCGATGGCCGAGATCGATATCCCGAACCTGCTGCGCGAAACCGGCGATACGCTCGCCGACACGATGCGCGAGGGCGCTCAGATCGCCTTCCGCATCGTCAAGGCCTGACAAACCCCGAGAGGTTCAATGCGCCGGCGCGGCAAAAGCCAGCGCCGCCACGAGCCCAAGCGCGCCCTTGCGCCGGGTTCCGGGCTTGAGCAACCGGGCCAGCCGCTCCTCGGCAAAGCGGTTGCTGCCACGCCCGGCGAGACGCTCGCCGAGTAGCGTGCGGGCGACATTCTCTTCCCCGGCGCGAAGCGCGGCTTCGATGAGCACCTGCTCGAACACGTCACGCTGGGCATCGCTGCCACCCATGATGGATCGCTGCCGGCGCGCAGCCAGCAGCGATTCGGTGGCCCGCCCCATATCGCCCCGGGCAAACCGGACGAGCCCCTCGGCGATGTCACGACCTGTCCGTTCCGCAACAAGCGTCTGGCTCGAAAGTCCCGCCGGCGCACTGGCCATGGAGCGCGCCAGCCTCGCAGCAGAATGCATGCGTCCGGCCCCGAGCAGTGCCAGCATGTAATGGAGATCGGCGAAGACAAGACTGCGGTCATCGAGCCGCGCCTCGGCCTTGTCGGCGAGTTCTTCCCAGCGGGTGCCGACGGCATGACCATCGAGTTCGAGCCGCATCAGGAGCGATGCCCCGTTGGCGATATCGCGGAAATCGTCGGTCTCATCATGCCTGACCTTACGATCGTAGAGATCGAAGACCTCGGCGACGGCGCCCGTCTCCAACTTGAACAGCGCAAGATGCCAGAAGAGATGGCCGCCGAAATTATTGCAATGGCGGAAGCCACTCTCACTGCCTTCGATCCAGCGGATGCCATCCCCGGCGCGACCGGTCATTTCGTGGACATGACTGACCGCGTGCAGTCCCCAGGCATCGCGCGGCTCACGTGCCACGGCGTCCCGGCCGATGGTTTCGGCGCGGCCGTATTCACCGTTTTCCTCGAGCGCGAAGGCGTGGCAGCCCATCAGGAACCCGCGATGCGGATGGCCTGATGGCAGGAGGCGCAACACGCGCTCGATGGAGCGCAGCATGCCCGGTTTGTCGCCGAGCATGAACCGCAATGCATGGCTCATCTTGGCGCTCAGCGTATCCGCCGGATTGTCGGTGATCGCCCGTTCGAGCTGGTCGATCGCAGCCCACCAGGCGCCATGCGCCGCCGCCGAGGCCGCCTCGATAAAGGCGGTATCGGCTCTTGATCCGCCATTTCCCCCCAGAAGCATCACGGCCTTCGCCGCGGCTTCCTGCGCCGGGCCGCGCAGCTCGCTCCGGGCGAGAAGGGTCAGCATCAACGCGCGGGTGGCGTGAGCGCGCGGGTTCTCCGGCGCTTCATCGATCAGCGCCTGCAGCAGCACCGGCGTTTCCTTGCCATGCGCCAGAAAAGCCTCGACCAGCCTGTCCTCGGTCGAAGTCGGTGAGATCATCGCGGGCATTGGCATGACAAAACCGTCCATGGGACCCTCATGAGAAAGCGCGTTTGAAGCGTTTGATTGCCAGGAAACCCTGCGCTATTTCGGCGCGTTGCGAACCACACAACCGCTCGCGCCGCGATCAACGCTTTGTGATGCCGAGACTGAGGCATCATGCCGGGGTTACGCGGGTGATCCGGCATGCTATCCCGCCAGCGGGCTTTCCCCGCACGACCGTTGAGGAGGCGCGAGCCGCATGACACCTGCCCAACCTGCCGTTTCGACGGATCGTCGCCTGATTCGGGCAGCACCGGTTCTGGTGGTCTTTGCCCTTCTGAGCGCACTCGCGCTACGGCACGGCGGCATTGTTCTGCTGCTGCTCGCCGCCATCGGCCTCGGGGCCGGCATTGCGCTCTATCACGCCAGCTTCGGTTTCACTGCGGCGTGGCGGCGGTTCATGCTCGAAAGGCGCAGCGCCGGCATCCGGGCGCAGCTCGTGATGCTCGCGCTCGCGAGTCTTGTCTTCTTTCCACTCATCGCCAAGGGGCAGGCCTTCGGGCACCCGGTCGGCGGATTTGTGTTCCCAATCGGCTGGGCGCTGATCCTTGGCGCTTTCGTGTTCGGCATCGGGATGCAACTCGGCGGCGGCTGTGGTTCGGGCACGCTGTTCACGGTGGGCGGCGGCTCGCTGCGCATGGTGGTGACGCTGGCGTTTTTCATCGCCGGCTCGACACTGGCAACCGCCTACTCTGATCACTGGCTCAGCTGGCCGAGCCTGCCGCCGGTCTCGCTGATCGATCGGCTCGGCCCGACGGCAGGCCTCGGCATCATGCTCGGCATTCTCGCACTTCTCCTGCTCGCGGTCGGCAAGGCGGAGAAGGCGCGCCATGGCGGTATCCAGCCAATTTTCGGGATCAAGAGCCGCTGGCTCACCGGGCCGTGGTCGCTGGTCGCCGGCGCGGTTGCGCTGGCGCTGGTCAACATCGCCGTGCTGCTGGTCTATGGCTGGCCGTGGGGGATCACCTCGGCCTTCGCGCTCTGGGGCAGCAAGATCGCGGCGCTCGCCGGGTTCGCACCAGAAGCCTGGGCCTACTGGAAGGGCCAGGAAGCGGCGCTGACGAACCCTGTTCTTGCCGATCCCACCTCCGTGACCGATTTCGGGATCATTCTGGGAGCGATGCTCGCCTCGATCCTCGCCGGGAAATTCCGCCCGAGCCTTGCGATTCCCTTGCGCTCGCTTCTGGCTGCGATTCTCGGGGGGCTGCTGCTCGGTGTCGGTGCGCGGCTCGGCACCGGCTGCAACATTGGCGCCTTCTTCTCCGGCACGGTATCGGGCAGCCTGCACGGTTGGGCGTGGCTCATCTTCGCCTTCGCGGGCAATGCCGTCGGGATCAGGCTTCGCCCGTTGTTCCGGCTCGATTAGAGCGCATCTGCCCGCCCAAGTGGGGGCCGGTTGGCGGAAAGAGCGGATGCGACACCATAAAAATTCGCCTATTCCGCCGGCACCAGCGCCGTTCGCGGCACGCTGTCGGGTGCGGCCGGGGCAGCTTCCCGCTGATCAGGCCGATGCGCGGGCTTCGCCTTGCCACCCTTGTAGCCCTGCGCGATTGCCGCAACCAGCACCAACCCGGCGAACCCCGCGAGGTTGACGAGCGCCATCGCAGCTTCGTTACGGCCGATCTGATCGAGAACCATGCCGCCGACCCAGGCGAGCAGGATGCTGGCCATGAACGTCGCCAGTGCCTGCTGCCCGACGAGAATAACAGGCCAGAGGCGCGCCAGCCGCACCTTCACCGGTTCGACCAGCACCAGCGCGACATAGGCACTGGCAAGAAAGTGAAGGTAGAGCGGCAGCACGAGGTTGGTCTTGCCATCCGCCGGCACGAACCAGTCGTGAACTTGTTCAAGCACGGCAAAATTCTCGGTAAACGCCCAGAAATTGACCGGCACCGACGCAATCAGAATGACCACGCAGAACCAGAACAGCATGCCCCGTTCAAGCTTCGGCATCGGTAGCCAGCGCATGCCGAAGGCAAAGCCGGTGAAAAACACGAGCTGCCAGGCGAAGGGATTGAAGAACCAGACCATCTCCGGCATCTGCCCGCCCATCAGGTTGATGCCGAAGGCCTGAACGCCAAGCCACAGGGCCGTCATCGCCAGCAGCGGCGCGAGGCGCGAGAGTTTCGCAAGCAGCATCATCGCCGGGATCATCGCGAGCAAAACCAGATACATCGGCAGGATATCAAGGAAGGCCGGTGTAAAGCGCAGCGTCATCAGCTTGAGGAGTCCCTCGCCGGCATGAGCGAACAGCCATTCGAGCCCCAGCAGACGCGGGTAATCGACGCCGGTCAATTCCAGCCCGGCGACGCTGACGCCGATCAGCCCGAGCGCGAGCCCGATATGCGCCCAGTAGACCTGCCAGATCCGGTAGAGAATGCGCCGCGTGCCCTGCCACCAGCCCTCGCGTTGGAACATCCGGCCGAAAGCGAAGGCCGAGGCCAGCCCCGAGCAGAACACGAAAAGTTCGCCCGCAGACGAGAACCCGAACCGCGCGGGAATGAACAGGAACCATGAATTGCCCGGAAGATGCGCGACGAAGATGACGAACATCGCGAGACCGCGGAAGAAGTCGAGCCGGACATCCCGCTCTGTTTTTGGGGCAGCCAGTTCGGCCTGGGGCATGGTCTGCACACTCATAGGCGACCCTCATAGGCATCCGGGGCGATTTTCGCCGCGATCAGTGTGAAGCGGTCGCGCCGTGCAAGCGCGCCAGCGAACGCTGCTTCGAGGCCCGCGCGATCCGAGACGGTAATGCCGTCGCCGCCAAAGGCCTTCGCAACCGCCGCGAAATCGGTCGCGCCGAAGCGGACGCCGAGCTCGGCACGGCCCGAGGCGCGCTGCTTGAGATCAATCAACGCGAGGCGCTCATCCTGCAAGACGACGACGATGACTGGCAGGCCCAGATCGCGCGCAGTCGCGAGTTCGCCGATGCCCATCTCAAGGCCTGCATCGCCGACAAAGGCGATTACATAGCGCTCGGGTGAAGCCATCTGCGCGCCCATCGCCAGCGGTACAGCGCAACCCATGGTGCAGAGCGCGGAGGATTGCATCAGGCCGCGCGGCTCCAGCACCGTCCACATCTGGCTCAGGAGAATGCGGTGCGCGCCCGAATCGGCCGTTGCCAGTGTATCGGCAGGCGCAAGGCGGCGGATGGTGTCGAACACCACGCCCGGTCCCCAGGCTGGCTCCGGCGCGAAGGCAGCGCGAAGCGCGGATTTGGTTGCCATGACCTTCGCGGTATCGATGCCGGGTTTGGCGGCCAGACCGTCCGAGATCGCCGCCAGATTGGCCCCGATATCGCCGACGAGGAGATGATCGGCGCGGTGCATCTGATGGGTGGGCAGGCTCGCGGCAAGCTCGATCACCGGCACGCCGGCCGGGAACGGATCGCGCCAGTTGATCCGCATCTCGATGGGATCATAGCCCGCCAGCACGATGCAATCGGCCTCGGCCAGAAACGGCAACAGGTGTTTATCAGCCTTGGGCGAAAGCCCCGCGCCGCCAAGGCTGAGCGGGTGATCCTCCGGCACAAGACCCTTGGCCTTGTAGGTGGTGATAACAGGCGCGTTGCAGCGCTCGATAAAACCGCGCAAGACCTCGCCGGCATGGCTGTTCACGGCATCGACCCCCGCGATCACCAGCGGACGCCTTGCCGCCGCCAACACCGCGCGGGCCGTCTCAAGCGCCTCGCCGACAGCCACAGCAGAGGCAGGCAATGCGCGCCGGAAGTCCTCATCGCGCTCCTCCCCCTCCGCCACCGAAATCGGCACATCGACATGCACGGGGCCGGGCTGACCTTCGGTCGCGATCGCAATCGCCCGCTCGATCACGCGGGCGACCGCGCCCTTGCTCGCGGTCAAGGTCGCCTTGGTGATGGGGCGGAACAGCGCCTGATGATCGAAAACCTGATGCGTGTAGCTCTCGGCCTCCGCTTGATCGACGCGGCCCGTCAGCACGATGAGCGGCACGCGGTCCTGATGTGCATTTGCGACGACATTGACCGCATTTGCAGCCCCCGGCCCGAGCGTCGCGACCAGAATGCCGGGTGCCATCGGCGCGCTGCCTTCGAGCGCGTGATCTTCGAGCGCCTGGCGATGCCAATAGCCCTCGGCCATGAAGCCGGCGGCGTTCTCGTGCTTCGTCAGCACAAAGCGGATACCCGCTTTCGCCAGCCCGTCGATCAACGCGAGAACCTCGCCGCCGGGCATGCCGAAGGCGACGCGGCAACCCTGCCGCGCGAGGCTTTGCCCGATGATATCCGCGCCCGATCGCATGCCCTGATCCTTCTTCTCTGTGCTTGATGCCCCATGCCGGCATCAAGCGCATTTCGCAATTGCGTGATCGGGGAGAACGCGGGAAAACGGATGCGCCACTGAATACTGGATACAAGGGAAACCCGATGCCGCGCTTTGCCGCCAACCTCTCGATGATGTTCACCGAACACGCCTTCCTCGATCGCTTCGGGGCGGCGGCAAAGGCGGGGTTCAAGGCCGTGGAATTCCTGTTCCCGTATGAGTTTCCGGTGGAAGAGATCGGCGCGCGGCTCAAAGCCCATGGGCTCACGCAGGCGCTGTTCAACCTGCCGCCCGGCGATTGGGCGAAGGGCGAGCGTGGCCTTGCCGCCCTGCCCGGCCGGGAAGACGAGTTTCGCCAGAGCCTCGCGATCGCAAAACCCTATGCCGCGATCACGGGCGTCAAGCGCCTGCATCTGATGGCGGGCATGGTCGAAAAAACACCCGCCAACCTCGCCCGCTACAAGGATGCGATCACCCGCACAGCGGAAACCTTTGGCCCTGACGGAATCGACATTCTGCTCGAACCGCTCAACCGGCGCGATATGCCGGGATACCTTCTCGACGATTTCGGGATGGCGGCGGAGATCATCGCTGACTTGGCGCTCCCGAATGTGAAGCTTCAGTTCGACATCTACCACTGCCAGATCCTGCATGGCGACGTGACGACCAGATTGCGCACAATGATGCCGATCATTGGCCATATTCAGGTGGCCTCAATCCCCTCCCGCAACGAGCCGGGGAGCGAGGAGCTGAACGATGCCTTCCTGTTCGCAGAACTCGACCGGCTCGGATATCAAGGCTTCATCGGCGGCGAATACCGCCCGAAAGCCGGCACCGAGGCCGGGCTTTCGTGGTTCGCGCCCTACAAGAACAGATAAGGCAAACCTTCCATGACCAACCGTATTTTCGGTGAGATCGGCGATTCGCCGGTTCGCGAGATCACACTTCGAAACGCCGCTGGCGCTGAAGCCCGCATCCTCACCTTTGGCGCTGTCGTGCGCGATCTCGTCGTGCCACGCACAGATGGTGGGCACCAGCGCGTCGTCCTCGGGCTGGAGACTCTGGAGGATTACCTCAACCATTCCCCGCATTTCGGCGCGATCGCCGGGCGCTATGCCAACCGGATCGGCGGCGGTCGCTTCGTGCTGGATGGCAAGGCCTACCAGCTGCCGCTC
Organism: Beijerinckiaceae bacterium; assembly: GCA_009773635.1. Lineage (GTDB taxonomy): Bacteria > Pseudomonadota > Alphaproteobacteria > Rhizobiales > Beijerinckiaceae > Rhabdaerophilum. The sequence goes on along the minus strand of WSYC01000005.1, from coordinate 22,038 downwards.
AATCAGGATAACCGGCATTCGCTGCATGGCGGCGGGCAAGGCTTCGGCAAAAAGCTCTGGACCCTTTTCCACCACGACGATGCCTCGGCAACGCTCGGGCTGGTCTCGCCGGATGGCGAGGCCGGCTATCCCGGCACGCTCACCACGACATGCCGTTACACGCTGACGGAGGCGAATGCGCTGAGGGTCGAGCTTTCCGCCTTTACGGATCAACCGACGATCCTCAACCTCTGCCATCACAGCTATTTCAACCTCGATGGCGGCGCCGACATTCTCGACCACGACCTGATGGTGCGCGCCAATGTCATAACGCCGGTAGATGCAGACCTGATCCCGGATGGCTCGATCATGCCCGTTTCCGGCACGCCGTTCGATTTCCGACGACCCCGACCGATTCGCTTTACGGCGGAAGACGGCTCCCGCTTCTGGTATGACCACAACTTCGTCCTGCGCCGGGAACGGCGCGAACCGGGGGTCTGTGCGCCCGAGCTTGCGCATGCAGCGACGCTCGCTTCGGAAAAATCCGGCCTCGCGATGGAGGTCTGGACCACCGAGCCCTGCCTGCAAGTCTATGATGGCTTCAAGTTGAACCTGCCGGTTCCGGGGCTTGATGGCACAAGTTATCGCGCCAATGCCGGCATCGCGCTGGAACCGCAGCACGCGCCGGATAGCCCAAACCTGCCGCACATGCCCTCGACCGTGCTCAGGCCGGGCGATCTCTACCGGCAGGTGACGGAGTATCGCTTCGGGCCGAACGCATAGCTGTCAGGCAGCAGATCCTCACTTGAAGATCGCACCAAGCCGCGTGTTCATGTCCGCCAGCGCGGCATCGATGGTCTTCGTGCCCGCCAGCACCGCGCTCGTGTTGGTGCGGAGAATATCGGAGACTTCCGGATAACGCGGGGTCACGGGTCGTGCCCGCGCCGTGCGCAGCGCGTTCTGCGCCGGGCCGAACCACGGCTGCGCCGCCAGCACCTCGGCATCGGCAAGAATGCCCTCGATAACCGGCAGAGTACCCGCCTGCAGAGCCTGCTTTTTCGCAACCTCCGGCGAGGCGAGAAAGCGCGCGAATTTCACCGCCTCGCCCTTGTTGCGGGAGGCGGCGGAAACCGCGACCTGCCAGCCGCCGAGGCACCCGCCTTGCGTGCCGAGCGAGAAGCCCGGCACCGCCTCCAGCCCGACCCTACCCTTGACCGCTGACTCCGCATCACCATCGAACCGGCCCTGAAAATAGCTCCATCCCAGCGCGAAGACGAGGTTTCCGGCCTGAAAATCCTGTCGCACGCGATCAGTTGCCACGTCGGCAGAATTGGCAGCGATCAGCTTCGCCGCCTTGAAATCCGCCCAGAGCTCGAACGGCTTGCGCGCGGCTGGGCCGCCAAGATTCGGCTTGCCGTCCTTGAGAAGCTCCTCGCCCGCTCCCCACAACGGCACGAGATAGGTGCAGACCGTGCTTTCGACCGGCGCGCCTGCCATGCCGAGACCGCGCAGCGCCGTGTTCTTTTCGCCCTCGATCACCTTCTGGGCGGCACTCTTCAGTTCATCCCATGTCCGCGGTGGCGAGAAGCCGTATTTATCAAGGAGATCCTTTCGGTAATAGAGAATCTGCGCATCGGCGGCATAGGGCAGGGCAACGAGTTTGCCGTTGACGGTGCCAGCCGCGCGCAGTGCCGGGAGATAGCGCGCCAGCACAGCCTCCTTCTCCGCACCGAGATGGCCATCGAGTGGCTCGACCCATTGCGCCTGCGCGAGCTGCGCCGCCCGCACCACATCGACCAGCAGGAGATCAACGACCGGCTCCTTGAGCGCCAGCGCGGCATTGAGTGACTGGATCTGCTGCTCGGGCGTCGTGCCGCCAGTATCGATGTCGATTTTCACAGCCGGATTCCGCTGCATGTAGAGATCGACGATCTCACGCATAACCTCGGGACGCGGCTGGTTGCCGGTGTAGATCCGCAAGGTCGTTTGCGCGGCGGCACCGACAAGTCCGGCAGCCATCCACCCGATGACCATGCCGATCTGCAGCCTCACGCGCCGTCCCCCTCTCATACCATCCGCCCTTTTCCGTGAAAACCTGCGTTGCCTGAAAAGCCCAAGGCCCCGACGCGGCAAGAGAGTAGCCCGATTTGCCGGGGAAACAACACACTCAACGCCGCCCCCCGTCTGTCATCACGGTAACCTCAGTCTTGTAAATGATAGAAGACACGTTAGGATCGCGACCCGTTGTATTTTTTGTTGCCTGGCCTGGCGCTCCGCCCGGCGGATGGTCCAATCCGGTAATTCAGGATGATCGAGGTCGTCACAATCGGCATTGCTGTCCTCGACGAAATCTTTGCGATTCCGGGCAGCATCACACCGGGCGAGAAGCATCGCGCCGGGGCGATCCGCACGGTCGTTGGCGGCAATGCGACCAACGCGGCACTCGCCATCGCGCGGCTCGGCGGCCAGGCGCGCCTGATCGCCCGGCTTGGCGACGATGCCACCGGAGACACCATCCGACACCGCATCGACGCGCTGGGGATCGACACCAGCCTGTCCAAGGTTGTGCCCGGTTGCGCATCCTCCCGCTCCGCGATCGTGATCGAGGGCAACGGCGACCGGACGATCTTCAACTATATCGACCCCGCCCTGCCGGATATCCCGGACTGGCTTCCCGCCGATCTGCCGGCCGGCACGCGCGCCGTGCTCGGCGATACGCGTTGGGAGGCCGGGACGCGGCATGTTTTCACGCTGGCCCGCGCACGCGGCATCCCCGCCGTGTTCGATGGCGACAGGATGCCTGAGGACCGGGGCCTGATCGATCTGGCGACGCATGTCGCTTTCTCGGCGCAGGGGCTTGCCGAAATGACCGGCTCCCCCGACCTTGCCGAAGGGTTGCGGCAGCTTGCCCGCGTTCACAGGAGCTTTCTGGCGGTAACGGATGGGGCCAACGGCGTGTTTGCGCTGATGGACGGCGATATCCGCCATTTCCCGGCATTCGCGGTTCCGGCGGTGGATACGCTCGGCGCGGGCGATGTCTGGCATGGCGCCTTCGCGCTGGCACTGGCAGAAGGAAGGGATGAAGCGAAGGCCATCCTTCTGGCAAACGCAACCGCTGCCCTCAAATGCACCCGGCCCGGCGGCAGCGCCGGCACGCCGGACCGCCGGGAGGTCGAGGCCTTTCTCGCCCTGCACGGCCATGATCTGGAGAGAGTGACGAGCCGATCACGCTCGCGGTACCCTTTGCCGCGGCGCGGGCGGTTCCACCCGAGGTGACGTCGACGCGTTCCACTGCCGTGCGGGATGCTGACGTGAACCATCAGGACGAGCGCTACGATGATCGCATGCCCGATATTCTCGACAACGCCTTCGTGATCGTCGATTTTTCGAACGGCGTGCGCGCGTCGCTCGATCTGTGCATGTTTGCGGAAGGCAGCCATTTTCAGGAGGCAATCGCCGCAACCGGCGATGCGGCCAAGATCGAGGCGCTCATCCCCGGCCCGGCACGGTTCTGGCCGGGAGGTGCGGAGCGGCATTCCGAAATCGTCTTCTCGCCGCGCGAGCCCAAGGGACCGATCCGCCGCCGGGTCGAGGTGGATGAAACCGTCCTCAAGGCCGGTGACCATCACGGCTCGACCTATTTCCAGCATGTTGGATTCCGCAAGGCAATGCTGGAGGGAGGACCGGTCGAGGTAACGCTGGCGGATGGTCTCAAGGCCGTGCGCATCGGTCTTGCTGCAGAACGCTCGGCGCGTGAAGGCCGTGCGATCAGCCTTACCTGAGATCGCTCACATAGCCGCAGGCCGCAGTATCGCAGAGGGAATAACGCCATTCCACCGGAGTGCCGTCGAGCGCGGTCGCGACCCGGTCCACCGCCAGCAGCGGCGCGCCTTCCGGCACCCCGAGCAGCGCGGCATCTTCGGCCGGCGCGGCAACGGCCTTGACGATTTCCGCACCGCTTGTTGGGCACTTCGCCCTCATCCGCCAGCCCCGGAAAAAGCCGCGCCGGCATGGTCAGATACTCCGAAATCGTCACGCGCCCGCGCAACGAACGCAGCCGCGCGATCCGGATCACGGGCTCGCCCGGACCCAGCTTCAGTTTCTCGCGTTCCGTGACATTCGCCTGACCGCGCGAGACCTCCCGCAGCGTACTTTCGGGAAAGACGGGTCTCTCGCCATCTGGCACGATCTTGAAGAACTGGAACAGAATGCGGGCCTCATCGTGCCGCGCGACGAAGGTGCCGCGCCCCTGCCGACGCACCAGCAGGTTTTCAACCGTCATCTCGTCGAGCGCCTTGCGCACGGTGCCCTGACTGACACCAAGGTCAGCCGCGATCTGCTGCTCGGACGGGATGCCTTCACCCGGCGACCACGTTCGATCCGCGATCCTGCCGATCAGCAATTCCTTGACCTGCCGATAGAGCGGCCGGAAACCCGGCGGCGCCTCGCTCTTCCTGCCGATGCCGCCCTGCATTCGAGGATCGTCCTTTATCGCGACTTTCATGATTGACAGTGTATCAGGTCTTATGTCTTATACAAGACTTGACCGCGCAAATTGCACGGCCATTCGCCAGAACATGCGCTTTCGGGCGTCGTTTTGCACGAAAAAGACAGTCAATCCGCGCTTTATGAGCGCCCTGAGATGAAGGGCTCGCAGCCATGTCCGCCCCCCACCTGCTCGTCCACGAGCAAAAAGACTCCGTCGGCGTCGTCGTCGTCGAGAACCTCAAGGCCGGCACCGATATGCTGGCCGTCGTGACGCACGACAATTCCGCGTTCAACATCACCGCCAAGATGGATATTCCGATCGGCCACAAGGTCGCACTCGCGGATATCAAGGCCGGCGACACCATCTGGAAATACGGACAGGACATCGGCATCGCCAAGGCCGCCATCAAGAAGGGCGAGCACGTCCACGTCCACAATGTGAAGACCAAGCGTTGGTGAGAGCCCGGCGCTGGTGAGAACCCCGCGCGCGTTCCGGCCGGTGGGCCGTTGCCCCCGGGAACGACAGCTTCTTTCAAAAGGATACATCGATGGCCAGCGCTCCGATCGTCGCGAATTTCGATCTCAACAAGAACAAGCTCAAGGGCATCAAGGGCCGCCGGATTGAAGCGCCTGCCTTCAAGGCACCGGTTGCCCCGAAGCGGCGCGGCGCGGCCGCGATGGACAGCTTCTGGGGCTGGCGGCGCGAGAATGGTCGCGTCGGTGTCCGCAACCACGTGGTCATGCTGCCGCTCGACGATCTCTCGAACGCGGCGTGCGAGGCTGTCGCCAACAACATCAAGGGTGTGCTGGCACTGCCGCATGCCTATGGCCGCCTGCAATTCGGCGCGGATCTCGATCTCTTCTTCCGCACCATCATCGGCATCGGCTCGAACCCGAATGTCGCGGCTGTCGTGGTGATCGGCATCGAGGACGCCTGGACCAAGATCGTCGTCGACGGGATCGCGACCACCGGCAAGCCGGTCGTCGGCTTCGGCATCGAAGGTCATGGCGATATCGCGGTGATCGCGAAGGCTTCCTACGTCGCCAAGGAATTCATGCAGTGGTCGTCGGAACTGGTGCGCGAGAAGTGCCCGATCTCGGACCTCTGGATCTCGACCAAATGCGGTGAGAGCGATACGACCACCGGCCTCTCCTCCTGCCCGACCGTCGGCAACATGTACGACAAGCTCATCCCCCAGGGCATCTACGGCGTCTTCGGCGAGACCTCCGAGATCACCGGCGCAGAACACCTGTGCAAGGCGCGCGCGGCGACGAAAGAGGTTGGCGAGCGCTGGTACAGGATGTGGAAGGCCTATCAGGACGATGTCATCGAGGCGCACAAGACCTCCGATCTCTCGGACAGCCAGCCGACCAAGGGCAACATCGCCGGCGGCCTCACCACCATCGAGGAAAAGGCGCTCGGCAATCTCGAAAAGATTGGCCGCGAGTGCAAGTATATCGACATTCTCGATGCCGCCGAAGCCCCGGCAAAAGGCCCCGGTCTCTACTTCATGGACAGCTCCTCGGCAGCCGCAGAATGCGTGACGCTGATGGCGGCGGGCGGCTATGTCGTGCACACCTTCCCGACCGGGCAGGGCAACGTCATCGGTAACCCGATCGTTCCCGTGATCAAGATCACCGGCAACCCCAAGACGATGCGCACCATGCCCGAACATATCGATGTCGATGTTTCCGGCATCCTGCGCCGGGAGATGACGATCCCGCAGGCGGGCGACGCGCTGATTGCCGCCATCATCCGCACCGCGAATGGCCGCCTCACGGCAGCGGAGGCCTTGGGCCATCGCGAATTCTCGATGACCAAGCTCTACCGCTCGGCCTGATCGATGGCATCGCCGAGTTCATCGGCCTCCGAAGGCCCGGTTCGCTTGCTTGCGCCGGGCCTTCTCCTTTCTGTCGGCGTAGCGCTGGCTGCGTTCTTTCTCGAACCCGCCATGAAGGCGATGGGCAGCGGCCGGATCGCCCTGCCGGCGATGGTCATTGCGCTCATTATCGGTATTGGCCTGCATGGCCTAGCACGCCAGCCGCGCTTCGAGCCGGGCATCACCTATGCCGTCAAGAAACTGCTCCGCTATGCCATCGCGCTGCTGGGGCTGCGGATCGCTTTTTCGGATCTGGCGGCGCTCGGTTGGGGCACCGCCGTGCTGGTCATCATCGCGATGGTGGCAACGGTCGCCTCCGGTTTCGCTCTGGCGCGCGTGCTCGGGCGCGAGGCCGGGTATGGCGCGCTGGCCGGTGCGGCAACCGCGATCTGCGGCGCCTCCGCGACGCTGGCGACGGCAACCGTGGTGCCGGATTACAAGACAAAAAGCGCCGATATCGCCTTCACGGTGGTGATGGCGAACGGCATCTCGACGCTGGTGATGATCGCCTATCCACCGCTCTGCGCCGCTCTGGGTCTGTCACCACAGGAAACCGGCGTGATGCTGGGCCTGACGATCCATGACATGGCGCAGGTCGTCGGCGCGGGCTACGCGGTCTCGGAACCGGTCGGCAATACGGCCGTGATCGTCAAGCTGTTCCGTGTTTTCCTGTTGCTGCCGGCGGTCCTCTTGATCGGCATGTGGTTCGTCCGCAAGGATGCCGCCGCCGGAATTACCGACGTGGCCAAGGTGCCGATCCCGGTTTTTGCCGTGGTCTTTCTGGGCCTCGCGATCCTCAATTCCATTTTGCCGTCAACGGCCTTGGCGGACCTCTACGTGCCCGTCAAATCATGGCTGTCCGAAGCCTCGAAATGGGGGCTGCTGATTTCGATTGCCGCACTCGGGCTCGGCACCTCGATCGGTGCGGTGCTCACCATCGGCTGGCGTCATATTGCGGTCTTCATTGGGGCGACTGGTGTGCTTCTCGCCATCGCGCTCGGTGGCATCCTTCTGTTGAGGTGAGCTATGCCGGATATCATCATCACTGAATTCATGGACGAGGATGCGGTCGCGCAGCTCGCCGCCCGCCATGACACGCTTTACGATCCCAAGCTCGTGGATGATATGCCGCGCCTGATGACGCTGCTGCCGCAGGCGCGCGCGCTCATCGTCCGCAACCGCACCCAGGTGCGCGGCGATCTTCTGGCAGCGGGCACGAAACTGGAAGTCGTCGGGCGCCTCGGCGTCGGGCTCGACAATATCGATGTCGCCGCCTGCACGGCCCGCGCCCTGCCGGTGATCCCGGCCACCGGCGCAAACGATCTTTCCGTCGCCGAATGGGTGATGACGACGGCGCTGATGCTGCTGCGCGGCGCCTATACCGCAACCGATGCCGTCATCGCCGGCGAATGGCCGCGCAATCGGCTGATGGGGCGGGAACTCTCGGGCCGGATCATGGGGTTGATCGGCTTCGGCTCGATCGCCCGCGAGGTTGCCATCCGGGCCCGGGCGCTCGGTATGGATGTGATGGCCTACGATCCCTTTGTCGGGGATGGCGATCCCGCTTGGAGCCTCGCGCGTCAGCATGGGCTCGAACCTTTGATCCGCGAAGCCGATGTCATTTCGCTGCATGTGCCGCTGACCGACGATACCCGCAATCTCATCGATGCGCTGCGCCTCAAGCGGATGCGCAAGGACGCGGTGCTGCTCAACGCCGCTCGCGGCGGGGTGGTGGATGAAGCCGCCCTCGCCGCGGCTCTCAAGGCAGGCGAGATCGCCGGCGCGGCGCTCGACGTCTTTGTCGAGGAGCCGCTCAGCGCCAAATCCGCCGCCCATTTCAAGGGCTGCCCGAACCTCATCCTGACCCCGCATATCGCCGGGGTGACGCAGGAATCAAACGTGCGGGTTTCCACGCTGATCGCGACGAAGGTGATCGAGGTGCTCGCACAATGAAAGGCTCGCCATGACCGATACGATTCTCACGCTTGCCGCCGCCGAGACCCTCGCCGCAGCCGCGCTCCAGCGCTGTGGCACGAGCGCAGCCAACGCGGCTTGCGTCGCGCGCGCGCTGGTTGCTGCCGAGGCTGACGGCCTCAAGGGGCACGGGCTTTCCCGCGTGCCGAGCTACGCGGCGCAGGCGAAGGCCGGCAAGGTCGATGGCCTCGCGCAGCCTGTCATCGAGCATGTCACCCCCGCGCTTGTGCGCATCGATGCCGCCTTCGGCTTTGCCTATCCGGCGCTGGAGATGGCCGTTGACGCCCTCGTTGAAGCGGCGCCGATGATGGGGATCGCCGCCGCCGCGATCCGCCGGTCGCACCATTGCGGCGTCGCGGGGCATCATGTCGAACGGCTCGCGGAGAAGGGGCTCGTCGGCCTCCTCTTCGCCAATACGCCTGCCGCCATGGCACCCTGGGGCGGAACGACTGGTGTCTTCGGCACCAATCCGATCGCGTTCGCCTGCCCGCTGCCGGACGAGCCGCCAATCGTGGTCGATCTCTCGCTCTCCAAGGTCGCGCGCGGCAATATCCTCGCGGCGAAGCAGAAGGGCGGCCCCATCCCCGAAGGTTGGGCGCTCGACAGGAACGGCAAGCCCACAACCGATGCAGATGCGGCGCTGGCAGGCACCATGGTGCCGCTCGGCGATGCCAAGGGCACTGCCCTGGCGCTGATGGTGGAACTGCTCGCAGCAGGTCTGACCGGCGCGAAATACGCCGCCGATGCGACATCCTTCCTCGATGACAAGGGTGCCCCGCCGGCCACGGGCCAACTGCTGATCGCACTCGACCCCAGGCTGATGGGGGGCGAGGCGACCATCGCCCATTTCGGCCGGCTGGCGGATCAGATCCGCGCGCAAGCGGGGGCACGGTTGCCGGGTGCTCGGCGGATTGCCCTGCGCCAAAAAGCGCGGGAAACGGGGCTCATCGTCGCAACACGTCTCGTCAGCGAGATCGAAGCGCTGTAAGGATCGCCGCCGAGGGGATTGATGCGGCGCAGCCAGCGACAGGCTGGCCCGCCGCAAACCGGAGGCGTATGCATGACCACCATCGAGTTCAAGAAAGAAGCCAACCTGATCGGTGGCGTCTGGACCAAGGCCGACAGCGGCAAGACCATCGCGGTGACCGACCCCGCGACGGGCGCGGCCATCGGCACCGTGCCCAATTCCGGCAAGGTCGAAACAAAACGCGCGATTGAGGCCGCCCATGCCGCCTTCCCGGCGTGGCGCAAGAAGACCGCCGCCGAACGCGCGGCGCTGCTCGGCAAGCTCGCCGATCTCATCCGCACCCATACCGAAGCGCTGGCCAATCTGCTGACGCTGGAGCAGGGCAAGCCGCTCGCCGAAGCGCGCGGCGAGGTCGGCGGTTCCGCCGCCTATGTGCAGTGGTTCGCGGAAGAGGCCCGCCGCGCCTATGGTGACGTCATCCCCTCGCCCTGGGGTGACCGCCGCATCCTCGTCACGAAAGAGCCGGTCGGCGTCGTCGGTGCCATCACGCCATGGAATTTCCCGTCGTCGATGATCGCGCGCAAGCTCGGTGCAGCGCTCGCAGCTGGCTGCACCATTGTCATCAAGCCGGCTGATCTCACGCCCTATTCGGGCCTTGCCTGGGGCGTTCTGTGCGACATGGCCGGCATTCCCGCCGGGGTCGTCAATATTCTCACCGGCGATGCCCCGGAAATCGGCGGCGAGCTGACCGCGAACCCGCTCGTCCGCAAGATCACCTTCACCGGCTCGACGCCGGTTGGGAAGCTGCTGGCAACCCAGAGCGCAGCGACAATGAAGCGCATCTCGATGGAGCTGGGCGGCAACGCGCCGTTCATCGTTTTCGATGACGCGGACATCGACCGTGCCGTGGCGGGGGCGATGATGGCGAAGTATCGTAACGCCGGGCAGACCTGCGTGTGCACCAACCGCTTCTACGTGCAGGCCGGCGTCTACGATGCATTCGCGGCCAAACTCGCGGCGGAGGTGGCGAAGGTGAAGGTCGGTAACGGCTTCGAGGCCGGGGTGCAGATCGGCCCGTTGATCGACGCCCGCGCGATGACCAAGGTCGAGAGCCACCTCGCCGATGCTGTCTCGAAAGGGGCGGAGGTTATCACCGGCGGCCAGCGCCACGCGCTCGGCGGCAACTTCTTCCAGCCGACGGTGATGAAGGGCGTCACACAGGCGATGAACGTCGCGACCGAAGAGACCTTTGGCCCGTTGGCGCCGCTCTTCCGCTTCGAGACGGAGGAAGAGGTCATCGCCATGGCGAACGCGACGGAATACGGCCTTGCGGCCTATTTCTACTCGCGCGATCTCGCCCGCACCTTCCGCGTCACCGAAGCGCTGAAATACGGCATGGTCGGTGTCAATGAAGGGCTGATCACGACCGAGGTCGCCCCCTTTGGCGGCGTCAAGGAGAGCGGCGTCGGCCGCGAGGGCTCGCACTACGGGCTCGATGACTACCTCGATATGAAATACGTCTGCATCGGCGGATTGTCCTGATGGCGGCAGACGATATGGCGTCGCCGGAAATCCGGCACGCCCTCTACGAGGACGCGATGGCCATCCTCATGGCCACGCTGTTCATCGCTTTTGGCGTCGCGCTTTATGCGAAGGCGGCGCTGGTCACCGGGGGCACGGCAGGGCTCGCCCTGCTCGCGCACCATGCCAGCGGGCTTGGCTTCTGGCTGGTGTTCTCGGTGGTCAACCTGCCGTTCTATGCGCTGGCGATCCACCGCATGGGCTGGCGTTTCGCGGTACGGACCTTTGTCGCCGTCACGCTGGTCTCGGTGTTCGCGCGCTTCATGCCGTCCTGGGTCGAGCTTGGTCACCTCGATCCAGTCTTCGCAACGATCATTGGTGGCGGTTTGATGGGCACGGGCCTTTTGATGCTGTTCCGGCATCGGACGGCGCTCGGCGGCATCAATATTCTCGCGATGTTCCTGCAGGATCGATGGGGCATCCGCGCCGGCTATGTCCAGCTCGGGCTTGATCTCGCGATCCTTGCCGGCGCGTTGTTCGTGCTCAAGCCGGAGAGCCTGCTGCTTTCCGGCCTGGGTGCCTTGGTGGTCAACATGATCCTTGCAATCAACCACCGGCCGGGGCGTTATCTCGGCATGTCCTGAAAATCACGGCATGTCCTGAGCGCTGCTTACTCCACAGTGACCCCCGCCGCTTCGATGATCTTCTTCCAGCTGGCAATTTCCGCAACAAGCTGCTTGCCGAGGAAGGCGGGTTGCGCCTGCGCCTCCGTTGCGGGGATGGTCGAGAGATCAGCGAGCCGCTTGATGATCGTCGGGTCTTTCAGGGCAGTGCGCAGGGCCGCGTTGAGTTTCGCGACAACATCGGCGGGCGTTCCCTTCGGGGCGTAGAGCCCGTGCCAGATCGTGATCTTGAAGCCGGGAATGCCTGATGCCGCCACGGTCGGCAGATCGAGCCCCGCCACTTTCTCGGCGGAGGTCACTGCGTAGGCCTTGACGGTCTTGCCGTTGATCTGTGGCAGCGCCGAGGTGATCTGGTCGCAGAGGAGATCGACCTTGCCCGAAACGAGGTCGTTCATCGCAGGGCCGGTGCCGCGATACGGGATCTGCGTCATCGTTGCACCCGCAGCCTGCATCAGCATCAGCCCGCACAGATGCGAACCCGAGCCGACCCCGGCATGGGCATAGGACACGGCAGTTTTCTCCGCCTTGATCTTGGCCATGACCTCCGCAAACGTCGCGGCGGCAAGCTCCTTCCGGCCGACGAGCACGAAGGCCCCGTCCGTTACCATGCCGATCGGCGAGAAATCCGCGACGGGATCATAGGCGAGCTTCTTGAACAGCGACGGCGTCGTCGCATGGCTGATGTGCGAGAGCAGCAGCGTATGGCCATCGGCGTCCGATTTGGCGACACGCCCGATGCCCACGGTAGAGCCTGCCCCGGCAATATTCTCGACAATGATCTGCCCGCCAAGCGCCTGCCCCATGGACACCGCGAGCAACCGCGCAATCGTATCACTGGGCCCCCCAGCCGCAAACGGCACGACCAGCGCAATCGGCTTTGCCGGATAGGTCTGGGCCTGACCTTGCCCCGCGAGACAAAACATTGCTGCGCCCGCAACAATCGCGGTCCGCCAGAATTCACGCCCGAAGCGTGCAAAATTACCCATCGTTTCCTCCTCAGGAGCGTGCCCTTTTCGGGCATTCGTTATGGCCGATGCGCATCACGGTGCACCTCGGCACTTGAAGTTTCTGCAAAGCCGGAGAACCATGCAAGGACTTCTTTTGTCCCCGGCAGGATGTGGCCGGGGAACAACCCTCGAAAGGGGCTGCATGCGCCGATCGATCCGCTTCATTTTCTGCGGCCAGGCCCGTGAGATTTCCAGCTTCGATCCATCGACAACGCTGCTGGAATGGCTGCGGGAGGAGATGCACGCCACCGGCACGAAGGAAGGCTGCAACGAGGGCGATTGCGGAGCCTGCACGGTCGTTCTCGCGCGCGCCGAGGGTGATCGCATCCGCCACGAGCCCGTCAACGCCTGTATCCTGCTGCTCGGGCAGGTCGATGGTGCGGAAGTCCTGACAATCGAGGATCTGGCTGCAAACGGCGAGTTGCACCCGATCCAGGCGGCGATGGTGCGCCATCATGCCTCGCAATGCGGGTTCTGCACGCCGGGCATCGTGATGAGCCTGTTCGCCGCCTACCACGAGGCCGAGCGCCCCGTCACCCGCGAGGCGATCACCGCCTGTCTCGCCGGCAATCTCTGCCGCTGCACGGGGTATCGCCCGATTCTCGATGCCGCCGGAGAAGCGCTGGCTGGCACCGTGGATGATCCCTTCTCGCGGCAGGGCGCCGAACGGCTCGCGGCCCTGCGGGCGCTCCCGGACAACCGCGATATCCTTGTTGGCAACGAGGAGCGCTTTTTTGCCGCACCCGCGAGCCTCGATACGCTCTGCGAGCTCACCGCCGCCCATCCGGAGGCAACCGTGATCGCCGGGGCGACCGATGCCGGCCTGTGGATCACGAAGAAGCTCGTTGCCATGCCCAAGGTCGTCGCCCTGAACCATGTCGCGGCCCTCACCGAGATCGTGGATGGTGAAGCGGCGCTGTTCCTCGGCGCGGGGGTTACCCATGCGCGCGCCCTGCCCTTTCTTGCGCGGCTCGATCCCGACCTTGAAACCCTGATGCTGCGCTTCGGCTCGGCGCAGGTGCGGGCCTCCGGCACCATCGGCGGCAATATCGCCAATGGCTCGCCGATCGGCGATCTCGCCCCGGCACTCATTGCTCTGGGAGCCAGCGTTCACCTGAGATTGCGCGATCTGGTGCGCGATCTCGCGCTCGAGGATTTCTTCATCGATTACGGTCGGCAGGACCGTGAGCCCGGCGAGATCGTGACAGGGCTGACCATTCCGCGCCTGACGCCGGGACGACATTTCCGCGCCTTCAAGATCTCGAAGCGCTTCGACGAGGATATTTCCTCCCTGCTTGGCGCGTTCATGATCACGCTCGAGGGCAGCATCATCTCGCAAGCGCGGATCGCGTTCGGCGGCATGGCCGGTACGCCGAAACGCGCGCGGGAAACCGAGGCAGCGCTGATTGGCGCCGCCATCGATACCCCGCACGACTGGATGCCCGCCGTGCAGGCGCTCGACCGTGATTTCCAGCCGATCAGCGATATGCGCGCTTCCGCCGCCTACCGTGCCCGCGTTGCCCGCGCGCTTCTCGGCAAGGCCCTGACCGAGATCGCCGGGACGCGTTCGCGGACGCGGATTGTCGCGCGGGGATCGGAGGCCGAAAATGCCTGATCGCACCACGCTCAATGCAGTGCGCAAGCCCCTGCCACATGACAGCGCGATCCGCCATGTCACGGGCTCCGCGCCCTATATCGACGATCTCCCGGAGCCGCAGGGCACGCTGCATATCGCGCTTGGCCTCGCACCGATTGCCCGCGGGCGGCTCGTCGCGCTCGATCTCGACGCGATCCGCGCCAAACCGGGGGTCGTCGCAGTACTGACCGCCGCCGATATCCCCGGCAAGAACGACGTCTCCCCCGCGCTCGGGGATGAACCGATGTTCGCTGACGACGAGATCAGCTTTCACGCCCAGCCGGTCTTCGCGGTTGTCGCGACCACGCGCAGGATCGCGCGCAAGGCTGCCCGCCGCGCCCGCATCGAGGCCGTGCCGGAACTGCCCGCCGTCGACATTGCGGATGCACTCGAGACCGGCGAAACCGTGCTGCCGGATTATGCGTTCCTGCGCGGAACACCGGATCCGGCCCTGAAGGGGGCGCCGCACCGCCTTGCCGGCGAGATCGAGATCGGCGGGCAGGAGCACTTCTATCTCGAAGGTCAGATCGCCCTCGCGATCCCCGGCGAAGGCGGCGATATCTTCGTCCATTCCTCGACGCAGCACCCGAGCGAGGTGCAGCATATCGTCGCGCGCGTGCTCGGCCTTGCCGATCATGCCGTCACGGTCGAGTGCCGCCGGATGGGCGGCGGGTTCGGCGGCAAGGAAAGCCAGGCAAGTCACTGGGCTGCCATTGCCGCGCTGGCGGCACAGGTCACCGGCAAGCCCTGCAAGCTGCGCCTCGACCGCGACGATGATTTCGCGCTCACCGGCAAGCGCCATGATTTCCGCTCGCGCTATACGGTGGGGTTCGATGATCGCGGCGTGATCGCGGCTTATGACATCGAGCACCTCGCCCGCTGCGGCTATTCCGCCGATCTCAGTCTCGGCGTCGTCGATCGCACGATGTTCCATTCGGACAACGCCTATTTCCTCCCGCATGCGCGGATCGCCTCGCGCCGGCTGAAAACGAATACCGTCTCCAACACCGCGTTTCGCGGGTTCGGCGGCCCGCAAGGGGTGCTGGCCATGGAATGCGTCATCGATGCCATCGCCCATACACTCGGGCGCGATCCGCTCGATGTGAGGAAGGATAACCTCTACCGGACCGGGCGCGACATCACGCCCTACGGCATGCAGGTGTTCGACTGCGAAACCCTGTCCCCCATCATCGACGCGCTGGAGCGCTCCTCACGCTACCGGGCACGACGGGAGGAGATTGCGGCGTTCAACGCGGCATCCCCGATCCTCAAGCGCGGGATTGCGCTGACGCCGGTGAAATTCGGGATTTCCTTCACGCTGAAGCACCTCAACCAGGCCGGCGCGCTGGTGCATGTCTATTCCGATGGCTCGGTGATGCTCAACCACGGCGGCACCGAGATGGGGCAGGGCCTCAACACCAAGGTCGCGCAGATTGTGGCGGATGAGTTCGGCGTGCCGATCGAGCGCGTGAAGATCACGGCGACCAGCACCGCCAAAGTGCCGAATACCGCGCCAACCGCCGCATCTTCCGGCTCCGATCTCAACGGCATGGCGGCGAAGATCGCGGCGCGGACCATCCGGGATCGCATGGCGGCGGAAGCCGCGCGGCGGCTCGGTATGCCGGTGGAGGCCGTGCATTTCGCGCATGGCCGCGTGCTCGCCGGGGAAGCGTCGATGACTTTCGCCGAGCTGGCGAAGGCCTGCTATCTCGACCGCATCGCCCTCTCCTCGACCGGCTACTACGCGACCCCCGGCATCACCTGGGATCGCCAGCAGCAGACCGGCCGGCCATTCTTCTACTTCGCCTATGGCGCCGCCTGTTCCGAGGTGGTGATCGACACCATGACCGGCGAAATGAAGCTCGAAACGGTCGATATCCTGCATGATTGCGGGCATTCGCTGAACCCGGCCATCGATATCGGCCAGATCGAGGGCGGCTTCGTGCAGGGGCTCGGCTGGCTAACCACGGAAGAGCTGGTGTTCGACGGCGAGGGCCGGCTCCGGACGCATGCGCCCTCGACCTACAAGATCCCCGTCGCCTCGGATATTCCGGCGCATTTCCGCGTCACGCTGTGGGACGAGCCGAACCATGAGGACGCGATCTATCGCTCGAAGGCGGTGGGCGAGCCGCCGGTGATGCTGGCGATCTCGGTTTTTTCCGCCATCGCGGACGCGATCCATGCGGTCAGACCGGGCCGGCCGGTGACGCTGCGTGCGCCCGCAACGCCCGAAGCCATTCTCGATGCGCTCGACCGGCAGCGGAGCCCGGCAGCGTGACGATCTGGCAGCGCATTGCCGATGGCCTCACCCGTGGCGAGCGCGCGTGCCTGATCACGGTGGTGGCGGCGGAAGGTTCCAGCCCACGCGAGGCCGGGGCGCGCATGCTCGCGACCGCCGGCGGCGGCTATTCCGGCACTATCGGCGGCGGCGCGCTCGAATGGCAGGCGCTGTCGGAGGCGGCGCGGCTGCTGGCAACGCATCCCGATGGCCGGGGCATCACCCGCAGCCTCGTGCTCGGGCCGGACCTCGGCCAATGCTGCGGCGGACGCGTGAGCCTGCGCTTCGAGGCCTTCGCCGAAGCTGATCACCGTTGGATTGCGCCGCTTGCCGGCGTCGAGGCGACGGGCATGTTTGTAACAACGGGGATGCCGGATGCGCGGGGAATCGTGATCCGCACGCCGGATGGCCCTTCCCACCCTCCCCAGCCCGGCGTCCTCCGGGAGGAATTCGGCATGCGGCGAACGCCGGTGCTGCTGTTCGGTGCCGGGCATATCGGCCGGGCGCTGGTGCTGGCGCTCGCGCCGCTGCCATTTTGTGTGCGCTGGATTGATCCGCGCGCCGAAGCCTTTCCGTGCCATCAGCCCGCGAATACAACCGCCATTCTGGCAGACAATCCGGTCGATCTCGTTACCTCGGCCGAACCCGGCACCTTGATGCTCGCGATCACGCATAGCCATGTGCTCGATTTCGATCTCGTCGCGGCGGCGCTTCAGAACCCGGCGATCACGTTCACCGGCGTCATCGGCAGTGCGACCAAGCGGGCGCGTTTTGCCGGACGGCTGCGGGCGCTGGGCCTGACCGACGCCGATATCACCCGTCTGATCTGCCCGATCGGCCTGCCTGACCTCGGTAGCAAGGAACCGGCGATCATCGCGGCCGGCGTTGTGGTGCAGCTTCTCCGCCAGCGGCATGAAAGCGTCAGACTGCCGCTGAACACAGCACCCTGCCCGCTCCCTGACCGGGTCTTTCGCCGGAAAACCAGTGCGCTTGCATAATCCACTGGCATGGTCTTTGCTGTCGGTAAAGGTCCGCTTCCGAGCAACGGAGCGGCAGATCAGGGGGGAAACGATGAGCACTTCACCACATGCTGTGGACCAGATGTTGCCACCTGCACGCCTCGGCGCGCTCGGCCTGCAACACGTGCTGGTGATGTATGCCGGCGCCGTTGCCGTGCCGCTGATCGTCGGGCGTGCACTTGATCTTGGCCCGGCGGATATCGCGTTTCTGATCAACGCCGATCTTTTTGCCTGCGGGATCGTCACGCTCATTCAGGCGTTCGGGTTTCCGGGTGTCGGCATCCGCCTTCCCGTGATGATGGGCGTGACCTTCGCCTCCGTTGCGCCGATGCTGGCGATGATCGGGGCGGGCAAGGCGGCGGGCGTGCCCAAGGAGCAGACGCTCAACCTCATCTATGGCTCGGTGATCGCCGCCGGTGTGTTCGGTGTGCTGATCGCGCCGTTTGTCTCGCGCATGCTGCGGTTTTTTCCCCCCGTGGTCACCGGCACGATCATTCTCGTCATCGGCATTTCGCTGATGCGCATCGGCATCAACTGGGCAGCAGGCGCGCCGGTCGATACGCTGCCGAGCTACGGTGATCCCGTGCATCTTGGTGTCGCGACCTTCGTGCTCCTGTCCATTCTGGCGATCACCAAATACGGCAAGGGATTCCTGTCGAACATCTCGGTGCTGCTCGGCATCGTGCTGGGCTCGGTTGTCGCGATCCTGATCGGCAAGATGAGCTTCGCAAAGGTTGCCGCCGCGCCGTGGTTCGGCGTGGTGCTTCCGTTCCATTTCGGCATGCCGGTGTTCGAGCCGGTGGCCATCATCACGATGTGCCTCGTCATGATCGTGGTGATGATCGAATCGACCGGGATGTTCCTCGCGCTCGGCGCGATGACCGGCAAAGCCGTCACCGAGGAGGACCTGACGCGCGGCCTCCGCGCCGATGGCGTCGGCACGCTGATCGGCGGCGTCTTCAACACCTTCCCCTATACCTCGTTCTCGCAGAATGTCGGGCTCGTCGGCGTCACCGGGGTGCGCTCGCGCTTTGTCTGCGTAATGGGCGGTGTCATTCTCGTGGCGCTGGGGCTGACGCCAAAACTGGCGCAGCTGGTTGAAAGCGTGCCGGTCTTCGTGCTCGGCGGCGCCGGCCTCGTGATGTTCGGTATGGTTGCGGCAACCGGCATCCGCATTCTTTCGGCGGTGGATTTTGCCTCAAGCCGCAACAATCTCTACGTCGTCGCGATCTCGGTCGGCTTCGGGATGATCCCGCTCGTGGCGCCGAAGTTCTTCCAGTACATGCCGAAGGCGATGGCACCGCTGCTGCATTCCGGCATCCTGCTCGCCGCCGTTTCGGCGGTGGTGCTGAACCTCTATTTCAACGGCGTCAAATCCCGCGCCGAGGCGGCTGCCGAGGCTGCAGCCAGCACGCATGGATCGGAATAACGGCTAGTTGCCCGGCGTGAACATCGGCAGGTCGTTCCCGATGCGGACGACCTTGCCGGGGTTGAGGAGGTTCTGAGGGTCGAGCGCCTGCTTGATCCGCACCATGAGGGCCAGGGCCACAGGGTCCTTGTAGGCGAGCAGCTCGTCGCGCTTGTTGAGCCCGACGCCGTGCTCTGCTGCGATCGAGCCACCACGCGCATGGACGGCATCATGCACCAGCGTGTTGAAATGATGCCACTGTGCCAGGAACGCCTGCTTCTCCATGCCGACGGGCTGGGAAAGGTTGAAGTGGATGTTGCCATCGCCGATATGCCCGAAGGCGCAGACACGAATGCCGGGCATTTCCGCCTCGCAGGCGAGGCTCGTCTCGGCAACGAAGTCCGCGACAGCGCTGATCGGCACGGAGACATCGTGCTTGATCGACCCGCCCTCGAATTTCTGGCATTCGGCGAGCAATTCGCGCAGCCGCCAGAAATCACCGGCCTGCGCCTCGCTGGCGGCAATCGTCGCGTCCTCGATTTCCTCGGCTTCCAGCGCGGTCTCCAGCACCTCAGCCAGAAGATCTTCCAGCGGCGCGTCGACCTCCGGCGAAGTCAGTTCCACCATCGCGTAAGTAAGATGTGCCGAGGACAGCGGGTCGCGTGTCTTCGCAGCATGGCGCAGCACCAGCTCCAGCCCGAAGCGCGGCAGGAATTCGAAGGTCGTCAGCCGCTCGCCCGCCACCGCGCGCAAGCGCTCGAAGAGGTCCACGATCTTGTGCACCGAAGACGCGCCCGCGAATGCGGTGACGCGGCTTCTCGGCAAAGGAAACAGCTTGACGACCGCCGCCGTGACGATGCCGAGCGTGCCTTCGGACCCGATGAAAAGATGCTTGAGATCGTAGCCGGAATTATCCTTCCGAAGACCCCCGAGCCCATTGAGAACAGCGCCATCGGGCATAACGACCTCCAGTCCGAGGACGAGATCGCGCGTGTTGCCGTAGCGCAGCACGCCGGTGCCGCCGGCGTTGGTCGAGATATTGCCGCCGATGGTGCAGGAGCCTTCCGAGCCCAGCGACAGCGGGAACAGAAAGCCCGCCTTGCGCGCGGCATCCTGCACGTTCTGGAGAATGACGCCGGCCTCGAGCGTCATGGTCGCATTGGCGGGATCGACCGCGCGGATGTGGTTGAGGCGGGCGAGCGAGATCACGATGCCGCCGAACGGCACACCGCCACCGACAAGCCCGGTATTGCCGCCGATGGCGAGAAACGGCACGCCTGCGCCATGGGCAAGGCGAGCGAGCGCTGCAACCTCTGCCGTCGAGCGCGGCCGGAACACCGCCTCCGCACGGCCCTGATGCAGCCCGCGCGTTTCGACGAGATAGGGCGCGATCGCATCCGCATCGGTGAGGACATCAGCCTCGCCGACAATCACGCGGGCCTGATCGAGAAAACCGGGTGGCAATGCAGTCATTCTTGCGGGCTCCGGATGCGGCAGCAGACGCTGCCTGTCCACTTCGGATTATCGCGTTGGAAGCCGCTCGGCAACGCGTTTGACCTTGCCCACGCCCAACTCTATCTCAGAGGTCCCAGCCCCTTCCGGCGAGGGCTCCGCCCCCTCGGCTTCACGCCTGACAAGGATCCATCTCATGCCAAGCCTTCCCGATGTCATGCGGCAGATCCGCTTCACCGCCCCCGGTGGCCCCGAGGTGATCGCGCTTGAAAGCGCACCGGTTCCGCGCCCCGGCCCGGGGCAAGTGTTGGCGAAGGTCGCCTTCGCCGGCGTCAATCGTCCGGATTGCGCCCAGCGCGCCGGGGCTTATCCGCCGCCGCCGGGCGCGCCCGACATTCCCGGGTTGGAGATTGCCGGCGAGATCGTTGCGCTCGGTGACGGTGTGCAGGGGCTTGGTGTTGGCGAAACCATCACCGCGCTGGTCGCGGGTGGCGGCTACGCTGAATTCTGCCTTGTCGATGCGCCGCTGGCGATGCCCGTCCCCGACGGCCTGAGCCTTCTCGAAGCCGCCGCGCTGCCGGAGAACGTGCTCACCGTCTACGACAACATCATCACGCGCGGACGCCTCGCGAAGGGCGAGGACTTTCTTGTCCATGGCGGTTCAAGCGGCATCGGCTCGATCGCGATCCAGATGGCGAAGGCCTGGGGTGCGCGCGTCTTCACCTCGGCGCGCGGCGCGGACAAGGGCGCGTTCTGCCGCGATCTCGGTGCGGATATCGTGATCGATTACGCGGCGGAAGATTTCGTCGAGGTCATCGCGCGTGAGACCGGCAAGCGCGGTCTCGATCTCATCCTCGACATGGTCGGCGGGGATTATATCGCCCGCAATCTGCGCAGCCTCGCGCTGGACGGGCGGCTTGTGCAGATCGCCTTCCTGCAAGGTTCCAAGGCTGAAATCGACTTCCGCCACCTGATGGTCCGGCGCCTGACCTATACCGGCTCAACCTTGCGCCCGCGCACGCTGCAACAGAAGGCCGCCGTGGCGAAAGCCGTGATCCGCGACATCTGGCCGTTGGTCGAGGCTGGCGCGATCCGGCCGCGCATCGACACGGTGTTTCCGCTCGCGCGCACCCGCGAGGCGCATGAGCTGATGGAAAAGAGCAGCCACCGCGGCAAGATCATGCTCGATCTTGCCCCGTGAAGCGTCACCGCCCGAAGGCGCTTCGGGATTATTCCGGCCGCTGCGGCGGGATGGGGTAGACCTGCCGGACCGGGCCCCGCGTGCGGGGTGCCAGCACGGTCACCACGCCCTGCGGCACAACGGGCTCGGCGGAAGCAGGGGCCAGCGCGGCAGGCCTCAATGCCGGGCGCGGCGCATTTGCCAATCGTTCGCGGTCGAGGATTTCCCCCAGTGTCATCGAATTGGGATCAGGATCGATCGCAAACCCCGCCGCGCGGGCCGTAAGCGCACCCGCACCGAGACAGAACGGTGCAAGGCAGGACAGGGCAAAAGCCCAGGACACCACAGGACGCATGAACGCTACTCGTCGTCAGCTTCCGCTTCAGAAGACAGGATCGCGGAAGGAAATCCGGCACACAGCGTCGCACAAAGTGCTTCATAAACCCTAACGGCCGGCCGCGAATGCGCTAGGTGGTGTTTACATTCAGGATTCCCAACGGGCTAATTTTCTGATTCAAGCTTCTGGCTGGGTTGGAGGTCAGCATGGATGGATCGGCAGGAACTGA
>WSYC01000004.1:54360-164951 GCA_009773635.1 Beijerinckiaceae bacterium | reverse complement strand
AGCCTTTGAAAGTCAGGCGACTTCCGGCAGGCTTGCTCCGCAGCCTCGGGCTTCCTTCGCACGACCGTCGCGCCGAAATTAATGGGTCTGGACCCTAGGTCCTTCCATCCGCGCGGAACCGTGCTGCATATCCGGGACTCCACAGCGCCAGCCCGGCGCGCTATGCCGGAGCCAGCGAATCCGAACCCACCGAGGAGAGCCCGATGAGCGCCGCGACCTACGAAACCCTTCTGGTTGAAATCCATGGCCGCGTGGCCCTCATCCGCATCAACCGGCCGCAGGCGCTGAACGCGCTCAACCGGCAGGTGGGGCTCGATCTTGACGCGGCCCTGACGGCCCTCGAGGCGGATAAGGGCATCGGCGCCATCGTCCTCACCGGCTCGGAGAAGGCGTTCGCCGCCGGGGCCGATATCAAGGAGATGGTCGATCGCACCTATCCCGAGAGCTACCTCGAGGATTTCGGCGGCTCCTGGCAACGCATCGCCCAGACGCGCAAGCCGGTGATCGCGGCGGTGGCCGGTTTCGCACTGGGTGGCGGTTGCGAGATCGCGATGCAGTGCGATTTCATCATCGCGGCGGAGAATGCCAAATTCGGCCAGCCCGAGATCAAGCTCGGCGTGATGCCGGGGTTCGGCGGCTCGCAGCGCCTCACACGCGCGGTCGGCAAGGCGAAAGCCATGGACATGTGCCTGACAGGCCGGATGATGGACGCTCAGGAGGCCGAGCGCGCGGGGCTCGTCTCGCGCATCGTCCCGGTCGAGAAACTCGTCGAGGATGCGCTGGCGACCGCGGCCACGATCGCGGAATTCGCACCGGAGGTCGTGATGCTCAACAAGGAAGCGGTGAACCGCGCCTTCGAGACAACCTTGGCCGAGGGCATCGTCTTCGAACGCCGGGTGTTCCAGGGGCTTTTCGCGACCAAGGCGCAGAAAGAAGGAATGACGGCCTTCGTCGAGAAGCGTAAGCCGAATTTCCACGGCTGACCGCCTTTCAGGCGGTCTCGGCTCCCCCGCGTCCAAGGTTCTTCCTGTGCCTGATTTCGGTGTTTCTCTTTTCTCGGCCACGATGCTGGTCGGCGCGGCCTTCGTCGCCGGCTTCGTCGATGCCATCGCCGGTGGCGGCGGGCTCATCACCGTTCCCGCGCTGCTGCTGGCGGGGGTGCCCCCGGTGAGTGCGATTGCAACCAACAAGCTGCAAGGCACCTTCGGCGTCGCGTCTTCGACACTCACCTTCTGGCGGGCGGGGCGGCTTGAGCCGGCGCTGGTGCTGCCGCTGTTCGGCGCGTCCTTCATCGGCGGGGTGATCGGCGCGCTCATCGCGCATCTCGCGCCGTCCGCTGTTCTGCGCATGGCGATCCCCGTCATCCTGATCGCGATCGCGCTCTATGTGCTGGCCTCGCCAAAGCTCGGGGATCAGGATGCAAAGCCGCGCATGGGCATTCTGGCGTTCACGCTCAGCTTCGGGCTGGGCATCGGCATCTATGACGGTCTCTTCG
Organism: Beijerinckiaceae bacterium; assembly: GCA_009773635.1. Lineage (GTDB taxonomy): Bacteria > Pseudomonadota > Alphaproteobacteria > Rhizobiales > Beijerinckiaceae > Rhabdaerophilum. Next base: position 163,456 of record WSYC01000004.1, on the reverse strand, counting down.
GGCCGGGGGCGGGCACCTTCTATCTGATCGGCCTCATTCTCGTCTGCGGCCTCGGCATGATCCGGGCGATCGCCCATACGAAATTGATGAATTTCGCCTCGAACCTCGGTGCCCTGATCTTTTTCGCGCTGGCCGGACATATTCTGGTGCCGCTCGGCCTCGCCATGGGTGCTGCGGCCGCCGCCGGCGCCTGGCTTGGCGCGCGGACGACGCTGCGGTTCGGCGGGACGCTCGTGCGTCCGCTGGTCGTTGTCGTCTCCATCGCCATGGCGCTGCGGTTGCTGCTCGACCCCACCCATCCCGTCGGGATCTGGGTTCGGACTTGGCTTGGCTGACAAGACAGACGTGTCGGCGGACAAGGCAATTCGCGATCGCCGGCTTCGGGATGCGGATAGGGATTGACCAACGCGGGAGAAGATGGCAAAGGGACCGCTCTCGCGCCGGCCTCGGCGCGTTTTGGTTTTCTCGCATTCCCGATCTGCCCCGGCTTTGACGTCTGAGCCAGCAATCAGGAATGTGGATTGGATGAGTTTCAGCCTGTTGCCGGCGGTGCCGGTGCGGATGAAACGATAGGTATCGGGTCGGAGTCCCACAAGTCGATGGCGAATACGAAATCAGCCAAGAAGGCGGCGCGTCAGGCGGTCCGTCGTACGGAAGTCAACAAGTCGCGCCGGAGCCGCATGCGGACCTCCGTTCGCAATGTCGAGGAAGCCATCGCCAAGGGCGATCAGGCCGCCGCGATCGCCGCGATGAAGCTCGCCGAGCCCGAGTTGGTTCGTGCAGCGCAGAAGGGCGTGGTTCACAAGAACGCCGCCGCCCGCAAGGTTTCGCGCCTTGTCCGCCGCATCCGGACGCTGTCGGCCTGATCACGCCGACCTGCTTGACGACGCTTGAAGCGCGCTTCTCACGAGGCGCGTTTTTTGTTGTCTGAACGGCTCGCATATCCAGGCGGTCCGGGTGCATGTGACGCCGTTTTCAACCCTGGCGATGCCAATCGCATTTTGCGCGCGCGCAAAAGAATGCGCTTGACTCTTTCCTTCCCGGAGATTTGCCGGAAAGCTCCGTCCAGGATCGCAGTCGGTCACAATAATCTTATATTTTTCAAAAAGTTATACGGCAAAGCCCAGAATCAGGGAAATATCTGTGCGTTTCCCGCGCACCTCGAAAAAAACATTCAGAAATAATTTCGACTCCGAAATGATCCCCTCGCTTGCCCCCTCAAGAAGGGATTCAAGCGCCCGAATCAACCACTTAAAAATTCCACCTCATCAAGCATCGCCGGAGCCTTGATGAGCCCTGATCGAGCATCGGCTGAATTCAGAAAATTCACCTGTTGCGCGCCTCTCCAGAGCCGGTTAAGACTTTTTTAACGAAGGAATTGAGCGCGGCGGAATTAGCTTCTCTCAAGTAATTGATCACAAAGCAGGGGGGCGATGTGATTTTTTCAAAAATTTTGACGTCCATTTGCGTTTCTCTTTTAATAGAAGAGCAGCATCCCCAGTTCTGACTGGATCTGCAAAGCCGCTTTTTCTACCATTCTCTTCACTCCTCACACATTCGACACGTGAATTCTCACTGAACCCAGTGAGAACTTCGACTTTATTCGCCTTTTGATGCCCGGATGCGGGCGCCTGACTCGACGAGAGATACCGATGCTGAAATCGCCAGACACCGTTGCCGCGGAAGCCATGCCCGATGCGGCGCTGTGCTCACCTTCGGCCTGCGTTACGGAGGCTTCTTCGGCGGAGGTGTCCTGGGAGCGTGTTCAGCGGCGGCTGCGTGCGGAGCTCGGTGAAGATGTCTACGCGAGCTGGTTCAAGTGCCTTGAGCTGGCGGATGTCAATCCGCCGGTGGTAACCCTCTCCGTGCCGACGAAATTCCTGCGCAACTGGATCCAGCAGCACTTCCTCGAAAAGATCGCGGCGCATTTTTCCCGCGAGAACGCGATGCTCAGCAAGGTCGCCATCGTGATGCGCACGGCAGGCATCCGGCCAATCGTTCGCGGTGATATGCTCACCCGCCCGGCCGAGCCGGCGCGCAAGAATAACGATGCAGGCCCGGCCATCACCGCGCAACGGAGCCTGGCGCCGGAAAGCCCCGCTCGCCAGCCTGAACAGCGCCCTGTCGACGTGGCCTCGGGCGATGCTGAAGTCCAGGCCGGCTCGCCGCTTGACAAGCGCCTTGTGCTCTCTGCCTTTCAGGTGGGCCGCTCCAATATCATGGCCCATGCGGCGGCGATGCAGGTCGTGCAGGCCCGACCGACGGATATGCCGGTCTTCAACCCGCTGTTCGTCCATGCCAGCGTCGGCCTCGGCAAGACACATCTGCTGCAAGGCGCCGCGCAGGCGATCGAGGGTGCCGGCCGTCGTGTCCTCTATCTGACGGCAGAGCGCTTCATGTATGGCTTCGTGGCCTCGCTGAAAGCGCAGACCGCGATTGCCTTCAAGGAATACCTGCGCGGCATCGATATTCTCATCATCGATGATGCCCAGTTCCTGCACGGCCCGAAGAGCCAGCAGGAATTCTGCCACACGCTCAACGCGCTGATCGATGCGGGCAAGCAGGTGATCGTGGCTGCTGATCGTCCGCCGTCCGACCTCGAGGGGATCGACGAGCGCGTGCAATCGCGCCTCGCCGGCGGGCTGGTGGTCGAGATCGGCCAGCTGGACGATGCCTTGCGGGTGAAGATCCTCGAGAACCGCATTCAGGTCGCCAAATCGCACCTGCCCGCGTTTGAAGTTCCGCCGGATGTCGTGGCCTATGTCGCGCGGATGATCACGACGAACGGCCGCGATCTTGAAGGCGCGGTCAACCGGCTCCTGGCGCACGCGACGCTGACCGGCGGCGTGCTCGATATTCCGGCCGCCGAGGAAGCGATCCGTGACCTCATCCGGCATCGCGAACCGCGCCGGGTGAAGATCGAGGATATCCAGCGCCTCGTAGCGAACCATTACAATGTCAGCCGGGCGGACATCCTGTCCTCGCGGCGTACGGCGACCGTTGTCCGCCCGCGGCAGATCGCGATGTATCTGGCAAAATCGCTCACCTTGCGCTCACTGCCCGAGATCGGGCGGCGGTTCGGCGGGCGCGATCACACCACTGTATTGCACGCAGTCCGCAAGATCGAGGGCATGGTGACGCTCGATCAGGAACTCGCCGGCGAGATCGATCACCTCAAGCGCATGCTGCAGGAGTGATCGCGCCACTGGCGCGTGTGGCGCGGAAAACTGTGCAGTCCGGCGCGAAAATTCTGACGTGCCCTTGCGCTTTTGAGGCTGACACGCCATCGTTTCCTGCTCTATCGATGATGCTGCCATCACCGCCTCATCCGGGGCGGTTTTTGTTAGCGTGCGGGACGGAAGCGGGACGATGAAGGTAACGGTTGAACAGGCCGCCTTGCTCAAGGCTCTCGGGCATGTGCATCGGGTCGTCGAGCGGCGCAATACGATTCCCATCCTCGGGAACGTGCTGGTGCGTGCGGAAGGTCGCGAGCTGTCGCTGAAGGCGACCGATCTCGATATCGACATCGTGGAAATCATCGCGGCGGATGTCGCGCAGCCCGGCACGACCACCGTGCCAGCGCATGTGCTCTACGATATCGTGCGCAAGCTGGCGGATGGCTCGCAGGTTTCCCTGGAACAGGACGGTCAGTCCGGTCAGGTTGCGCTGCGTTCGGGCCGCTCGCGGTTCTCGCTGCAGACCCTGCCGGAAAGCGACTTCCCCGACCTTGCGCCCGGCGACATGAGCCACCGGTTCGAGATGTCCGGCGGTGATCTCAGGACGCTGATCGAAAAGACGCAATTCGCGATCTCGACCGAGGAAACCCGCTATTACCTCAACGGCATTTACCTGCATGCGGTTGAGGCCGGCGGCGAGACCAAACTGCGCGCAGTGGCGACTGACGGGCATAGGCTCGCGCTGTGTGATACCTCGGCACCGCAGGGGGCGGCAGGCATGCCGGGCATCATCGTGCCGCGCAAGACCGTTTCCGAGCTTCAGAAACTCCTCAGCGACAACGATGCGCGCGTGGGCGTCGAGCTGTCGAGTGTCAAGATCCGCGTCTCCGTCGGTTCCATCGTGCTGACCTCGAAGCTGATCGACGGCACCTTCCCCGATTACGGCCGCGTCATCCCGCAGCGGAACGACAAATTCCTGACGGTCGAGCGCGATGAATTCGCCCGCTCGGTGGATCGCGTCTCGACAATCTCGTCCGAGCGTGGGCGTGCGGTGAAATTCTCGCTGGGAGACAGCAAGCTGACGCTCTCGGTCCACAACCCCGACGCCGGGCAGGCGATCGAGGAACTGTCGGTCGACTACGAGGCGACGCCGCTCGAAATCGGGTTCAACGCGCGCTACCTGCTCGACATCATCGGCCAGCTTGAAGGTGACACCGCCTTGCTCAAGCTCGCCGATCCCGGCTCCCCCACCCTCATTCAGGACCGCGAGGGCGCGCCGAGCCTCTATGTGCTGATGCCGATGCGTGTCTGATTATGGATCGGCCAGAACCGCAGCCGCGCATCACCCGGCTGCGGCTTGACGATTTCCGCAGCTATGCCGGACTCGACATGGCCTGCGATGCAATGCTTGTCGCGCTGTGCGGCCCCAATGGCGCAGGCAAGACCAATATCCTCGAAGCGATCTCGCTGCTCTCGCCCGGTCGTGGCCTGCGGCGCGCGCAAGGCGCGAGCCTGCCGCGCAAGGGCGGCGCGGGCGGCTTTGCGGTTCTGGCGGATCTCATGGGCCCGACGGGCGATGTTCTGCTCGCAACAGCGCTGGTGCCGGGCGAGGCGCAGCGGCAATGCCGGATCGATCGCGAGCCGGTGGCCTCCGCCAACCGGTTTCTCGATCATCTCGCGTTCCTGTGGCTGACGCCGGATCAGGACGGGCTGTTCCGCGGCGCGGCTGGTGATCGCCGCCGGTTCCTGGATCGGCTGGTGCTGGCCGTCGACAAGAGCCACGGTACGCGGGCCAATGCCTATGAGCACGCGCTCCGGCATCGCAATCGCCTCCTGGAAGATTTCGACACCGGCCCACGCTGGCTTGATGCGATCGAGCAGGAAATCGCCGAGCTTGGCGTCGCGCTCGCGGCGGCACGGCTCGAAACGGTCGCACGGCTCTCGGCGCTTGCGGCGGCCGATGCCGAGGCGATGGCCCCCTTCCCGCATGCGATCATCACGCTTGAGGGCGAGCTTGAGGCGCAATTGGCGGGAGAGAGCGCGGGCCGGGTCGAGGACTGGTTCCGCGTCGCCCTGCGCGAGGGCCGCGCGCGCGACAGAGCCGCCGGGCGCGCGCTGGTGGGGCCCCAGGTTTCCGATCTTGCGGTTATCCATGGCCCGAAGGGCGAGGCGGCGGCACTTTGCTCAACCGGCGAGCAGAAGGCACTCCTGCTCGGGCTGGTGCTGGCACAGGCCCGGCTGATTGGCCAGATGCGCGGGGAAACGCCGATCCTGCTGCTCGATGAGATCGCCGCGCACCTCGATATCGCGAGGCGCAAGGCCCTGTTCGCAATCCTCAACGCTCTTGGCGGACAGGTGTTTATGACCGGCACCGACAAGGTGCTGTTCGACGGGCTCGGGGGAGGCAATCTCATTCTGGATGTCGCCGATGGACGGGTCAGTGCCGGTGGCACCGGCTGAACGCACCCCGGAATCTCCGCCCGGGACACATCCGTTCCGAGCAGCTTCCGTCGTGAACAAGCTCACAGATGCTTGCCCGCCCTCCCGGAGCAGCGCATAACCATCGCCGCGCCCTCCGATCCCGCCATCCTTCTGTTTTCGAGCCACCATGACACTGACATCGCTGCTTCTGTTCGTTTCGGTCTATGTCGCGGCGGTCGCGACGCCCGGCCCCGGCATCGCCGCGCTGGTCGCGCGGACGCTCGGGCGCGGCACCAATGGCGCGCTGCCGTTCATTCTCGGCTACGTCGTGGGCGATCTGTTCTGGTTCATCAGCGCGGCAGCCGGGCTTTCGGTCCTTGCCAGAAGCTATGGTGCGTTGTTCGAGGTGCTGAAATACGCCGGCTGCGCCTATCTGTTCTACGTCGCCGTCACCCTGTGGCGACAAGACCCGACCTTGCCCGATATCACCACCGCGCCAGCCGCAGAGCGGCCGATGTCGGCGTTTCTTGGCAGCCTTTTCCTGACGTTGGGCAACCCGAAGGTGATGATCTTCTTCCTCTCGATCATGCCGCTCGTCATCCGACCGGAGGAGATGACGCTCGTGATAGGGCTGGAACTGGCGGTCATCATCGTCGTCGTGCTGTCCTCGGTGCTGCTGGCCTATATGCTGCTGGCGAGCCGGGCCCGCGCGCTCTTCCGCTCGCGGCGCAGCGTCGGCGCCATGCAGAAGGCCAATGCCGGCATTCTCGCCGGTGCGGCGCTGGTGATTGCCTCGCGTTGAGATGAAAACCGGGCTCATCCTCGCATGTGGGGTCTATGACATCGCTTTCGGTGTTTTCCACCTGCTGTTCTGGCGGCTGTTCGGTTGGCCCGAGCGCCTCCAGGGATCGGGATCGCTCAATACGGCGATCACACAGACTTTGAACGTGATGCTGACTTACGTGTTTTCCGCCTTCGGGTTGGCGCTTGCGACCTATCGCACCGGAACACCGGATTTCGTCCTGCTGGTCGGCGGGGGCTTCTGGGCGCTCAGGGCAGCGTTGCAACCCCTGCTCTTCGATCTGCACCACCGCGCTTCCAGGGCTATCGCGCTTGTCTTTGTTCTGGGCGCGCTTATGCACCTCATTGTGCCCGCAATTGACGGATAAATCTCCGATTTCGCATGCGCGCGCGGCGCACGCGCGCTAGATTTGCGACCCTGATTCGACTGCTATCTGGATAGATGAATGGCCGATTTGCCTGATGACCACACCAGCAACGCCGCGAGCGAAGCTTATGGCGCCGACAGCATCAAGGTGCTCAAGGGACTTGATGCCGTCCGCAAGCGGCCGGGCATGTATATCGGCGATACCGATGACGGCTCGGGCCTGCATCACATGGTCTACGAGGTCGTCGACAACGCGATCGACGAGGCGCTGGCCGGCCACGCCGACCGCGTGATCGTGACGCTGAATGCCGATGGCTCCTGCACGGTGCGGGACAACGGGCGCGGCATCCCCACCGACATCCACAAGGAAGAGGGCGTCTCGGCGGCCGAGGTCATCATGACCCAGCTCCACGCCGGCGGGAAATTCGACCAGAATTCCTACAAGGTCTCCGGCGGCCTGCACGGCGTCGGCGTTTCCGTCGTCAACGCGCTCTCGAAATGGCTCAAGCTGCGCGTGCATCGCGATGGCCAGATTCACGAGATGACTTTCACGCATGGCGATGCCGATGCACCGCTGAAGGTCGTCGGCTCCTACGTTCAGGATCAGAAACCCGGTTCATTCGATGGCCGTTCGGGCAGCGAGATCAGCTTCCTGCCCTCCACCGAAACCTTCACCATGGTGGAATTCGACTATTCCACGCTGGAGCATCGCCTGCGCGAGCTCGCCTTCCTGAATTCAGGCGTGCATATCCTCTTCACCGACAACCGCCATTCCGAGCCCAAAAGCGTCGACCTCTACTACGATGGCGGACTTGAGGCCTTCGTGCGTTACCTCGATCGCGCCAAGGCGCCGCTGATCGCCAAGCCGATCACGATCAAGAAAGAGCACGAGGGGATGACCGTCGAGGTCTCCCTATGGTGGAACGACAGCTACCACGAGACCGTGCTGTGCTTCACCAACAACATCCCGCAGCGCGATGGCGGCACGCATCTTGCGGGTTTCCGCGGCGCATTGACGCGCCAGATCACCGCCTATGCCGACCAGAGCGGCATCACCAAGAAGGAAAAGGTTTCCCTCACCGGCGATGATTGCCGCGAAGGCCTCACCGCCGTGCTCTCCGTGAAGGTGCCGGACCCGAAATTCTCGTCCCAGACGAAAGACAAGCTCGTCTCCTCCGAAGTGCGACCGGTGGTCGAGGGCGTTCTCAATCAGGCACTCCAGCAGTGGCTGGAGGAAAACCCGCAGGAAGCACGCACCGTTGTCGGCAAGGTCGTGGAAGCCGCCGCCGCGCGCGAAGCCGCCCGCAAGGCACGTGAACTCACCCGCCGCAAGGGCGCGCTCGATATCGCGTCCCTGCCCGGCAAGCTCGCGGATTGTCAGGAACGTGACCCCTCGAAATGCGAACTGCTGCTCGTCGAGGGCGATTCGGCGGGGGGGTCGGCGAAACAGGGGCGTGATCGTCTCTTCCAGGCCGTGCTTCCCTTGCGCGGCAAGATTTTGAACGTCGAGCGCGCGCGCTTCGACAAGATGCTCGGCAGTGCGGAAATCGGCACGCTGATCACCGCGCTTGGCACCGGCATCGGGCGTGAGGAGTTCAACCCGGACAAACTCCGCTACCACAAGATCATCATCATGACGGACGCGGACGTCGACGGCTCGCACATCCGCACGCTGCTGCTCACCTTCTTCTTCCGGCAGATGCCGGAGCTGATCGAGCGCGGGCATATCTTCATCGCCCAGCCGCCGCTCTACAAGGCGATGCGCGCGAAAAGCGAGACCTACCTGAAGGACGAACGCGCACTGGAGGATTACCTCATCGGGGTCGGGCTCGATGGTGCCGTGCTCAAGCTCGGCAACGGCACGGAAATCGCGGGTGAGGACCTGCGCCGCGTCATCGAGGAAGCGCGCCTCATCCGCGCCGTGATGGCGCAGCTCCATTCGCGCTATGATCGCAGGATCGTGGAGCAGGCCGCCATCGCCGGCGCGCTCGCGCAGGGCATCATCAGCAATGAAGCCGTCGCCAATGAGGCTGCGGCCTATGTCGCCCGACGGCTCGATGCGATTTCCGAGGAAATGGAGCGCGGCTGGACCGGAGCGGTCGAGAACGGCGGTTTCGTTCTGCGCCGCACGCTGCGCGGCGTGACGGAAGCGGCGGTGCTCGATCCCGGCCTGCTCAACTCCGCCGAATCCCGCAAGCTCGACGAGCGCGCGGCGAACCTGCAGGAATTCTATGCCCAGCCGGCGCGCCTCACCCGGCGCAACGACGAGGTGCCGGTGACCGGCCCGCTCGGCCTCTTCGACGCGATCATGACGATCGCCCGCAAGGGCCTGTCGATGCAGCGCTACAAAGGCCTCGGCGAGATGACGGCGCAGCAGCTCTGGGAGACGACGCTCGACCGCAACGTGCGCTCGCTCTTGCAGGTGAAAATCCGCGATGTCTCGGAAGCCGAGGATATCTTCGTACGGCTGATGGGCGATGTCGTGGAGCCGCGCCGCGCCTTCATTCAGGACAATGCCTTGAGTGTCAGCAATCTCGACGTGTGACCGGGTTTGATTTCGGAGCTTGCATGACGCTGGAACGGGGGCTGCAGCAAGACAGCGACGGCACCATCAGATGTGCGTGGCCGGGCGTTGACCCGGCCTATCGGCATTATCATGACGCGGAATGGGGTCAGCCTGTCATGGATGACTTCCGTCTCTTCGAGAAAATCTGCCTTGAAGGCTTTCAGTCCGGCCTGTCCTGGATCACCATTTTGCGCAAGCGGGAGAATTTCCGCGCGGCTTTTGCCGGGTTTGATTTCAAGGCGGTCGCAGCCTTCGGTGACGCGGATATCGCGCGCCTGTTGGCGGATGCCGGCATTGTCAGGCATCGCGGCAAGATCGTATCGACCATCAACAACGCGCAGCGTGCACTGGAACTCAAAGACGAATTCGGCTCACTCGCAGCCTATTTCTGGCGTTTCGAACCGCCTGAAAGTGAACGGCCCGCACGCGTCACGCGGGAGAGTCTTTCAGTCAGCGAAGCGGCCAACGCGCCAAGGCTTCTTTCAAAAGACCTGAAAAAGCGCGGCTGGACCTTTGTCGGGCCGACGACCTGCTACGCCTTCATGCAGGCCATGGGCCTTGTGAACGACCACCTTGAGGGCTGCATCTGCCGCAAGCCACTCGAAGGCTTCCGCACAAGCTTCAAGCGCCCGACCTGAGCGCCCTCACTCATCCCGCACCTTCCCCCGCCCGGCCTTGATGGTCGAACGGCCGGATTTGGCGGTGAGACGCCGTTCCTTCGAGGCTTTGGTGGGTTTTGTGGCGATGCGGGTGCGCGGCGGTTTCTGGCTTTCATCGAGCATCGCCTGAAGCCGCGCCAACGCATCCTCCTTATTCCGTTCCTGCGAACGGAACCGCTCCGCCTTCAGCACGATCACGCCATCCAGCGTCAGGCGATCCCCGGCCAGCTTGGCGAGCCGCGCCGCATGGTTGGGGTGAAGCGTCGCCCCGGCCATGTCGAAGCGCAGCTCCACGGCGGTTGAGACCTTGTTGACGTTCTGCCCGCCCGGCCCGCTTGCGCGGATGGCACGCATCTCGATCAGCTTCGCCGGAATGCGCCAGCCGAGCCCGGTCAAAAGATAGGGGCCATCTTGGTCCATGAGGGCGCTCTTGTTTGCGATCCGTTAGGGCAATTGCTGTTTCGGGCATGCCATTAACGAAAAATGCGACAAGCCTCGTGTAAACCGCAGCTTGCATCCTGCCGTCAAGGACGGGATTTCCGATCACCTGCCCGGAGCGCTTCGAATGGCCCTCGATACCCTGCTGCTGCTGTTTTTCCCGGCGCTGATGGCGTTCGCCGCCTTCTCGGACATGCTGACGATGACGATTCCCAACCGCGTCTCGCTGCTGCTCGTCGCCGGCTTCATCACGATGGCGGTGCTGACCGGCATGCCTCTGAAGACCTTCGGCCTTCATGTTGCGGCCGGATTTCTGGTGCTGACGATTACCTTCTCGATGTTCGCGTGTGGCTGGATCGGTGGCGGCGATGCCAAGCTTGCCGCGGCCACCGGGATGTGGTGTGGCTTTGGCGTTCTCATGGAATACCTCGTGTTTGCATCGATCCTCGGCGGATTTCTTACGATCGGCATCCTCTATCTCCGCACATTCCTGCTGCCGGAATTCGCCATGAACATCCCGTGGATCGCGCGGCTGCACCACTACAAGACCGGCATTCCCTACGGCATCGCGCTCGCGGTCGCCGGATTGATGGTCTACCCGTATACGCCGGTCTGGTCGCTGGTTGCCGGCAGCTGATTCCGGCACCTGGCCGGGCACATCGTGTTGTTCATGTTTGATAAACGACACTTCTCAAGCCCGCATTAACCATACCTTGATTATTGTCTGCTGAAGTAAGTCCCAAGGCGAGGTGTGCGCGCCGTTGTTCTGGGGACTTGATCTAATGAAGCCCGCCCGTTTGATTATTGCCGGTGTTGCCGGTGTTGCCGGCCTTCTGGCCCTCATGCTGTCCGGACGGCAGCCCGCGCCGGTGAACGTGACCGTTCCGACTCAGGCGCCGGAGCAGACAAAATTCACCGAAGTCCTTGTTGCCAAACAAGATCTCTCGATGGGGACGGCGCTTGGCGAGAACGAGTTGACCTGGGCAAAATGGCCGCAGGAGCTTGCCGCCAGCACGATGATCCAGCGTTCCGCACGGCCCAATGCGCTTGAGGAATTCAAGGGTGCGATCACGCGTGCCTCCTTCTTCACCAACGAGCCGATTCGGGAAGAAAAAATCATCAAGGGCTCGGGGTCCGGCTTCCTCTCGGCCATCCTGCCTTCGGGCAAGCGCGCCATCGCGATCTCGATCGACAGCCGCGGCGCGACTTCCGCCGGCGGCTTCATCCTGCCGAACGACTATGTCGATGTCATCACCACGAGGCGCGACGTCGACGCCTCGCTCCGGGCCGGCACCGATGTGTTCCAGAGCGTAACCGTACTCAACAACATCCGCGTTCTCGCTATCGGCCAGAGCATCCAGGAAAAGAACGGCGAGCGCGTGGTCGTCGGCGAAACCGCCACGCTCGAACTCGAACCCGCCCAGGCCGAACAGGTCACCCTGCACCAGCGCTCCGGCTCACTGGCCCTGGCCCTGCGCAGCATGGCCGACGCCAACAAGCCAGAAGAACCACGCGCCAAGGGTGCCAGCAGCTCGATCACCGTCGTCCGCGCTGGCGTTTCGCAGGAGGTCACCAACCGATGAGCAAGGCTACCCTCCTCTTGAAGGCTCCTGCCCCCCAGTTTCCAGCTATGACGAGTTCTCCGATGACCCAGCGCTTGACCAAGGCCGCTTCGTTCGCGCTTCTTGCTGGTGTCATGGCTTTGCCCACCGTCATGCCGACGTTTGCGAAGGAGCCGGTCCGCCAATTCGGCGGCGTGCCCTATGAGACGATCCCCTCGCCGCGCATGCAGACCAATTCCTCTGACGCGACGATCACCCGCCGCATCGACCTTTCGATCGGCAAATCCTTCGTCGTCGACCTTCCGAGCGATGCCGGCGAGGTTTTCGTCGCCGATCCGAAGGTGGCGAACGCGGTGGTGCGCACCGCGCGCAAGATTTTCATCATCGGCACCGGGCAAGGCACCACGAGCGTCTTCGTGATGGACAAGCAGGGCCAGCAGATCGCCTCGCTCGATATCGGTGTCGCGAAGGAACTCGCGCGCGAACTCTCGATCCTGCGCGAAGTCATCAAGAAGGCGCTGCCGAAAGCGGATATCAAGGTCGCCAGCGTTGGCGACAATTTCGTGCTCTCCGGCACGGTCGATTCGGCGCTCGAAGTGCAGAGCGCGATCGATATCGCGAACAATCTCGTCGGCCAGTCCGGCGGCTTCATGGGTATCGGCGGCAGCCAGGGCAAGGTCGTCAACGCGCTTCAGGTGCGTGGCCGCGATCAGGTGATGCTGAAGGTCACGATCGCCGAAGTGCAGCGCTCCGTGCTCAAGCAGCTCGGCATGAATTTCAACGGCCAGTGGAAGGTCGCGGATTCGTTCTTCAAGCTCGTCTCCGACAACCCCTTCTCCATCCAGCGCGAGGGTCCCTTGTCGGCCACGGCGATCACGAGCAATCTCAACGGCAAGGAATCGACGCTCAAAGCGCTCGAACGGCAGGGCGTGCTGCGCACGCTGGCCGAGCCGACGCTCACCGCCATTTCCGGCGAAAGCGCGAAATTCCTCGCGGGCGGCGAGGTCTCCGTCCCGACCGCAGAAACCTGCGATACCAGCACGTTCGGTGGCCGTGTCTGCACGATCTCGCTGACCTACAAGCCGATCGGCGTGACGTTGAACTTCACCCCGGTGGTGATGAGCGAGAACCGGATCTCGATCCGCCTCGCGACCGAGGTGACCGAAATCGAGCCGGACAATTCCTACAAGCTGACGAATTCGGTGGTGCCGGGCTTCCGCACCCGCAAAGCCGAAACAACGGTCGAGCTGCCCTCGGGCGGCGTGCTGGCAACCGCCGGTCTCATCCAGCAGCAGACGCGTCAGGCGATCAACGGCCTGCCGGGTGTGATGAACATCCCGATCCTCGGCACGATGTTCCGCTCGCGTGATTACCAGCGCTTCGAGACCGAACTGCTGATCCTCGTGCAGCCTTTTATCGCCAAGCCGAGCGCGCCGGGCGCGATCGCCAAGCCGGATGACGGCTACGCCGATGCGACCGATCCCTCGGCGATCTTCATGGGCCGCCTCACCCGCACCTACGGCGCATCCGGCAAGACCTCCGCCGGCAGGGCCTCCGCCGCACCGGCCGGCCGTGTCGGCTTCATCAACGATTGAGGATGCCGATGCCGCGTCTCACCCCGCCCCAAGCCAGTTCCGGCGGCAGTTTCGCCGCCGACCCCGTTCAAGGAGTACCCGACATGCCCGGTAGCGAAAACCCAGCCCGCAAGCGCCTCGCTCCGCTCATGGCAAGCCTCGTTGCCGGCCTTGCGCTGGCCGGCTGCACGACGCTGCGGCCGACGCAGAAAGCCTTCGCGCCGGACGAGTACGACCAGCGCCACCCCATCAAGATCGCGGATACGGTCCAGCACCTCGACATCTTCGATACCGGCCGCCAGCTTGATCGCCGTCAGCAGCTCGATGTCGCCGATTTCGGCCGCGAGTATCATCGCAACGGCCGGGGCTATATCAGCGCCGCCGTGCCTTCGGGACCCGGCGGTCACCATACGCTTTCCGCCGTGCGCTCCGCGCTGGCTGCCGCCGGTGTGCGGGCACCGCTTCAGGTGACGCACTACCAGAGCGATCCGCACCAGGGGGCGGCCCCCGTCCGGCTGAGTTTCCTCAAGCTTCAGGCGAAAGTTGCCAGCGAATGCGGCCTCTGGCCCTCCGATCTCGCGGGCGCAAAGGATCTCGACACCTGGCAGAACCGCCCGCACCACAACCTGGGCTGCGCCTATCAGACGATGCTGGCGGCACAGGTTGCTGACCCGATCGATCTCATCCGTCCGCGCACGGAAGGCCCGGTCGATACGGTCAAGCGGACGAAGGATATCGAGGCGCTCCGCAAGGATCAGGACCCCTCGACGAACTGGCGCAAGGACGATGCGAAGGTCAAGGAAGCGCAGCAATAAGCTGATGCGCGCCACTTCCCGAGCCGTTCGCGCTCACCCCCGCCGCGCCCCCGGGTGCGGCAGGATCGACGTAACCCCGCCGCCCAACCGGTGCGGCAGGATGATCACCGGAGGTTGACGATGTCGGAGAGCACAGTTGCTCCCTTGCCCCATGTGGCGATCCAGGTCTTTTCCGAAACCAGCCAGGTCGTGGCGGTGGTGGAAGAGGCGAGCCACGATCGCCGGATGGCGAAGGCGAACCTGCGTGTTCAGGCCGGCGGCGTCGCCGCCGCCGTCGAAGCCTACCGCGACGCGCCGACGCCGAATGTCATCGTTATCGAAACGGTGAGCGACGGGCACGGCCTCCTGGGCCATCTCGATGAACTCGCGGGTTATTGCGACGAAGGCACGCGTGTGGTCGTGATCGGCCACGTCAATGACGTGCAGCTCTACCGCGAGCTGATGCGGCGCGGGGTCAGCGAATATCTCGTGGCACCGATTGATGTCATCGGCTTCATCCAGGCGCTGTCGGAAATTTTTTCGAACCCGACGGCGAAGCCCGTCGGGCGGTCGATTGCGGTCATCGGCGCCAAGGGGGGCGTCGGCGCATCGACCATCGCGCACAATCTCGCGCATACGATCGCGGGGGACCTTGAAGTCGAAACCGTGATCGTCGATCTCGATCTGCCGTTCGGCACCGCCGGGCTCGATTTCAACCAGGACCCGCCGCAAGGTATCATGGAAGCCGCGTTCGACCCGGCCCGCGTCGACGTCAA
Source organism: Beijerinckiaceae bacterium (assembly GCA_009773635.1). Taxonomy (GTDB): domain Bacteria; phylum Pseudomonadota; class Alphaproteobacteria; order Rhizobiales; family Beijerinckiaceae; genus Rhabdaerophilum. The sequence continues at coordinate 148,322 of WSYC01000004.1, read as the reverse complement.
CATGATCGAGCGGCTGCTTTCGCGCTGCGGTCCCCAGCTCAACCTGATGGCGGCCCCCTCCAGCCTCGAGCGCATCTATGATTTCAGCATCGAGACCTTCGAACCGGTGACGGATGCCCTGCGTGCGACGGTGCCGGCCATCGTGTTCGATGTCCCGCATATGTGGACCGGCTGGACGCGCAATATTCTCATCCGCTCCGATGAAATCGTCGTCGTTGCCGCGCCGGACCTCGCCAACCTGCGCAACGCCAAGAACCTCATCGACACGCTCACGCTCGCCCGCCCCAACGATCCGCGCCCGCGCCTTGTTCTCAGCCAGGTCGGGCTGCCGAAGCGGCCGGAGATCGCGTCGCCGGAATTTGCAAAGGCGCTGGACTGCGAACCGCTCGCATCCTTCGCTTTTGATGCAAATCTTTTCGGAACTGCAAACAACAATGGGCAGATGATCTCGGAGATACAGCCGAAATCCAAAGCTCAGGAAGCATTCCTTGAGATGGCGAAGGCCCTGATGGGCCGGCAGGAAGCCAAGCAAAGCAAGAAATCGCTGATCTCGACGCTGCGTGAAAAGCTGTCGGGCAAGACTGGCAAGTCGAAAGCCGCCTAGCGGTTCCACCCGGAACGGCCTTTGACGGCGAAGGGCGGATCGGACAACGAGGACGGATATGTTCGGAAAACGAACGACAATCGGACAGGGCACGGGCCCGGCAAAAGTGGCAGCTTCCGCGGCGACAGCGGCAGCGGCCCCTGCGTTTCAGACCGTTGCTGCCGAGCCGCGGCGTGAGGAGGTGCGTGCCGCGCAGGCTCCGCTCGTCGCTGTTCGCCAGCAGGCCCCGGCTCCGGTTCAGGCGGCTGCGACGCGCTCGGACCAGTATTACCAGACCAAGAGCATGATCTTTGGTGCGATGATCGAGTCGATCGATCTCAGCCAGCTTGCCAAACTCGATACCGCCAGCGCGCGCGACGAGCTGCGTGATGTCATCACCGAAATTCTCGCGCTGAAAAACGTCGCGATGTCGATCGCCGAGCAGGAAGACATGCTCGACGACATCTGCAACGACGTGCTGGGCTTCGGCCCGCTTGAACCGCTGCTCGCGCGCGATGATATCGCGGATATCATGGTCAATGGCGCCGACCGGACCTTCATCGAAACCAACGGCAAGATCCAGCTCACCAACATCCGCTTCCGCGACAACGCGCAGCTCATCAACATCTGCCAGCGCATCGTCAGCCAGGTCGGCCGCCGCGTGGACGAAAGCTCGCCGATCTGCGACGCGCGCCTGCTCGACGGCTCCCGCGTCAACGTGATCGCGCCGCCGCTCGCTATCGACGGCGCGGCGCTCACGATCCGCAAATTCAAGAAGGACAAGCTGACGCTCGACCAGATCGTCAAGTTCGGCGCGATCTCGCCCGAAGGTGCCGAAGTTCTCAAGATCATCGGCCGTGTCCGCTGCAATGTCGTCATTTCCGGCGGCACCGGCTCGGGCAAGACGACGCTGCTCAACTGCCTGACGAACTATATCGACGACGATGAACGCGTCATCACCTGCGAGGACGCGGCGGAACTCCAGCTCCAGCAGGCGCATGTGGTGCGCCTCGAAACCCGCCCGCCGAACCTCGAGGGTCAGGGCGCGGTGACGATGCGCGATCTCGTCAAGAACTGCCTGCGTATGCGCCCCGAACGCATCATCGTCGGCGAAGTCCGCGGCCCCGAGGTGTTCGATCTCCTGCAGGCGATGAACACCGGCCATGACGGCTCGATGGGCACGATCCACGCCAACTCCCCGCGTGAATGCCTTGCGCGTATGGAAGCGATGATCGCCATGGGCGGCTACTCGCTGCCCCCGAAAACCGTGCGCGAGATGATCACCTCCTCGGTCGATGTCATCATCCAGGCCCAGCGCCTGCGCGATGGTTCGCGCCGCATCACCCACATCACCGAAGTCATGGGCATGGAAGGCGATGTCGTGACAACGCAGGATCTGTTCGTGTTCGAAATGCAGGGCGAGGATGCGAACGGCCGCATCATCGGCCGGCATAAATCCACCGGCATCGGCCGGCCCCGCTTCTGGGAACGTGCGCGCTATTACGGCGAGGACAAGCGCCTTGCAGCAGCGCTCGACGCGGCCGAGGTCAAAGACGAGCGGGTGGCATAGCCGATGGACATGCAGCAACTCCTTGTCGCCGGTCTTGCCTTCCTCGCGGTAGGCGGTCTTGGCGTGGCGTTTCTGGAGCCGATTCTCTCCGGAGCCAACCGGGCCGAGAAGCGCCAGGCCGCGCTCTCGGATTCGCGGGCGCGCCGCAAGGCGATCGAGGAAACCGGCACCCGCCGCAAGCAGATCGCGGAATCGCTGAAGGAGCTCGAACAGCGCCAGAAGGCCGTCAAGCTGACGCTCGAGCAGCGCTTCGAACAGGCCGGCGTTGCCTGGACGCGCAAGACCTTCATCTTCATCTCGATCGGCTGCGCGCTTGTTCTGGCGATGGCGCTGCTCCTCATCACCCGCCAGCCGATTCTCGCGCTGGGCGGGCTGGTTGTCGGCGGTTTCGGCCTCCCACGCTGGAACCTCACGCGGATGGCCAAGAAGCGCCAGAAGAAGTTCATCGAGGAATTCCCCAATGCCATCGAGGCAATTGTCCGCGGCATCAAATCCGGTCTGCCGCTCAACGATTGCTTTCGCCTGATCGCGACCGAGGCGAGGGACCCGCTGAAGTCCGAGTTCCGCTCGGTGGTGGAATCGCAGACGATGGGCATCGCCATCGGGGATGCCTGCGAGAAAATCTACGAGCGCGTGCCGCTGTCGGAGGTGAATTTCTTCGCCATCGTCATCCAGATCCAGGCGAAATCCGGCGGCAATCTCGGCGAGATCCTGATGAACCTGTCCAAGGTCATCCGCGACCGGCGCAAGCTGCGCGACAAGGTCGATGCGATGAGCATGGAGGCAAAATCCTCGGCGATGATCATCGGCGCCCTGCCCTTTCTCGTCGGCAGCCTCGTGTACATGGGCAGCCCCGATTACATCTCGCTGCTCTGGACGACCAAGGCCGGCCAGATCGGTCTCGGAGCCTGTGTTGCCATCATGGGTGTGGGCATCCTCACGATGCGCAACATGATCAACTTCGATATCTGAGGTGGCGCAATGAGCGGGCTCATCGACAAACTCACGGATGGCCAGTTCATCGCTTCGGTGCTGACCGCGGTGGCGGTGTCGGCGACCATCGTCACCATCGGCCTGCCCCTGCTCGAACGCAACGAGATGAAGGAGCGGATGAATTCGGTCGCCCTCGAACGCGACCGCATCCGCGCCCGCGAACGCGAGCGGCTGAACAATCAGGGCAAGCAGGGCGCAAAGCCGACCTTGCGCTCCTCACCGGGCGCAATGGCCAAGCAGATCGTCGAGCGTTTCAATCTCGCCAAATGGCTGAATTCCGAAACCTCGACCGAGCGGCTGATGCGCGCCGGTCTGCGTGGCCCCAAGGCCGAAACGGCTTTCCTGCTCGCGCGCCTCGTCGCGCCGATCGGCCTTATCCTGCTGGCGATCTTCTACCTCGTGCTCAACAACGGCTTCGGGTTGCCGATCGGCGCCCGGGTCGGCGCTGTGATTTTCGCAGCCTACATCGGCATCAAACTGCCGGAAATCTACCTCTCCAACATCACTTCGAAGCGGCAGGCCTCGATGCGGCGCGCGTTTCCCGATGCGCTCGATCTCCTGCTGATCTGTGTCGAATCCGGTATGTCCATCGAGCACGCCTTCCGCAAGGTCTCGACCGAAATCGGCTCGTCCTCGGTGCCGATGGCGGAGGAAATGGCGCTGACCACGGCGGAACTGTCTTACCTGCCGGATCGTCGCCTCGCCTATGAAAACCTCGGCAAACGCACCGGCCTCGACAACATCAAATCCGTAACAACCGTGCTGATCCAGGCGGAGCGCTACGGCACGCCGCTCGGGCAGGCCTTGCGCGTTCTCGCACAGGAAAGCCGCGACCAGCGCATGACCGCCGCCGAAAAGAAGGCGGCCTCACTGCCGCCGAAACTCACGGTGCCGATGATCGTGTTCTTCATGCCGGCACTGTTCATCGTCATCCTGACGCCGGCGCTGATCCAGATCTTCAAGTGGAAATGATCGCCGCAAGACGGGATCGCGCCGGTTTCACCGCATGAAAAAGCCAGCGATCCCGGGAGGACGCTGGCCTTTTTGTTTTTCGGAGCGCGCGCTTATTCCGTTGTGGCCTGCGGTGCTTTCACCGCTGCCGGCGGGGCTTTCATTTCAGCCTGCGGGGCTCGCCAGAGCGACCCGGTTGTCGACACACTGCGCGGGCGTGCTCCCGGTGCCCCGACAGCAGGAACCGGCGCAGCCGCAGCCGTGAGAGCCGGCGCGGTGCCGGACCGGGCCGGGTGCTGGTTTTGCAGCTTCAGCGCAAGATCGAGATTGGCCTGAATGCGCGGATCGGCGCCGGGCTGGCTCACGGCTTTGCGCAAGGTCTCCTCGGCCTTGGCCAGCTCCTTCGTAAGCACATAGGAGAGCCCGAGATTGTTCAGCACCGAAGGCTCGTTCGGCGCGATCTGGAGCGCGCGGGTGTAGAGATCGCGGGCGCGGGCGTGATCGCCGGTCTGGTCCGCGATCGAGCCGAGCGTCGAGAGCACGCGCCAGTTCGGGCGATCCTCGGAATGGGCCTGCGCCAGAACCTGGCTGGCCTCTTCAAGCCGGCCGATATCCGCCAGCGCCTTGCCATAGGCTGCCGCGACATCGCGATCCCCGACATTGACGATGGAGGCGCGCTGGAGCACCGCGACCGCCTGCGGGTGCTGGCCGTTGGCGCGCAGCGCCGCAGCATAGTCCAGCGAGACGCGCTTCTCGCCGGGCTTGGCGTCATAGCGACGCGCGAGATCGGCGATCGGGTCCGTCCGGGTTTCCGTGGCCCCGCTCCGTCCGAGATCCCCGAGAGACCCCGTGAATTGCTGCAACCGGTTGCCGCACCCGCCGAGCGCAAGGCAGCCGCCAAGAACGGCCGCCAGCAGGGCGAGGCGGGAAGCGCCGGCAAAGGCGCTGGTTCGGAACGTCTTGGTGGTGCTCGGCATGATCCTGTCCTGTCGAGGCGGGGGCAGGATCGGCAGGGGCCGGATCAGAAAGTCCGGTCGCCGCCGAATTCGAGCAGGGGTGCCCTGTCGCCGCTTCACCCCACAGGAATAACTCGTTAACCCTAATCAGGCGTTAATGCTGCGACATCCCCGACCTGATTCACCCGGAAAGCACAGCCCATGCCCGCGAAGGTTTCTGCCCCGACAGCCTCGACCCCGATCCTTCTCGTGAGCGAGGCAAGCTGGAAAACCCTGCCCGCGACGCTCGACCCCACCGCGCGCGCTTTTGCGGAGGCGAGCGGGTTCCAACCGAAATCCGGCCGGATTCTGCCCCTGCCCGGCCCCACTGGCGCAATTGCCAGCGTGCTGTTCGGGACGGGCAGCGACGCGAGCCTCGCAGATACCCCCTTCCTGACCGGCAAACTTGCAACCGATCTGCCCGCCGGGCGCTATCGGCTCGTCGGCGCGCTCGCGAACCCGGCAACCGCCTACCTCGGCTTCCTGCTCGGCCGCTATCGCTTCGCGCGCTACAAGACCGGCGAGACCAATGCCGTCACACTGGACGCGCCGGATGGCTGCGATGCCCCGGCGACCGAAACCATCGCGCGGGCAGTTTGCGCCGGACGCGATCTCATCAACACCCCTGCGAACGACCTCACCACCGCCGATCTCGCGGCTGCCGCCCGCGCGCTTGCTAGGAAGCACGGCGCGGAAATCACCGAGATCATTGGCGATGACCTGCTCAAGCAGAATTTCCCGCTGATCCATGCCGTCGGCCGGGCATCACTGGTGCCGCCACGGCTGATCGAGTTCCGCTGGGGCGACAGGAAGGCCCCGAAGGTGACGCTCGTCGGCAAGGGCGTGGTGTTCGATACCGGCGGCCTCAACCTGAAGCCGGACAGCTCGATGCTGCTGATGAAAAAAGACATGGGCGGCGCGGCAACTGCGCTGACGGCAGCAGATATCCTCATGAGCCTTGGGGCCAACATCAACCTGCGCGTCATTCTCCCCATCGTCGAGAATTCGGTCGCGGGCGGCGCGTTCCGGCCGGGTGATATCTACCCCTCCCGCAAGGGGATTTCGGTCGAGATCGGCAATACGGATGCAGAGGGGCGGCTGATCCTCGCCGATGCGCTGGCGCTTGCCGATGAGGACAAGCCGGATCTCTTGTTTGATTTCGCGACCCTCACCGGTGCCGCACGCGTGGCGCTGGGCCCGGACCTGCCACCCTTCTTCACCGATGACGAGACGCTGGCAGGCGAGATCGCCGCGACGGGTCTTGCCGAGAATGATCCCGTCTGGCGGCTGCCACTCTGGACGCCCTACCAATCGATGCTCGACTCGAAAAGCGCTGACATGAACAACGTCGGTGCGGGAGGTTTCGCTGGCTCCGTAACGGCGGCACTCTTCCTCAAGCGCTTCGTGACGGAAACGAAAAGCTATGTGCATTTCGATATTTACGGCTGGGTTCCCTCGGCGAAGCCAGGTCGGCCAGAAGGGGGGGAACCGCAGGCTGCGCGCCTCGTCGCGGCGCTGCTCATGGCGCGGGCAAACCAGAAAGCTGCGCGTGAAAAATAGACAAAAGTTTCTTCCCGCGGCACTTAGGAAAGAAAGCCGGGGTATGATACGGTAGTGAAACGATGGGGTTGACGATGGCCGGTCGGGCATCGCCGCAGGGGACGTCGCCTACATGAGTGTTCGATTGAGGCCGATCCAGGCCCTCAGGCTCTGGCATGAAGTCGGGCTGACGATGGTACGCCGGCACGGGATCGACCTGACCTCGCGGCAGCTCGTGATCCTGCTCACCATCTACCTCGAACCGCCGCCGCATACCGTGCGCGGGCTGGCGACAAAACTCGGGGTCACGAAACCGGTGATCACCCGCGCCCTCGATGCCATGGGCGAGATCGATCTTGTCTCCCGACGGCGTGACCCGGCGGACCGGCGCAATGTCATCATCCAGCGCACCGTGCGCGGCGCGCTGTTCCTCGAGGAATTCGGCGATCTCATCGTCGAACGGGCCGGCACGCTGGTGCCATGAACCCCCACAGGCCGGATTGACCCTGCAATGAACACCATCCCCCCTCGCACTACCGGATCTTACGACCGCAGGATCACTCCGGCCCGCGACGATCTCGCTGCGGCCTCCTTGCGCGGCATCATCGAGGTGCCGCGCTATGCCGAGGCCACCCGGCTGCAGGTGGTTGCGCCGAGCGTGCCGATGCGTCGCGCGTCCGATGCCGCCCTCGGCTACGACACCGAACTTCTCCGCGGTGAACTCGTCGATATCTACGAGATCACCGACGACTGGGCCTGGGGTCAGGCGGTGCTCGATGGTTACGTCGGCTATCTGCCTGCCGTCGCACTCGGCCCGATGGTGCCTGCCACCCATCAGGTGATCGCGCTGCGGAGCTTTCTCTACCCCGGCCCCGGCATCAAGACGACGCCGCTCGGGTTTCTGCCGTTCGGCGCGCGCGTTTCGGTGCTCGCGACCGAGGAGCGGTTCGTCGAGACGCCGGATGGCTGGCTGTTCGGCGCGCATCTCGGACCACTTGAGGCCATTCCCGCCGATCCCGTTGCTGAAGCCGAGCGCTTCCTCGGCATCCCCTATCTCTGGGGCGGCAAGACGAGCCTCGGCATCGATTGTTCTGGCCTTGTGCAGACCGCCTGCCATGCAGCCGGCCTGATCGCCCCGCGCGACAGCGACATGCAGGAAAAGGCTCTTGGCGAGGCGCTCGCCATCCCGAACGATCCCGCAAGCTACCAGCGCGGCGACGTGCTGTTCTGGCCCGGCCATGTCGCGCTCTGCCAGGGCGAAGGGCGGATGATCCATGCTACCGCATTCTCGATGTCGGTGATTTCCGAGGAAATCGGCGGCGCACTCGAGCGCATCGCCGGGCAGGGCAACCCGCTCCGGACCGTGCGCCGCCTCCCGAAAGCGTGATCGCACCCGGAATCTACGCCCTTTACGCCTTCCGAATTCCTGCCACACTCATTGGAGCTGGCAGGAGGATCACATGTTTGGGTCATCTCGGTTGCAACGTTGGGTGCGTTCCGGTGTGCTCGCGATCGGCCTTGCGGTCGCCGGCACTGGTCTCGCCCAATCCCCGGCGCCGGATGACTGGCCCGAGGGTGGCACCGAGGTCGATGTCGCACTCGTCCTGGCCGTCGATGTCTCCTATTCGATGGACCTTGAAGAACTGGCCCTGCAGCGGGACGGATACATTGCTGCGCTGAATTCCCCCGTTGTTCTCGATGCGATCCGTCGGGGGATGATCGGCAGGATCGGTGTGACCTACATCGAATGGGCAGGTGTCGGCACCCGTAACGTCGTCGCGGACTGGACCATCATCGAGGATGCCGCGAGCGCCCGCGCCTTCACCGACCGGTTGCAGAACGCGCCGGTCCAGCGTGCACGCCGGACCTCGATCGCCGGTGCGATCAATTTCTCGATGGAGCGCCTGCTGGCGGCAAAACTCCGGCCCATCCGCCGTGTGATCGATATCTCCGGTGACGGCCCCAACAATGAGGGCGGGCCGGTGACAATCGCCCGCGACCGCGCCTTGCGGGCCGGTGTCATCATCAACGGGCTGCCGATCCAGCTCAAACGCGGCTATTTCTCCGCCTTCGATATCAACGCGCTCGACGAATACTATGCCGATTGCGTCATCGGCGGGCCGGGCTCCTTCATGAACGTGATTACCGAACGCGACCAGTTCCGCGAGGCCATCCGTTTGAAAATCCTGCGCGAGGTCGCACAATCCAGCCAATCGGATGCCGGCGGCCCCGGCCAGCCCGGACGCTCGAACTGCATGATCGGCGAGCAGCAATGGCGCCAGAACTGGGATCGGAACTAACCGGTCTTATGTCCCGCGCGGTTTCGCACGCGCGGTCGGTGCAGCATTCGCCGGATCTTCCGGCCAGACGTGGCGCGGGTAGCGTCCGCGCATCTCCGAGCGGACATCCGCCCATGACCCTGCCCAGAACCCCGGCAGATCGCGCGTGATCTGGATCGGGCGATGTGCGGGCGAGAGCAGCTCCAGTGTGAGTTTCAGCCGGCCTTCGGCAATCGCCGGATGCTGCTTCTGGCCGAAGAGTTCCTGCACGCGGATGGCCAGAAACGGCGCGCCTTCGCCCTCGTAGCGGATCGGGTGGGCATTGCCTGTCGGCGCGACGAAATGTGTCGGCGCTTCCCGGTCGAGCCGCTGGCGCAGCGCGTAGGGCAGCAGCATATCTAGCGCCGCGCCGAGCACATCGGGGGTGATGGCGGCAAGGCTTGTCATCCCGTCAAGGAAGGGTGCGAGCCATTCCTCCGCTGTCTCCGCCAGCGCCGCGTCGGAAAGGTCCGGCCAGCCATTCGGGTTGGCTTGCTTCAGGAATGCCGCGCGATCCCTGAGCTGGATCTGCGCCTTGCTCCAGCCGAGCCGGTCGATCCCGCGCGCGGCTGCGGCCTTGGCGAGGGCAGCCGCTGTTGCCGCATTCGCCTCCACCGGCAGGGTGGCGGATTCGAGCGTCAGCGCCTTCAGGCGCACGACACGCCGGCGGCGCAGTGCTTCCGCCTGCCGATCGAAGATGATTTCATCCTGCGCCACGATCTGATCGCCAAACAGCGCGCCGATTTCCTCGCGTGCGATGGTTGCCGCCAGCGTGATCCGCGCTTTTGCTGCGGAGCCCGTCATGTCGGCGACAACGAGATAGGCAGCGCCGGCGAGCGCGTCGGCTGCATCAACCGCCGCAAGCCGCCCGTTCGCGAGGTGGAACATTCCGTTGCCACGCGCCTTGGCGACGCGATCCGGGAAGGCGAGCGCCAGCAGCCCGCCGGTGCTCAGGGGCGCTGTATTCCCGCTGTCCTTGCCCGCCTCGGCATCGGCAAGGCCGGCCCAGCGTGCCGCCATGGACCGGACGGCACTTGCGCGCGGCGAGCGGTCGCGCTGGAGGCGTGAAAGCCGGTCTGCCAGATCGGTCGAGACGCCGCCGATACCGCGTTCGCCGATCAATGCGGCGATTTCCGCCGCTTCCTGCGCCATGCCGAGGCGCGCGCCTTCGAGCACCAGCGCGGCAAGGCGTGGCTCCAGCGGCAAGCGCCTCAGCGCCCGCCCGCGCGGCGTGATCCGCCCGATGGCATCGAGCGCGCCGAGATCACCGAGCAGCGCTTCGGCCTCCTTGAGCGCTGCGGCGGGCGGCGGATCGAGCAGCCGTAACTGCGTAAGATCGACCACGCCCCAGGCCGCGCAATCGAGCCGGAAGCCGGAGAGATCGCTGTCGAGAATTTCGGCACGGTTGAACGGGAGAAGCCCCTGATCCTGCGCCTGATCCCACAGGCGGATGGCAATGCCCGGCTCGGTTCGCCCTGCGCGGCCCCGACGCTGATCCGCCGAAGCCCGGCTCGCCCTCACCGTTTCGAGCCGGGAAATCCCGAGATCGGGCTCGTAGCGCGAGCTGCGCTGCAAGCCGCTGTCGACGACAATCCGGACGCCTTCGATGGTCAGCGAAGTCTCGGCGATCGAGGTTGCCAGCACGATCTTGCGCCGTCCGGGAGGCGAAGGGCGGATCGCGGCATCCTGCCGGGCGGAGTCGAGCGCGCCGTAGAGCGGGCAGAGGTCGCAATCCTCGGGGAGTTTGGCCGCCTCAAGCAGCCGCGCGACGCGCTCGATCTCGCCCTGTCCCGGCAGGAAGGCGAGCAGCGAGCCGCCCTCGCCCCTGACCGCCGCGAGGATGGCCGTCGCCATCTGCTCCTCGATGCGGGCGTTGGGGTCGCGCCCGCGATAGCGCGTCTCGATGGGATAGGTCCGCCCTTCGCTCGCGATCACCGGTGCATCCCCGAGGAGGGTCGCGATACGCTTGTCGTCGAGCGTCGCGGACATCACGACGAGGCGCAGGTCGGGCCGCAGCGCTTCCTGCGCTTCAAGCGCAAGCGCAAGACCGAGGTCCGCATCGAGCGAACGCTCATGGAATTCATCGAACAGCACCGCCGCGATGCCGTCGAGCGCGGGATCATCGAGGATCATCCGCGTGAAGACGCCCTCGGTCACGACCAGAATGCGGGTTTCGCGCGAGGATTTCGTATCGAATCGCGCCCTTAAGCCGACGCGCTTGCCGAGTGGTTCACCGAGCAGCGACGCCATGCGGCTGGCCGCGCCACGCGCCGCGATCCGGCGCGGTTCCAGCACGAGAATGGTGCCATCCGCGCGCCAGGGCGCCTCAAGCAGCGCGAGCGGAACGCCCGTGGTCTTGCCGGCGCCGGGCGGGGCGACAAGCACGGCTTTTCCCGCCTTCTCCAGCGCCTCGGCCAGCGCCGGCAGCACGGCCTCGATCGGCAGCGCGCTCAAGCCGGCTCCATCGCCTTCACTCAAGCCCGCCCCACGGACGAGTAGACGAACCCGCGCGCGCGCATCTCCTCCGGCGGATAGATGTTGCGGAGATCGACGAGAACCGGGGTTTTCATCGCCGCCTTGATGCGCCCGAGGTCGAGCGCGCGGAACTGGTCCCATTCGGTGACGATGACGAGCACATCCGCACCATCCGCGCAGGCATAGCCGTTTTCGGCGTAGTCGATACCGTCGAAAACCTGCCGGGCCTGCGCCATGCTCTCGGGATCATAGGCGCGGATCAGCGCACCCTCGGCCTGAAGCTGCCGGATGATCTCGATCGAGGGCGCGTCGCGCATATCGTCGGTGTTGGGCTTGAAGGCGAGCCCGAGCAGCCCGATCCGCTTGCCGCGAACATCGCCGCCCGCTGCCGCGATCACCTTGTCGGCCATCGCGCGCTTGCGGGCATCATTGACCGCCGCGACTGTCTCGACGATGCGGCTCGGCGCGCCGAAATCCTGCGCGGTCTTGATCAGCGCCAGCGTATCCTTGGGGAAGCAGGAGCCGCCATAGCCCGGCCCCGCATGCAGGAACTTCGCACCGATGCGGTTGTCGAGGCCGATGCCGCGCGCGACCTCCTGCACGTTTGCGCCGACTTTCTCGCACAGGTCCGCCATCTCGTTGATGAAGGTGATCTTGGTCGCGAGAAACGCATTGGCGGCGTATTTGATCAGCTCGCTCGTCCGCCGCCCGGTGAAGAGAATCGGCGCCTGATTGAGATAGAGCGGGCGGTAAACCTCGTTCATCACCGCCTTGGCACGTTCGTCCTCGAGCCCGATGACGATGCGGTCCGGGCGCTTGAAATCGCCGATCGCCGCGCCTTCGCGCAGGAATTCCGGGTTCGAAACCACCGTGAAATCGGCATTCGGCCGGCGCTCGCGGATGATGCGTTCGACCTCATCTCCTGTGCCGACCGGAACCGTGGACTTGGTGACGATGACGGTGAACCCGTCGAGCGCATCGGCGATCTCACCGGCGGCGGCGTAGACATAGGTGAGATCGGCATGACCGTCGCCGCGGCGCGAGGGCGTGCCGACTGCGATGAACACCGCATCCGCCGCACGCACGGCGGGGGCGAGATCGGTCGCGAAGAACAGGTGGCCATCGCGCACATTCTTGGCGACGAGGGCATCAAGCCCCGGCTCGAAGATCGGCATGACGCCTTTTTCGAGCGCCGCGATCTTGGCGGAATCCTTGTCGATGCAGGTGACGACGTGTCCGAAATCCGCGAGGCAGGCCCCGGAGACAAGGCCGACGTACCCCGACCCGATCATCGCAATTTTCATCGTGGAAAGCTCCTCGCTCGTGACCGATGCGCGCCTTCCCTAACGCCCCGCATGCCCGGCGGCAAGCCGGGCGCACGGGTCACCCCCCGACGCCGAAGGCCGCCAGCGTTGCCATGTTGACGAGATCCGAGTCCTTCGCCGAGATCGGCACGATCTGCACCGCGCGGTCGAAGCCGACGAGCAGCGGGCCGATGACGGTGGAACCGCCCAGTTCCTGCAACATCTTCGTTGCGATCGCCGCCGAGTGATACGCCGGCATCACCAGCACATTGGCCGGCCCCGAAAGCCGGCAGAACGGATAGGCTGCCATGATCTCGGGGTTGAGCGCGACATCCGCACCCATCTCGCCGTCATATTCAAAATCGACGCGGCGCTGGTCGAGCAGCTTGACGGCTTCGCGCACCCGCTCCGAGCGTTCGGATTCGGGGTTGCCGAAGGTCGAGAAGGCCAGCAGCGCAACGCGCGGCTGATAGCCGAGCCGGCGGGCGGCTCCGGCGGCTTCCACCGCAATGCCGGCGAGTTCCTCGGCAGTGGGCATGTCATGCACCGCCGTATCCGCCACGACAACCGTGCGGCCGCGGGCGAGAACGAGGCTCATGCCGATGGCGCGATGGCCGGGCTTGACGTCGATCACCTTGCGGATATCCGCCAGCGCCGCCGAATAGTTGCGGGTGACGCCGGTAATCATCGCATCGGCATCGCCAAGCGCGACCATCGAGGCCGCGAAGTGGTTGCGATCGTTGTTGATCATGCGCTGGCAGTCGCGGAACAGGTAGCCCTCGCGCTGGAGCCGCTCGTAGAGGAACTGCGCGTAGCTCGCATTGCGGGTCGAGAGCCGGGCATTGTGGATTTCAACACCGCGCTTCAATTCGATACCGACAGCCTGCGCGGCCGCCTTCACGCGCTCCTCGCGCCCGACGAGAATGGCAGTGCCAAGCCCTTGCGTCACGAAGCTGACGGCAGCGCGGATGACCGCCTCTTCCTCGCCCTCGGCGAACACAACGCGTTTGGGGCGACGGCGGACCTGCTCGAAGACGCGGCTGAGCACGCCGGCCACCGGATCGCGCCGCGCGGAAAGCGCTTGTTCATAGGCGGCGAGGCTCGCGAGCGGCTTCCTCGCAACGCCGGTATCCATCGCCGCCTGCGCGACAGCGCCGGAAATCCGCGCCATCAGCCGCGGGTCGAACGGCACGGGAATGATGTATTCGCGACCAAACCGCGGACGCGAACCGGCGTAGGCGGCGGCGACCTCATCGGGCACATCCTCTCGCGCCAGCGCCGCGAGGGCTTTCGCGGCTGCGATCTTCATCTCCATGTTGATCGTGGTTGCCCGGACATCGAGCGCGCCCCGGAAGAGATAGGGGAAGCCGAGCACGTTGTTGACCTGATTGGGATAATCCGAACGCCCCGTCGCCATGATCGCATCATCGCGAATCTCGGCGACCTCCTCGGGCGTGATTTCAGGATCGGGGTTCGCCATCGCGAAGATGATCGGGTTCGGCGCCATCGAGGCAATCATCTCACGGCTGAGCGCGCCCTTCTGGGAGAGACCGAAAATCGCATCGGCGCCCTTGAGGGCCTCGGCGAGCGTGCGCCGGTCGGTCTTCACGGCATGGCCGGATTTCCACTGGTTCATGCCTTCCTTGCGGCCCTGATAGATCACGCCCTTGGTATCGCAGAGCATGACGTTGTCCGGCTTGAAGCCCATGGCCTTGAGAAGCTCGACGCAGGCGATACCCGCCGCACCCGCGCCGTTGACGACGAGGCGGGTGGTGTTGACATCGCGCCCGGTGAGTTCGAGCGCATTGAGCAGCCCCGCCGCCGCGATGATCGCGGTGCCGTGCTGGTCATCATGGAAGACGGGGATATCCATCAGTTCCTTGAGCCGCTGCTCGATGATGAAGCACTCCGGCGCCTTGATATCCTCGAGGTTGATGCCCCCGAACGAGGGACCGAGATAGCGCACGGCGTTGATGAAGGCGTCAGGGTCTTCGGTATCGATTTCAAGGTCGATGCTGTCGATATCCGCGAAGCGCTTGAAGAGGACGCTCTTGCCCTCCATCACCGGTTTTGAGGCCAGCGCACCGAGATTGCCGAGGCCGAGGATCGCCGTGCCATTGGTGATGACCGCAACCATGTTGCCACGCGTCGTGTAATCCCAGGCCTTTGACGGGTCCTTGTGGATCGCGTGCACGGGCACGGCGACGCCGGGCGAATACGCGAGGGAGAGATCGCGCTGCGTCGCCATCGGCTTGGTCGGGACGATTTCAAGCTTGCCGGGCTTGCCGCGGGAATGGAAATCCAGCGCCTCCTGATCGGTAAACGTCGGGCGGGCGCGGCTTTTCTTGTCGTTATTGTCGGGCATGAGCAACAATCTTGCGTATCTGGCGGCACAGCGGGCGAAATATGTCCCCGGAGACCGGGTCCGGGGGTGACGACCCTAGGTGCGTTGTCCCCAATGCTCAAGCATTGATCAGCAAGATTCGCTCCCACGATGGTCGAACTTGGCGAATGAGCGTGCTAGGGGAGGCTCAGAGCCTCAGCCTAATCGGATTTTTGCTCCCAACCGGATTATTGCCGCCACAATGCGCGACCCCGCCTTTGATCCCCCGCAAGAGCCCTACGAAGCTCCGCCGATGGCGCTGGAGGACGCGACGCGCACGACGCCCTCGATGGCGCAGTATATCGAGATCAAGGCCGCGAACCCCGATTGCCTGCTGTTCTACCGCATGGGTGATTTCTACGAGCTGTTTTTCAACGACGCCGAACTTGCCTCGCGCACCCTCGGCATCGTGCTCACCAAGCGCGGCAAGCACGGCGGGATGGATATCCCGATGTGCGGCGTGCCGGTGATCCGCGCCGACGAATACCTCCAGCGCCTGATCGCGGGCGGGCACCGTGTCGCGGTCTGCGAGCAGATGGAAGACCCGGCCGAAGCCCGTAAGCGCGGCTCGAAATCCATCGTCCGGCGTGATGTCGTGCGCATCGTCACCCCCGGCACGATCACGGAAGAGGGGCTGCTTGATGCGCGCCGCGCCAATGTGCTGCTGGCTCTCGCCCGGCAGAAGACCAGCAGTGCCAATCATGATTACGCACTCGCCGCCGTCGATATCTCCACCGGAGATTGCACGGTTCTCGGTGTCGATCAGGCAGATCTGGCCGGAGAAATCGCACGGCTCGACCCCTCGGAAATGCTGGTGCCGGATGCGATCCGCGATGACCCCGCGCTGAACCAGCTCTTCATCGGCAATGCTTTCGCGATCACCCGGCTGGCACGCGAGGGGTTTGATCCCGCTTCGGCCGAAAAGCGCATCCTTGAGTTCTTCAAAGTCACGACGCTCGAGGCCTTCGGCGCCTTCAGCCGGGCGGAACTCTCGGCGATTGCCGCTGTCATCGTCTATCTCGAACGCACGCAGCTTGGTGCCCGCGTACCGCTCGCACCGCCGCGCCGCAAGCTCGCGGGCGAGACGATGGCGATCGACGCCGCAACCCGCGCCAACCTCGAACTCGTCCGCACGCTCAGTGGCGCGCATGAGGGCAGCCTGCTCGCGACCATCGACCGCACCGTGAGCGCGGGCGGCGGGCGGCTTCTCGCGCAATGGCTCGCCGCGCCCTCGACCGATCTCGCGCTCATCCGCGCCCGGCACGATGCCGTGCATCGGCTGGTGGACGACCCTGACCTGAGCGAAGCGCTGCGCGCCGCTTTGAGGCGCGTGCCGGATATGCCGCGTGCCCTCTCCCGGCTGGCGCTCGATCGCGCCGGCCCGCGCGACCTTGCCGCCATCGCGCAAGGGCTGGTCGAGGCCGAGGCAATCGCCGCCCGCGTGCTCGCCGGGTTCGATCTCGGCGCGCTGATCAACACCGCACGCGACGCCCTGCTCCAGAGCCCGGCGGACCTCGGTGCGACCATCGAGGCGGCGCTGAAAGAGGATGTTCCGCTGCAAAAGCGCGACGGGCATTTCATCCGCGCGGGCTTTGATGCCGTGCTCGACGAGTTCCATGCACTCCGGGACGATTCCCGCTCGGTCATCGCCGGGCTTCAGGCGCGCTACGCCGATGAGGCCGAGGTCAGGCAGCTCAAGATCAAGCACAACAATGTGCTCGGCTATTTCGTCGAGGTGCCGCAGCAGGCCGGCGAGCGGATGCTGCAGGCGCCCTACAATGCCACCTTCGTGCATCGCCAGACCATGGCCGGTGCCATGCGGTTCTCGACCACCGAACTCAGCCAGCTCGAACACCGGATCGGCGAGGCCTCTGGCCGGGCACTGGCGCGGGAACTCGATCATTTCGCCGGGTTTGCCGCCGATATCCTCGCCGAGGATGCCCGCATCCGCGCTGCGGCGGCGGCGCTCGCGACGCTCGATTGTCTCGCCGCGCTGGCGGATCTCGCATCGCGCGAGGCGTGGTCCCGTCCCGAGATGAGCGAGGATTGCAGCTTCGCGATCGTCGGCGGCCGCCATCCGGTTGTCGAGCGCGCGGTGAAGCTCGAAGGCGGCAGCTTCATGGCCAATGCCTGCGATCTCTCGCCGGAGGGCACCAGCGATTCCGGCCGCATCCTGCTCGTTACCGGCGCGAATATGGCCGGTAAATCGACGTATCTGAGGCAGAATGCGCTCATCGCCATCCTCGCGCAGATCGGCAGTTTTGTGCCGGCGACCTCGGCCCGCATCGGCATCGTCGACCGCCTCTTCAGCCGCGTCGGCGCGGCGGATGATCTCGCGCGCGGGCGCTCGACCTTCATGGTCGAGATGGTGGAAACAGCCGCGATCCTCAATCAGGCGGGGCCGCACGCCCTCGTCATCCTCGACGAGATCGGGCGCGGCACCGCCACCTACGACGGGCTCTCGATCGCCTGGGCCGCGATCGAGCACCTCCATGATGCCAACCGTTGTCGTGCGCTGTTCGCAACGCATTTCCACGAGCTGACAGCCCTTTCCGCCAAGCTCGACCGGCTGCACCCGGTGACGATGAAGGTCGCGGCCTACAAGGGCGATGTCGTCTTCCTGCACGAGGTTGTGCCGGGCGCGGCGGATCGCTCCTACGGTATTCAGGTGGCAAAGCTCGCGGGTCTGCCGGCCTCGGTCGTCAAGCGGGCCGGGGCGATCCTCTCCGAGCTGGAACGCGCCGACCGGGCCTCACCGATGGCGCGGATGGTGGATGATCTCCCGCTGTTCCGCAGCGCCGGCGCCGCCGAGCCCGCCCCGGTCGCCAATGATGATCTGCGCGAGGCCCTCACGGCAATCCACCCGGACGAAATGAGCCCGCGCGAGGCGCTCGACGCGCTCTATGCTCTCAAGGGTCTGCTCGACCAGAACTAGCCAGCAAGGGCTAAGCTCCGGCAACCTTCCGCCGCTGGATCAACACCAGCGCGCCGTTCCAGGCAAGGCAGAAGCCAAGCCCGACGCCGAGGGCCCAGAACCGCCCCACCAGCGGAACCGCAGCCACAGCGGCCGCCAGCGCAAAGCCGAAGCCGAGCAGGCCCACCAGCGTGTTGCTGATCAGTGCCGCCGTTTGCGGCCCGCCGATGCGCGGTTGCAGGATCGCGATCAGGCTCGAAAGCGCGAGCGGCACCGCCGCGAGAACGCCGGAATAATAGGGGCCGAGCGTCCAGCTCAATGTCGTCACTGCCAGCACGAGGCAGGCCACCGCCAGCGCCCGGACGGGGATGGCATACCACGCGCGCGGCGGCGCGACCGCCCGCTGGTTGGTGCGAAACCGGCCGGAGAGCGGGATGGCGACGGCATAGACGGCGATGTTGGCCGCAAGCGACGCCAGGAGAGTCCAGTCAAACTGCCGCAGCAGGATATTCGCGATTGCCCAGGCCGCGAGCGCCGCGCCAAGCGAGAGGATCGTGCCCGCCCGTTGCGCCACGACGGCATAGGCAAGGCAATAGGCCGCCGTCGACATATTGGTCGCCATCGCCCCCATCAAGGTGCCGGAGAGGAAGGCATCGTCATGGTCGAGCGCGATGAACACCAGCGCCGGGCCGGCGGAAACCGGCAGCGTCGCCACCATCGCGGCGATGAACGGACGCGATTTCTCGGCGATGATCGAGGTGAGGACCACGATGGTCGCGGCAATGACCATCTTCAGGCCGAGAACGAGGGAAGCTGACACGTCGGGTCTTCTCACGGGAGCAGGCGTGGCCTAGCATCCGCACCGGCTTGTGTCTTCCGAAAAGCGGCTGCTAGCGTTGCAGAATCGACCGCTAGCGGCACGACATCCCCGATTGAAAGCCGCGCGGATGTGCATTAATTTAGAATGATTCAAAATTGGAACGGACCATCATGGCGCTTTTCGGACAGAAGGCCCTCGGCGATCTCACGGAGCGCGAGGTTCTCGCACTCGCGATCGCGAACGAGGAGGAAGACAGCCGGATCTACCAGCTCTTTGCGGAAGCCTGCACGGAGAGCTTCCCGGCCTCGGCGCGGATTTTCGAGGATATGGCCGCCGAGGAGCGCGAGCACCGGACGTCGCTGTTCGAGGTTTACCGCGCGCGCTTCGGCGAGCACCTGCCGCCGATCCGGCGCGAGGATGTGCGCGGCTTTCTCACCCGTCGCCCCGTGTGGTGGACAAAAAACCTCAGCCCGGACCGGATGCGTGAGGAAGCCGCGATCATGGAGATGCAGGCGGCGAATTTCTACGACAAGGCCGCATCCCAGACGTTGGATACGCGCATCCGCGAGCTGTTCCTGCACCTCGCCGAGATCGAGCGCGGCCACCGCAAGAAGGCGGACCAGCTCAAGGAAGCGCACCTCGATGACACCGCGCAGGGCGCGGAGGACGCTGCCCGGCACCGCCAGTTCGTGCTGACCTATGTACAGCCCGGCCTCGCCGGGCTGATCGACGGCTCGGTCTCGACGCTCGCCCCGCTGTTCGCGGCGGCGTTCGCGACGCATAACAACTGGAACACGTTTCTCGTCGGGCTCGCGGCCTCGGTCGGCGCCGGGATTTCGATGGGCATCACCGAGGCGATGTCGGATGACGGCATCATTTCCGGGCGCGGTTCGCCGTGGCTGCGTGGCCTTGTCTGCGGGGCCATGACCGCCATCGGCGGCATCGGGCATTCCCTGCCGTATCTGGTGCCGGATTCGATGGCCAATGCGTTTTATATCGCCACCGCCATTGCGGCTGCAATCGTCGCGGTCGAACTGATCGCCATCGCCTGGATCCGCACGAAATACATGGATACGCCGTTCCTGCGTTCGGTGTTCCAGGTGGTCGTTGGCGGGGTTCTCGTGTTGCTGGCGGGCATTTTCATTGGCTCGGCCTAGCCGGCGGCACAGGCTCAACTCGGCCCTCGCCATTCGCCGCATCAGCCGCTAACCTCGCGGCATATTGGCGGGGGTTTCATGGTTTCACGCGTCGCGACGGTGTCATTCGAGGGTATCGAGGCGCGCCCCGTCGATGTTCAGGTGCAGGTGGCGTCCGGTTCGGTGGCCTTTATTCTCGTCGGCCTGCCGGACAAGGCGGTTGCGGAAAGCCGCGAACGGGTGCGTGCCGCGCTGACGGCCTCCGGCCTCGCGTTGCCGGCCAAGCGCATCATCGTCAATCTCGCCCCGGCCGATATGCCGAAGGAAGGCAGCCACTTCGATCTCCCCATCGCGCTCGCAATCATGGCGGCGATCGGCGCGATCCCGCAGGATGCGCTGGTCGGCTATTGCGTGCTCGGTGAACTCGCGCTCGATGGCTCGATTTCTCCCGTCGCCGGGGTTCTTCCTGCCGCGATTGCCGCGCATGGCCGCGGCCTCGGGCTGATCTGCCCGGCGGGAACCGGGCCGGAAGCCGCCTGGGCCGGCGGCGAGATCGATATTCTCGCGCCGCTCTCGCTGATCCAGATCGCCAATCATTTCAAGGGCACACAGGTGCTGCGCCGCCCCGAGCCCGCGATCCGCAATCAGGAGATCACGCTCCCCGATCTCCGGGATATCAAAGGCCAGGAAAGCGCCAAGCGCGTGCTGGAGATTGCTGCTGCGGGCGGGCATCACCTGCTGATGTCCGGCCCGCCCGGTGCCGGTAAATCCATGCTCGCGGCGCGGCTGCCCTCGATCCTGCCGCCGCTCTCTCCGCGCGAGTTGCTGGAGGTGTCGATGGTGCATTCGGTCGCCGGCATCCTGACCGATGGCGCGCTGACCGACCGCCGCCCGTTCCGCAGCCCCCACCATTCAGCGAGCATGGCCGCGCTGACCGGGGGCGGGTTGCATGCAAGGCCGGGTGAAGTCAGCCTTGCCCATCACGGCGTTCTCTTCCTCGATGAATTGCCGGAATTCCAACCGCAGGCGCTCGACAGCCTGCGCCAGCCGATCGAGACCGGCGAGGTCAATGTATCCCGCGCCAACACGCGCGCGACCTACCCGGCGCGGTTCCAGCTCGTCGCGGCGATGAACCCCTGCCGCTGCGGTCATGCGCTCGACGCCGGCTATACCTGCAAACGCGCGCCGAACGAGAAGTGCATCGCGCAGTATCAGGCGAAACTCTCCGGCCCGCTGCTCGACCGTTTCGACCTTGCGATCGAGGTGCCGGCGGTGGACCTCGCCGATCTTCTGTTGCCCGCCCCGACAGAAGGATCGGCAGAGGTGCTGGCGCGCGTGATCGCCGCGCGTGCCCGGCAGGCGGCCCGGTTCACGGCGCTCGGCATGCCGGAAATCCGCACGAATTCCGCCGCCCCGGCTGCGGTTCTCGATGAGATCGCCCGGCTTGATGCCGAGGGCACGAAGCTGCTGCGTGACGCGGCGGAGCGGCTCAAACTCACCGCCCGCGCCTTCCACCGGGTACTGAAGGTCGCGCGCACGCTGGCGGACCTTGATGCCGCCGATCTCGTGGCGCGCCGCCATCTCGCGGAAGCGCTGGCGCTCCGAAGCCGGAGCCTCACGCTCGGCTGACCGCAGCGCCTTCAGATGTTGCCAAAGCCTTGCCCACCGTCCCTAACAGAACCTTCCCTTAACGACGCCATGGAATTGGTGCATTGGTTCAAGGGCTTATAAAGCATGCCGCGTCATGATGCCCCAAAGAAGCAAAGACTTCAGGTGGGCGTTATGTGGGAAAATCCGGCAGCGGGGGCGTATCAGGCCCTCGCCTACATCACAGGCGGCGCGGCGCTCCTGCTGGGGCTCGCCTGCATCGCGCTGATCCGCGATATCCGTCGTCTCCGGCAGCACAGCGCCGAGGTGGAAACCGAGCGCAAGCGCCTCGCCGCGGAGCTTGACCGCATCGGCCGCACCAGCGCCCGCGCGGAAGCGGCGAGCGAAGCCAAATCCCGCTTTCTCGCCACCGTCAGCCACGAAATCCGCACACCGCTTAACGGCGTTCTGGGCATGGCCGACCTGATGCTCGACACCCGGCTCGACCCGGAGCAGTCCAATTATGCGCGCGCCATCAAGACCTCCGGCGAGGCGTTGCTGACGCTGATCGAGGAAATTCTCGATTTCTCGCGAATCGAGGCCGGCAAGCTCGATATCAATGCCCACGCGGTCGAACTCGCGCCGCTGATCGAGGGCGTCGTCGAACTGCTGGCGCCGCGCGCGCAGGGCAAGGTGCTCGAAATCGCCGCCTTCATCGCGCCCGACCTGCCGGCGACGATCCACACGGATGGTGCGCGCCTTCGCCAGATCGTGATGAATCTCGCGGGCAATGCAGTCAAGTTCACGAGTAAGGGCGGCGTCGGCCTACGCGTGACGCGGCGCGGCACGCATCTCGCGGTCACAATCGAGGATACCGGCCCCGGCATTCCTGCGGCCCGGCTGGAGGCGATTTTCGAGGAATTCGAACAGGCTGATACCACGACTGCGAACCGCCACGGCGGCACCGGGCTCGGGCTCGCCATTTCCCGCCGCCTCGCCAGGCTGATGGGCGGGGATATCACGGTCGAGAGCCGCACCGGCCTCGGCTCGATCTTCACGCTCACCTTGCCGCTCGGCGAAAGCATGGCCGATTCTGTTCCAGCACATCCCAGCTTCGAGCAGAAGGTGCTGATTGTCGCGGGCGGACCCTACGAGGGGCGCTATCTGCGTGATTATTTCAAGGCCTCCGGCAGCAAGGTCAGGGTTGTCGCCAACACAGAGGCGGCGCTGGAGGCGATCCGGGCCCGCACGCCGGACCTTCTGATCATGGATGCCGCCTTCGGCAACGAGGAGGCACGCCGGGTCGTCGCCGCCAGCGCCGCAGCAGGATGCCGCCGCCACCTTGTCCTGCTCTCGCCGTTCGAGCGCCGCAGCTTCGGTGCACCGACATCCGCCGGGTTCGATCGCTATCTCGTCAAGCCGGTTCGCCGCCGCTCGCTCGAAGCGCAGATCCACGATTGGCCGGAAAGCGGCCAGCGCACGGCGACCCCGATCGAGGAGGAGCCGATCCAGGCCGAACCGCTGCTCGGCCGCCGCATCCTCATCGCCGAGGATAACGATATCAACGCACTCCTGGCTGGCCGGCTGATCGAACGGCTGGGCGGACGCAGCGTGCGGGCCTCGAACGGCATTGAAGCCCTCGATCTCCTGCGCGGCTCGACCGCAGCCGGCTCGATACCCTTCGATTGCCTGCTGTTCGACGTGCGCATGCCGGAGCTCGACGGCATTGCCGCCATCGCGCAATGGCGTGCATCTGAAAAGTCCGCCGGCCGCGCGCCGATCCCTGCGCTGGCGCTGACGGCGAATGCCTTCCGGGAAGACCGGGATGCTTGCCTTGCCGCAGGCTTCGACGGCTTCCTCTCGAAGCCGCTCGACCGCGAGATCTTTGTCCGGACGATCGAAGCCCTGTTGCCGAGGACTCGGCATGTCGCCTGAAGGTCAGAAATCAGCCTGAAAACGGCTCCTTTTCGAAACAGCCCTGAAACGGTCATCGAATTGTCACAAGGAGACGACACAAGCTTCATCCTGCACGCGCTTTAGTCCGTGCTCTGTGATGGAGAAGTATCACATGTTGCGACCGTCCCTGTCCGGTCCTTCCCGATCCGCCGCCACCTCGAAATTTTTCAGCCCCCGAACGTTCTTTGATCCCCGCAAGCTTGCCCGCAAGCTCGATCCCTTGAGCCGGGTGGTGCGCGATGGGGCGGGCCTGCCCGACAGTCTCGGCCAGCTCGGCACGCTCGAAGTGCGGCTCGCCCGGACGACAAAGGATATCCGCCGGGCGCAGCGCCTGCGCTTCAAGGTGTTCTTCAACGAGATGAGCGCCACGCCTAATGCGCGCGCTTTTGTCTCCCGCCGTGATATCGATGCCTTCGATCGCATCTGCGACCATGTTCTCGTGATTGACCACGCGGGCAAGATCAACCGCTTCGGCAAACCGAAGCCGAAGGTGATCGGCACCTATCGCCTGCTGCGTTCGGATGTTGCGGCGGCGCATGGCACAGATTTCTACACCGCCGGGGAATATGATCTCGCCGGCCTGATGGCCGCCAACCCCGGCCTGAAGATGCTGGAGCTCGGCCGCTCCTGTGTGCTCAAACCCTGGCGCAACAAGCGCACGGTCGAGCTGCTCTGGCACGGCGTCTGGCGCTATATCCTGCACCACAAGATCGACCTGATGTTCGGCTGCGCCAGCCTTGAAGGTACCGACCCCGCAGCGCATGCCCTGCCGCTGTCGTTCCTCCATCACCACGCCAGCGCGCCGGAGGGGCTGAGCGCAAAGGCACTGCCATGGCGTCATGTCGGCATGGACCGGATGCCGAAAGAAGCGATTGATCTGAAGGCGGCGATGAAATCACTCCCGCCGCTGATCAAGGGCTACCTGCGCCTCGGCGCGACCTTCGGTGACGGTGCTGTGATCGACCGCCAGTTCGGCACCACCGATGTGTTCGTGGTGCTCAAGGTCCGGGATATCGATCCGCGCTATGTTGCCTATTACGGACAGGAACCGGGCCGGGCCGCTGCCTAGTTACAGGCAGGCCGCCAGCCCCTCGCGATAAGTCGGGTAACGGAAGGCGTAGCCAAGTTCGCGCTTGATCTTCGCGTTCGAGACCCGCTTGTTCTCGCCGTAGAAACTGCGCCCCATTGGCGAAAGATCCGCTACCTCGAAAGGAATTTCGGGTGGCGGCTCCAGACCGAGCAGCCCTGCCGCGTGCGCCACGACATCCTGCGGCGGGCAGGGCTCGTCATCGGTGAGGTTGAAGACGCCGAGCGGTGCGTCGTGCCAAAAAGCTTTGGCCACCGCGCCGGCGATATCCCCGACATGGATACGGTTGAACACCTGCCCCGGCTTGACGATACGACGAGCCGTGCCGGCACGAAGATTGTCGATGGCAGAGCGACCGGGGCCATATATGCCGGACAGCCGGAAAATGCCGAGATCGAGGCCTCTTTTTTCGGCAAATTCCCTCCATGCCTGCTCCGCCGCCACGCGCTGGCGCGAGCGTTGCGACACCGGGCGGAGTTCGGAGGTCTCTTCCACCCAACCGCCGCCGTGATCACCATAGACCCCGACGGTCGAGAGGTAGAGGATGCGGTGAAGCCTCTTCATCTCCAGCGCCGCAAAGCCGGGAGCCTTGAGCAGCGGATCACCCGCATCGCCGGGTGGTGCGGAGACAAGAATCGTGGTCGCCACATCAAGGGCCGTTGCGAGCGTATCGGGGATCGACGAACCATCGAAGACGCTGGCTTCGAGCGCTTCTGCGGCGAGCCGGCCAACCTTCCCCGCTGATCGCGCGGTAACATGGAGCGCGCTCAGCGACGGCCCGATTTCACGCGCGATCGCCGCCGATGAATAGCCGTAGCCGATGATGACCAGCTTCATGCCGCGCTCGCTTCGTTCAGTGCGATTTGCCATTCCTCGGCGACCGAGGGATCGGATTCAGCACCGCGCATCACCGCAAGAGTGGCAAAATCCTCCGGCGGCATCAGTCGCGAGAGCGCCCAGACGGCCATGGCCCGCACCAGCGGCGACGCATCCTCCAGCCGCGCCATCGCCACCGGAATCTGCGCAGCATCCCCTGAATTTCCGATCGCGATCAGCACATTGCGCAGGAAGCGGTCGCGCCCGGTGCGTTTGATCGGCGTTCCCGCGAAGAGCGCCCGGAATGCTGCGTCGTCCAGCGCCGCGAGATCAGCGAGCTTCAACCCGACGAGCTGAGCGCTGAGCGCGAGCTTCGTATCGTGCGCGGCACGTGCGAACTTGTTCCAGGGACAAACGGCAAGACAATCGTCGCAGCCGAAAACGCGATTGCCGAATTTCGCCCGGAGGTCGCGCGGGATCGACCCTTTGTGCTCGATGGTGAGGTAGGCGATGCAGAGCCGGGGATCGAGCGTATAGGGCGCGGGGAAAGCATCGGTGGGGCAGGCATCGAGGCAGCGGCGGCAATTGCCACAGCGGTCCTTTTCCGGCGCATCGGGCGCAATCTCGAGCGTGGTGTAGATCGCGCCCAGCAGCAGCCAGTTGCCGAACTCGCGACTCACGAGCACCGAATGCTTGCCCTGCCAGCCAAGGCCGGAGGCTGCCGCAAGCGGCTTTTCCATCACCGGCGCGGTGTCGACGAAGACCTTCACATCCCCACCCGCCATAGCGACGAGCGCGCGGGCAAAGGCTTTCAGCCTGCTCTTGATGACATCGTGATAATCCTTGCGCATGCCATAGAGCGCGAGGCTCGCGCGGTCCTTGCACTGAAGCGAGACCAGCGGATCACCGTCGATGCCGTAATTCGTGCCAAGCATGATGACGCTTCGCACCTCGGGCCAGAGCGCTTGCGGTGCGGCGCGCTTGTCCGGCTCGCGCGCCATCCAGGCCATTTCGGCCTCAAAACCCTCCGCGAGCCAGGCTTCGAGCCGGGCCGCGCGGACGGGATCATCCGTCGCCGGGGCGATGCCGAGGGCATCGAACCCATGCTCGCGCGCGAGCGTTTCGAGCGCATCCCGGGTTGCTGAACTCAAAAATCGAGGTCCGTGTAGTGCGTCGCCGGTGGCAACCCGCGCATTCGGTCCGTCAGCAGCGTGCGGAACGCCGGGCGCGATTTCACCTTCGCGTACCAATGCTTTGCGGCCTCGTCCTCGCTCCACGGCACATCCCCGAGATAATCCGCCGCGGACAGATGCGCCGCAGCCGCAAGATCGGCATAGGTCAGCCGGTCCCCCGCCAGCCAGTTCCGCTTGTGCAGGAGATGGCCGAGATACTTCAGATGATAGCGGATATTGCTGCGCGCCGCACGCAGAATGCCCGGCTCCGGCGAGCGGGCGCTGTTCTCGGGCGCGAACACGAGCTTCTGGATCTTTTCATGGATCAGCGGCTCGGTGACCTCGGCGTAAAACTTCTGGTGAAACCAGTTCATCAGCCGTCGCACCTCGACCCTGCCCGCCGGGTCTTCCGGCAGAAGGCGGCGATCGCCCAGCACGAGGCCGCGGGTTTCATCGAGATATTCGGCGATGACATTGGCCCCGGGGATGACCTGCCCGTCATGCTCAACCAGTACGGGAATCGTCCCCGCCGGGTTCAGCGCGAGAAAGGCATGGCGCCGCTCGTGCACACGCTCGTCCTCATAGGTCGCATCCATCTGAAGCTCGGCCATGATGAGGCGTACGAAACGGGAATGCGGGTCGAGCGGTGAATGATAGAGAACGGCCATGTCGGATCGGGGTTTCCAAAAATGCCAGTGGATCAGCGCGCCGGGCGGCGCTGGCATTCGCTGCGCCCCCGCTATAAAGGAGCCATCGCTGCCCCTCAACCGTGTTGATTCTGTGTTTGGCCGGATCGCACCCATCATGGTTATCGGAACATGAACCTCACGCTTGCCCTCAAAGCGGCCCTGCTCGGCTTTATCGAGGGGCTCACGGAGTTCCTGCCGGTTTCCTCGACCGGGCACCTCATTCTCTTCGGGCATTATCTCGGCTTCGAATCACCCGGTCACAGCTTCGAGGTGCTGATCCAGCTTGGCGCGATTCTCGCAATCCTCTCGGTGTATTTCGGCAAGCTGCTGCGCCTCGCGAAGGGCATGTTCTCGGATCGGCGCTCGCAGATGTTCATTCTGGCCATTTTGCTTGCCTTCCTGCCGGCGGTGGTGATCGGCGTTTTCGCGCATTCCTTCATCAAGAGCGTGCTGTTCAGCCCGCTGGTGGTCTGCGTCAGCCTGATTTCCGGCGGCCTCGTGCTGCTGGTTGTCGACGAAACCCGGTTCGAGGCGAAGGTTCACGATGTCATGGATGTTCCGCTGCTGACAGCGCTGAAGATCGGGTTGTTCCAATGCCTCGCGATGATCCCCGGTGTCTCGCGCTCGGGCGCGACCATCGTCGGCGCGATGTTGATGGGCACGAACAAGCGCACCGCCGCGGAATTCTCGTTTTTCCTGGCGATGCCGACCATGGTCGGCGCTTTCGCCTATGACCTCTACAAGAACTACAAGCTGCTGGCGGTCGATGACGTCATGGCGGTGGGCGTCGGCTTCGTCGTCGCGTTCTTCGCCGGGCTGTTCGTCGTGCGCGGCTTCCTCGATTTCGTCTCGCGGCACGGGTTCACGCCGTTTGCGTGGTGGCGGATAGTCGTCGGCTGCTTCGGCCTCGCTGCCTGGTTCGTGTTCGGCTAAGGCCAGCGGCGGCGATGCCGCCGGATCAGCCCCGTTTCTTCGCCGGCAGATTGGGCGAGGGTGTTTTCGGCTCGAACCGGCAGAGATCATTGAGGGGGCAGCGCCAGCATTCGGGCTTGCGTGCCTTGCACAGGTAGCGCCCGTGCAGGATGAGCCAGTGGTGTGCGTGCAGCCGGTAGGGCTCCGGCACCAGCTTCTCCAAACCCGCCTCGACCGCTTCCGGCGTTTTCCCGGTCGCGATCGGCAGCGCGTTCGAGACGCGGAACACGTGCGTATCCACCGCGAAGGTCGCCTGCCCGAACGCCATGTTGAGCACGACATTCGCGGTCTTGCGGCCAACACCGGGCAGCGTGACCAGCGCATCGCGATCCGCCGGCACCACGCCGCCGAAATTCTCGATCAGGGCCTGAGAGAGCAGGATGACGTTCTTGGCCTTGTTGCGGAAGAGGCCGATGGTCTTGATGGCCTCGCGCACCTTGTCCTCGCCGAGCGCGAGCATTTTCTGCGGGGTATCAGCCAACGCGAACAGCCCGCGCGTTGCCTTGTTGACGCCGGCGTCGGTCGCCTGCGCCGAGAGCACGACCGCGACCAGCAGCGTGAAGGCATTGGTGTGTTCAAGTTCGCCCTTCGGCTCGGGCTCGATGGCGTGGAGGCGGCGGAAAATCTCCGCAATCTCGGCGGCAGGGCGATCTGCCGATTTTGCCTTGCCGGCGGGCTTGGACACAACGGTGCGTTTCGACTCGGCCATGATGGATAGAATTCCCCTTTGAGGCGTCTTCGGTTACCGTGACGGCGGTTGTCATTCCAATCATAGGGCAAGCCGCGCCGTGATCGACCCGAATTCGCGACTGGAAGCGCCGATCTTCACAGCCACCATCAAGCCCCACCGCTCGCTCTCGCCGAGGGGCCTTGCGCTCGTCATGGGGTTCACCGGGCTCGCGGGTCTCGCGGTATCGATCCCGTTTGTCCTGCTCGGCGCCTGGCCGATCGTGGGTTTCATGGGACTTGATGTCCTGCTGATCTACCTCGCCTTCCGCTATAACAACACAGCCGCCCGCGCCTGTGAGCAGATTGTCCTGTCCCGATTTGAGCTGCTGATCCGCGCCATGAGCTGGCGCGGCGTCATCCACGAAGCCCGGTTCAACCCGCTCTGGACGCGGCTTGAGAAGGAAGAGCACTCCGAGTTCGGCCTCGAAAGACTCAGCCTCGTGCAGGGGCGCACACGGATCGAGATCGCGGCCTGCCTCGGGCGAGCGGCACGGGCGGATTTCGCCGAGGCCTTCCAGCGCGCGCTCCACGAATCGAAGCGTTGAAAATGGGCTCCCCGCGATCTCACCGAAATCGGGTGGTTTGCCGCGCTTTCTCCCGATAGATTGAGAGCATGGAGGCTAGACCATGCTTGATCGTTCCCCGGAATTCTCGTGCCAGACGAGCGGATCGGATTACCGGCTCGTGCGCGAGGCCCTGCGCTTCATCAGCGTCGAATCGCGCAACCAGCCGGATGTCGAGACCATCGCGGCGGCGCTGCGGATCACCTCGGGCGATCTGACGGCACTGTTCCGGCGCTGGTGTGGGCTGACGCCGAAGGCTTTTCTGCAGGCGGTGACGCTCGATCACGCCAAGCGCCTGCTCGATCAGGGGCTGCCGCTCCTTGATGCGGCGTTCGAGGTCGGGATGTCCGGCCCTTCGCGGCTGCACGATCTCTTCGTGACGCACGAGGCGATTTCCCCCGGTGAATACAAGACCGGCGGTGCGGGGCTGGTGATTTCCTACGATTTTCTGCCCTCGCAGTTCGGCCTCGCCCTGCCGATGGTGAACGAGCGCGGCCTCTGCGGCCTTGCGTTTACGGACGAGGGCGGCGAGGCCGAGGCTTTCGAGGATATGCGTCGGCGCTGGCCGAATGCGGAATACCGGCGTGATCCTGCCGCTGTTGCCCCCTTTGCCGGACGCATCTTCAACACCCAGCGCTGGCAGCCGAACCAGCCGCTCAAGGTCTTCCTGATCGGGACGGATTTCGAGGTTCGGGTGTGGGAGACGCTGCTCTCGATCCCGCTCGGCAAGGCGACGACCTATTCCACGATTGCCCAAAAAATCGACAAGCCGAAGGCGGCGCGGGCCGTGGGCGCGGCTGTCGGGCGCAACCCGATCTCCTTCGTCGTGCCCTGCCACCGCGTGCTCGGCAAATCCGGCGCACTGACAGGCTATCACTGGGGCATTACCCGCAAGCGCGCGATGCTCGGCTGGGAGGCCGGGAAGACGGCGGGCTGAACGCCCGGCTGTTGGGTTCGCGCGGAATTCGTGCCACAACGCGGCATGATTTCTGAAATTATCACCATCATCGGCTGGGTCGGTATTGTCGTCTTCGCGGTGTCGGGCGCGCTCGTCGCCTCGCGCAAGGAGATGGATATCGTCGCCTTCATCTTCTTCGGCACCGTCACCGGCATCGGCGGCGGCACGTTCCGCGATCTCGTGCTCGGTCATGTCCCGGTGTTCTGGGTGAAAGAGCCGATCTACCTCGTCGTTTGCGCCGGGGTTTCCGCCGCGACATTCTTTCTTGCGCATATCCCCTATTCGCGCCTCAAAGTGCTGCTCTGGCTTGATGCCGCCGGCATGGCGGTGTTCTGCGTGCTCGGCGCCGAGGCTGCACGTGATCATGGCTTCGTCGTCGCCGTGACCTGCGGCGTCATCACGGCGGTGGTCGGCGGCTTCATCCGGGACATGCTCGGCGCGGAAAGCCCGGTGATCATGCGCGGGGAGATCTATGCCTCCGCAGCCTTCATCGGTGCAGCCGGTTTTCTGCTGAGCAGCCACGTTGTGCCGCGGGATTTTGCGGTGCTGATCGGGATCGCGGCGGCGTTTGCGCTCAGGGCGCTGGCGCTCCGGTTCGGCTGGCGCTTTCCGGTCTATCGGGCCCGCCCCGGCCGCAAGCCGGAAGAGCTGGGGCTCTGATCGCCGGGAATGTGACATTTTGGCTGCAAACGCTCTTGTGGCCCGCAATCGGCCTTCCTATATCGGGTTCCGAGAGGCGCACTGGACGCGAAGTTCTCTGAGCCTTGCAAAAAATGTTAACCGCACGTGATAAGGGTTCGCGCTTCGCTTCGGGCTGCGTTGAACCGGATGCTCGCTTGAGAGGGGCTCGCTATGGGTAAAGTTATCGGTATCGATCTGGGCACGACCAATTCCTGCGTCGCCGTCATGGAAGGCACGACGCCGAAGGTCATCGAGAATGCGGAAGGCGCGCGCACCACGCCGTCGATCGTCGCGTTCACGCCGGATGGCGAGCGCCTCGTCGGCCAGTCCGCCAAGCGGCAGGGCGTCACCAACCCCGAGAAGACCTTCTTCGCCATCAAGCGCCTCATCGGCCGCCCGTACAACGACCCGCTGACGCAGAAGGACAAGGGCCTCGTGCCCTATTCGATCGTCAAGGCCGACAACGGCGATGCTTGGGTCGAGGCCGATGGCAAGAAGTATTCGCCCTCGCAGATTTCCGCCTTCACGCTGATGAAGATGAAGGAGACGGCGGAAGCCTATCTCGGCGCGAACGTCGATCAGGCCGTCATCACCGTTCCCGCCTATTTCAACGACGCCCAGCGTCAGGCAACGAAAGACGCCGGCAAGATCGCCGGGCTTGAGGTGCTGCGCATCATCAACGAGCCGACGGCGGCCGCCCTCGCCTATGGCCTCGACAAGAAGGCTGCCGGCACCATCGCGGTCTATGACCTCGGCGGTGGCACCTTCGACATCTCGATCCTCGAGATCGGTGATGGCGTCTTCGAGGTGAAGTCGACCAACGGCGACACCTTCCTCGGCGGTGAAGACTTCGACATGCGCCTCGTCGAATATCTCGCGGACGAGTTCAAGAAGGAGCAGGGCATTGACCTCAAGAAGGACAAGCTCGCCCTCCAGCGCCTGAAGGAAGCGGCGGAAAAGGCCAAGATCGAGCTGTCCTCGACGACGCAGACCGAGATCAACCTGCCGTATATCACGGCGGATGCGACCGGCCCGAAGCACCTCACGCTCAAGCTCACCCGCGCGAAGTTCGAGGCCCTCGTCGAGGACTTCGTCCAGCGCACCATCGAGCCGTGCAAGAAGGCGCTGAAGGATGCCGGCATTCAGGCCGGGCAGGTCGACGAGGTCGTGCTCGTCGGCGGCATGACCCGCATGCCGAAAATCCAGGAAGTCGTGAAGCAGTTCTTCGGCAAGGAGCCGCACAAGGGCGTCAACCCCGATGAGGTCGTCGCCATCGGCGCTGCCGTTCAGGCCGGCGTGCTTCAGGGTGACGTCAAGGACGTGCTGCTGCTCGACGTGACCCCGCTTTCGCTCGGCATCGAGACGCTCGGCGGCGTGTTCACGCGCCTGATTGACCGCAACACCACGATCCCGACCAAGAAGAGCCAGGTGTTCTCGACCGCCGAGGACAACCAGAGCGCCGTGACCATCAACGTGTTCCAGGGCGAACGCGAGATGGCAGCGGACAACAAGAGCCTCGGGCGCTTCGATCTCGCCGGCATCGCGCCGGCCCCGCGCGGCATGCCGCAGATCGAGGTGACCTTCGATATCGACGCCAACGGCATCGTCAACGTGACCGCGAAGGACAAGGCGACCGGCAAGGAACACCAGATCCGCATTCAGGCGTCTGGCGGTCTCTCCGATGCCGACATCCAGAAGATGGTCAAGGAAGCAGAAAGCCACGCCGAGGAAGACAAGAAGCGCCGCGCACTCGTCGAGGCCAAGAACCAGGCCGAAAGCCTCATCCACTCCACCGAGAAATCGGTGAAGGAGCACGAGGCCAAGCTTGCCGACGCCGATAAAACAGCGGTCGAGAGCGCGATCACCGCGCTGAAGGACGCACTTGCCGGCGAGGATGCCGAAGCGATCACCGCGAAGACCAACGACCTCATGCAGGCCGCGATGAAGATCGGCGAGACGATCTACAAGGCCGAGCAGGAAGCCGCTGCCAAGGCCGATGCCATGAAAGATGGCGCTGGCGAAGATGCCAAGAAGGACGACGTCATCGACGCCGAATTCAAGGATGTCTCCGGCGACGACAAGGGCAAGAAGGCGTCGTGATCGCCGACGTCTCGATCGCATATCCCCACGGGCCCGGCCGCGTTGCCGGGCCTTTCCACGCCTGACCCCGGAGCCCTTGAATGGCCAAGCGTGACTACTACGAAGTTCTCGGCGTTTCCAAGACGGCGGATGATGCCGCGCTCAAAGCCGCCTTCCGCAAGCTCGCGATGGTGCATCACCCGGACAAGAACCCCGGCGATGCCGAGGCCGAGCGGAAATTCAAGGAACTGAACGAAGCCTATCAGGTCCTCTCGGACGGGCAGAAGCGCGCCGCCTATGACCGCTTCGGCCATCAGGCCTTCGAGGGCGGCGGGCAGGGCGGCCCCGGCGGATTCGGGCCGGATTTTGCCTCCTCGATGTCCGATATCTTCGAGGATATTTTCGGCGATGTCTTCGGCGGCGGCCAGCGCCGGGGCGGCGGGCGCAACCAGCGCGGCGCGGACCTCCGGTACAACCTCGATATCACGCTCGAGGAAGCCTTCAAGGGCAAGAATTCCACCATCAAGGTGCCGACCTCCATCACCTGCGATGCCTGCAATGGCAACGGCGCCAAGCCGGGCTCCAAGCCCAAGACCTGCTCGACCTGCGGCGGGCAAGGCCGCGTGCGCGCGACGCAGGGCTTCTTCTCGATCGAGCGCACCTGCCCCACCTGCGGCGGGCGCGGCGAGGTGATCGAGGACCCCTGCAAGGCCTGCGCTGGCGCGGGCCGCGTCACGCGCGAGCGCACGCTGTCGGTGAATGTGCCTGCGGGTGTCGAGGACGGCACCCGCATCCGCCTTGCGGGCGAAGGCGAGGCCGGCATGCGCGGCGCCCCCTCCGGCGATCTCTACATCTTCCTCGCCGTGCAGCCGCATGGCTTCTACAGCCGCGACGGGGCGGATTTGTTCTGCCGCGTGCCGATTTCCATGGTGGCGGCGGCACTCGGCACCGAGGTGAAGGTGCCGACGCTGGATGGCAAGGAAGCGACCATCAAGATCCCCGAGGGCACGCAATCGGGCAAGCAGTTCCGTCTGCGCGGGCGCGGCATGCCGGTGCTGCGCTCGAAGGACATGGGCGATCTCTACGTGCAGGCGGTTGTCGAAACGCCGCAGAATCTCACACGGCGCCAGCGTGAATTGCTCGAGGAATTCGAAAAAGGCTCTTCAAAGGAGACAAGCCCCGAATCCCACGGCTTCTTCTCGAAAGTGAAGGATTTTTTCTCCGGCTCGGTGGGGTAAAAAGGGGTTTACCGCCCTGCGATTGCGCGCTAATAAAATTTTTCAATTTTTCTGGCACGCTTGCACTTTCCCGGAATAAATCGGAATAGAAATGTCGAAAGAACTCAAAGACTTGTCCGACGAAATTCAAATCTTGCTCACAGATTCTCGTGCGACGCAGATTTCTGACACGGAATTCAACACTCAGGTGATTGGTTTCATGATCGGCAATTCGTTTGACGTCTTTTCTGATCAGAACGCAATCACCGAGCAAACAGCCCGGCAGAGCCTCGGGGTATAAGCCCTTCCAAATGGAGGCATTCCATCGAACTCAGCGAGCAGTCGAGGCCTGCCCTCTATGAAAAGCTGGTACTGAGGAACCTGCAGCGGCAGGCGCTTCTTCTCTATGACATGCATGTGCTGACGCGCGAGACCGGCTTCCGGTTCGATGTCGCGAGCCTGCGCATGTTGCATGCGACCTGTATGGCCAATCTGATCGGAGAACCCGGGCGCTTTCGCAATCAGGAGGTTACGGTGACGTATTCTCCGGGCTTGCAGATGAAGATCACACGAGACGACATCACGGAAGATGTCATTGGTTTCATGGTCAACCTCCACGCCCGCTGGAACAATACGGACCCTTTCACACTCGCCGCCCTCACACTGTGGGAAATCAGCCGTATTCATCCCTTTCTCGATGGCAATGGCCGCACAGCCCGCGCCGCAGCACAGCATGTGCTGTTCGCCAAGCTCGGGACATGGCCGAGGGGTTCCGAGCCGATAACCCAGCAGATCAAGATTCATTCTGGTGAGTATCTCGATATGCTCCGCCATGCCGACATGACCTTCATCGAGGGACAGGTCGATCTCGGCCCACTCGCGGAATTCCTTGCGAGGATGCTGAAGGCGCAGCTTCAATCCCACCGCAGAGCACAGAAAGCCACGTTTTCCGAACGGGCACTCAAGATGATACCAATGGTCGCGACGCGCCTGATCCGGCGTTGGCTGCGCCGCTTTTTCACTCGCCCTGCACGCAGGTCTTGAAACCGACACGTTCTTTCGTCATAGAAAGGCGTGTGTTTGTCGCGTCAGCATTAGGATATGCCCTTGTCGGGACAGAATCGTCCACTGCCTCCGCTTCAGGGAATGCGTCGTTCCGGCCAGCGCTTCGTCAAGCGTATCGCCGCCGAGGCGCAGCTGGAGGATGAGGCCCGCTTCCTGAAATCCTGGTTCGACAAGCCGCTGGTCACCGGCGCGGTCTATCCGTCCGGCAAGGCGCTGGCGCGGATGATGGCGCGCTACGTTGACCCGGATGTGTCCGGCCCTGTCATCGAGCTTGGCCCCGGCACCGGCCCGGTCACCGAAGCGCTGATCACCCGCGGCATCGCGGAAGAGCGCCTTGTTCTCGTGGAGTTCAACCCCGATTTCTGCCGCCTCTTGCGCAAGCGCTTCCCGAAGGCGCGTGTCATCGAGGGCGATGCCTACGATCTTGGCACCACACTCGCGGCGCTCGGTGAGCCTGCCGCCGCCGTGGTGTCGTCCCTGCCGCTGTTCACAAAGCCCGAAGCGCAGCGGTTGGGTCTGCTTCAGGAAGCCTTCGGCATGATGCATGCGGGCTGCCCGTTCATCCAGTTCACCTATGCGACGGTATCACCGATGCCCCTCAAAGGCCGCGATTTCGAGGCTGAGGTGAGCCCGCGCGTCTGGCTCAATCTGCCGCCGGCGCGCGTCTGGGTCTACCGCGACAGCCGGAAATAGTCTTCTCTTTCAATGAATTTGCGAAAGGCAAATTCATTTGTTTCCTCGCATAAGCTCGGGCGCGCATGCGCGCTTGCAATGACTTTCAGTCATTGGACAGCCCCTCACGTCGCCACAAGCGGCGGCTTGATCGACGCGGGGTTGTCCAGCCAATGCGGCACCGGCAGGTTTTTTCCGCGCAGGAATTCCGCGTTGAACAGCCGCGAGGCGTAGCGTGTGCCGTAATCGGCGAGAATGGTCACGATCGTGTGCCCCGGCCCCATTTCCTTCGCGAGGCGGATCGCCCCGGCGATATTGACCCCCGAGGACGAGCCGAGCACCAGCCCCTCCTCCTCGACAAGTCGGAAGACGATCTTCAGCGCTTCCTCGTCACTGATCCGGCAGGCAAAATCCGGCGTGAAGCCCTCGAGGTTCCTGGTGATCCGTCCCTGCCCGATGCCCTCGGAAATCGAGGAACCCTCGGCCTTGAGTTCGCCGGAGGTGTAATAGCTGTAAAGCGCCGCGCCGAAGGGATCTGCGATGCCGATCTTCACCTCCGGCTTCGCGGCTTTGAGCGCCATCGCCGTGCCAACAAGCGTGCCGCCGGAGCCGACGGCACAGATGAATCCATCAACCTTGCCCCCGGTCTGCCGGAGGATTTCCGGCCCGGTCGTCTCGATATGCGCCTGCCGGTTGGCGATATTGTCGAACTGGTTGGCCCAGATCGCGCCATTCGGCTCGGTTCTTGCCATCTCCTCGGCGAGACGCCCGGAGACGCGCACGAAGTTATTGGGGTTGGAGTAGGGCGCGGGCGGTACCTCGATCAGGGTTGCGCCGGCGATCCGTAGCGCGAGTTTCTTCTCCTCGCTCTGGCTGTCGGGGATGACGATCACCGTCTTCAACCCAAGCGTATTGCCGACGAGCGCGAGGCCGATACCGGTATTCCCCGCCGTCCCCTCGACGATCACGCCGCCCTTTTTCAACAGACCCTTGCGCATCGCGTCCCGGATGATGAAGAGCGCCGCGCGATCCTTCACGGACTGGCCGGGATTGAGGAATTCCGCCTTGCCCAGAATGGTGCAGCCCGTCTCCTCCGAGGCGCGCCTGAGCTTGATCAGCGGGGTATTGCCGATCGCGGGAACCATGCCGTCGAAAATCATTGCGCCCTCGGATCAGGGGTGAACGGGTCGGGGGTTGAAACTTCGTCGCATTCATCTAAAGCGCTGGAGGTCAATCAACAAGAGATGACCAGCACGCCGGCAGCGCATCACAATGCGGCGCGCCGGCACAACCGCGAGGGAGCCCGCATGGATATCCGTGACCGCGTCATCGTCGCGCTCGATGTTCCCCATCTTCAGGCCGCACGGACTCTGGTCTCGACATTGGGAGACAGCGCGACCTTCTACAAGATCGGCTACGAACTGGCCTTCATCGGCGGACTGGACCTTGCGCGCGACTTGATCGCCGGAGGCAAGAAGGTCTTCATCGATCTCAAGCTGCACGATATTCCCAACACGATCGAGAAAGGCGTCGGCCAGATTGCGACCATGGGCGCGACCTTCCTCACCGTGCATGCCTACCCGCAGACGCTGGCGGCGGCCGCGAAAGGCGCCGCCGGCTCGTCGCTCGGCATTCTCGGCGTTTCCGTGATGACCTCGATGAACGACGCCGATCTCGCGGAGGCTGGCTATTGTCTCACCGTCGAGGCTCTTGTTGTGCTCCGCGCGAAGCAGGCATTGGCAGCGGGCGCCGCCGGTCTGATCTGTTCGGCCGGGGATATCGCCAATGTTCGCGCCGCTGTCGGCAACGGGCTGAAGCTGATCACGCCCGGCATCCGCCCCGCTGGCAGCGATATCGGCGACCAGAAGCGCGTGATGACGCCGGGCGCGGCGATCAAGACCGGCGCAGACCATCTCGTCATCGGCCGCCCGATCACAGCGGCGGCTGACCCAAAGGGCGCACTTAGCGCCATTCTCGATGAAATCGTCGCCTGATCGGCGCAGCAGGAGGTTCGAATGCCCAAGGCCTATATCGTCGGTCGCGTGTCGGTGAACGATCTCGACACCTACAAGCTCTACGCTGCCAAGGCGACCGAGGCGATCGCCAAATACGGCGGCAAGTTCCTCGCACGTGGCGGCACGTTCGAGATCGTCGAGGGTGAGGGACGCACCCGCAACGTCGTCATCGAGTTCGAGAGCTTCGAAGCGGCGAAGACCTATTTCTTCTCGCCGGAATATACCGAAGCGCGGAAAATCCGCTTTCCGGTCTCGATCGGTGATTTCGTGATCGTGGAAGGCGTCTGAGCCGTTCCATCTATTTGTTCTGTCGCATTTTCTCCACGCGAACCGGTATCCACTTCGCTTGAAAATGCGCTAGTGATCCCCGTTCGCGGGGATAATGATCGGCGTGAAGCTGAAGACGCCGGCCGTGCCGGTATCGACCCCCACCAAGACGCCATGGACCTGATTGGCGCCGTAGACCTGAAGCCGGATCGTGTTCGGAATCGGCTTCAGGTTGGTGCCGACCATCCGGTCAATGACGAAGCGGTGCTCGTCACCGTGGATATAGAGGATCGGTCCGCCGAAGGTCTTCGAGCCCCGCTCGAACGCCTTGATCGTGCCGATATGCCCGGAGGCCGAGGGCACCGCCGGGAATTGCTGGCGGATATCATAGAGATCCGCCTGCGCCATCACGACGACGGCCTTGAGGTTCTCCGCCTTGGCTTTGGCGAAGGCGGCATCGAGCCAGGCGATATTGGCCTCATCCCGCTCGAAAAACTCCACCGCGGCCTTGCGATCACGCGGTTCGAGGTTGTTGTTCGAGCCGACAACATGCGCGGTCACGAACAGGACGCCGCCGTGGACGAAGCGGACATTCTCGACATAGCGCGCGTATTTCTCGGGCATGACGAGCGCCTGGCTCTCGACCGTCAATGGCTGCTTGCCAAGGGTCTTGCCGGGCACGGGGAAAAACATCGAGCGGACTTTCGCCAGCCGCTCCAGCGGGTCATAGCTGCCGTTGTTCTGCCGGTGGCAATCGGTCCATTCGTTGTCCCCCGGCGTGTAGACCAGCGGCGCCTCGAACTTCCTGAACCGGTCCAGAACTTCCTGGAAGATCGCGTCCGAACAGTGCGTCGAACCTGATTTGATATCGCCGACATGGATCGTGAACGCCGGGTTCGTCTCCTTGTTGATCGTGTCGATCAAGCGGTCGAACTTCTCGTAGTCCTTCGGGATGAAATACGGGATATCCCCGATCGCCATGAACTGGAAGCGCTCGGCGGATGCGGCGGTCGCTGACAGGACCAAAGCGCCGGCGAACAGCGCGGCAGAAATTCTCGAAACCATGACATCCCCATAAATCCGTTGCTTCGGTCGAGCCCCGATTCCATCTGCTGATACCGGGACTCCTTGACGGAGCCATGACGCTTCCGGCAAAGCTGCACTTCAAACGGAGATGAGCAATGGCCGAGAATGCGCCGAAAGGCTACTGGATCGCAAGGGTGGATGTCAGCAACACCGAGGCCTATGGCCAGTATCGCGCGCTGAACGCGATCGCCTTCCAGAAATATGGCGGCAGGTTCATCGTGCGCGGCCCGGCGGGCAAGGTCGCGCGCGGCACGGCGCGGGCGCACAACGTCGTCATCGAATTCAGGGATTACGAGACGGCGCTGGCCTGCTACGAGAGCCCGGAGTATCAGGCGGCCAAGGTGTACCTCGATCAGGTTGGCGAAGTCGATCTAGTGATCGTGGCCGGCTTCACCGGCTGATGCCGGCACCCTCGGCCTTGATCGAGGGTGCTGGTGAGGAGCAAAGCGACGCCGAGCTTATGCGAGGGTTGCGCGCCCGAAATCGGCCTGCTCAGGCCGATCCTGAGGGCCGAGAGAATGAGGAGTGTTTGATGGCTTCGCCCGAGATGTCTCCCATGCGCCTTGTCGTTGTCGGCGCGGCCGGCCGCATGGGACGCACGCTCGTCAGGGCGGTCAGTGAAAACCCCGGCGCGATTCTCCACGCTGCCATCGAGCGCGAGGGCTCACCCGCGATCGGGCAGGATTCCGGCATGCTCGCCGGGCTCCCCGCCAATGGCATTCCGGTGACGACCGATGCGCTCGAAGCCTTTGTTGGCGCGCAGGGCGTCCTTGATTTTACCGCGCCTGCGGCAACTGTGGCCTTCTCGGCGCTCGCGGCGCAGGCCCGGCTGGTGCATGTCGTCGGCACAACCGGGATGAGTGAGGCGGATATCGGCAAGCTCACGCTCGCCGCGCGCCACGCGGTCGTGGTGCGCTCGGGCAATTTCAGCCTCGGCGTCAACATGCTGGCGGCGCTGGTCAAGCGCGCGGCTGCCTCGCTCGGGCCGGACTGGGACATCGAAATCATCGAGATGCACCACCGCATGAAGGTGGACGCGCCCTCCGGCACAGCGTTGATGTTCGGCGAGGCGGCAGCGAACGGGCGCGGGGTTTCGCTCTCGAACGCTGCCGTTCGGGCGCGGGATGGCCATACCGGTGCCCGCCAAGAGGGTACGATCGGCTTTCAGGCCCTGCGCGGTGGCACGGTGATCGGCGATCACACCGTGATCCTCGCCGGCAACGGCGAACGGATCGAGCTTAGACACATCGCCGAGGATCGCGGGCTGTTCGCGCAAGGCGCGGTCAAGGCGGCGCTCTGGGGGCTCAACCGGAAGCCCGGCCACTATTCAATGAACGATATCCTCGGATTGGAGAGCTAGCCGATGTCCCCCGTTACCCGAGACTATCTGATCTACGGCATTGCGACGGTCATCGGCTTCGGCGTCTATTTCGCGCTGCATAACGGCTATGCCGTCGATTTCTCGATCGCGATTCTCGTCGGCTTCGTCGCCACGCATGGCGCGGTGATCCTCGGCCGGCGATTTCTCTGACGTTATAAAAAGGGTTTGTGCATGGAACGTCTGCTTGTGCTCTGCCGCCATGGCCAGAGCGACTGGAACCTCAAGAACCTCTTCACCGGCTGGAAAGACCCCGATCTGACCGCGCAGGGTGTCGAGGAGGCCAAAGCCGCCGCCCAGCGCCTGAAGGCCAAGGGCATCGGTTTTGATATCGCCTTCACCTCGGATCTTGTGCGCGCCCAGCACACCTGCCGGCTCATCCTTGAGGGGCTCGGCCAGCCCGGCCTCGAGACCATCCGCGACCTCGCGCTGAACGAACGTGATTACGGCGAGCTTTCCGGCCTCAACAAGGACGATGCCCGCAAGAAGTGGGGTGAGGAGCAGGTGCACGTCTGGCGCCGTTCCTACGACATTCCGCCTCCGGGTGGCGAAAGCCTGAAGGACACCGCCGCGCGCGTGCTGCCCTATTACGTCCATCGTATCCTGCCGCAGGTGCTCGCGGGCAAGCGAACGCTTGTCGCCGCGCATGGCAACTCGCTCCGCGCGCTGATCATGGCGATGGAAGGGCTTTCGGGCGAAGCGATCATCGCCCGCGAACTGGCGACCGGCGTGCCGATCGTCTACCGGCTCAACGCCGACTCGACGATTGCCTCGCGCGAGGAGCTGGCCTGAGGGCCTGCTCAGCCGCAAACACAAAAGCCCGGCGTTTTACCGGGCTTTTTTGTGTGCGATAGCTGAGGCCTTCCTGTCGGTCAGGCCCGCTTGTCGACGCGCGGTTTGCCGGCGGTATCACCGGCCGGGCGGTGGGCATCAACGTGCGGCGCAGCCCCCGGTGCTTCAGTCGGTGTCGGCTCCTGAACCGGCGCGCGGGCGGGGCCACCCTTGGAGACCCCGACCATCGAGGGGCGCAACACGCGTTCTCCGATCATGTAGCCGACCTGCATGACCTGCAGCACCGTGCCGGAAAGAACGCTCTCATCGGGAATTTCAAATACCGCCTGATCGCGGTGCGGATCGAACCGCTCGCCGACAGGATCGCGCCTTTTGACGCCATGGCGTTCAAGCGCCTTGAGCAGCTCGCGCTCGGTGAGTTCGACCCCTTCGATCAGCGCCTTGATCGCGGCATTATCCTCGACCTCCGCGCCTTCCCCGGCCTTGGGCACGGCATCAAGCGCGCGGCGGAGGTTATCGGCGGTGCCGACGATATCGGTCGCGAATTTCGTGATCGAATACGCGCGCTGGTCCTGCATCTCGCGCTCCGAGCGGCGGCGCAGATTTTCCATTTCCGCGAGCGCGCGCAACAGGCGATCCTTCAGATCAGCCGATTCGCGCTCGAGCGTCTGGATACGCTCGGCATCCTGGGCAGGGTTGCGCTGGCCTTCACCCGCCTGCACATGCGCCGGATTGGCATGGCCCTCTGCGGCATGACCGGTGCCGGCTTCGGCCGCTGGCTTGTTTTCGTGATCCGCACTCATCGGTAACCTCTGTCGAACGGGCCCGTCTCCGGGCCCCACCTGGACACACGTGGGATATCGAGGCTCGCCGGCCCAAAATCAAGCCGCCGATGGCGGATTGGCGCTATTCTCCTCCTCGTCCACAGCGCTTTGCGGTCCCGCGAGCACGTCGAGCAGCGCCTTGCGCAGCTTCTGCTGGCGTGCTCCCTGCATCAGCTTGCCCCCCGTAAGATCGGTCACGTAGAACACGTCGACCGCCTTTTCGCCATAGGTGACGATGCGGGCCGAGGAGATGTTGAGGTTCTGCTTGCCGAGCTCGGTGGTCATTTCATACAGAAGGCCCGGCCGATCGAGCCCGGTGACCTCGACGACGGTCGATTTCGCCGACAACTCATTATCGATTGCCACTTGCGGCGCCACCGTGAACGCTTGGCTCATCG
This sequence comes from Beijerinckiaceae bacterium, assembly GCA_009773635.1. Classification (GTDB taxonomy): domain Bacteria; phylum Pseudomonadota; class Alphaproteobacteria; order Rhizobiales; family Beijerinckiaceae; genus Rhabdaerophilum. The sequence goes on along the minus strand of WSYC01000004.1, from coordinate 105,338 downwards.
TCGTCTGCGCACTGCGGGACGCCACGATATCCGGCAGCCGCACCTCGCCCTTCAGCGTGCAGATGATGTGTTTCGCCACCCGGTCCGCGCGCCGCATCTCGTCCGCATCCTGATTGAAAGCGCGGGAAATCGTGATGGAATCGAGCGCAAACCCGTCGTTTGTCGTGAAGATCTGCGCTTCCACGATATTGGCACCGGCAGCAGCGCAGGCCCCGGTCAGAATCGAGAGCAGGCGAGGGTGATCGATCGCCATCACCGTCAGTTCCGTGACCCCACGGAAGGCATCGGTGGCGGTATCGACCTGGAAGCGATCGCCTGTCTTCTCCGCCTTCTCGACGAGACGCGCATGCTGAACCTGATGGCCAAGATCGACCTTCATCCAGTAGGCCGGGTTGTGCCTGGTGGCATAGGCCCTGAATTTCTCCGCAGACCAGTCCGGCAGCTTTTCGGCCAGCTCCCGCTGCGCCTGGAGGATGCGCTCGCCGCGCTCCGCGCCGCCGTAGTCGCCCGAAAGCATCATTTCGCCCTCGCGGTAGAGGGCGCGCAGCAGCTGCCCCTTCCAGCCGTTCCAGACGCCGGGGCCAACGCCGCGGATATCGCAGACGGTCAGCACCAGAAGGAGCCTGAGGCGTTCGATCGTCTGGATGTTCTCGGAGAAGGTCGCGATCGTCCGGGGGTCCGAGATATCCCGGCTCTGCGCGGTCTGGGACATGACGAGATGGTTCTCGACCAGCCAGACAACCGTCTCGGTCTCCTGCGCGGTCAACCCGAGGCGCGGGCACAACTGCCGCGCGATGCGGCCGCCGACGATCTCGTGAGCCTCCTCCCGCCCCTTGCCGATATCGTGCAGGAACATCGCGACATAGAGCGCGCGGCGGTTCTGGATCGAGGGCATCAGGTTGTGCGAGAGCGGGTGATCCTCGCCGAATTCACCCTGGTCGAGCTTCGACAACAGGCCAATGCAGCGCAGCGTATGCTCGTCGACGGTATAGTGATGATACATCGAGAACTGCATCATCGCGGAAATCCGGGCAAAATCCGGGATGAACCGACCAAGAACCCCGGCCTCGTGCATCATCCGCAGCACCACCTCGGGCGAGCGCTTCGAGGTCAGGATATCCAGAAACAGGCGGTTCGCTTCCTCATTGCGCCGGAGCGCATCGTCGATGAGGCGCAAGGAGAGCGTCACCAGCCGGGTGGCGTGCGGGTGGATTGGCAGCTGATCCCGATCCGCATACCAGAACAGCCGCAGCAAATTGACCGGATCATCCGCAAAAACACTCGGATTCGCAGTCGAGATGCGCCCGTTCTCGATCACGAAAGCCTTGGTGCCCGCCAATGGCTTCGACCGGCGCCGGAACCGACCCACAAAACGATCGAGCATTGCCTTGGGTTTTTCCTCGCGCGCCTCGAGCGCCGCGGAGACGATCGCGGAGAGATCCCCCACCTCTTTCGCCACGAGGAAATAGTGCTTCATGAACCGCTCGACCGCGCTGAACGGGCCGCGATCGCGGTAGCCCATGCGCTCGGCAACCAGCCGCTGCACGTCAAAACTCAGCCGCTCCTCGGCCCTGCCGGTGGCAAAATGCATGTGGCAGCGCACGCGCCAGAGGAATTCCTCGCAGCGCCGGAACAGGCCGAGCTCGCGCGCGGTGAACACGCCGACCTTCACAAGCTCGCGGGCATCCTTGATGCGATAGGCGTATTTGACGATCCAGTAGAGGGTCTGGAGATCGCGGAAGCCGCCCTTGCCCTCCTTGACGTTCGGCTCGACGAGGTAACGCGATTGCCCTGCCCGGAGGATGCGCTCATCGCGCTCGGCGAGCTTGGCGTGAACGAATTCCGCCGTGCGGCCGGCAACGACCTGCCTGTCGAACCGGGTCTGGAACTCGTCGAACAGGCCTTCATCCCCCACGATCAGCCGGGCTTCGAGCAGCGCGGTGCGCACCGTCAGGTCTTCGCGACCGACGCGGATGCATTCCTCGATGGTGCGGGTGGCATGCCCGACCTTCAGACCGATATCCCAGAGCGCGTAAAGCATCGATTCGGCGATGCTTTCGCCCCAGGGTGTCGAGACCGGCAGCAGGAACAGGATATCGGTGTCAGATCCCGGCGCGAGCGTACCGCGCCCGTAACCACCAACCGCAACGACCGCGATCTTCTCGCCCGACGTCGGGTTGTCTGCCCGGTAAAGCCGCGTCCGCGCGAGATCGAACAGCGCCCGGATGATTGCATCCTGCGCCATCGACAGCACCTTCGCCGAGGCGAAGCCACCGCGCGCGAACAGCACGGCCTCAGCTTCCTTGTGCGCCTTGGCGAGAAAGGCCTTGGCCTGCACAACGAATGCTGCCCGGATTCTCTCCGGTGCGGCGTCATCAGGTGCGTCGATCGCCAGCAGGGCGTCGCCTGCGGTATCCTTGCTCACCCCGGCATCCCCGCTCACCCGAGCCGCCTTTCGATCGCATCCCAGATCGCGACCGCAAGATCAGGCCCGCCGAGGCGCTTGATCGCCCGGATACCCGTGGGGGATGTCACGTTGATTTCGGTCAGGTGCCCGTCGATCACGTCGATCCCGACGAAGATCTGGCCGCGCTCGCGCAGCAGCGGGCCGATGCGGGCGCAGATTTCCTGTTCGCGCGGGGTGAGGTCTGTCGCCTTCGCCGCGCCGCCGCGCACGAGGTTCGAGCGGATATCGCCCGGCGCGGGCACGCGGTTGACGCCGGCCATCGCGACGCCATCAACAAGGATGATGCGCTTGTCGCCCTCATGCACCTTCGGCAGGAAGCGCTGGGTCATCCAGGGTTCGCGGGAGAGGCCGAGGAAGTGATCCATGAAGCCGTTGAAGTTCATGTCATCGCGGGCGACCTTGAACACGCCGGCCCCGCCATTGCCATAGAGCGGCTTCATCACGAGATCGCCGTGCTCGGCGCGGAAGGCCTCGATTTCCGCCCGGTCCCGCGTGATCAGCGTCGGCGGCATCAGGTCCGGGAATTCGGTGACGAGTATCTTCTCCGGCGCGTTACGCACATGCGCGGGATCGTTCACCACCAAGGTCTTCGGGTGCACGCGCTCGAGAAGATGGCTTGCGGTGGTATAGGCGAGGTCGAAGGGCGGGTCCTGCCGCATCAGCACGACATCGAAATCCGCGACATCAAAACGCTCGACCTCGCCAAGCGTGACGTGATCGCCGACGACATCGCGCACCTCGGCCTTGCGCATGCGGGCCGTCAGATGGTTGTCGCGCAGCGTCAGCGCTTCCGCGCCGTAAACATGCAGCGAATGCCCACGCGCGCTGGCTTCCAGCATCAGCGCAAAGGTGGAATCCCCGGCGATGTTGATCTTCTCGATCGGGTCCATCTGGACGGCGACGCGGAGCGGCATGGAACCTCCGGGGAGTAAAATCGGTTTATCTTCGCATTCTCTTCACGCGAACCGGTAACCACTTCGCTTGAGAATGCATGTTGAAATCAATCAAGCGGCAATTCGCCGACAGACTCGATATGGCGCGGCAAACGCCCGGGCGCAACAAGGATCGCATCACAACGAATTGTTCGCGGCATCCTTTGCAGGCGGCCGAGATAGGCCCGGGCACCGCGCGCGATCCGCCGGAGCTTCTCCGGCGAGATGGAGATCAGCGCATCATCCAGCGTCGCGCGTGCCTTGACCTCGACGAAAACCAATGTGCCGAAGCGGGCGGCGATCAGATCGATTTCCGCTCCCGCCGCCTTGAACCGCCGTTCGCGGATCGAATAGCCCTTCAGGTTCAGCAGCAAGGCGGCCCAGAACTCGGCGTCATGCCCGAGAAGATAGGCGGCCTTGCGATCACGCATCGGTATCGCCCGGTTCGGCGAGCCGCAATGCACGCGCGTAAACACGTTTTCTCGGCAGGCCCAGTTCGGCAGAGACGAGCGCGACGGCATCGCGCTGGGAATGGCCGGCGAGCGCCTTTTCGAGCGCGCGGTCGATGCCGGCATCATCGAGCGCCGCCTCGAGCTGCGGCGGGCCGACGAGCAGCACGATCTCGCCCTTGGGTTTGGGTTCGCTTGCATATTGCGCTGCAAGCTCGGGCAGGGTTCCGCGCCGGATCTCTTCGAATTTCTTGGTGAGTTCCCGCGCGACCGCGGCTGGCCTGCTGCCATAGACCGCCGCGAGATCGACGAGTGTCTCGGCAATCCGGTGCGGGGCCTCGAAAAACACCAGCGACGCCGGCACGTGTTCAAGCTCCCGCGCACGCCGCCGCCGCTCGCCGGATTTGCTGGGCAGGAAGCCCTCAAAGAAGAAGCGGTCGCTCGGCAGGCCCGAGAGCACCAGCCCCATCAGCACCGCCGAGGCGCCCGGAGCGGCGGAAATGTGGTGCCCGGCCTCGATCGCCGCTTCCACGAGCTTGTAACCGGGGTCAGACACCAGCGGCGTGCCGGCATCCGAGACAAGCGCAAGCGCCTTGCCTTCGGCGAGCTTCGCCAGCACCAGCGGCCGCATCTCGCCGGCATTATGCTCGTGGTAGGCCATGATCGGCGTCGTGATGCCGTAATGCGCGAGCAGCACCTTGGTGACGCGCTTGTCCTCGGCCAGAATGAGATCGGCTGCCGCCAGCGTCGAGAGCGCGCGCAGCGTGATATCCCCGAGATTGCCAATCGGCGTCGCGACAATATGCAGGCCCGGCTGCAGCCGCCCGGCTTCGGCGGCAAGGCCCAGCACGGTGAATTCGGAGGCTCTTCCTGCCGCTTCGCCGGTTCTCTCGCCCGATCCTGGCACCGGTCTTCGCATAGCCGCCGATCCCCGCGTTCGAGGCCCCGGCATCGTGCCCGGCCTGTTCATCTGCTCTGCCACAGGCTCCTCGTTTTGGCAAAGCGTGATCGGGCAGGACGGATTCGGTGATGCACAGACAACATGGTTTGCAAACATCGTTAACGATCTTTGGAACTGATCCTTGAACTTGCCTCAATTTGTGGCTTTCGTGATGCGTGGGATTCCTTTTGTGCATTGTCAGCGCGCCAGGAGTGCCCACGTGACATTCTGGGGTCGATCGTCGCAGACCCGCGACAACCGTACGGCGATGATCGAGGGTGGAGTAGGGACAATGCAGCATTCCGGCACCGACGACAGCGGCGCGCGCCCGTCACGACGCGCCCTCCTTGGTGTGGTCGGGATTGGCGCGCTCGTCGCGGGCTGCGCCGGCGCCGGCCTTGATGGCGTCCTCTCCCCGGATCCGGAACAACCTGGGGGCAATACCGCCGCGGGTGATGTCATCGGCAATGGTGCGGTCAAGGTTGGCCTCATTCTCCCACTCTCGGCCGCCAGCGGGCAGGCCGCCGCCGTGAGCCTGCGCAACGCCGCGCAACTCGCGATGAGCGATTTCGGCGGGGGTCAATCCAACATCCAGCTCCTCGTGAAGGACGACAAGGGCACGCCGGAAGGTGCGCGTCAGGCGACACAGGAAGCCCTTGCCGCCGGGGCGGAGCTGATCATCGGGCCGCTGTTCGGCCCCTCCGTGCAGGCTGCTGCCTCGGTGGCGCGCCCGGCGGGCAAGCCGATGATCGCCTTCTCATCCGATGCCGCGGCGGCGCAGCGCGGAGTGTACCTTCTGAGCTTCCTGCCGCAATCGGATGTGCAGCGCGTGATCGGCTTTGCCGCAAGCCGGGGCAAGAAATCGTTTTCGGCGCTGATCCCGCAGACCCCCTACGGCAATGTCGTCGAGGCCGAATTCATGCAGGCCGCCAATCAGACCGGACGGCGGGTTGTCACCGTTGCGCGCTACCAGCCGGGTAACCCGGCCTCGATTTCAGCTGCAGTGGCGCAGATCAAGGCTGGCCTTGCCGGCGCAGATGCGCTGTTCCTTCCCGAAGGCGCGGACGGCATCGCCGCCATTACACAAGGGATGGCCGCAGGCGGCATCACCGGCAAGGACGTGCAGATCGTCTCGACCGGCGTGTGGAACGATCAGCGCGTCCACGCCACCGCGATGCTGGATGGCGCCTGGTACGCCGCACCGGACAATACGCGCTTCAACGCCCTCGCCGGGCGCTACCAGAGCCAGTTCGGCTCGGCCCCGACGCGCATCGCGACATTGGGCTATGACGCCGTGACGCTTGCGAGCGCGCTGACGCAGAATTTCGGCACCCAGCGTTTCTCCGAGGCGACGATGACCAACACCAACGGGTTCTCGGGGCAGGACGGCGTGTTCCGCTTCCGCCAGAACGGGCTCAACGATCGCGGCCTCGCGGTATTCGAGATCCGCTCCGGCTCGGCACGCGCGCTTGCCGTCGCACCGACGACCTTCGTGGGGAATGTGAACTGAGTTAAGCCGCCAAGTCCGCGACGATCGCATCGAGCACCGGAAACCCCTCGTGCGAAACGCGCAGGCGACCATCGTTGCAGGATTCCAGCAACCCCTCGGCGGCCAGCGCCTCGATGCGGCGCTTGTCGAACCCGCGCCCGCGCAGGCCCGCGAAGCGCTTGGGGTCGATGCCCTCGCGCAAACGCAGGCCCATCAGCAGGAATTCGTCGGCTTCGTTCTCGCCCGAGAGCGTTTCATCGGAAACGATGCCATGGCCGTCGCGCTCGACATACTCAAGCCAGGCTTCGGGTGAACGCTCGGTCGAGAACGCGCGGCGGCCACGCTCGGTATAGAGGCGGCCATGCGCGCCCGGCCCGACGCCGGCGTATTCGCCATAGCGCCAGTAGAGCAGGTTGTGGCGGCACTCATCGCCCGGCCGCGCGTGGTTCGAGACCTCGTAGGCGGGCATGCCGTATTTCTCGCAGATATCCTGCGTCGCGTCATAGAGCGCGCGGGCGAGATCGTTGTCGGGGATGACGAGCTTGCCGGCCTCATGCAACGCCTTGAAGGGCGTGCCGGCCTCGATGGTGAGCTGGTAGAGCGAGAGATGCGTCGGCGCATGCGCGAGCGCCTCGACCAGCTCCTCGCGCCAGGCCTCGACCGTTTGTCCCGGGCGGGCATAGATGAGATCGAACGAGAAGCGCTCGAAATGCTTCGCCGCGATCGAGACCGCCACCAGCGCCTCGCCCACCGTGTGCATGCGCCCGAGCGCCTTCAGGTCTGCCTCGACAAGGCTTTGCACACCGAGGCTGACGCGGTTGATGCCCGCCGCACGGTAGCCCGCGAAGCGCCCCGCCTCCACCGAGGTCGGATTGGCCTCAAGCGTGATCTCGCATCCCGGCTGGATCGACCAGTTCCTGCCGATGGCCTCGAGGATCGCGCCGACGGTTTCCGGCTTCATCAGCGAGGGTGTGCCGCCGCCGAAGAAGATCGAGCCGACCTCGCGGCCCGGCGCGAGATCGGCCATGTGCTGGAGTTCACGTGCAAAAGCCTTGACGAAGCGGGCCTCATCGATGCCGCCACGCCGGACGTGTGAATTGAAGTCGCAATAGGGGCATTTGGCCTGACAGAAGGGCCAATGCACGTAGACGCCGAAGCCGGCATCAAAGGGTGGCAGATGGAGGTTGCTCATCGGCTGATTTCTTGCAGGCTTGCTCTGTCGACAAGGCGAATGAACGCGCGGGCGCGGTGCGAGAGGCCCTCGAGACGCCCGTTGACGCGGCGGAGCCCATGTTTCTCTTCCGACGAAATTTCGCCGAACGTGCGGCTCTCGCCGTCGGGCACAAAAATCGGGTCATAGCCGAAGCCCTTGTCGCCGCGGGGCGGGAACGTCAGGCGGCCGTAGCAGCGGCCTTCGGCGATCAGGGTTTCGCCATCAGGCCACGCCAGTACCAGCGCGGAGACGAAGCGGGCTTTTGCGCCTTCCGGCTGGCAACCGCGGATATCAAGCTCGTGCTTCACCCGCGCCATGGCAGCGCCGAAATCGCGCGGGCTCCCGGCCCAATCCGCCGTGAACAACCCTGGCGCACCATCGAGGTCGTCGATCGAAAGCCCGGAATCATCGGCGAGTGCCGGCAGGCCGGTCGCTTTCGCCGCCGCCAGTGCCTTGATCGCGGCATTCTCGGCATACATCGTGCCGTTCTCGACCGGCTCGGGCAGCCCGAGCGCACCGGCGGACGCGCACTCGAGCCCATAGGGCGCGAGCAGCTCGGTCATCTCCGCGAGCTTGCCGGCGTTGTGCGTCGCAATCACGATGCGGCCTGAAAGCGGGCGCGCACTCATCCCGCGATCGCCGCCTTCTGCATCACCACCAACTCGCTCGTCCCCTTGCGGGCGAGATCGAGCAGCGCGATCAACTCTTCCTGGCTGAACGGCGCGCCCTCGGCGGTGCCCTGCACCTCGATGATGCCGCCCTTGCCGGTGAGCACGAAGTTTGCGTCCGTTTCGGCAGCACTGTCCTCGGCGTAATCGAGGTCGAGCACCGGCTTGCCCCGATAGATGCCGCAGGAAATCGCGGCAACATGGTCGCGCAGCGGCATGGTCGTCAGCATGTTGCGCGACTGCATCCATTTGAGGCAATCATGCAGCGCCACCCAGGCGCCGGTGATCGAGGCCGTGCGCGTGCCGCCATCGGCTTGCAGAACGTCGCAATCGAGGGTGATCTGCTTCTCGCCGAGCGCCGGCAGATCAACCACAGCGCGCAACGCGCGACCAATGAGCCGCTGGATTTCCTGCGTGCGGCCTGAGGGCTTGCCGGATGTCACCTCGCGGCGGGTGCGCTCCAGCGTCGCACGCGGCAGCATGGAATATTCGGCGGTGACCCAACCCTTGCCGGTGCCGCGCAGCCAGCCGGGGCCGCGCTCTTCGAGCGTTGCGGTGCACAGCACATGCGTCTCACCGAACTTGACGAGGCAGGAGCCTTCGGCATAGCGGGCGACATTGCGCTCCAACGACACCTTGCGCAGTTCGTCGAGGCCACGTTTCGAGGGACGCATGGGTTTCTCCGTGAAAGACCGGGTGTGACTGGATTGTCAGGTTCCGGTCCGCGCGCGTCTTTAGGCGCGAATGCGGGACCGGGCAAGCGGCAGACGCAACAACACTGGTATTCCGCTTCTGAATGCGTAGACTCATGCGAGGGTTCCGACAGGTGATGACCATTCCATGACAAGAGACCCCGTTCAGGATGCCGGCCGCGCCGGGCTTTCCGATCTTGATCTGCGCTCGCGCGATATCTTCCGCCGCATCGTCGAGGGCTATCTCGAAACCGGCGAGCCGATGGGCTCGCGCAATATCTCGAAAATCCTGCCCGTGTCGCTGTCGGCTGCGACCGTCCGCAACGTGATGCAGGACCTTGAAGACCTCGGCCTCGTCTATGCCCCGCATATTTCCGCCGGGCGGCTGCCGACCGAACAAGGCCTCCGGCTTTTCGTCGATTCCATCCTCGAGATCGGCGACGTCGGCGCGGAGGATCGCAACCACATCGAAACCCAGATCCGCGCCGCCGGTTCGGGCCGCAGCTTCGATGACGCGCTGGCGGAGGCGACGACGCTGCTCTCCGGCGTCTCCCGCGGCGCGGGGGTCGTCGTCACCTCGAAATCGAACAAGCGGCTCAAGCATATCGAATTCGTGCGGCTCGACCCGACGCAGGCGCTGGTGGTGCTGGTGTCGGACGATGGCACGATCGAAAACCGCATCCTCGCGCTGCCGCCCGGCCTGCCGGCCTCGGCGCTGACGGAAGCCTCGAATTACCTCAACCATCGCCTCAAGGGTCGCACGCTCGCCGATGTCACGGCAGAAGTGGCGCAGAACCGTGCCGCGATGGAGCGCGAGATCAGCGAACTCTCCGCGCGCCTTGTCGAGAGCGGGCTCGCCGCCACGGCGCAGGACGCGGGCGATATGCGCCTCATCGTGCGCGGGCAGGCCAATCTGCTCGAAGACCTCACCGCGCTCGCGGACCTCGAACGCATGCGGCGGCTGTTCGCTGACCTTGAGCGCGAGAAAGAGGTGATCGAACTCCTCAACCGCGCCGAAAGCGGCGATGGCGTGCGCATCTTCATCGGCTCGGAGAACAAGCTCTTCTCGATGTCGGGCTCGTCGATGATCGCGGCGCCGTTCCGCGATTCCAGCCAGAAGATCGTCGGGATTGTCGGCGTCATCGGCCCGACGCGGCTCAATTACGCGCGGATTGTTCCCATGGTGGATTACACCGCGAAGGTGATGGGGCGGCTGTTGGAGCGGGGGTAGGCTGGGTTATCCCCGCACTGGAAAGCGCGGCTATTCTCGCGAGATCACGATCATCGCAAGAGCCCGCCCATGCGCTTTGAAAGCCGGACTGCCCTGACCCAAATGCGCCTGAAACAAGCGCAAGATGACGAGAACATCGCCCATATCCGCGCCGAGCTTGAGGCCATCCGCCTCTACCTCAAAGCGCGGCGCGAGCAGAAATACAGCCCCGGGCAACCGCGCGATGAGCTCGGGCGTTGGGCACCTTGGGATGGGCATGGTGACGACGCGCCGCAAACATCGGACGAGGCCCTGACATCGGGGCGCGAGGATTTTGGGGGTGGGAATGTCGAGTTCGGGACAGCGCCGGATGGAACCGCGATTGAGCCCGTCGGCGGAATCCCGAATGACAAACTCAACTGGACAACGCAGCAATTCATGTCGGCATACTGCAGTGCGAATATCCGCTCGGTTATGCCCGGGCAATTCCTGAATATGCCAATTGCCGATGTGATTGCGCTGGCGAAAGCCGGGGATCGAGCTGCAAATACTTGCTGGAAATTACTTCGCCAAGACCGATTTAGGAAATAAGAGGATTGGGATGAAAGACCAACTGACAAGTCGCCTTCTTCGTTTGCTTAATTTGCTGAACCGCAAAAAACTCATGTTTCGACTGGAGCAGCAGAGCGACGATGCCGTCATGGTGTCTTTCGGCTTTGCTGGAATGCGTGTTGAGGTTGAGGTTTTCGAGGATCACATCGAATTCAGCACATTTGCAGGCGATGAATCGGTCGAAATCGGGGAAGAAAAACTTTTTAAATTGATTGAAGAGAAATGGGGAAGCGAATGACAAAGCCAATCTCCCGCCCAAGAAACATTCTTGATATTCTTGCATTTCTTGAATCTCTTCGCGAAACGAATATCCACTTCAGTTTACGATCAAGCCGCGACGACAGCATCTCAGTTGACTTCACCCTCGTCGGTTGCCGGGTCGAGGTCGATTTCTTCGAGGATCACATCGAGTTCAGCTATTTCAAGGGCGATGAGGGAGTTGAGCGTGACTGGAAAATCATGGAACAGCTCTTGAACGATCACTGGAGCGATGATTGAGACAAAAAAGCCCCCGTCTCCGGGGGCATTTGCATTTCAAGTCTGGATTCCCGCTCGCGAGCTACCGCCCGCGTCGGGAATGACACTGGCGGCCTTAAGCCGCCAGCTGGTTCTTCGGGGCGGCGTTTTTCACATCCGCGTCCACATGCGCCTCGAAGCGCTTGAAGTTCTCGCCGAACATGCCGACGAGCTTCTTCGCGGTGGCCGCGAACGCCGCCTTATCCTGCCAGGTTTTCACGGGATAAAGGATATGCGGCTCGACGCCCGGCACCGAGGCCGGCACGGCGAAGCCGAAATAGGGGTCACGGCGGAAATCGGCGCGGGCGAGGGAGCCATCGAGCGCCGCGGACAGAAGCCGCCGCGTGACGCGGATCGGCATGCGGCGTCCCGTGCCATACATGCCCCCGGTCCAGCCGGTGTTGACCAGCCAGCAATCGACGTGATGCTTGGCGATGAGATCGCGCAGCAGATTGCCGTATTCCGCCGGGTGGCGCGGCATGAACGGCGCGCCGAAGCAGGTCGAGAACACGGCTTCCGGCTCGGTGACGCCCTTTTCCGTGCCCGCGACCTTCGCGGTGTAGCCGGAGAGGAAGTGATACATCGCCTCCGCCGGGGTGAGCTTGGCGATCGGCGGCAGCACGCCGAAAGCGTCGCAGGTCAACATCACGATGTTCTTGGGGTGGCCGGCGCGGCCGGTGTCCGAGGCGTTGGGGATGAAGTGCAACGGGTAGGCGCAGCGGGTGTTTTCGGTCTTCGAGCCATCGTCGAAATCGCAGATGCGCGTATCTGCGTCCATGACAACGTTCTCGAGCACGGTGCCGAAGCGCTGCGTCGTCGCGAAGATTTCCGGCTCGGCCTCGGCAGAAAGACGGATGGTCTTGGCGTAGCAGCCACCCTCGAAATTGAAGATGCCGGTCTTGGACCAGCCGTGCTCGTCATCGCCGATCAGCGTGCGGGTCGGGTCCGCCGAAAGCGTGGTCTTGCCAGTGCCGGAGAGACCGAAGAACACGGCGCTGTCGCCGGCAGGGCCAACATTCGCCGAGCAATGCATCGGCATGACGCCGACAGCCGGCAGCGCATAATTCAGATAGGTGAAGACGCTCTTCTTCATCTCGCCGGCGTAGGACGTCCCGCCGATCAGCACCGTCTTCGAGGCGAAATCAACCGCGATCACCGTGCCGGTGCGGCAGCCGTGGCGCGCCGGATCAGCCTTGAACGAAGGCAGGTCGACAATCGTCATCTCCGGCGCAAAACTCGCGATCTCGTGCACTTCCGGGCGGATCAGCAGGTTGCGGATGAACAGCGAGTGCCAGGCATATTCTGTGAAAACGCGCACCTTGACGCGGTTTGCGGGGTCCGCACCGCCATAGAGATCCTGCGCGAAGAGGTCCTTGCCCTTGGCATGCGCGCGGAAATCGGCGAGCAGCGTGGCGAAGTTGGCCGGTGCCATCGCGCCGTTGTTGTCCCACCAGACCTGATCCTCTGTCGTCGCATCGCGGACAACGAACTTGTCCTTTGGCGAGCGGCCGGTGTGGACGCCGGTTTCGGCGAGCAGCGCGCCGCCGGATGTCACCATCGCCTCCTTGCGCTGGAGGGCTTCCTCATAGAGTGCGGGCGCTTCCAGGTTGAAAAAGAACCGTGCCGGCGCATCGAAGCCAAACGTGTTGGCACCCAGCGTCGTGTTCAAGCGGCCTTTGGTCTCCATGAGAACAGTTCCTTCCCTTAACTGGCATCGCGGTTTTTTACCGGACAGTCGGACGGCGAGCCGAACATGGCTCCCATCCTTCGCCTGCGCGCTTTTTTGATGCACACGGCAACGAATTGCGGAGGCGAATAGCAGGAATCCGCAGCTGTGCAATCCGCCCTTGGACGAAGCGCACCGTTTTTTCAAGAAACAGGGTTTAAATCGGCACTGCCATACAAGTGCTCAATAAATATTTGCCGGCAAATATACAGACGTCTGTTCCATCTGCAAAAAGACGGAGGCGTGCCGACGATCGCCCTTTTCTCTCCGTAGCCCGCCCTGCGGGAGGCTACAACTGCGCCTCTTCACGGGCCTTGTCCGCCAATTGCTTGAGAATGACACGCAATTGTCCGGCATCCTCAAACCTTTCGGGAAATGGCAGGCGCGCCGTGAGATCGCCCATGGCGAGATCGAGACCATCAGGGTCAAGCCCAGTTGCGCGCCACTTGCCTGGCGGTAGGTCAAGCAGCACTGTGGCATAGAGCGCGAGCGCTTCGGCGTGATCGGCGTTCAGGTGCTCGATCGCCGAACGTTCGAGCGCCTCGAAAGCCGCGGGATCAGCGATCGTCGAGAGGATCAGCTCGGCGGGACCGTCAAAGGCGCGCGCGAACCCACCATTGAGATGGAGCGAGAGCGGCTTGAGGCGAAAGAAGGCGAAATCGGGAAAATCGACGTAGATCTGCGCCTTCGGGTGCCGCGCCAGAAACCGGTGCCGCAGGCGCGGCGCCTGGTCGGGTTCCGCCATGACCTGCAGCGTCAGGCGTGGATGGGCGAGCGGATCGCCCTTGCCGCCCTGAGAGAGCATCAGCGACGCCCGCTGATCGGCCAGCAGGTTCTGCGTGTGCTGCGAGAGCCGCGAGATCAGGATAAAAGGCGTGCCATCAAGATCGGTTGCGACGCTGGTGAGGGTGACGAAGGGATAGCCGGTCGCCGGATCGAGCGTGCCGAGTGCGCCGACGCGAACCTTTCGCAACAACTGCCGCCCCAGAGTCAGCGGATCAAAATCTGCCGGCTGGCGCGGATCGCGCGCAATAGCGTTCGCAGAGGCCGCCGGGCCTGGCGTCAGGGGCGTGGTCATGCTTGGCTTCCTCTTGCGCGATCAAAACGCCCGATGTTGCGTTCCCAAACGTGGCGAGATGTTAAACGAAGGATCATATGACAGCACGGGGCAAGGCGGGATTATCCGGGATCAGCCGGGAATGGGCGGGCGTTCGTCAATCTTTTCCGCACATTAGCGCGATACGAAGGCCGTGCCGAAAAATTTTCCCGCGACGCATCAAATGACATAGGCCCGGAAGGCAATTGGCATGGCCGTCCGGCATGCCCCGCGCGCCGCACTCCCGAATAATCCGGTCATATCAAGCTCTTGCGTATAAATGCAGCAAGCATCGTCATTCCGCGCGCGCCACCAAACAACGACGTTTTCGGTGGATTTTTGGAGAGCGCGTCGGAGAATGGAATTAATCAACGATTTCCGAGGTATAGTCCAGAATGGCGCGGCGCGGACCCTTGTCTGAACTCCGACACGCCAGACGCGTCGGAGCGCATTCAAAGCACATTAAATTGTGAGATTGGAGAACCGAGTGCGCCCTCTTTTGATGGTCGCGATCATGGCCATTCTGGCTGCCGACGCCTCGGCCAGCTGCTCTGGCTGCTCTTGTCGCGGCGGGCCTGGCTTCCGTGCATCAGACGGAAAGTGCGTCGGCTGGAAGGAACCTAACCGCAAATGCGGCAATCCGCCCGAGGCGCGATGCACGGACGAGCGTGACGGGAGGCGGCACGGCAACCCTGAAGAGCGCAGCAACAAATAAGAAGATTAATGGCGAGATATCAATTGGAGGATCGAACGTAGAGCCGCACATCACGGCCATCATTCGGGCGCAAGACGTAGGTCCAGCGACCAAGTTTGAATTCTCCGTCGCGCGCTTTGCCCGCCGCCTGCTCGACCAGACGAAGCCGCACGCCCTCTCGCAAAGCCTTGGGCTGGTCCCTCGATAAAAGATCGAGCACGGCACCGAGGACATCAATCACGTCCGCGCCGGAGCGGGCCTCGGGTGGGAAATAGAAAGCCACCTCGTCAACCATCTTCTGGGCACCGTCGAAAACGACAGACATCCGCCCGGTAGGCTTTAATTCGAACTCGCAAGTCGCAGTATTGCATTCTGCGCTGCTGGCGCGGTGCTGGATATTTGCGGCCTTCGCGGCCCTGTTGAAATCTCTATCGAATCGGGGGGCCGGTTCCAGCGCCGCTGAAGTTGAGGCCGCCAACATAGAAAACGCAAAAACGGCTATCGCCACCCGCATTGTATCACCCCTTCCGGCTACGGAACATCGCTCGCCCAATCAAGCGAAATGGTGCGGCGATCAAAGGCCAAATGAAAGCGAGAACCACAAAGAAAACCGCGACTGGCCACCAGCCAAGAATTGCAAAGACGATCGCACAAAGAAGAAGTGGTATCATATCATCCTCGGGGTCCAGAAAGCACGTCCAGCAATTCTGAACTGCTCTAAATCAGCGGCATCGACCTTTTCAGGTGCGTAAAGGTCCCGATTGTCGGACACGAGCAACGCGCCGCCGTCAATGGTCCGCTGAAACCGTTTGAAGCGCACTCCATCTGGCGTCCGGAATGCAAAGATTGGCTTCTCGCGAAGCTTCCTATCGCCGGTGTCGATCAACACGATCGCACCGTCCTCAATCGTCGGGTGCATACTGTCACCACGGGCCGTCAGGGCCTCAACCCGCGAAGCAGGAACCCCCCAGAGTTTAACAAAGTAAGGATCAAACGACAGGAATCGGCTCGGCGACTCGTCTACCGCTTCGGCGCCGGGCCCGGCAGAGCCGAACACATCCCGGAGAGGGATATGTATTGCACCTGTGTTGTCTTCCTGCCCGGTTGCCAACCACAAAAGTGATTGACCGGTTTTTTCAGTGATAAGACGAAGCGTCTGCAGGTTTGGCTGCCCACCCGCAATCAAGCGCGAAATGCCCCCCTGGCTGAGCCCGATATGGCGCGCAGCAGCGTTTTGACCTCCAAGTTGGTCAACAATCTGAGAAAGCCGGGCTGAAAAGCCGTTGTCTTCCACGCGCAGGGCCTCGCCTTCGTTGATCACGATTGTGATTGACGATTAATTGCAGTTGTGATTAAACTCTGACAAGTTACATCGCTTCGCATGGTTAGCACGCCCTGCGTCGCTTCGCGAGAGGGAGCGCATCGTGGCGCAAAAGGTCGGCTGGCATCCACAGAAAATCCTCTTTGAGGTGCGCCTGAAGGGTTCGAACCTTCAACGTCTCGGGCTTGAGAAGGGGTTCTTCCGCCACACGCTGCATAAATCCCTGACCACGCGTTTCCCGCGCGCCCACACGGTGATTGCCGAGTTCCTCGGCGTGCCGCGCCAGACCATCTGGCCGCAGTTCTATGACGACAACGGCGAGGCGCGCTCCTTCAAGCAGGTGCGGGCCGAAAGCGTCCGTGCGGCGAGGGCCGCATGATGGCCGGCGTCCGTTTTGGCGAGATCATCGCCCTCCCGCTCGACGAAATTGACACCACAGACCGGCTCCGCCCGGTCGATCCGGCGCATGTTGAGGCCATCGCGGCCTCCATCGCCCTGATCAACCTCATGCAGCCCATCGTCGTCCGGCCAGACGGGAATCGTTACCGGCTCGTCGCCGGCGCACATCGCCTCGCGGCCGTGCGGACGCTCGGTCGCCCCGATATCGACGCCATCATCGAAAACATCGACGATGACGAGGCCCGTCTCGTCGAGATCGACGAGAACCTGATGCGCCGCGAGCTTTCCGCGCTCGATCGCGCCATTTTTCTGGCTGAGCGCAAGGAAGCCTTCGACCGCCTGAACCCTGATGTGGCGAAGCCGGGACGGCGCAAGAAGGAATTGTCGCAATCATTGCGACAATTCGGCGAGCGCTTCACGAAGCAGACCGCCAAGCGGCTCGGAATGTCCGAGCGCTCGGTCCAGCTCTGCCTTGAACTGGTCAAAAACCTTGCGCCGGAGGCGCGCGACGCGCTGCGGCTCTCGGACGTCGCGGATAACCAGTCCGAACTGATCAAGCTCGCCGCGTTGGAGCCCGCACAACCGGCGTGACGGCGATCGACGAGAGCTACGACGGATTGCTCTATACCGGCCGCTCGCCGGTCCGCGGTGCCCGGAGGGTTGCGTGATGATCGACGCGATCCGGTCCATCCTCCTCTACGACGCCATGCAGCGCGCCACGCGCCTCGCCAAGGGCTTCACGGTGTCCGATATGGTGCGCGGCGATCTCGCCGAGGAAGCCGTGCGCGGCTATCGACGCTGTCTCCGCCCACGCTGCTGGCCTCGCATCTGGCGAGGCGGATCTCTATCTGTGCAAACGCTACAGCGTGCCGCTGACCATCGTGCCGGACGGGCTGAAGGTCGCCGTCATTGATCTGGCCTGCTACCGGCTCGCCTCGACGCATGACCGGTTGACCGAGGAAATCACCGAGCGCGCCAAAACAGCCCGCAAGCTGCTCGAGGCCATCGCGGCCGGCAAGGCCGGTCTTGGGACCGCCGAACCGCAGGGACAGGCCGAAACGCCCGGCGAGAATGGCGCGTCCTCCAGCGACGGCGCCTTCTTCGAAGCCCGGCCCCGCAACTTCCGGGGGCTGGCATGATCTCGATCGATCTCCGCCTTGAAGGCATCGAGTCCGTCGATCGCGCGCTTCAGAAGCTCGACCCGATCGACGGCGCGGCGCTCATGACCGGCATTGCCCGCATGGTGCAGGAGCAAACGCGCCGCCGCATCACGTCCGAGAAAACCGCTCCTTCCGGTGCGGCATGGAAGCCGAACCGCGAGGGGACGCCGATCCTCTACAAGTCCGGCGCGCTGGCCCGCTCGATCGACTATTCGGTCTCCGGGGATACCGCGATCATCGGCTCCGGCCTGATCTATGCTGGCGTCCATCAGAACGGCGCGACCATCGTGCCGAAGAAGGCCAAGCGCCTCGTGTTCCGCTTGGGCAACCGCACGGTCTTCGCCCGCAAGGTGACGATCCCGGCGCGGCCCTTCATCGGTCTTTCCTCGGAGAATGCCGAGGATGTCATCGACCAGGTCGGCCGCTATGTCCGCGCCCGGATCGGGGGTGGCTGATGTCCCGCCTTGGAACCCACCTCGACGCGATCGACGCCTGGCTCTCGGCCCTGCCGTATGGCAACGCGCTGCTGGTCACCGAATGCCGTCGCCAGCTCGACCTGATCGATGCCGAGGATATTGCCAAGGTCGGCTTCAAAACCCCGGCCGGCTTCCTTGTCCTGCCACGCTTCCGGCTCCTTCCGCGTGCGGATGGCGGCAAGGATTGCGAGATCTGGATTTATCTGGCGATCGCCGCGCAAGCCCGGTCCGGTGCCACGGCCGACGCGAATGTTATCGATCGCGCGATTGCCTTGGCGGCAGCGCTCGATGACCAGGTCTTCGGCCAGCTTCAGTGCCTGCCTCCGGCCGACATCGAATGCCGTCCGGTGCTTTCATCGGGGATCGAGACCAAGGGCATCGCGGTTGCCGCTGTCTCCTTCCGGCAGCTCATCTTGCGCGTCGTGGAGCCACCCGCCGCCACGCAAGGGCTGATCAGTGCCGTCGGCACTGGCACTCCGCGCCCCGGTGAGCCCGGCGAATTTCTGGCGGGTGACGGCCAACTGACACCGGAAGAGCAGGCCATCGTCGACGGGTGGCAGTCATGAGCGCTCTCGATCAGATCGCGGAAGTGCTGCGCGGCCACCCGCGACTGTGCGCCGCGCCATTCTTGAAAAGTGGGTGCGCTGATGTCCAAAGATGCATTCGCCGTTGAGAACGAACTGACCCGTGTCGCCGGGGCGCTGCGCGCCTTGTCTCTGCTCCTGCACTCCATTCCCGGAGAAATCGAAATTCTGAAGGCTGATGATCTTGGTTATCTCGTCGCCAGCGTGGCGGCTGATGCGGAGCGCGCACAACGCGGAGCTTCAGCCCTGATGTTCGCGAAGGAGGGTGTGGAAGCCTCGATTGAACAACTGAGGGCGATCAAGACCGCTTGACGACAAGACCACATGAGGCGACAAAGGCGGGGCTGGCCCCGCCTTTTTTGTGCCGTTCAACGGACGTTGAAAACCAGCAAAAATCCAAAAACCACGTTTTTCAATCTGATGCCATTTGATCCGGTAAAATTGTCATTTGATGCGTCGCGCTACACGAGACCATGGATTCGTCGTTGATTTCCTATCCGTAATTTATCTTTGCCACAATTCGGCCTGTCTTTGTTCTAGATTTCCGGACCAAGAGAGCCCATCTTGATAAGAGAGCCCATCTTGGGGAAGCGCCTGCCTGCCGGCAGCGCGTTCAAAGCCAAAAGGACCGACCATGCCCACCATCGCGCTCGTCGACGAC
This sequence comes from Beijerinckiaceae bacterium, assembly GCA_009773635.1. Taxonomy (GTDB): domain Bacteria; phylum Pseudomonadota; class Alphaproteobacteria; order Rhizobiales; family Beijerinckiaceae; genus Rhabdaerophilum. Next base: position 86,033 of record WSYC01000004.1, on the reverse strand, counting down.
GACCGGAACATCCTGACTTCGGTCTCGATCGCGCTCGAGAATGAAGGTTTCCGCATCCAGAGTTATACCGACGGCGCGACGGCGCTTGATGGTATCCGGCAGAACCCGCCTGATCTCGCGATCTTCGACATCAAGATGCCACGCATGGACGGCATGGAATTGCTGCGCCGCCTGCGCCAGAAATCGGACCTGCCCGTGATCTTCCTGACCTCGAAGGACGAGGAAATCGACGAGCTTTTCGGGCTCAAGATGGGTGCCGATGATTTCATCCACAAGCCATTCTCGCAGCGCCTGCTCGTCGAGCGCGTGAAAGCTATCCTGCGCCGCGTCGGCGCAAAAGACCTGCCTGCCTCCAAGGAAGCCGATGCCAAGGTGCTCGAACGCGGCCTGCTCAAGATGGACCCGGAACGTCATACCTGCACCTGGAAGGGCGATCAGGTCGTGTTGACCGTTACCGAATTCCTGATCCTGCAGAGCCTTGCGCAGCGCCCGGGTGTTGTGCGCAGCCGCAATGCCCTGATGGATGCGGCCTATGACGATCAGGTCTATGTGGACGATCGCACGATCGACAGTCACATCAAGCGCTTGCGCAAGAAGTTCAAGCAGGTTGACGACGATTTCGAGATGATCGAAACGCTCTATGGCGTCGGCTACCGCTTCAAGGAAGGCTGAGATATCGCCGTCTAGCGGCGATTTCGGGGAGGAGCGCTTGCTCGACCGCTCGAAAACACCCAGTCCGGTCGAGGGCGCCGCCGCCCCCCGACGCCGGTCGCGTTCGGCGCTGATCCGGCTGGCCGGGCGGCTCCGCGCCGGGCTGTCGCGACGGCTGTCCTCAAGCCTGACGCGGCGCATCGCCTTTCTCAATCTTGCCGGGCTCGCCGTGCTGTTCCTCGGCTTCCTCTGGATCAACCAGACGCGCGTCGGCGTGATCGACGCCCGCAGCCAGTCCCTGTCCTTGCAGGCGGAGATGATTTCCGCCGCGATCGCAAGCGCCGTCAGCGCCAATGCCGACACGCTGGAGCTCGACCCCGACAAGTTGCTCCAGCAGCAACTCGCTGAACCGCAGCCGCGCGACGATCCGGCGCAGAGTTCCGTCGAATTCTCGATCAACCCTGCCCGTGTCGCGCCCATCCTCAAGCGGCTGGTGGCGCCGACACGCACCCGCGCCCGCGTCTACGACCGCGAGGGCCTGCTGCTGCTTGATACCCGCGCCTTCTACAATCCTGGCGATTTCATCGATCCGCGCCCGGCGGCGAACGATGATTCATCCCTCACCTTGTTCACACGCAGCTGGAACGCGGTGAAGCAGCGCTTCGGCCGGGTTGATATCAGCCAGCCTGATTCGCTCGTCGACAACGAGGGCCTGCCGGAAGTGCAGCGGGCGCTGCGTGGTACTTCCAGCACGCTGGTCCGGGTCTCCACGGACGGGCAGACGATCGTTTTCGCGGCGAGCCCGATCCAGCGCAGCGCGAACCTGAAGGGAGTCCTGCTGCTCTCGACGCAGGAAGGTGACGTTGATCGTATCATCGCCGATGAGCGTTGGGATTTCGTGCTCGTCTTCCTGATTTCCTCCGGCGTCATGCTTGTGTTGTCGGTCCTGCTGGCGGGCACGATCGCCGAACCAGTCCGGCGGCTGTCCGAAGCGGCGGACAGGGTGCGACGTGGCACACGGGTGCGTGAGGAAATTCCCGATTTTTCAGACCGCTCCGATGAGATCGGCCAGCTTTCCGCTTCCCTCAGGGATATGACCGGCGCGCTCTACAGCCGCATCGAGGCAATCGAGCGTTTTGCCGCCGATGTCTCGCATGAATTGAAAAACCCGCTGACATCCCTGCGCAGTGCGGTGGAAACCTTGCCGCTCGCGCGCAACCCGGACAGCAAGGAGCGGTTGCTCGGCATCATCATCCACGATGTGAAGCGGCTCGACCGGCTGATTACCGATATTTCGGACGCCTCACGCCTCGATGCCGAATTGCAGCGCGCGGTGTCCGAACCCTTCGACATCGCCGCCCTGCTTTCCGCGGTCGTCGGCATGAAGAACGACGTGCTCAAGCCCGGCGAAATCCCGGTGACGCTGAACGTCGAGCGGCAAAGCCCAAGGCCCCTCGTCATCCGGGGGCATGACAGCCGGCTGGTGCAGGTGTTCAACAACCTCATCGACAACGCCCAATCCTTCTCGCCGCCAGGCACCAAGGTCCGGGTCACCATCCGGCAGGCAGGCCAGCAGGTCGATATTCTTGTCGAGGATTCCGGCCCCGGCATGCCCGAGCACGCCCTCAAACGCATTTTCGAGCGCTTCTACACGGATCGCCCGGAGCAGGGCTTCGGGCAGAATTCCGGGCTCGGGCTCGCCATCTCGGAGCAGATCGTCAAGGCGCATGGCGGCACGATCCGGGCCGAAAACATCACCGATAAGGACGGCGAGCGCGCCGGGGCGCGCTTCATCGTCAGCCTGCCGCTGGCGGCCGCATGAGCCGACATCTGCATGCGACAGCCGTTATTCTTGGCGAGAAGGGCGTGCTGATCCTCGGACAGTCGGGTGCCGGAAAATCATCGCTGGCCGATGCCCTGATCGAGCGCGCGCGGGAGCGTGGGCGCCATGCCTGCCTCATCGGCGATGACCGGATTGCGTTGAGCGAACACCACGGTCGGCTCGTGATCTCCGGGCATCCGGCCCTCAGGGGACGGATCGAGCGACGCGGTATCGGGATTGTCGACGTCAATGCCACGGACAAGGCCATTCTTCATGCCGTTATTATGCTGGAGGCAGATCCACCGCGTTTGCCCGAGAAAAACCAGAGCAAATACACTATTTCCGGCGTTGAAGTGCCGCTTCTGACGTTGCGCAGCGATCAGGACCTCGCATCGAAGGCGCATCTCGCCCTCGACTGGCTTGAGGGTTGAATCTCGCAGGTGCGAAAAAAGATTCGAAATTCGCTGGTTTTGCTTGCCAAAGGCGCATCTGTCGACAAAATGCGCGTCCTGCCCTCAAAAGGGCAATTCATCCCGGTCGGCCGCTGGTCTCCGCCTTGGCCCGGGAAGTGAGAAGGCACGGTATCCGTCAATGATCGGATTGGTATTGGTCAGCCACGGACAGCTCGCTACGGAATTCCGGTCGGCGATGGAGCATGTGGTCGGGCGTCAGGCGCAGCTCGCGGTGGTCTGCATCGGGCCGGAGGACGATATGGATATGCGTCGCAGCGAAATTGTGGCAGCGATCCAAGATGTCGATTCCGGTCAGGGCGTGGTGGTGCTGACGGATATGTTCGGCGGCACGCCGTCCAACCTCGCGATCTCCGCGATGAACGGCACCAACGTCGAGGTGATCGCCGGCATTAATCTGCCGATGCTGGTCAAGCTCGCGAAAGTCCGCGAAGCTAGCCCGCTCGCTGAGGCTGTCACCCTCGCGCAGGACGCCGGGCGCAAGTATATCAACGTCGCCAGCCATATTCTCGCGGGGCGCTGAGCGATGGCCGAGATGGATGAATTCAACCAGCCCTGCCCGCCACCCCCGGTTGTCGAAGGCGCACTCGTACGCGAATTCCCGATCATCAACCGCAAGGGGCTTCATGCCCGTGCTTCCGCCAAATTCGTGCAGTGCTGCGAGAATTTCGATGCGGACGTGCGCGTCACCCGCTGCGGGGAGACGGTCGGCGGCACCTCGATCATGGGCCTGCTGACGCTGGCCGCGGCGCAAGGCACCACGGTTTCCGTCTCGGCGCTCGGCGCGCAGGCGAAGGAAGCGCTCGATGCGGTCGAGGCGCTGCTCGCAAACCGCTTCGGCGAGGACGAGTAGGTTCAGCTCACCCGCTGGTCGAAATCCTGCCGTGCCGCGTTGATCCTAGGCCGGTTGCTCTTGGCCCATTCGGCCAGCGCCATGAAATGCCCGATCAGGGATGCACCAAGCTCGGTGATGCCGTAGGTCACCGCCGGCGGGATCGTCGATTGCACGTGCCGCCATACCAGCCCCTCGCGTTCGAGTTTGCGCAACGTCGCCGTGAGCACGCGCTGCGAAATGTCCGGGATGAGCCGGCGGATCGCCGAAAAGCGCTGCTCGCCGTGGCTCAGATGCAGCATGACCAGCACGCTCCACTTGTCGCCGATGCCATCGATCACACCGCGCACGGGGCATTCTTCCGGGGCCATCTGAAATCTCTCTGCTGCAAGAAGTCGGTATCAAAATAGTGCCTACTTCCTATTTGATACCATGCTCGCTTATGCCTGTTCCGGGCGGCACGCACAAGTGCCCCGGAACAGATGGAGACAGACAATGACCCTAACCCGTCGACTCGCGCTGACCTGCGCCGCAGCCTTCGCCTCGATCGCACCAACCCTCGCGCAAACCGCGGACAAGGCAATCGTCGAAGCCTTCTACACCCGGTTGATCAACCCGGCCGGAGCCAAGGACAAGATGGCGGAAGCCGAGCGCATCCTCGCCCCGGGCTTCCAGAGCATCGGCGATTATTCCGGCAAGGTGAAGACGCGCGACGAACTGGCCAAACAGCTCGCCGGATTCGCGCAGTTCATGCCGGATCTCACCTGGAGGATCGAGGAGATCCTGCAATCGGGCAACCGCTTCATCGTCCGCAGCCGCGCGAGCGGCACGCCGAAGGGGCCGCTGTTCGGCGTCGACGGCAAGGGCAAGGGTTTCACGCTGATGTCGATCGATATTCATGAAGTCGTCGATGGCAAGATCGTGAAGGTCTACCACGTCGAGGATTGGGCCGGCGCGCTCCGCCAGCTTCAGGCACCGTGAGCCGGAACGCCGCTCAGGGCGGCTGACTTTGCACGCGAGAACGCTCCGGCCTGCCCTCCCGGCAGGTCGGAGCGTTCGATATAAAGAAATCTTTATATCTTTATTGCGCGCCTTCCCGATCTTTGCTAGAGAGCCGCAGCCGGCCCGATCGGGGCCGTCGGCTCCTGCGCGCCGAGTGCCCATCCAGGGCTGCCGCGCTGCGCGGACAAAATCGAGGGTTCCATGGATTACATCGTCAAAGACATCAACCTTGCCCCGTTCGGCCGCAAGGAGATCGAGCTTGCTGAAACCGAAATGCCGGGCCTGATGGCCATCCGCGAAGAATATGGCCCCGCGCAGCCACTCAAGGGCGCGCGCATCGCTGGCTCGCTGCACATGACCATCCAGACCGCCGTGCTGATCGAGACGCTGACCGCGCTCGGTGCCGATGTGCGCTGGGTGAGCTGCAACATCTTCTCGACGCAGGACCATGCCGCCGCCGCGATTGCCGCTGCCGGCATCCCGGTGTTCGCCTACAAGGGCGAGACGCTGGAAGAATACTGGGACTACACTGCCAAGCTGTTCGACTGGCATGGGGCAAAATCAGGGGAAACTCTGGTTCCCAACATGATCCTCGACGATGGCGGCGATGCCACCATGCTGGTCCACTACGGCCTCAAGGCCGAAAAGGGCGACGTGGCCTTCCTCGACAAGCCCGGTTCCGAGGAAGAGGTGATCTTCTTCGCGTTGATCAAGAAGCTGCTGGCTTCCAAGCCGAAGGGCTGGTTCGCCGAGCTCGCGAAATCGATCAAGGGCGTTTCGGAAGAGACGACCACCGGCGTGCACCGCCTCTACAAGCTCGCGGAAGAAGGCAAGCTGCTGTTCCCGGCGATCAACGTCAACGACTCGGTCACCAAGTCGAAGTTCGACAATCTCTACGGCTGCCGCGAATCGCTCGTCGACGCGCTCCGCCGTGGCACCGACGTGATGATGGCCGGCAAGGTGGCGTTCGTTGCCGGCTTCGGCGATGTCGGCAAGGGCTCGGCGGCCTCGCTCCGCCAGGCCGGCGCCCGCGTCATCGTTTCGGAAGTCGACCCGATCTGCGCGTTGCAGGCGGCGATGGAAGGCTATGAAGTCGCCACCATCGAGGATGCCCTGCCGCGCGCCGACATCTATGTCACCGCGACCGGCAACAAGGACATCATCACGATCGAGCACATGCGGAACATGAAAGACCGCGCGATCGTGTGCAACATCGGTCACTTCGACAACGAAATTCAGGTCGCAGGCCTCAAGAACTACAAGTGGACCAACATCAAGCCGCAGGTCGATGAAATCGAGTTCCCCAAGGGCAACCGCATCATCCTCCTCTCGGAAGGCCGCCTCGTGAACCTCGGCAACGCCATGGGCCACCCGTCCTTCGTGATGTCCTCCTCGTTCTCGAACCAGACGCTGGCGCAGATCGAGCTCTGGGTGAACAAGGACAACGGCAAGTATGGCCTCAAGGTCTACACCCTGCCGAAGTTCCTCGACGAGAAAGTCGCGGCGCTGCATCTCGCCAAGCTCGGCGTCCGTATGACCAAGATGACCAAGGAGCAGGCCGATTACATCGGTGTGCCCGAGCAGGGCCCGTTCAAGCCGGATCACTACCGCTACTGAGGAGACCCCGGCCCGGTTCGCCGGGCGGGATATTCCACTTCTGTTCTGGTCAAGTCAGCGCGTCCGGGCAACCGGGCGCGCTGTTTTTTCATTTGCGCATTTTCGGGCATAAAACCGGCGCCCATTTTTACTGAAAATGCTGCAATTGTTTGTTAACCACTTCCTGACGGACTCATCGGCTGGTTAAAGTGCTGCGTCGCGGGTTGCTTCGGTGATTCGCGGCGGCAACCAATTCCGGTTGGCACGCAACGGTATTCGCGCTGGCGGCGGCGATGCGCGAGGAGGCCCGAGCATGGGGTGGACCCGATGATGGACGAGCCGGAGGCACGGCGCGTCGGTTTGAAATGCGCGATGCAAGCCAGTCGGGGCTGGTTGCGTCGACGGCTTCTTGTGCCGCTCGTCATGAGCAGCGTTTCACTCAGCGCGATCGCGCGGGCAGCAGGCACGCCGGATGGCTTCGATCTGCGCCTGCCGGGCATGATCGGCAGCAAGTTCGATCTTGTTCACGCCGCCATCCCGTTGAGCCTCGCACTGCTCGTCGTCACGCTCTACGCGACCGCAATATCGATTTTCCACGTCCGCGCGCGGCGCGTCTGGAACGAGCATTTCGAGGAGCAGAACCGCACCATCCATGAGGCGCAGGCCCAGGTCGAGCGGTCGCACCTGTTTCTGTCGGCCGACCGGCAAATGCTCGTGGCCTGGAACGGACCGAAGGGCGAGGCCGAATTCGAGGGTGATCCCGGCATCGTCCTGGAAACGACGACCCCCCACCGCGTGCTCGCCTTCAGCGACTGGGTTGGTGCGGAGGACGCCCGCCACCTGGAGCAGCAGGTGCTCCAGCTGCGCTCGGAAGGCACCGGCTTTTCCATGCAGGTCCGGTCACTGCGGGGTGATCACGTCGAAATCGAAGGGCGCCCGGTCGCTGGCCGCGCCGTGATGGCGATCAAGCTTGCGACCGGCGAACGCCTCGCGCTCGCCCGCATGATCGACGAGAAAAACGCGCTTGAATCCGCACAGAAGCAGCTCCAGACCGTGCTGGAAGCCATTCCGCAACCGGTGTGGCTGCGGGATCGGGCCGGCAAGCTCGGCTGGGTCAACACCGCCTATGCCCAGGCCGTCGATGCGCCGGGGCGTGATACCGTGCTCTCGACGCAGGCTGAAATTCTTGACAGCGACGATCGCGCCGTCATCCGCCGGACGCAGGCCAATCAGGGCCGCTATCAGGGCTCGGTCACCGCGATTTTCGCCGGGCAGCGCCGCAAGGTCGATGTCGTCGAGGTAGCAGGGCCTGAAGGCGGCGGCGGCTTCGCGCTCGATATCAGCGAACTGGAAGCCACCCGCCTTGCGCTCGAGCGGCAGATGGAGGCGCATGTCCGCACGCTCGATGAACTCCCCACAGCTGTCGCGATTTTCGACAGCCAGCAGCGGCTGACCTACTCCAACCGCGCCTTCGCCGATCTTTTTGCGCTCGATCAGGCATTTCTGGGCACCCAGCCGGCGAACGGCGAGTTGCTCGATCACCTGCGCTCGAAAGGCCGGCTCCCCGAGGCGACCGATTTCCGCCAGTGGAAGGCATCGCTGCTGGCGCAATACGCTGCGACCGAAACCTCCGAGCACGGCTGGCGGCTGCCGAACGGCCGCTCGCTGCGGGTGGTCATCACACCGAACCCGCAGGGCGGCGTGACCTATCTCTTCGAGGACGAAACCGAGCGCTTCACGCTCGCGACCTCCTACGACCAGCTCAAGAACACGCAATGGGAAACGCTGATGGCGCTTTCCGAGGGGGTCGGCGTGTTCGGCTCGGATGGCTGTCTGCAGCTGTCGAACCCGGCTTTCGCAAAGATCTGGGGTATCGCGCCCGAAAAACTCCAGGGCGCCCCGCACGTCGAGGAAATCGGCACCGCCGCCACCCGCGCGACCGGCGCGACCTGGCGGACGATTTCGCAAGTCGTCTGCTCGCTCTCCGAAGCGCGCGACGATGCGCAGTTCGACGCGACGACGGGCGATGGTCGCCTGTTGATTGTTGCGACAACGCCGCTGCCGGATCGGGCAACACTCGTGACCGTCACCGATGTCACCGATACCGTGGAGGCCGAAAAGCGCCTGCGCGAGCACAACGAGGCCCTCAAACAGGCAGCGCGACTCAGGACTGATTTCATCAAGAGCGTCTCGTTCGAGTTGCGCTCGCCGCTCACCTCGGTCGTCGGCCTTGCACAGGCGCTGGCGGGTGGTGTGGCGGGCGAACTGACCCCGCGCCAGCTCGCCTATGCGCAGGATCTTTCGCGCGCGGCGGATGCGGTGCTGGCGCTGACCTCCGATATTCTCGATCTCGCCGGGGTTGAAACCGGCGGCGGGGTTGATCTCGTGCGCGAGACGTTTGACCTCTCGACAGCCATTCAGGATGCGATGGAAGGCCTCAAGGATCGCCTCGGCGATGCCAAGGTGCGGCTGGCGCTCAACCTCCAGTCCGGGGTCACCGGCGTCACGGCCGATCCGAAGCGCTTCCGCCACATCGTCTTCAACCTGCTCGCCAACGCCGTCTCATTCTCGGATGCCGGCGATACCGTACGCCTCGCGGTGCGGCGCGATGCGGGGATGCTGGCCATCGAGGTCTCGGATACCGGCAAGGGGCCGGGCATTGCCGGGCAGCTCGCCGGCGGCACGCCGAATGTGGAGCGTGAGCACGGGCTGCGTTTTTCGCTCGCCAAGGCGCTGGTGCTGCTGCACGGCGGGCGGATCGATGTTTCCGATGACCCGCGCGGCGGCCATCTGACGACCGTTCTGCTGCCCGATGCGTAAGATGAGACTGAAGTGGGACCGCCAGACATGACAAGCGGCGAAACCGGCGGCGTTTTCTGGAAGCTGATGCTGCCGGATGAAGCGGCGACCATCCGCATCGCCGAGCAGATGGCGGCAGAGCTGCGCCCCGGCGATCTCGTCACGCTCTCCGGTGATCTTGGTGCCGGCAAGACGACCTTCGCGCGCGCCATGATCCGCGCGATGACGCGCATGCCCGCGCTCGATGTGCCCAGCCCGACCTACACGCTGATGCAGACCTACGATGCGCCGGAGTTTCGCATTGTTCACGCCGATCTCTACCGGGTGGCGGACCCGAGCGAGCTGGTCGAGCTTGGCTGGGAGGATGCGGCCGAGAACGCCATTGTCCTCTGCGAATGGGCGGAGAAGGCTGGCGACATCCTTGCGTCTGACAGGCTCGACGCCCGCTTCGACATCCCGCCAGATGGCAACGGCCGTCTTCTGACCCTTGAAGGCCACGGACGCCTCGCGGCGCGGCTTGGCCGGGCACGGGCCATCCAGTCGCTCTTCGAGCGCGGCGGCTTTGTCGAGCCCGACCGCCAGTTCATGATGGGCGACGCCTCGGTGCGGGCTTACGAACGCATCACCGACCCCCGCAGTGGCCGCAAGGCCATCCTGATGATCTCGCCGCCCCGGCCGGATGGCCCGCCGATCCGCCTCGGCAAGAGCTATTCGACGCTCGTGCATCTTGCGGAAACGGTGCATGCCTTCGTGGCAGTTGCGCGCGGCCTGCGCGAGATCGGGCTTTCCGCACCGGAAATCTATGCCAGCGATCTTGACGCCGGCCTGCTGCTGATCGAGGACCTTGGCCCGCTCGGCGTTGTCGATGACAACGGCCCGATCCCCGAGCGTTACGGCCTTGCTATCGATGTGCTGGCGGAACTGCACGCACGCGTTCTGCCCACCGAACTACCGGTGGAAGGGGTCATCACCCACAAGCTGCACCGCTACGATCTCGAAGCCCTGACGATCGAGGCCGAACTGCTGCTCGACTGGTTTTTCCCCTACAGCACCCGCCGCACGCCGAACGCGGGTGTCCGGCTCGCGTTCGTCGACGGCTGGGTCTCGACGCTCGACCCTGTCCTTTCCGGCGAGAAAACCTGGACGCTGCGTGACTACCACTCCCCCAACCTCATCTGGATGCCCGAGCGTGAGGGGTTGAGGGGCATGGGGCTGATTGACTTTCAGGATTGCGTCGTCGGCCACCCCGCCTACGACGTGGCCTCGCTGCTGCAGGATGCGCGCGTCACTGTGCCGGAGGAGCTGGAGCTCCAGTTGCTGGCGCGCTATGCCCGCCAGCGCCGCGCGCGCGACCCGGATTTCGACATGCAGGCCTTCGTGGCCGCCTATGCGATCCTCGGCGCGCAGCGGGCGACGAAAATTCTCGGCATCTTCGTCCGGCTGGATCGTCGGGATGGCAAGCCCGCCTATCTCAGGCATATCCCGCGCATCGAGGCCTATCTCAGGCGTTGCCTCGCGCATCCTGCCTTGGCAAAACTCAGAACATGGTACGAAACGAATCTCCCGGGTTTCGCCCCGCAACCGGCAACGGACACCTCGCATGACGACAGCCCGCGCGCGACAGAACAGCCCCAGCCGGATGAACACGCCGGACATGTCGGGCAAGCCGGACATGGCAGGCAAGCCGGATATGGCGATGGTGCTGGCCGCGGGGCTGGGCACGCGCATGCGCCCGCTGACAGCGACAACCCCGAAGCCGCTGGTGAAGGCCGGCGGCAAGACCCTGCTGGATCATAACCTCGACCAGCTCGCGGCAGGCGGCGTCACCCGCGCGATCATCAACGTCCACTACCTGCCGGATCAGATCATCGCGCATGTGAAGGGGCGGACCGCACCGTCAATCACCATTTCCGACGAGCGCGACGGCATCCTCGATTCCGGTGGTGGTATCCTCAAGGTCATCGACCAGTTCGGCGGCGCGCCGTTTTTCTCGCTCAACGCCGACACGATCTGGCTTGATGGCCCGCACAGCAACCTCGACCGGATGCGGAATGCCTTCGACCCCGCCGCGATGGATGTGCTGCTCCTTGTCGCCCCGGCGGTGACAACGATCGGCTGGGGCAACCGGGGTGATTTTGTCCTCAACCAGGACGGAACCCTGCGTCGCCCGGAGAAGGGCGAGGTTGCGCCCTTCGCCTATACCGGCGTAGCCATTCTGAAGCCGGAAAGCTTCGCCGGACGCCCGGCGATCTTCTCGCTGAACCGGATTTTCGACGATGCTGCGGCAGCCGGCCGGTTGTTCGGCCTCCGGCTTGACGGGCTCTTCATGCACGTCGGCACGCCCGAGGCGCTGGCCGAAGCCGAGCGCGCGCTCTCGCTCGTCGATCGATAGCGGCGATGGCGCGCGCGGTCCCCCATGTCCTGACCATCGCGCCCGGCCAGAATTTCGCGGATATCATCGTGCGCGCCCTCTTCGACGGGCGGCTGTTCGATCTCGATTTTGGCACAGACCCCGCACGCCTTGCCGATCTTGTGATCTACGTACCGACGCAGCGTGTCCGCCGCATTCTGGAGGCCGCCTTCGCCGAGGCCCTTGCGCCGCGCCCGGCGATCCTGCCGCGCATCCGCCCGCTCGCCGAACCCGGTGACCCGCTCGACAGGATTTTTGCGGCCGGCGAAGGCAGCGCACTTGGCGATCCCTTCATGGCGACAACCCGAACCATCACACCGGTTGCACGGCGGTTCGGCCTGCTGCCGCTGATCGAGCGCTGGCGCGGCCATCTGCGCGCCGCCCTCGAAAGCCCCGGTCATGCCCCCGGTGCCGCAGCCTCGGTGCGCGAAAGCCTCGCGCTTTCCGAGGCGCTTGGCCGGTTGATCGACGAAATGCGGATCGCGGGCGTGCCGCTCGCCAGCCTCGAATCAACGGCGCCGCCGGGCTATGATCCCGCCCGTTTCGACACCTACTGGGAGAAAACGCGCGCCTTTCTCCGCATCGCCGCCGAATTCTGGCCCAATGCACTCGCGGAGGCCGGCGCCCGCGACGAGATGGATATCCGTCTTGATGCCATCGACGCGGAAGCCGCGCGCCTCGAACAGGAGGATCCGGCGACGCCGATCCTTGTCATCGGCTCCACCGGCTCGGTCGCGGCCACCGCCCGGCTGATGCGCGCGGTCTCGCGCCTCGATCACGGCGCGGTGGTGCTGCCGGGGCTCGATCTCGGGCTTGATACGGTGGGCTGGGACGAGATCGCAGCCGAGGACGCCACCCTCGCGACCCGCTTCGCCCACCCGCAGGCGGCGCTGAAGCGCACGCTGGCGGAGATCGGCATCGGGCGCGACGATGTTCCGCTTCTTGAGCCCGAAACTGCTGCGGAAACCGCCCGCAACCGGATGCTCTCCGAGGCGCTCCGGCCGGCGGAATCCGTCGATAGCTGGCGCGCAGCCATCGAGGCCATCGATCTTCATGCCGCGCTCGACGGCCTGAGCGTCGTCGATGCCGCCGATGAGCGCGAGGAGGCGCTGGCCATCGCCATCCTGATGCGGGAGACGCTCGAAACGCCCGGCGCGGATGTTGCCTTTGTCACGGCAGACCGCACGTTGGCGCGGCGCGTTGCTGCAGAGCTCCGGCGCTGGGACGTCGATGCCGAGGATTCCGCCGGTACCAGCCTCGCCGAGCGCTCGGCCGGCACCCTGTTGCGACTGTTCCTGAGGGCCGCCCGCGAACGCGATGGCGGCTCGGTGCTGGCGCTGCTGCGCCATCCGCTGATCCGGCTCGGGCATGCCGCCGAGCGGCTGGATGCCCTGACCGATGCGCTGGAACTGCTGGTTTTCAGAGGTCGGCATTTCGTGCCAACCCTGTCACTGGCGGATCGCGTCCGCCATGCGCTCGCCAACCCGCCATCGCACCCGCATGACGCGGCGGCGCGTGTTCTGACTGAAGTCCGCACTATGCTGCCGGCGTTTTCCGCCGAACTCGACGCGGCTTTCGCGCCGTTTTCACCGGGGGCTCCCGCGCGCACCATCGCGGATTTCGCCGCTGATCTCGTGGAAACGCTAACCACGCTGACCCGCGATGACCTTGGCACCAGCGCGCTGGATGCTGACCCCGACGCAAGCCTGCTGATCGACATGCTCGCCGAGATCAGCGCCCACGGACAGAACTGCGTGCTGGAACCGGTGGCGCTCGGCGGGGCCTTCGATGTCTTTCTGAGCGAGCGCATCGTGCCGCCTGTTCGGGGCGGTGATCCGCGCGCCGCTATTCTCGGCCCGCTTGAGGCGCGTCTTGTATCCGCCAGCCGCATGATCGTCGGTGGACTCAACGAGGGCAGTTTTCCGCCCGTCGCGGAGGAAGACCCGTTCCTCAATCGCGCGATGCGGCTTGATCTCGGCCTGCAACCGCCCGAGCGCCGCATCGGCCAGAGCGCGCATGATTTTGCCATGCTCGCTGGCAATCGGCAGGTGATCCTGACGCGCGCAGCGCGGGTGGGCGGCCAGCCGGCGATCCCCTCCCGCTTCCTGCGTCGCCTCGAGGCGTTCGCCGGCAAGAAGCGGTGGGATAGTGTGCTGATGCGCGGCGAGGGTGCGCTTGAGCTGGCCCGCCTCCTCGATGAACCCGGACCCTACGCCCCGGTCGCGCCGCCCGAGCCGATCCCCGCCGCGCCGCGCGTGCCAACGCGACTCTCGATCACGGAAATCGAGACGCTGCGCCGCGACCCCTATGCGATCTACGCCCGGCATATCCTGAAGCTGGCGCCACTGGAGCCGATCGAACCCGCATTGGACGCCCGCGAGCGTGGCACTTTGCTGCATGCCTGCCTTGAAGCCTATGCCGCGACCGAGCCCCCGGAGGACCCGGAGCTGGCCGCGCAGCACCTGCGCGAGATCGGAGCCAGGCTTTTCGAGCCCATCCGGCACGAACGCGAACTCTACCATTTCTGGTGGCAGCGCTTTATCGGCATCATCCCGGATTTCGTGGCCTTCGACCGCGCGCGGCGCGCTGCCGGGCATCGCATCCTGACTGAAACGCGCGGCCGGCTGGCGATCGATCTTCCGACAGGCGACAGCGTCACGATTTCTGGCAAGGCGGACCGGATCGAGATCGATCCGCACGGAGCGCTGGCCATCCTCGATTATAAATCCGGCACCGCGCCGAGCACGCCAACGGTCGAGCGCGGGCTCGCGCCGCAACTCCCCATCACCGCCGCCATGGCGCTGCGTGGCGCCTTCGGGCCGGCGCTGGCGGCAATGGCCACCGAGCTCGCGCATGTGACGATCGGCGGCAGCAAGCCGCTCGACATCGCACCGATCGAACCCAGGACGTCCTCGCTCGCCGAGGTTATTGCAGCGAACTGGCAGCGGCTTGAAACCGAACTTGCCGCCTTCGCGCGCGGCGAGACCGCCTACCGCTCGCGCGTGAACCCAGCCGCAAGGGATCGCGAGGGCGACTACGATCACCTTGCGCGGGTGCGGGAGTGGAGCGCAACCGGCGGCAGCGATGAGGACGGCGAAGCCTTCGAGAGTTCAGCGGGCGAGGCCGGCACATGAGAACCGAGCCGATCCTGCCCGACGCCGAAAAGGCGATCCGGATCGAGGCCACAACGCCCGATCTCGATGCCTGGGTTTCCGCCAACGCCGGTTCGGGCAAGACGACGATCCTGCGCAACCGCGTCATCCGCCTGCTGCTTGATGGCGTGCCGCCGGACCGTATCCTCTGCCTCACCTTCACCAAGGCGGCGGCGGCGGAAATGCAGGGGCGCATCTTCGCCGAACTCGCGCGCTGGGTTCAACTCGACGATGCCACCCTCACCCGCGAGATCGGCGCCCTGAGCGTGCTGCATCCCGAAGGCTTCACGACCCGGCCGCAGCGGCTGGCGCTCGCCCGCACGCTGTTCGCCCGCGCGATCGAGGCGCCCGGTGGCCTCAAGATCCAGACCATCCACGCCTTTGCGGAGCGCGTGCTGCATCTTTTCCCGCTTGAATCCGGCGTTCCGCTCGATTTCACCGTGCTCGGCGAGCCCGATGCCATTGCGATGCGGCTTCAGGCACGCCAAGAGGCGATCGATGCCGCGATCACCGAGCCCTCCTCCCCGCTCGGCAAGGCGTTCAGCGAGATTCTCGCCGCCTGCGGGACGGACGCCTTCGCCAAGGCGCTGGACGGGGCCATCAAGGAACTCTCCGGCCTTGCGATGCGCGACGCCGCCCCGCCCGATGCCCACCACCGCGAGGCGGCCTATCGTCAGGCTCTTGGCGTGCCCGTCGGCGAAACCGCCGCGCACATCGAGGCCGATTTCGAAGCCGGCGCGCTATCGGCCGCCATGCTGGCCGACCTTGCAGGCCAGATCATCGCCAACCGGAAATGCACGGATGCGCAGCGGAAATTCGCCGGGGAGATCAACGCGGTCGCGGACCTCATGGCGCGTTCGGCCCCCTGGAAGACGGCCTATCTCGATCTCTTCCTTACCGACAAGGGCGAGGTGACGAAGAAGGCCTTCTTTGCCAAACCTGTCAGCGATGCAAACCCCGATCTGCTGGTGATCGAGGCGGAAGCCAAGGCGCATGTCGCCGAGCACCTCGAACGCACGCGCCGGTTCGGGGCCTTCACGCGCTCGCTGGCGCTGCTGATTTTCGCTGAATTCGTGCTGGACCGTTTTGTCGCGGCCAAGCGCGCGCAGAATGCGCTCGATTTCGACGATCTGATCGCGGCGCTGCGCCGGCTGCTGCTGTCCGGACAATCGGGCTGGATCATGCTCAAGCTCGATGCCGCCATCGATCACGTGCTGATCGATGAGGCGCAGGACACGACGCGTGAGATGTGGGACATCGTGCGCGGGCTGACCGACGAATTCTTCGCCGGCGAAGGCAAGACAGACGGGGGCAAGACAGACGGGGGCAAGACGAAGCGCGCGCGGACGATTTTTGTCGTCGGCGACGAGAAACAGTCGATCTTCTCGTTTCAGGGCGCTGACCCCGCCGTTTTCGAGGAATCCCGGCTTTATTTTGCCGAGCGCTCGCTCCAGCCGAAAAACATCCGCACGCCGGTGGCGCTGAACTCGTCCTTCCGGTCCAGCGATGACATTCTCGGCGCTGTCGACAGCGTTTTTGCCCGCGCGGAACGGGCAGAAGGGCTGACCGCCTCCGGAACGCCGCCAAAACACGTGGCGGCGCGGCAGAGGTTCCCCGGTCTGGTCGAAATCTGGCCACCGGAGAGGCCGCAGGCCGCGGGGGACGAAGGCGAAACCTCCGTGCGCCCGAAGGATGCTTCCGTGCTGCTGGCGGAACGGATTGCGGACGAGATCGCCGGCTGGCTGTCGGATGGTGCACACCATCTCGCAGATGGCAGGCGAATCGAGCCCGGCGATATCGTCATTCTCGTCCGGCAGCGCAACCGCTTTTTCTCGGCGATGCTGCGCGCCCTGAAAATGCGGAAAATCCCGGTCGCAGGGGCCGATCGGTTGAAGCTTCAGGCCGAGATCGCCATCCGTGATCTCCTCGTCATCGCCGAAGCCGTGCTGCTGAAAAGCGATGATCTCGCGCTGGCGACGGCGCTGAAATCGCCGCTGTTCGGCATCAGCGAGAGTGCGCTGGAGCCGCTTGCGCGAAACCGCGCCGGCTCGCTCTGGGATGCCGTGCAGGCGGCGGAGGACCCCGGCCTCCGCACCATCGCGGATCGCCTTCAGGCGCTGCACCGGGCTGCGCGGACGCATTCGCCGCTTGCGTTTTTCGCAGCGCTGCTGATCGAGCCCGCGCCGGGCATGCCGGATCTCAGTGGGCGACAGGCGATCCTCACCCGCCTCGGGCCCGATGCGGCCGACCCCCTCGATGCCTTCCTCACGGAAGCACAGGAGTTCTCCCTGACCACGCCGGGATCGGTGCTGCTGTTCGTATTGGCGCAGCGCGAGCGCGAAACCGAGATCAAGCGCGATCTCGAACAGGGCGGCAACCGCGTCCGCGTGATGACCGTGCACGGTGCCAAGGGCCTCGAAGGCCGGATCGTCTTCCTCGGCGACACCATCGACAAGCCCGATCGCGGCAAGGAAAAACCGGCCTTCCTGCTGAGCAACGCTACCATGCCACTGCTGCTCTGGGCGGGCACCAAGGCGGGCGAGCCCGCGCTGATGCGCAACGAGCGGCAAAGCCAGCGCCGCAAGCTCCTCGCGGAATATCGCCGCCTCCTTTACGTCGGCATGACCCGCGCGGCGGATCGGCTCTATGTCGGTGGCTACGCCGGCAAGCTGACGAAGAAGGAACTCGAAACCGGCCAACCCAAGCCTCCGCCGGATGATCCCATGGAATACTCGTGGTATCACCTGATGGAGGCAGGGTTTTCAACCATGCCGGGCATGGTGCAGATGACGGGGAAAGCCGCTGACGGCACCATCCGTCGCCTCGTCTCCGCCGTCCCGCCCGCCGCGCCCGCCCATGACAAAGCCCCGGCATCACGGGCAGGCACCGCCTTGCCGGAATGGTTGACGCGCCCGGCACCAAGGCCGGATCAACCCCAGCCGCCGCTGCGACCCTCGAAGCCGGGCTCCCGGGTGGTGATGCCGGAGCGGGCTGATTTGGAATCAGGGGAGACCACTGAAAGTGTGTTCGCCCGGCGGCGCGGCATTCTGCTGCACCAGCTCTACGAATATCTGCCTTCCGTGGCGAGTGAAGCGCAACGGGAGGCCGGACTGGCTTTGCTGGCCCGTTTTGCACCCGAGCTCGGACGTGATGCCGCCGAGACGTTGCTGGCTCCGGTCCTCAAGGTTCTGTCCAGCGATTCCATGGCGCGGATCTTTGGTCCGAATTCGCGCGCCGAAGTTGCCGTCGCCGGCAATATCACGCTGGCGGATGGCAAAAGCCGCCTCGTTTCCGCGCGGATCGATCGGCTTGTCGTCGATCATGCCACGATCGAGATCATCGATCTCAAGACCGGTCAGCCGCGCCCCGCTGCGGCCGATGCCGTGATCACCCGGCAGATGGCGCTCTATCGCACCGTTCTCCGGGCGATCTATCCGACACGCGCCATCGCCTGCAGCGTGCTCTGGACCGAAACCGGCGTGCTCGACCCCATCCCTGCGACAGTGCTCGACGCGACCTTCGCGGTGATCACATCCGGTTGAGCGCGCGAGGCCGTTCTTGATTCCGTAACGCCGGGTCCCTACGTTAGGGGACGAATGATTTCATCTTGAGGAAGGACCCGGTCATGGGCGCCAATACACACGTTGTCACCGACAAGAGCTTCGCCGCCGATGTCCTGCAATCCGCCGAGCCGGTGGTCGTCGATTTCTGGGCCCCCTGGTGCGGCCCGTGCAAGATGATCGCCCCGGCGCTCGAAGAGATTGCGGGCGAGATGGCCGGCAAGGTCAAGATCGCCAAGGTCAATGTCGACGAGAACCAGGAAATCGCCGCGACCTATGGCATCCGCTCGATCCCGACGCTGATGCTGTTCAAGGACGGCAAGCTCGCGGCCACCAAGGTCGGTGCCGGCTCGAAGAGCGACCTGTCGAAGTGGATCACCACGTCGGCCTGATTGCTCAGGCCGGCAGCGAACCATCCGCAACCAGCACATCACCGGCCAGATAAAGCGAGCCGGTGATGGCAATGCGCGGCGGCTCCGGCCAGTGCCGGGCGGCGAGGAAGCCAAGGCTTTCCTCGATCGAGCCCGCCTGTGCAGCGGGAATGCCGAGCGCACGTGCCGCTGCCGCCATCTCCGCCGCCGGGCGGGCGCCCTCATGCGGCACCTCGACCGCCAGAAACTCCTGCACAAGTCCGACGAAGGGCCGGAGAATTTCCGCCGCGTTCTTGCGCGCCATGGTTCCGGCGATCAGCACGAGAGGGCGCGGGCTGCGCTCCTCGAGCGCGCTGAGCACCTCGGCGAGCACACGGGCGCCATCGGCGTTGTGGCCGCCATCGAGCCAGAGTTCGCTGCCCTCGGGAGCAAGCTGTGACAGCCGCCCCGTGAGGCGCTGGAAGCGCCCCGGCCATTCCACGGCCTGCAACCCGGCCTCGATGGCCGCATGGGTCATGCGCGCGGGCGCAACTTTCAGCAGCGCGGTAATCGCGGTTGCGGCGTTGAGGATCTGGTGCCGGCCGACAAGCCGTGGCAACGGCAGATCCAGCACCCTGTCTTCGGCCTGATAAACGAGCCGCCCGCGCTCTTCATAGGCCTGGAAATCCTGCCCGCCGACCAGCGGTGTCACACCAAGTCGAGCTGCCTCTTTGAGGCAGATATCCACCGCCGTCTGATCCTGCTCGGCGAGAATGGCCGGCGCGCCGCGCTTGAGGATGCCCGCCTTCTCCAACGCGATCTTCTCGACGGTATCCCCGAGAAACTCCCGGTGATCGATCGAGATCGGCGTGATGATGGTCGCGGCCGGATGCTGGACGACATTCGTCGAATCAAACCGCCCGCCGAGCCCGACCTCCATCAGCACGAAATCCGCCGGATGCCGGTGAAAGAGATCAAAGGCGAGGGCTGTGGTGATTTCAAAGAACGTGATGGGATCGCCCGCGTTCACCGCCTCGACGCGGGCACAGGCTGCTGCCAGTTGCTCGTCGGTCACGAGGACGCCGCCGCCAAGGCGTCCGAGCCGGATGCGCTCGTTGAAACGCACGAGGTGCGGCGAGGTAAAAACATGGACCCTGGCACCGGAAGCCTCCAGCATCGCCCGCATGAAGGCGATCGTTGAGCCCTTGCCGTTGGTGCCGGCGACATGGATCAGCGGCGGCAGTTTCCGCTCGGGGTTGCCGAGCTTTTCGAGCAAACGCTCGGTGCGCCCGAGCGTCAGGTCGATCTTTTTCGGGTGCAGCGCCTGAAAGCGCGCGAGAAAGGCGGCGGGCGTGCTCATCGGACAAAATCAGCTTTCGCACGAATCCCGTTGGTGTTTTGACGCGACATCTTCACGCGAACCGGCATCCACTTCGCTTGATGTCGCTATGCGGCTTCCTGCTTCATGAGCAGGCGGCAGAGACGGGAAACGGTTCCGCGGATTTCCTTGCGATGCAGCACCATGTCGACCATGCCGTGGTCGCGCAGGTATTCGGCGCGCTGAAAGCCCTCGGGCAACTTCTCGCGGATCGTCTGCTCGATGACGCGCGGGCCAGCGAAGCCGATCATCGCGCCGGGTTCGGCGATATGAACATCGCCCAGCATCGCGTAGGACGCCGTGACGCCGCCGGTCGTCGGGTTTGTCAGCACGGCGATATACGGCAAGCCAGCACGGCGCAGCCGCTGGATCGCCACCGTGGTGCGCGGCAGCTGCATCAGCGAGAGGATGCCCTCCTGCATGCGTGCGCCGCCCGAGGCGATGAACAGCACCAGCGGCGTCTTGCGCTCGAGTGCCGTCGTTGCCGCCACAATCACGGATTCGCCCGCCGCCATGCCGAGGGAGCCGCCCATGAAGGCGAAATCCTGCACCGCCATCGTCACCGGCAGGGCGTCGAGCGTGCCGGTTCCGATCAGCACGGAATCGTGCATGCCGGTCTTGGCGCGCGCGTCCTTGATGCGGTCGGTGTAGCGCTTCTCGTCCTTGAACTTCAGCGGATCGGCCGGGACTTCCGGCACCTTGATCTGCTCATAGGCACCGCCATCGAACATATGCGCGAGCCGCACCTTGGCGGTCATGCGCAGGTGATGTTCCGAGCCGGGGATGACCCAGAGGTTATCCTCGACCTCCTTCTGGAACACCATCTGTCCGGTATCCGGGCACTTGATCCAGAGATTTTCCGGCGTTTCGCGGCGCAAAAGCGAGCGGATTTTCGGCCGGACGAGGTTCGTGATCCAGTTCATCGTGCTTTCGGTGGACATGGTATTTTAGCTCCCTCGCATAAGCTCGGCGTCGCGTTCATTTTATTGCACCGGCTTTGCCGCTGCGGAATTCCCTCGCGACGGGCACCAAGATGCCCTGCTCGGCGTCGCGTTGCTCCTAGCCTTGGTCTTCGACCAAGGCAGGATGGCTCACGATATAAGCTCTATTTCTTCACGTTCCGGATCGCGCCAGCGAGACCCGAAACAATCGACGTGACAGCCGAAACGGTCTTTTCCGTGGCCTTGCCATCAGCATCGAGCGAGGTGCGGATCGCTTCGACCAGCGCCGAGCCGACGACAACGCCATCCGCGCCTTCAGCGATCGCGGCCGCATGCTCCGGCGCTTTCACGCCGAACCCGACCGCGACCGGGAGCTTCGTGTGCCGCTTGATGCGCGCAACCGCGGATGAGACCTGCCCGAAATCCGGCGTCGCGGTACCGGTGATGCCGTTGATCGAGACATAATAGACGAAACCAGAGGTGTTGCCGAGCACCTTCGGGAGGCGCTTGTCGTCGGTCGTCGGCGTCGCCAGCCGGATGAAGTTGAGCCCGGCCTTCATGGCAGGCAGGCACAATTCCGCGTCTTCCTCGGGCGGCAGATCGACGACAATCAGCCCGTCGACACCAGCCTTCACGGCATCGAGAAGGAATTTCTCGACCCCGTAGATATAGATCGGGTTGTAGTAGCCCATGAGCACGATGGGGGTTTCCGCGTTGTCCTTGCGGAATTCGGTCACCAGCGCCAGCGTGCCCTTCAGCGTCATGCCAGCCTTGAGTGCGCGCATCGACGACCACTGGATCGCCGGACCATCGGCCATCGGGTCCGAGAACGGCATGCCGAGTTCGATGACATCGGCGCCGGCTGATGGCAGCGCCTTGACCAGCGCGAGCGAGGTGACGGGATCGGGATCCCCAGCAGTGACGAAGGTCACGAGGCTGGCGCGGCCAGCGGCAGCGTTTTTCGCGAAACGGGCGGGGATACGGGAGGTCATGCAAAAATCACTTTGTCAAACGCAGCACTGGAGCGCCGCTCGTTTTAACCGTGTCGATAGCCGCTAGAAAGTCGAACCAAAGTGTGTGGTCGGATGGCACTAGTTCGCCATCTGTTGTTTGAACAAGCGATGTTTCGCCGCAAAGAATCGCCAAATCTTCGGAGCCGCTTCCGCCACGCTGCCAATAGCCGTCCAAAAAATAGTGCAGGGCTTGGAAGGCATGATCGACAGAAATGACCTCATCGGCCCGAGGTTTTTCATTGCTCATCACATCCCCCCGAGGTGTTCGGCAACCGTAAAGATGTCCTTGTCGCCACGGCCGCACAAATTCATCACCATGAGGTGGTCCTTCGGCAGCGTCGGCGCGAGATCGATGACTTTCGCCAGCGCATGTGCGGGTTCAAGCGCCGGAATGATGCCCTCAAGCTTCGAGCAGAGCTGGAAGGCGGCCAGCGCCTCGTCGTCGGTCGCGAAGAGGTATTGCACGCGCTTGATGTCGTGGAGATAGGAATGCTCCGGCCCGATGCCGGGGTAATCGAGGCCCGCGGAAATCGAATGCGCATCCTTGATCTGGCCGTCGTCATCCATGAGGAGGTATGTGCGGTTGCCGTGCAGCACGCCGGGGCGTCCGCCCGTCAGCGAGGCCGCGTGCAACCCGGTCGAAAGCCCGTGCCCAGCAGCTTCGACGCCATAAATCGCCACGGAGGGATCATCCAGGAACGGGTGGAACAGCCCGATGGCGTTCGAACCGCCGCCGATCGCCGCGATGAGACTATCCGGCAGGCGGCCCTCGGCCTCCTGCATCTGTGCCTTGGTCTCGTTGCCGATGACGCACTGGAAGTCGCGCACCATCATCGGATAGGGGTGCGGCCCCGCCGCCGTGCCGATGCAGTAGAAGGTCGTCTCCACGTTGGTCACCCAATCGCGCAACGCCTCGTTCATCGCATCCTTCAGCGTCTTCGAGCCAGAGATCACCGGCACCACTTCGGCGCCGAGCATCTTCATGCGGAACACATTCGGCTTCTGCCGCTCCACATCTACCGCGCCCATGTAGACAATGCATTCGAGGCCATAGCGCGCGCAGAGCGTGGCCGTGGCAACGCCGTGCTGGCCGGCACCGGTCTCGGCGATGATCCGCTTCTTGCCCATGCGGCGCGCGAGCAGGATCTGCCCGAGCACGTTGTTCACTTTGTGCGCGCCGGTGTGGTTCAACTCGTCGCGCTTGAAATAGATTTTCGCGCCGCCCGACAGGCCGGAGGCCGTGGAAACCTGACGAAGATGCTCGGTCATCCGCTCCGCGAAATAGAGCGGCGAGGGCCGGCCGACGTAATGCTTGAGCATGAAGTCCATCTCGGCATGAAACGCCGGATCGGCTTTCGCATCCTCATAGGCCTGCTGGAGATCGAGGATCAGCGGCATCAGGGTTTCCGCGACAAAACGCCCGCCGAACATCCCGAAGCGGCCGTTCTCATCCGGCCCCGACCGGAAGGAATTCGGCTTTGCCTGCGCCATGGTCTGGGTTTCCTGCATCACTCTACTCCCTAAGCTTCACGCGCTGCCGCGATGAAAGCCCTGATCTTGCCCAAATCCTTGACGCCCGGCGCACTTTCAACCCCGGAGGAGACATCGACGCCGACAAGATTGAGGCCCATGCCCCGAATTGTCCGGATCGCATCCGCCACGTTCTCCGGCGAGAGCCCGCCCGATAGCATGAACGGCAGGTCCGGGGGAAGCGCGGAAAGGATTTGCCAGTCGAACACCCGCCCGTGCCCGCCGGGATAGGCGGCATCTTTGGGCGGTTTGGCATCGAGCAGGATGCGGTCGGCGACAGCGGCATAGGCGGGGATGGCGGTAAGATCGGCGGCAGAAGCAACGCCGATCGCTTTCATCACGGGGATGCCAAAGGCGGCGCGGACATCGCGCACGCGCTCGAGGGATTCCGTACCGTGGAACTGCCAGAGATCGGGCGCGACAGTGGAGCGCAGCACGCCGAGCTGGCCATCATCAGTATCGACCACCAGCGCGACGCAACGCGCACGGCCGGCGCTCTGGCGAACGAGCGCAGCCGCAGCATCCGGCAGAATATAACGTGGGCTTTTTGGGTGGAACACAAAGCCGAGCATATCCGCGCCGGCCCCGACCGCGCAGTCGACACTCTCCGGCGTCTTCAGCCCGCAGATCTTGATGAGCAGGCTCACGCCGCAATCCCGCTTTTTGCCGCGACGAGGGTCGAAAATCGCCCCGCCGGTGGACTTGTAGAGCGTGATGTCGTCCTTCGCACGCGTGAACCGCACCGTTCCGCGCGCAAGATCGAACAAATCCGCCTCGACCACATCCGCCGAGATCAGCCCCGCCTTGATCGGCTGGACGAGATCACCACCTTCTTTCAGCGCGCCGCCGCGCGTATCGACGAAGATGCGCGAGCGCAGCACGCAATCATCGTCCGTTTCCCGCATCTCGGGCGTGAACGCCCCGACGAGATCGAGGTGCGCGCCGGGCTTGAGCCAGGCGCCACGCACCAGCGGTTCGCGCGAAAGCGTCGCCGTCGAGATGATATCGGCGGCGCGCACGGCGGCTTCGAGATCGTCCGCGACCTCGACCGTAATGCCCTCGGCCCGAAGGCTCGTTGCGATCTTCTCGGCGTTCGCGCGGGTCTTGTTCCAGATGATCGAGCGCGTGATCGGCCTCACTGCACGATGCGCCTTGAGGAAAAACGGCGAGAGCGCGCCGGCACCCACCATCAGATGCACCGAGGCATCCTCGCGGGCAAGATAACGCGCGGCAAGCGCCGAGGTTGCAGCGGTTCTCCACAGCGTCAGCCGCGTGCCGTCGATCACCGCCAGCGGCGCACCGGTATCGCCGTGCATCAGCACATAGGTGCCCAGGACGCTCGGCAATCCGCGTGCCGCATTGCCGGGAAAGACATTGACGAGCTTGACGCCCAAGAATCCACCAGCGCCTGCCGCCCACGCCGGCATGATCAGTGCGGTCGCATCGCCATCCGGACGGGCGATGGTGTGATGATGACGAACGGGAACCACCACATCGGCGCGCAAAGCCGCGTCGATCGCGTCGACAAGCGCGGAAAAATCGAGGGCGCTGTCGACGCCTGCCGCTTCGATGACGCGCATGACCGGGCCTTAGCGCAGGGCTGCCAGCGCGGTGCCGCCAGCCGGTGCTGCCGCCTTCAGCTTCGCACATTCCTCCTGCAGGCGGTCACGCTCCCGGCGGAACTGGCGCTCGGCGCGACGATGCCTGCCCTGCGCGAGCCAGGTGCTGGCCGAGCCGACGACGATACCAATCGCCAGCGTTGCGAAAAAGAACACAAACAACGGAACCGAAACCTTGAATGCTTCCGCCTGCGGCGAGACCGGATCGAGGATCAGCGTGACAATCTGCCGGTTGGCAACGCCAAACAGCACGAGTGCGATGGCCACCGGCAGCATCAAAAGAAACTTGATCATTCTGAACACAGCGGTCTCCAGTCATCTGGCAAGCGGGACGTTGCCGCTCAGACGCGGCGGACAGCACCCGGTCTTTTTTTTATGCGCGCTTTGCAGCGCCAGCCTTGGGGTTCAACCGATCCCGCATTTCCTTGCCGCTCTTGAAATAGGGCACCACCTTGCCGGTCACACTGACCTTCTCGCCGGTGCGCGGGTTGCGTCCCTGGCGCGCGTCGCGCTCCTTGATCGAGAAGGTTCCGAATCCGCGCAATTCCACACGGTCCCCCTTGCGCAGAGCGTCAGTGATCTCGTCGAGGATTGCGTTGACGAGAATTTCCACATCACGCTGATAGAGGTGCGGGTTCATCTCGGAAAGTTTCAGAACGAGTTCGGACTTGATCACGGGGGCCTCTCTTGCGGAGCTATGCTTGAAAGCGAATTCCTCGTTGAGCATTTGCCAGATTGCAGCAAGGACCAACAGGACAATTTTCAAAAAAATATGTGATTAGGGCATTGATTTGGAATAATTATTGTCCGGCAGGGTGCCAGACGGAAACCAGCCCGTCAAGCGCGCCGGCACCGACCATTTCCCGGGCGGCATCGCCCAGAACGCGGGCGGAATCGGTCGCCGCAAACCCGAACAGGGCCGCAAGCACGTTGAGTCCTGGGATGCGGTTGATGGTCTGCCGGATCGTATAAGGACGCACCGCAAGCCCCTTCGCGATCCCCTTTTCAGCCTCGAGCCAGGCGATCGCGTCCTTCTCGTCGCCAAGGCCGTCGATGAGCTTCAACCCCACGGCCTGCCGCCCGGTGAACACCCGTCCATCGGCGACCTTCGCCAGTGCTTCGCCCTCGAGCTTGCGGCGTTCACCCACAAGCGCGCGGAACCAGCCATAGCTTTCTGCGACGGTCTCCTCAAGCGCGGCACGGGCTTCCGGCGTCGTCGGCTCGATGCCCGAGGGCATCGCCTTGAGCGGGCTCGAGCGCACCGATTCGACCTTCACACCAACCGTATCGAGCAGGCGGGAGAAGTTCGGGACCTGCGAGATCACGCCGATGGAGCCGACAACCGCGCTGCCGTTCGCCATGATCCGGTCAGCGCCGATGGCTGTCATGTAGGCCCCGGACGCGCCAACGCCGTCGATCACCGCCACAACCGGCTTCTTGGCCGCCAGGCGCCGCACCTCGTTGTAGAGCATCTCCGAGCCGGAGGTCGTACCGCCGCCGGAATTGATCCGCAGGATCACGGCTTTCGCGTTCGCGTTGTCCGCCCGACGCAGGAGATCGATCACGTCCTGCTTGCCGGTGATCATCCCTTCGATGGCGATCCGGGCGATATGCGGCTGTCGACCGCCAAGCGCGGTGCCGCCCCAGAAGGCCCCGGCCCCGATGATGGCTGCCAGCGCGACCAGCACGGCCAGCACGCGCCAGAAGGTCAGCTGGCGACGCAGCCGGCGACGATCGACGATGAGGTCTGAACTGAGGCTCATGGGGCTGCGCCTTTCCTGAACGATGTTGCAAGACATCCGCATGGCCGCCTGCACCGCGTTCTGCTGCCATGCGCACGCAGCGAGCGCAAGCACCATTCGGCGCCGCCCCGGCGGATCAAAGCCCCTGCGGGCGTCCTGTCAAAGTCCCTGCGGGCGTCCTGCCACAACCACCAGCGGCGAAACCGAACTGAACAACCGGGCGCTGGCAGCCTGCATCGCCTCCAGCGTCACTGCCGCCACTTCGGCGTTGCGGCGGTCGATGTAATCGATCCCCAGTTCCTCGATCCTGATTTCGAGAAGCTGGCCCGCGATCTTGCGCGAGGTATCAAAGCGCAGGGCGTAGGAGCCCATCAGGTAGCGCCTGGCCTTGTCGAGTTCGTCCGCGCTCGCGCCTTCCTGCGCGATCTTGTTGATCTCGGCCAGCAGCACCTCCAGCGATTCTGCAACGCGTTCATTGCTGGTCGCTGTGCCCGCGAGAAACATCGCCGATTGCGCCCGGCTTGAGAGCATCGACCAGACCGAATACGCAAGCCCGCGTTTCTCGCGCACCTCGGTCCAGAGGCGGGAGGTGAAGCTGCCGCCGCCCAGAATGTGGTTGAGCACGCTCGCGGACATGTGATCGGAATCCCGGCGGGCGATGCCCGGCAGCGCCAGATAGAGCGTCGATTGCGGGATATCGAGATCGATGATCTCGCGCTTGCCAAGGCCCACCATCGTCACCGCCGGCACCGGGACGAGCGACGGCGCTTGCGGCAATCCGCCGAATGCGGCCTCGACCGCATTTGTCAGCGCATCCGGCGCGATCGCGCCGACGGCGACGATCCTGAGATTGTCGCGCGCGAAAAGCCGGGCATGATGCGCAACGATATCGTCCCGGCTGATTGTGGCGAGGTCGGCGATGGTGCCTTCCGCCGACCGGCCATAGGCATGGCCAGGGTAGGCGAGCGCCGAAAGCGCATCCCGTGCCCGTGCGGACGGATCCGATTCATCGCGCTTGAGGCCGGAAATGATCTGCGCGCGCACGCGGTCGATGGCGTCGACGTCAAACCGCGGCGCGGCGAGCGCCAACCCAAGCAGTTCGAAGGCGCGCCCGATATTTTCGGAGAGCGTGCGGAGCGAGCCGTCGAGCCGGTCCCGCCCGGCATCGAAGGAAAGCTCGATCGCCTTTTCCTCGAGCGCTTCCTGAAACTCCTGCGAGGTCAGCCCACCCGCGCCTTCATCGAGAAGCCCCGCCATGAGGTTGCCGAGTCCGGCCTTGCCCAGAGGATCCTGCGCCGCGCCGCCGAGAAACGCGAACTCCACGGAAAGCAGCGGGACCGTGTAATCCTCCACGAGCCAGACTTCGATCCCGGACGGGGTCTGGACCGATTGAACACGGGTCGACGATTGGCTCGAACTGGCTGGCTTCAGGTTCATATCCGGTGATTTCTGCATATCCGAGAGAAAAACAGGGTGATATCCGGCGGAAGCGCCGGGTTCAGGCGGCGGCCTTGAGCAGATGCCCGACAACCGCACGCCCTGGCTGGAGATACTTCTGCGCGACGGCGAGGATATCCGCTGCGCTCACCGCGCGGATCTTCTCGACCCAGTCCGCGACATCGCCGACCTTGCCGCCGGTCGTGAGGGTCGAGCCATAAATCCGCGCGAGATGCGTCTGGTTGTCCTGCGCATAGACCATATCGGCGATCAGCCGGGTCTTGGCCCGCTCCAGCTCGCGCGCATCGACCGGGGCGTCGCGCAAGGTCTTGATGATGGTTTCGGTCGCGCCATCGAGCGCATCGAGATCGACGCCTTCGGCCGGGACGGCATAGGCACCAAACTGACCCATATCGAGCGCGTCGTTCCAGTACCAGGCTCCGGCGGAAACCGCGATGGCCTGATCGATCACGAGGGCGCGATAGAGCCTGCTGGTCTGCGAGCCGCNNNNTGGTCTGCGAGCCGCCCAGGATCTGCGACAGGAGTTCGAGCGCGAAAGCCTCGTTGCCCTCGGCGGTCGAATGCGAGGGAACGATGAAGGCGCGCTGCGAGGTCGGCTGCTCGACCTTGGCGTCGGTGAGCCGCACGTGCCGCGTCGCGCGGATTTCGGGCTCGCGCACGCGCTCGCGCTCCGGCTTGGCCGAATTGCCGGCGGCAACCGGCCCATAGTGCTGTTCGGCGAGAACCCGCACTTCGGCACCCTCAACGTCACCGGCGACGATCAGAATTGCATTGTCCGGGCGATAGAAGCGACGATAGTAGGCCAGCGCATCCTCGCGCCCCAGCACCTCGATCTCATGGCCCCACCCGATCACCGGCGTGCCGTAGGGATGGTGGACATAGAGCGTCGCCAGCATGCTTTCCTGCAGTTGCGCGGCGGGATCACTGTCGGTGCGCATCTTGCGCTCCTCGATCACGACATCGCGCTCGGAGAGAACCTCAGGGCCGTCGAGCACGAGGCCGGTCATCCGGTCGGCTTCCAGCGCCATCATCGCGCCGAGGTGCTCTTTGGCGACACGCTGGTAATAGGCGGTGTAATCGTAGGAGGTGAAGGCGTTCTCCTGCCCGCCAAGGCCGGCGACAACCTCGGAAAACTCGCCCTTGGGGTGCTTGTCCGTGCCCTTGAACATCAGATGTTCGAGAAAATGCGCGATGCCGGACTTGCCCTGCGGATCATCCGCCGCGCCATTGCGGTAATAGACCATATGCGTGACGACCGGCGCGCGTCGATCGGGGATCACCACGACCTCAAGCCCATTGGCGAGGTGGAAATGATCAATCGTCGGGCTGTGGCGCATGGCGCAATCCTCAGGAAAAAGCCGGCTCCGGCAGGGTGCGGGTTTCAAGACAAACAAGGCGCCCGGTGAGAGGCGCCTCGTGGGAAGCTTCGGTCAAGATGGGCCTTGCGGCCCGACAGAGCAAGGGGAGCTGCGGAAGAACAGACGAATGGCCAAGTCCTTCGACAATGTCCTTCGACAATGTCCTTCGACAATCGAGTTCCTTCGCGCTCAGGTATCAGTCAAGCCGCCTCCAGGCGTTATCGACCTTCAAGCTGTCAACTGTCGGATCCTCGCCCGTACGCTTGCCGACCGGAGCGCCGGCGGAGGGAATGCGAAGCCCGACGGGCGGATCGGTCAGAAACTTGCGTGGCGGCTCGGTGCCCGGCGCATAGGACGGCATCCTGGCCTGCTTGTCGCCCGCCGTCATTTCCTGGATGCTGAGGCGAACGCCATCCTTGTCATTTTTCGGCACGCCGCTCTCGCCCATCTGAACGCCCTTGGCGGAGCGGCCGGCGGCCAGCTCGTTGAGCTTGAGGCGCCCGCCCTCTTCTGCATCCGCTTTCAGCGGAAAAAAGACCGGCTGGTTGCGGCGCGCCTGTTCGCGCTTGCGCGCTTCGACATCCGGATCCACCGGCCATTGGCCACCGGCGCGCGCCTGCACAGGCTGGTCCTCGGGCTGGCGGAGCTTGCCGGTATCCTTGGGCACGACAAGACCCGGCCGCTCACGATACTCGATCGGGTCCTTCTCCTCGGGCAAAAGACCGAGCTTGCCGAAGATATTGCGCATCACCAGCCCGTCCTGTGCCTGAACCGGCGTAGCGGTGGTCACGGCGAAAAATCCGCACAGCGCCAGAAGGGCGAGGGTGAGCGGTCGCGAGGAAGCGGTCGTTTTCATGGTCAACTCCAGCGTAACAGGCACGCATCATAGCATCCCCGACATCAAAGCGCCAGATCAGGGCTTTTCCGGGGCAGAGGCCGCACCCGGAGGCTGCGGCCGGGTGAAAAACTGGCTGAGAAGCATCAGCCCGACACCGGCAACAATCGCGGCATCCGCGATGTTGAAGACATACCAGCTGAAGTCGCCGATGTGGAAATGCGCGAAATCGAACACAGCGCCATGCAGCGCCCGATCAAGCGCATTGCCAAGCGCGCCGCCGATGATCATGCCGATGCCCGCCGCTTCAAGCCGCCCCGTCGATTTCCGGAGCCAGAAGGCGAGAAAGATCGCCGCGCCGAGCTTGAATGCCGTCAGCGCCCAGCGCCCGATGTCCGAATGTTGCTGGAAGAGCCCGTAGGAAATCCCGTAGTTCCAGACCACCGTGAGATCGAACCATGGCAGCACCGGCCAGGGGTAGGTGAGGCGGATATCCGTGCCATAGATCAGCCAGAGCTTGGAGGCCTGGTCGAACACGAAGATTGCCGCCGCAACCCAAAGCCCGAGCGCGACCGGCCGGAAGCCGGGCGCAGTGGGTGGGGTGGTTTCAGGCATTTCCGCCATGTCAGGCCGCTGCATCGGGGTTGGCCGCCAGCCATTCCTTCATCGCCGCCGCGTCGCGCGGGGTGATGCCGGGGAACGCCGGATCGGCGCTCGCGGGGTCGAAATAACGCCACGACCGCGCGCATTTGATGCCAGGAGCCTTCGCCGGGAGAACGGAAACGCCATCAACATCCGCAAGGCGGAACGCTTCGGCCGGCCCCACACCATCCATCACCTTGATACCGGATGTGATGCAGATCTCGGCAAGATCGACGCCCGAAAGCGCTTCCCGCACGGCAGAATCAGCGATGAAAACCGTCGGGGCGGCTTCAAGCGAAGAGCCGATCGCCTTCGCCGCGCGTTCCAGCTCCAGCGCGCCGGTGACGACGCGGCGCACGGCGCGGATATTCTCCCACTTCGCGGCCAGCGCATCATCACGCCATGAAGCCGGCACATCGGCAAACCCTAACTCGTGGATCGAACCCTCGGCGCCGGGATTGCGGCTCAGATACGTCTCTTCCGCCGTGAACACGAGGATCGGCGCGAGCCACT
>WSYC01000004.1:0-54348 GCA_009773635.1 Beijerinckiaceae bacterium | reverse complement strand
GAGCCACTTCGTCAGCGTATCGCAGAGGCGATCCACCACGCTCAGCGCGGCCTTGCGCTTGAGGCTGGAAGCCGGGTCGCAATAGAGCGTATCCTTGCGGATATCGAAGTAGAACGCCGAGAGTTCCGTGTTCATGAACGCCGACAGCTCGGTGACGACCTTGCGGTAATCGTAGGCCTCATACGCGCCCCGGATCACCGGATCGAGCTCGGCGAGGCGATGCAGCATCAGCCGCTCAAGCTCGGGCATTGCCGATGCTGCGACCGGCGTACCATCAAAATGCTTGAGAGCACCCAGCATCCAGCGCAGGGTGTTGCGCAGTTTGCGATACATCTCCTGCATGCTCTTGAGGATTTCCGGCCCGATGCGCTGGTCATCGGAATAATCGACAGAGGCCACCCAGAGCCGGAGGATATCCGCGCCCGATTCCGAAATCACCTTCTGCGGCGCGACAACGTTTCCGAGGGACTTGGACATTTTCTGCCCCTTCTCGTCCATCGTGAAGCCATGCGTCAGCACGACATCAAACGGCGCGCGACCGCGCGTGCCACAGCTTTCGAGGAGGGACGACTGGAACCAGCCGCGATGCTGGTCCGAACCTTCGAGATACATCACCCGGTCCTTGCCGCCGTCGACCTGACGGTGGATGCCGGCGAGCGTGGGGAAGTTCCTGGGGTCTTCGAGGACATAGGTATGCGTCGAGCCCGAATCGAACCAGACGTCGAGCACGTCGGTCACCATCTCGTAATCGCCGGGGTTCGGAACGAAGGACGCAAGGAAACGCTCGCGCGCGCCTTCCGCGAACCAGGCATCCGCGCCCTCCGCCTCGAAGGCCTCCGCGATGGCAGCATCGACGCGTTTGTCGTTGAGGAGTTCCTTGGTTTCGCGATGCACGAACACGGTGATCGGCACGCCCCAGGCGCGCTGGCGCGACATCACCCAATCGGGCTTGTTCTCGACCATGCCGCGGATGCGGTTCTCACCTGTTGCGGGCACCCATTCGGTTTTCGCGATGGCATCGAAGGCGCGCTGACGCAGCGAAAACTCGCCGGCAAGGCCCTCGACCCTGAACGGCTTGTCCATGGCGATGAACCACTGCGGCGTGTTGCGGAAGATCACCGGCTTTTTCGAGCGCCACGAATGCGGATACTGGTGCTTGAGGCGGCCGCGCGCGACGAGCGCATTCGCTGCGATCAGCGCCGCGATCACGGCCTCGTTGGCATCGCCCTTGTCGCCGTTTTCCTTGATGACGCGCTTGCCCTCAAAGCCCGGCGCCTGAGTGGTGTAAACGCTGTCGTCATCGACGGTGAAGGGGATTTCGGTTGGGATATGCCGGTCACGCAACATTTTCTGCGTGCCTGCGTTCATCCAGATTTCAAAATCCTCGCGGCCATGGCCCGGCGCGGTGTGGACAAAGCCCGTGCCCGCATCATCGGTGACGTGATCGCCATCGAGCAGGGGGACGTCGAAGTCGTAGCCTAGCGAGGCGAGTGGGTGGGCGCAGGTGATATCCTTAAAAATCGAATCAGGAACACTCGCTTTCTTTTCAAGACCGATCTTTGCTGACTGCGCGACTGCCTCAGCAAGTTTGTCGGCAATTATATAAATTTCACCAACACTCGGCCCGAAGTCACGCTCGTTGCTCACCACCTCATAGAGACCGTAGCCAATTTCTTGGCAGGCGATTTTCTGAGAATAAGCAATCGCGCGGTTCCCCGGCAAAGTCCAAGGAGTCGTTGTCCAAATTACGACAAACGCTCTACGCAGCCCAACTTGAAGTGCTTGAAACTGGTTGACCGCCGCTGTGTTTGAGTCTGATCCATCTCGTTTTGTGAATCGTGCAGGTGGAGCCCAGTTCTCGGGTAGATTCACCGGAAACTTCACCCACACCATGTCGCTCTGGTGGTCGTGGTATTCGATCTCCGCTTCCGCGAGCGCGGTCTTCTCGGCGACAGACCACATCACCGGCTTCGAGCCACGATAAAGAAGGCCGTTATCCTTGAACTTCATGATCTCGCGGGCGATTTGCGCTTCCGCGGGGAAGGTCATGGTCTGGTAGGGGTTCTTCCAGTCGCCGGTGACGCCGAGGCGCTTGAATTCCTCGCGCTGCACGTTGAGCCAATGCGTCGCATAGGCCCGGCACTCGGCACGGAAGGCGTTGATTGCCGCGCCCGATGACAGGTCCGGCTTCGCCTTGCCCTTGGCGCGATATTCTTCCTCGATCTTCCATTCGATGGGAAGACCGTGGCAATCCCAGCCCGGCACGTAGTTCGAATCAAATCCGAGCATCGATTGGCTGCGCGTCACCAGATCCTTCAGGATCTTGTTGAGCGAATGGCCGATATGGATGTTGCCGTTGGCATAGGGAGGGCCATCGTGCAGCACGAATTTCGGCTTGCCCTTCGCGGCAACGCGGATGCGCGTGTAGAGGTCGATCTTCTCCCAGCGGGCGAGAATCTCCGGCTCCTTCTGCGGCAGGCCGGCGCGCATGGGGAATTCGGTTTCAGGCAGGAAGAGCGTCTTCGAATAATCGAACGGCGTGGAATCAGACATCGCAGGGATACTTTTCGTGTTGAGAGCAGGGACGAGCGGAAGCGTTACCCGGCCCGGAGCACGCCATCAGCGCGCTGGAGCCGGGATGATAATTCGTCCCGCGATCATGAAACGATCCTGCATCGCGTCGCTATAACAGGCTCAACGCCGCAACGGAAGCTTCACGCGCGCACAGGCTTAAGAAGGTTTCGTGGCCTTAAGAAGCGCCCGCGCCTTGGCGCTGTCCGCATCCATCTGCGCGACGAGCGCGTCGAGGCTCTCGAACTTCGCCTCCCCCCGCAGGTAGGCCTCGAAGGAAACCTCGATTTCCTTGCCATAGAGATCGCCGGCAAAATCGAACACATGCGTTTCGAGCAAGGGCGCGCCATTGTCGAAATGCGGGCGGCGACCGAAGCTCGCCACGCCCGGATGCCGCTGCCCGTCAATCGTCACCCACACCGCGTAAATCCCGTGCGCAAGCCCGTTCGCCGCATCAAGCCGCATGTTGGCGGTTGCATAACCGAGATCGCGGCCGCGCTTCTCGCCGTGAATCACCGGGCCACGAACGGCATAGCTGTAACCGAGCATTGCATTCGCCCGCGCAACACCGCCCGCGGCCAGCGCGGTACGGATCGCCGAGGATGAGACGACGCTGCCATCCTCGGCGCGGAACGGCAGCACGAGCCGGACCGCAAAGCCACGCCGCGCGCCTTCCGCCACGAGAAACGCCGGCGTTCCGGCGCGCGCGCGCCCGAAATGGAAATCCGCGCCCACAACCACACCCTGCACCTGCAAGCGCTGGACAAGAACTTCCTCGATGAACGCTTCAGGCGAGAGCGCGGCAAACTCCGCCGTGAACGGCAGGATCACGACATCATCAAACCCGATACGGCGCAGCGCTTCAGCCCGCATATCAGGCGCAAGCAGCCGGAAGTGCGGCTTGTCCGGCTGGAAGAAGGCGCGGGGGTGCGGATCGAACGTCAGCGCGAGGATTTCCGCCTTCTGTCCGGCGCCCTTCTCGTGGGCGAGAGCCCGCGCCGCGGCCACGACCGAAGCATGCCCGAGATGCGCGCCATCGAAGTTGCCGACCGCAACGACCCGGAAATAACCCGCCCTGACTGGTGGCAGGTTCGGTGCAACGGTCATCTCAGTGCCCTTCCCGCCGCCCATACCGGACATATCTTCGTTCATTATCAACCATACCGCGCATCGACCCGGCCTGCCCCTGCATCAATGCAAGAATTTCTGGCACAGGGTTCACTTGCATTAACCCATTTGCAATCGACCCATGCGTATCTTCAGGCAAGAAGGATACACAACCTTTGGGTGAAAGTGTTTCTTCCGCTCTCTCCGGCTGTCTCGTTACGGGGACGTCGGCGTTGGGGGAAGGGCGTTTTTGGAGTGGGTCATGAATTTCGATAATGCAATGCCAATACTCGTCGTTGACGATTATCAGACAATGGTGCGGATCATCCGCAACCTCTTGAAGCAGCTTGGCTTCGAGAATGTCGATGAGGCGTCCGACGGGTCCGAGGCCCTGGCCAAGATGCGCGAGCGCAAGTACGGTCTGATCATCTCGGACTGGAACATGCAGCCGATGACAGGCTACGAATTGCTCAAGCAGGTCCGTGCCGACCGCGATCTGCACACCACGCCGTTCATCATGGTAACCGCGGAATCGAAAACCGAGAACGTCATCGCTGCCAAGCGTGCAGGCGTGAACAACTACATCGTCAAGCCGTTCAACGCGCAGACGCTGAAGTCCAAGATCGACGCTGTCGGCCAGTCGCTGCACGCCTGATCGCCCTGCCCACTCGCTACCAGATGAGGCTGACCATGGTCATGGTTGGCCTCGTTCCGCTTTGCGCGGCCAGAGCATCGAAAGCGGCCTGATCGAACTCACTGCCTTTCAGCCCGATCTGATGGCCATGGATGCCGGCCAGCGTCATGATGCAGTCATGTCCCGCAGCACGCGCGCCCGCGATATCGGTGCGGAACGCATCCCCGATACACAGAATCCGCGATGTCTCCGGCATGCGACCGAGCTTGCGGGCGATTTCGGTCCGTGCGCGCTCATAAACCAGCGCATGCGGCTTACCGACCCAAATCGACTCACCGCCCATGCGCTCGTAGATATCCGCGATCGCCCCGGCGCAGGGGATTAGGTCTGCGCCGCGCTCGACGATCAGATCCGGATTTGCACAGAACAGGCGCAGCTTGCGCGCCAGCGCCTTCTCCAGCAGTGGGCGGTATTCTTCGGGCGTTTCGATCTCATCGTCGAACAGCCCGGTGCAGAGCACATACTGCGCTTCCTCGAAGGCCGCAGTGCGTGCCTGAAGGTCGGCAAAAATCGGAATATCGCGCTGCGGACCAAGGTGAAAGAACGGGGCATCGCCCTCTTCCGCAATCAGTGAACGTGTGACGCCTCCAGAAGAGACGATCGCGTCATACGCACTGTCGATGACGCCAAGGCCGCGCAACTGCTCCTGAATCGAGTCCGGCGGGCGCGGCGCATTTGTCAGCAGAACGACGGCAAGCCCAGCCTCCCGTGCAGCAGCCAGTGCCTCGGGAGCTCCCTTGGTCGCCACCAGACCATTGTGCACGACACCCCAGACATCGGAAATGATGGCATCGTACTGCGGCGCCACGTCACGCAAACGGGCAATATGGGGAACCGGAATAGCCATGATCGGGAAATTCGCCTGTGCAAATCACCTTGGCAAGATCGCCTTGGCAAGTCAGGCGACCAACACGGACACCCGGATGCTGGATAAAGCGCTCAGGCGCGTCGCGCAAGATCGCGCAGGCTGCGCCGTTCCGGCGCGGGCTCAGCCGCACGGGCGGTTTCCTGGCTCACCGGTGCTGTCTCCAGCACATCCGCGCGGACGGCTTGCGGCGGAGCAAAGGCATTTCCTTGCGCGAATTCGATGTTCATATCGATGAGATCGGCGATCTGACTTTCATCCACAACACTGTCAGCCATGAACGAGATCTTGCGGCGGGCGAGCAGCTGAATGAAATCGGCTGTCGCAACATCCATCAGCGTTTCATTCTCATGCGCCATGTCGATGAAATGGTCGGCGGACATACGGAGCCAGCGCACACCCATCTGCGCGAGCTTCAGCGGATCGAAATCGAAATCCTCGACATCGCGCATCATGAAGCTGAAGCCCATCTTGCCGAGCGTGCGCAACGCCTCATGCTCGAAGGCCACCGCCTTCTTGAAGAAGCGCTGCGGCAGGCAGAGCACGATCCGCTGCGAGGCCTGCGGCACATCGGCGATCAGCGCATCGAGATCGTCGAATGCGGCCTCGCTCATCAGGAACCGCTGCGAGATATCTGCAAACAGCACGACATCCCGGTCCCGCTGTTCGAAAACCCGGGCAAGCCGGACAGCCTGGATCATCAGCTTGCGATCGAACGCCAGCTGATGCCCGACGGCCTCAACCGCGAGGCGGATGTCGGAGTTCGGGATTGTCAGGTCGCTGCCATCCGGCCGCAGCGTGACGTCATAGCCGCGCAGACGGCGCTGCGGCAGCCCGACGATGCGCTGGAGATAGAGATCAAACCGGTCAGCCGCGATCGCCGCAGCGACAAGCTGGCGGACGGCACGCGGCGGCTCGTTGTTCGAAAGGCTGCGCGAGACGGTCGAGGCATCGCGCGTGCCGCGCTCTTCCGCCTGGGGCGGCACATAGGCCGTTGGCACCGGGGCCGGGGCCGCGGCTGACGACATCGCAGGCCTCGACGGCTGCACCCAGCCAGGGGCAGGCGCGGCAGGCCGCGCACTCGGCGCGACTTTGCTTCGCCGCAGATCGACCAGCTCGGCTTCAGCTGCCTCGGTCCGCCGGTCGAGCTCGGAAACGCCATCTGCGAGATCGCGCACCAGCGCGCTCAACGTAGCAAATTCACTGGAGCGAATGCCACCCTCGCCGCCGGACTGCACGAAAGCTTCCCGCAACTCCCGCGCATGGCGGGCCAGCAAGGCGGCATGCTGACGCGTGCCGTCGAGATGCTCACGCAAGACATCAATCTCGCGGAACGCTGAACTTGTCCTCAGATGCAGGAATATCCCGCCGCCGGCAAAGGCACCGGAGAGCGCGGCAACCGCCAGCCAGAGCTGATCAAAGCGCTGGGCGAGCACCGAGAGGCCGGCTGCAAGCACGGCCAACAGACTGACAGAAAGGAGGTGTCGGAAACGCATTATACGGCGCCAATGGTCGGAGGATACAGCGAATCACTTTGTTCGAAGCTACGATCTCCGATTCGACTTGGCGAGAGCCGTCCACCAAAAGCAGCTGTGGAAATCGACCTGTTCAAGGCAATTTCTCGCGGCTATGATTCCACCTGTTGATATCGCCGGGCAAAGCGGCGACTTTCGCGGACCACGCGGCTGTACGTGGTGTTCCCGATCTCGTGAAGACAGGGCTTTTATGCCGAAAGCAGTTCTCCCTCGCTCCATCGCCCCGCCGTCATCGCGCTTTGCGCATGGAATCGTCCACTCGGCACGAGCCCGCCGCCTGGTGATCTCCGGGCAGGTCGGTGTGGCGATCGACGGATCGGTCGCGGAAGGACTTCAGGGTCAGCTCGAGCAGATCTGGGACAATATCGAGGCTATCTTGCAGGAAGCCGGCATGGCGGTGACGGATCTCATCCGGATCACCGCCTATTCCGCCGTTCCTGGCGGCGTCAGCGCCTATCGTTCGGTGCGGGACCGCCGGCTCGGCGGGCATCTTGTTGCGGCCACCTATGTCGAGGTTGCCGGGCTGGCATCCCCGGCCTTTCTCGTCGAGATCGAGGCGGAAGCCGTGTGCGAGGAGCCTGATCTGGCCTTCCTCGAGTATGAAGGCGCCGGCGAAGCTGTCCCGGCAATCGGTGCGGGATCGGCGATCGCGGCGCCACGGAAGCCATAGCGCCCGCTGGCAACAAGCACAGAATGAACGCTACCGGCCAGCGCCGGCACAACAGGAGAAATGCTGATGAGTGACCCGATGATCATCAAAGTCGAGGGGATGGGCTGTCAAAGCTGTGTCAGCGCGGTCGAAAAAGCCGTGCGGTCGGTTGCCCCGACAGCCGGTGTCGATGTCAGCCTGCCGGAGGGGACCGTGCGCATCACGGACGCGGTGGCAACCCGGGCAGCACTCGAGGCCGCGATCGCGAAGGCTGGATACGATATCGCCTCCTGAGCCTCAAGACGGATGATTTCACCGCAAGAGGCCCGGAATCGGGGGTTGTTTCCTTCTCAGGCGCGCGTATCCTCGCGTAATCTTCCTCTCTCCCGCTGACCGGAGACGTCCCATGCCGAAATCTGGCGCTTCGCCCGTAACCACCCAGTCCCAGCCGAACGATCTCGATGCCTTCTGGATGCCGTTCACGGCCAATCGGGCGTTCAAGAAGACGCCGCGCATCGTCGCCCGCTCGAAGGACATGCACTATTACACCAACGACGGCCGCGCGATCATGGATACGACCGCCGGCCTCTGGTGCTGCAACGCCGGCCATAACCGCGACCCCATTGTCGCCGCCATTCAGGCACAGGCCGAGACGCTCGATTAC
Organism: Beijerinckiaceae bacterium; assembly: GCA_009773635.1. Taxonomy (GTDB): domain Bacteria; phylum Pseudomonadota; class Alphaproteobacteria; order Rhizobiales; family Beijerinckiaceae; genus Rhabdaerophilum. The sequence continues at coordinate 46,263 of WSYC01000004.1, read as the reverse complement.
GCACCGCCGTTCCAGTTCGCGCATCCGCTCGGCTTCCAGCTGGCATCCCGCATCGCGCAGATGGCACCGGGCGACCTTGATCACGTGTTCTTCGTCAATTCCGGCTCGGAAGCGGTGGATACCGCGCTGAAAATGGCGCTCGGCTACTGGCACGCGAAGGGCGAATCGAACCGCTTCCGCATGATCGGGCGCGAGCGTGGCTACCATGGCATCGGCTTTGGCGGCATTTCGGTCGGCGGCATCTCGCCGAACCGCAAGGCCTACGCGATGGCGCTGCTGCCGGGAACCGACCATCTCCCGCACACCTATGACCGCGCGAAGCAGGCCTTCACCAAGGGTGAGCCGGAATACGGCGAGCATTTCGCCGATGCGCTCGAGGGTATCGTCGCGCTGCACGATGCCTCGACAATCGCCGCCGTGATCGTGGAGCCGATGGCGGGCTCGACCGGCGTGCTGCCGACGCCGAAGGGCTATCTCAAGCGGCTGCGCCAGATCTGCGACAAATACGGCATCCTCCTGATTTTCGATGAGGTCATCACCGGGTTCGGTCGTCTCGGCACCAGCTTTGCGGCAGAGCGCTACGGCGTCATCCCGGATATGATCACGTTTGCGAAGGGCGTGACCTCCGGCACCGTGCCGATGGGCGGTGTCATCGCCCGCAAACACATCCACGAGGCCTTTATGAAGGGCCCGGAACACATGGCCGAGTTCTTCCACGGCTACACCTATTCGGCGCATCCGCTCGCCTGCGCCGCTGGCATTGCGACGCTCGATCTCTACCGCGACGAGGATCTCTTCGCCCGCACGAAGCAGCTGGAGCCGAAGTGGGCTGACGCGATCATGACGCTGAAGGGCCTGCCGAACGTGCTGGATATCCGCACCGTCGGTCTCACGGCGGCGGTCGATCTCGCCTCCATCCCCGATGCCTACGGCAAGCGCGCCTTCGACGGCATGCACAAGGCGTTCGAGGATTTCGGCTTCATGGTCCGCAACACCGGCGATACGCTGGCGCTCACCCCGCCGCTGATCATCTCCGAGGCCGAGATCGACGAGACGGTCGACAAGATGACGAAGCTCATCAAGGCGATTGCGTAAATCGGTCATCCGCCGTTGGTGCGATAGGCATGCTGCTCCTCGTATGCTAGTATGCAGGAGGCTGGAATTTCGGCCTTCCGCTTGGCAGAGGAGCCAGGATGTCGACGAGAGCAAAACTGCTGACCGCCCTGTTCGCCCGTTTCGGTGTCACGTTGAACCCGGCGGAAATGAACCTCGAGGCGGGCCATGAGCCGCGCGAGGCGATCGTGCATCTGCTGGCGGACCGCGAGGTCGCCGCGCGCTTCGACGCGGCGCACGGTCGCCCGCCGAACGACGATGATGTCGACGAGCTCCTTGATATTTACACCGCGCTGGCCGCCAGAAGCGCGGGATAGCTCCTGTCATTCCGGGTATGTGAAGCATTAGCGGAACATGACCCGGAATCCAGCGCAAGAACCCGCCGAAGGCGGCAGATTTTCAGACCAAGACTCCTGCGCTGGATTCCGGCTCTCGCGATCCGGCTCCGCCGGACACGGGCCAGAATGACACGCGGTGCGTGACAAGCGGCGCGTGCAGCGCTAAACGCGCCCCATGAGCACCGAAAAGACCCATTCCGACACAACGCCCCCCGCGAAGACCGAAGCCCGCAAGCCGCGCGGCCTCGCTGATCGCGGCCCCGCCGATCTCGCCGCGACAGAGGCGATGATGGCGACGATCCGCGAGGTCTATTCCCGCTACGGGTTCGACGCGCTGGAGACGCCCTTCCTCGAATATACTGACGCTTTGGGGAAATTCCTGCCCGATCAGGACCGGCCGAACTCCGGCGTGTTCTCGCTTCGCGATGACGACGACCAGTGGATGAGCCTGCGCTATGATCTCACCGCGCCGCTCGCGCGCTATTGTGCGGAGAACTGGCAGAACCTGCCGAAACCCTTCCGCAGCTATCGCGCGGGCTGGGTGTTCCGCAACGAAAAGCCGGGTCCGGGGCGCTTCCGGCAGTTCATGCAGTTCGATGCCGATACGGTGGGGGCGGCCAGCGTCGCGGCAGATGCCGAAATCTGCATGATGGCGGCCGATACGCTGGAAGCCCTGGGCATTCCGCGCGGCCAATACGTCATCAAGGTGAATAACCGGAAAGTGCTCGATGGTGTGATGGAAGCCATTGGCCTCGGCGGTGACGAGAATGCGGCACGCCGGCTGATCGTGCTCCGGGCGATGGACAAACTTGACAAATTTGGCCCGATTGGCGTCCAACAATTGCTTAGTGCAGGTCGAAAAGATGACAGCGGTGACTATACAGCCGGAGCAAATCTTTCACAGACGGCAAATAATGCGGTAATTAGCTCAATTACGTTGTTCAAACCTTGGTTTTTCGAACGTCAGACGCGACTAGAACGTGCACACAGATTCTTCAATCGAGGTTGGCGAAAGCCATTTTCTATCGCCGTCTATAGGAAATATCTTTGCGATATTCTCCAGACTAGCGACCTGCCGAGTCTCGTCGAGGAAGGCTTGCAGGAAATTGAAACGATGCGGATTCTTATACGTGCGGCAGGTTATGAGACTGACCGCATTCGTATCGACCCCTCCGTCGTGCGGGGCCTCGAATATTACACTGGCCCGGTCTATGAGGCCGAACTGCTGTTCGACACTGCTGATGAAGACGGCAAACCCGTCCGTTTCGGCTCGGTAGGCGGCGGCGGGCGCTACGATGGCCTCGTCTCGCGCTTCCTGAACGAACCGGTGCCGGCGACCGGCTTTTCCATCGGCGTTTCGCGGCTCCTCGCCGCGCTTCAGGCGCTTGGCAAGATCACGACGACATCAGAACCCGGCCCCGTCCTCGTGCTGGCGATGGACCGCGATGCCGAGGGCATGGCGAGCTACCAGAAAATCGTCGCGGACTTGCGCAATGCCGGCATCCGCAGCGAGATTTACCTCGGTTCTTCCGGCATGAAGGCGCAGATGAAATACGCCGACCGCCGCAACTGCCCCGTCGGCATCATTCAGGGCTCGTCCGAGCGCGAAAAGGGCACGGTTCAGATCAAGGATCTGATCTTGGGCGCGGAGCTTCAATCGGGCGGCAAGGACCGCGCGGATTACCTCGCCAAACAGGCGGAGGCGCAGTTCGAAGCCCCGGTTTCCGATGTCGTCGCGAAGGTCAGGGAAGTGCTGGCGCGGCGGGGGTGAGCCTCCATCGTCATGCCCGCCCTTGGGGCGGGTATCCATGACTTATCGTCGCCAGAAGTCATTGCCGGAAGTCGTGGATGGCCGGGCTAAACCCGGCCATGACGCCCGGACAAACGCCCCCGTTCACGCATTCGGTTAAGGCCAAAACCGGTTTTCCCTCGCGAGGCCGCGCGAGGAGTGATATGCGGCTGCCATCATCGGGAGAATTCCCGCGCGAGGCGATGAGCGATGAGCGATCTGAGTGAAATCCGGGCTACCCCGGCCAAAACCGCGGCCAAGGATACGGGCGTCGGCGCTGATCTTGTCGCCCGGCTGGTGCGTGCCGGGTTTGCCCATGCCGATGTCGCCGTGCTCCAGCCCGCCGAGCCGTTTTTCGAACTTTCCGGCGAGGATATCCGCCGCCGCCTGTTCCTCACCACCGACGAGGAAGGCACGGAGATGTGCCTCCGGCCGGAATTCACCATTCCCGCCGCGCTTGCCTATCTGAAATCGGGCGTTGTCGGCCGCCGGGTCGATCAGGTGTTTTTCGGCCCCGTGTTCCGCCACCGCCCGGGCGAGAGCGGCGAATTCGTGCAGGCGAGCCTCGAATCCATCGGCCGCACCGACCGTGAAGCTGCCGATGCCGATATTCTTGCCGAGACATATGGTGCTGTCAGCGAAGCCGTCGGGCCGGAAAGGCTCGCGATCACCATCGGCGATCTCGGGTTGTTTGCGGGTGTGCTGAACGCGCTCGCGCTCGATGCCGCCACCAGCCGCCGGCTGGCGCTGGCGCTGGGCGAAGGCCGCCTTGCGACGCTGATCGACCCTGCCCGCCTTGCCGAGCGCAAGGCCGAACCGCGCGGTCTTGCGCGCTATTCCGGCGTGCTCGATGCGCTCAAGGGCGCCGACCCCTCGGAAGCCAAAGCCTTCGTCAAGGATCTCCTCTCGATGGCCGGCATCACCGCCACCGGCGGGCGTTCGGCGGAAGATATCGCCGGCCGATTCCTCGAACGCGCTCGCGAGGATGCGCAGACGCTCGGCACGGAGCAGGCGGAAGTCCTGCGTCGCTTCATCGCGATCGAGGGCAACCCGGATGATGTCGCGACCGGGCTGCGGACGCTGTCGCAGGAGGCAAGCCTCGGGCTTGATGCCGCGCTCGACCGCTTCGAAAGCCGCACCGGCTTTCTCGATGCGCGCGGCCTGCCGCTCGACCAGATCAAGGCTTCCGCCGGCTTCTCGCGTTCGATGGATTATTACTCGGGCTTCGTATTCGACATTCGCCTCGCGGCGCGGTCCGATCGCCCGCTCGCGGCCGGCGGGCGCTATGACCGGCTGTTCGAGCGCCTCGGCCATGCGGTCTCCGGCCAGCAGGTGCCCGCTATCGGCGCGGCGATCTGGGCCGACAGGCTGACAGCAGCGGAGACCTCAAAATGAGCAAGCCCGTTCTCACCATCGGCGTGCCCTCGAAGGGGCGCCTGCAGGAAAACACCTTCGCGTTCTTTGCCCGCGCCGGTCTGCCGATCGTGCAGCCGCGCGGCGCGCGGGATTATCGCGGCTCGGTCACCGGCCTTGCCGGCGTCGAGGTTGCGTTTCTCTCGGCGTCCGAAATCGTCGGCGAACTCGCACGCGGTGCGGTGCATTTCGGCGTGACCGGTGCTGATCTCATCGAGGAGACGCTGGCTGACCCCGCGAGCAAGGTCGAGATGCTGGCTCCGCTCGGCTTCGGCCATGCGAATGTCGTCGTTGCCGTGCCGGAAGCCTGGATCGACGTGCATGAAATCGCCGATATCGAGGAAGTCGCCGCTGATTTCCGCCTCAAGCAGACGCGCCGCCTGCGGGTTGCGACCAAATACGTCAACCTCACCCGCCGCTTCTTCAAGAAGCACGGCATCGCGGATTACCGCATCGTCGAGAGCCTCGGGGCGACCGAGGGTGCGCCGGCGGCGGGCACGGCGGATATCATCGTCGATATCACCACGACCGGCTCCACGCTGGCCGCAAATGCGCTGAAAGTGCTCGATGACGGCACGATGCTGAAATCGGAAGCCAATCTTGTCGCCGCCCTCAACGCCGAATGGTCCGACGGCGCGCAGGAGCTTGCCCGCCTCGTGCTCGCACGCATCCACGCCGAGGAAGAGGCGCGTTCGAAGCGCGAGCTGAGGACGACACTGGCTTCCCCGGCCGATGCGGCACTCACTGGCGCGCTTGAAGCGCAGGGCTGCGAATTTCTCACCGGAGACCGGGTGACGCTCAGTCTTCTGGTCGCGAAATCCGCAGTGCCGGGCATTTCCGATCTCCTGATCTCACACGGCGCGAAACGTGTTCTCGTCTCCACCCCCGAATACGCTTTCAGCGCCGAGAACCCGCTGTTCGACCGGCTGGTTGCCGCCGTCCGCGCGCGCGGGCAGGCGAGCCTCGCCCGAAGCGCCTGAGCCGCCCGCTCGGTTTGAACCCGGCGCGCGTTACGCGCGAACGGGGTAGTCCGCGATCGAATAGAGGTCCTCCGCACCGAGCCGCATCTCGATGCGCCGGTCGTGGTTGTCGATCAGGCTGGAGCGATGGCCGATCGAGACGATCGTCGTCTCCGGCAGGTTGCTGCGGATCGCCGCATAGACGGCCTCCTCCAGCGGTTCGTCGAGCGCCGCCGTCGCCTCGTCGAGGAAGAGCCACTCCGGCTTGGCCAGAAGCGCCCGCGCCACCGCGAGCCGCTGCTGCTCGCCGCCCGAGAGGATCTGCGACCAGTTGGCCTCCTCGTCGAGCCGCCCCTTGAGCGCCGGCAGATGCACGGCATCGAGCGCGCGCAGGATCGCCTCATCCGCATGCACGCCCTCGATGGCGGGATAGCTGATCGCGCCACGCAGGGTGCCGATGGGAATATAGGGCCGCTGCGGCAGCAGCATCACCGATTTGCCGCCCGGCTGCTCGATCGTGCCTGCGCCGAACGGCCAGATGCCGGCGATGGCGCGGAACAACGTCGATTTACCGGAGCCCGAAGGCCCGACGAGCAGCGTGCGCTCGCCCCGGCGAAGGGTGACATCGCGGATATCAGCGATCACCTTACCCGAAGGCAGCGCGAGACTGAGCGCGGGGATATGGATATCAGCACGCCCCACCGGCTTGCGGTCAATTTTCGTGGCATCGCGCTGCGCGATGGCGGCATCGATGGATTTGTCGAAGCCGGAGAGGCGGTCGACAACCGCTTTGTAGTCAGCGAGCGTCGCATAGCGATCGATGAAGAAGGAAAGTGCGGCATCGACGCGCGAGAAGGCGCCGGCGGTCTGGTTGAGCACGCCGAAGGAAATCTGCCCGACAAAATAGAAGGGCGCGGCCACGATGTAGGGAATGACGCTGTTGGATGAGCCATAGAGCTGTGTGAAGGCTGTCAGCCACTTCTGCACTCCGACGATGCGGAAGAAATTGGTGATCACCAGGCTGAACCGCTGGCCCAAGGTCTCTTTCTCGGCGTTTTCACCCGAAAGAAGGGCGATAGGCTCGGCGTATTCCCGCAGGCGCGCAAGGCTGAAGCGGAAGTTTGCTTCGTATTGCTCTTGCTGGAAGTTGAGCGGAATCAGGCGTCGACCGATCTTGTGTGCGATCAGCGTGCCGATCCCCGCGTAAAGCAACGCCATCCAGAACAGCAGGCCCGGCACTTTCGTGTCCGTGCCTGGAATTGAAAGCGCTGCGGAAAGCCCCCACAGGATCACGGAGAAGGAGATCAGCTTGGAGAGCTCCGAGATCATGCTGATCGTCAGCGAATAGGTCGTCGAGATGTACTTGTTGACGTCCTCCTGAATGCGCTGATCCGGGTTGTCGACGGCGCCACCATTGAACTGGAGCCGGTAGTGCGTGCCCTTGTCGAGCCAGCGCGCGATGAGGCGTGTCGTGGTCCACGACCGCCAGCGGATCTTGAACACCGACAGCAGGATGAATTCCACGACGTTCGAGGCGATCAGCACCGCGACCCACGGCACCCAGACCTGAAACAGAAGGCGCCAGAACTCCGGCGCATTCTTGTTCTGGATCGAATCGATCCAGTCACGCCCCCAGAAGCTGAGCTTCACGGAGATACCGACCTGCGCCAGATTGATCAGGATGATGATGCCCAGCAGGATATAGGCGATCCATTTTTCGGACGCGGTCACCGTGCCGAAGAAAGGTAATCTGATCGGGCGCCGATCCCCGGTTTCGAAATAAGGGTCCGCGATTGCAAAGATATTCGCGATCACCGGGATGCGTACAAGGCCGATAGCCAGAAGCCCGAAAGCCGCGGCCGTGAAACCGGTGAGCGGGGGCGGCGACAGATTCTGGATCGCCTCCGGCAGCCATGGCTGCGCGAGGAAGATGGCAATCAGGCCAAGATATCCCAGCCCGTAGAAGACGACAAAAAAACGACCGAACGCCCCGATCTGTGATGGCACCAGCATGCCCGCCGCCAACGCAAGACCCGCAGCCGCCACATACACCGGCACATTGGCATTCACCCCCGACAGCGTGAGCCCGAGTGCAAGAAGCGAGAGTGCACCGATAGCAAGCGCGAGAAAACGCAGGGAGGCGAATGGGCGCATGGACGAAAAAATCCTCGTGGGCGCGCGATCAGGCGCAAATGCAGGAAATCGCGCCGTAGGGCGCACAAGATGAGCGACTATCTAACCCGAAAAGCGGCGAAAGAAAGCGGCATGCGCTGATATCACCGAGTTTTGAGCTTGGGATCGAGCGGCAGCGTGCGGGCGTCCTTCAGGCAGGTCAGCGCCACCATCGAGCGCACATGCGCGACGCTCTCGTTCGGCAGGAAGACATCGTTGAGCAGCCGCGCCAGTGCCGGCAAATCCTCGACGATGACCTTGACGAGATAATCCGCCTCGCCGGTGACCGCAAACGCCTCCTGCACGGCCTCCACATCGTCGATCAACGCCTGAAAGCGGCGGGAGTTGTCCGGCGAATGCGCCGCGAGCGTGATCTGGACAAAGGCCTGAACCTTCAGACCGACAGCCTCCGGCTCAAGCGCGGCGTGATAGGCGCGGATGATACCATCCGCTTCAAGCTGGGCACGTCGCCGCGAGCATTGGGAGGCTGAAAGCCCGACCTTCTCCGCCAGCTCGTTGTTGGTGAGCCGTCCATCGCGCTGGAGGGCATCGAGGATCTTGAGATCGAATGTGTCCATGCACAACTCATGCATTGATCTGGATCAAAACGCAAGATTTCGACGATGTCACCGCGCACGAAGCCTCATTATGCGCGCCTCATGCGCGAAATCCGCGCTATTTTTCTTCCCTGAAGAACTAATTCCGGGAGAGAATAATGGGTCCGTTTCCGCATGATGCGCCGCCAGCGGTGATTTCCGCCGAAAACCCGGCCGGGACCGATGGCTTCGAGTTCGTCGAATTCGCGCATCCAAACCCGGAAAAACTCGCGATCCTGTTCCAGCAGATGGGCTACAAGCCCGTCGCGCGCCACAAGAAGAAGTCGATCACCCTCTATCGGCAGGGCGATATCAACTACATCCTGAACGCCGATCCGGCCTCGTTCGCCGCGAAATTCGTCGCGGAGCACGGGCCGTGCGCGCCCTCGATGGGCTGGCGCGTCGTCGATGCGAAAGCCGCCTTCGATCATGCCGTCGCGCTCGGCGCCGAGCCCTACGATGGCCCGGGCAAGGTGCTGGATGTGCCGGCGATCAAGGGCATCGGCGGCTCGCTGCTCTATTTCGTCGAGAAATATGGTGCGAAGGGCTCGGTCTATACGAACGCGGATTTCACCTGGCTTGGCCCGGTCGATCCGAAGCCGGAAGGCGTCGGCTTCTACTACCTCGACCATCTCACGCACAACGTGTTCCGCGGGAACATGGATCTCTGGTCGAATTTCTACATCAAGCTGTTCAATTTCCGGCAGATCCGCTTCTTCGATATCGAGGGCAAGGCAAGCGGCCTGTTCTCCCGCGCGTTGACCTCGCCGTGCGGGCGCATCCGCATCCCCATCAACGAAAGCGCGGATGATCACAGCCAGATCGAGGAATACTTAAGGAAATACAAGGGTGAAGGCATCCAGCATATCGCGGTCGCCACCGAGAATATCTATGCGTCAACCGACAAGCTGGCCGATAACGGCATCCGCTTCATGCCCGGCCCGCCGGACACCTACTACGAGCAGAGCCATGCCCGCGTAAATGGCCACACCGAGCCGCTCGACCACATGCGGAAGCACGGCATCCTCATTGATGGCGAGGGCGTCGTTGATGGCGCCGAGACCAAGATCCTCCTCCAGATTTTCTCGAAAACCGTGATCGGGCCGATCTTCTTCGAGTTCATCCAGCGCAAGGGCGACGATGGCTTCGGCGAGGGCAATTTCCGGGCGCTGTTTGAATCAATCGAGGAAGACCAGATCCGCCGCGGCGTGCTGAAGGTTCAGGCGGCGGAATAACCGGCGCACATAAACGACGATCCCACGTCCGGCCGGAAACCCGGCCGGAGACGGACAGGGTGATTACTTCTTCGAGGCGTCGTAGCGCGCCTTGGTTTCCGCGTTCATGGGGTAGAGGCCGGGCAGCGGCACGCCCTTCTCGACCTCCAGCATGATCCAGGCTTCCATGCGCTCCTGCTCGACGGCGAGCGGCACGACAGCCTCGACCAGCGCCTGCGGGATCACGACCGCGCCGTCATCATCCGCGACGATCACATCGTTCGGGAAGACGGCAACGCCGCCGCAGCCGACGGGCAGCTGCCAGTCGACGAAGGTAAGACCCGCGACAGAAGCTGGCGCGGCAACGCCCGAGCACCAGACCGGGAGGCCGGTGCCGAGCACGCCGGCGGCATCACGCACCACGCCATCGGAGACAAGCGCGCTCACCTTCCGCTTCGCCATGCGCGCGCAGAGGATATCGCCGAAAATCCCGGCGTCCTGCACGCCCATGGCATCGACCACCGCGATCACGCCTTCCGGCATCGCCTCGATGGCGGCACGGGTCGAGATCGGCGAGGACCAGCTTTCGGGTGTCGCGAGATCCTCGCGCGCGGGCACGAAGCGCAGCGTGAACGCCCGGCCGACAAGACGCGGCTGCCCGGTGCGGATCGGCTTTGCGCCACGCAGCCACACGTTGCGCAGCCCCTTCTTGAGCAGGATGGTCGTCAGCGTCGCCGTCGTCACGCCCTTGAGCGCGGCGAGCGTTTCGGGGCTGAGCGGGAGAACGTCGGGAGTTTTGAAGGTGATGGTCATGGGAACTCTCGGCTGCGAATCAGACGTTGGGAATCACGCCGCCATCGACCCGGATCACCGAGCCGGTGACATAGGACGCGCGCGCGCTGGCGAGGAACGCCGCAACATCGGCGAATTCCCGGACATCGCCATAACGCCCCATCGGGATTTGCGCGGCGGAGGCGGCGGAAATCTCCTCGACGGATTTACCTTCGCGCTTGGCGGCGCCGGCATCAAGCGCGCGGGTGCGGTCGGTGAGGATTCGCCCCGGCGCCATCACGTTCACCGTAATGCCCTCCTTCGCGACCTCGCGGCTGAGCGTCTTCGACCAGCCGACGAGGCTCGCCCGCAACGTGTTGGACATGCCGAGATTGGGGATCGGCACGACCACGCCCATCGAGGTCGAGGTGATCACACGGCCCCATTGCCGCGCCCTCATGCCCGGCAGCACGCGATCGGTGATGGCGATGACCGAGAGCACCATCGCATTGAAATGCTTCAGCCAGACATCCTGCGGCTGGCCGGAGGCCGGAGAGGCCGGCGGACCACCGGTGTTGTTGACGAGAATGTCGATCGGCCCGAGTTCGGCCTCGACCTTCGCGATCATCGGCTCGATCAGGGCGAGATCACCGAGATCCCACACGAGGGAGATCACTGTGCCGCCCTTGGCGCGGATCGCCGTCGCGGTGGCCGCGAGCTTCTCGGCGTTCGTGCCGGTGATGGCAACCGCCGCACCTTCTTCCGCCAGCACGGTCGCGATCGCCGCGCCGAGCCCGCTGCTGGAGGCCGTGACCAGCGCGACCTTACCCTTGATACCGAGATCCATGGAAACCTCTTGATGTGTTCAGTTGAAGGGTTCTCGCGCGCCTGCGTCCAAAAGAAAAGCGTGCGTTTGGCCCTTTCTGCATTTTGTATAATCTTTTTCAGAGCCGCGTCGCGGCAAGACCCTTCATCAGCACCGGTCCTGTCGGGCGTCCGGTCGGGCTGCCGCCATCAGGCTCCAGCGTGATCTCGAAGAGGTGCCCGACCTCAGCCGCCGAAAGCCCCTTGAGATCGAGCCTGATGGTGCGCGCCTTGTCCATCCGCGCCAAGGATACCGGGCCACGCTCGCGCGTCTGCAGGGTCCAGACCTCGAGCACGCGCCCTTCCGGCACCGCGATCGCATCAAGCGGCACGAGCTGCACGGTGCCATCAGCATAGGCGTTGACAACCGCCGCCGCGCGGCCATCCGGCGCAGTGAGCACCGCGACAAGTTGTGGCACCTCAGGCCCACCGGCGATGCGGATCGCCAGCAGCACCGCAAAAACCAGCGATGCGAAAGCCCCGGCCATTCCCAGCGGTCGCCAGATCGCGAAGGAGTTCCAGAAACGCGACAGGGCAGTGCCAAGCCCGCCGCCGGCCTTGCGCCGCGACTGCTGGGCACTATCCCCGATGCTGGCGTCGATCCGGTCCCAGAGGCCCGGTGACGGCACCATCGGCACCGCCGCGGCATCGATCGCGGAAAAATGCCGCTGCCAATCGCAGATCGCCGTCACAAGAGCCGCGTCGGTTGCGGCACGCTCATCGACACGCTCTCGTTCGGCGGGATCGAGCAGCCCGAGGACATATTCCCCTGCAAGGGCGATGCGTTCGGCGTTGATGCTCATCCCAGGCACTCCTTCAGGGCGATCAGGGAACGGCGGATCCGGCTCTTGATGGTGCCGAGCGGAATGCCGAGACGAGCTGCGATCTCGCCATGGCTGAGGCCCTGCACATAGGCCAGCAGCACCGTCTGGCGCGGTGTTTCATCAAGGCCGCCGAGGCAATGCTTGAGAGCATCGGCATCCGACAGGCGGCTGACGATCTCCTCCGGGCTCTCGTCGTCGCTGGCCGCATCGAAACTCTCGATCTGGTCGGTAAGCTCGGTGCGCGCCTCGCCGCGCAGGATGTTGAGCGCGCGGTTGCGGACGATGGTATGGATCCAGGCGCGGGGCGAGCCGAGGCGTGCCTCGTAGCGGGCCGCGTGGTTCCAGATGCTGATGAAGGCGTCGTGCACCGCCTCTTCGGCCAGCGCCCGGCGTTTCAGGATGCGCAGCGCGATGCCCAGCATCCTGGCGGCCTCGACATCATAGAGACAGCGGAACGAATCGACCTTGCCTTGCGCGATTTCGCGCAGGAAAAAGCCAATATCCACCGTGGCACTCGCTTGTTGATCCATCATGCCTCACCCCGACCATTCCGCGTCGATCCAATCCGATACCCGGCAGGGCCGCATCTGGATGCACGGGAATTGAAAACGCTTCGCCGCCTGTTGTGAAGCGTCCGTGGTCGCCGGTCGCGGATTTTTCCGAAACCCGAAGATTCCGGTTGATCCCGCGCCTCAGGCATCGCAACCATGCGGCAGTGCAACATGTTCCGGCGTTCCCGCCCGCGCCGGATGCGACCGAGGATGCCACCGCCCGATGGTTTCGCCGGATCTCTCCATCCTGATCCTCGACGAGAACCGCATCCGCGCGTCGATCATCGAGGACGGGCTGCGCGAGGCCGGCCATGCGGATGTCACCGTCATCACACAAATGAACGGGCTTCTGCGGCGTATTACCGAGCTGTCGCCGGACGTGATCGTCATCGACCTCGAGAACCCGAACCGCGATCAGCTCGAACATCTCCTGCAGATGAGCCGGGCGATCGAGAAGCCGATCGCCATGTTTGTCGATCAATCCGATACCGAGATGATGGAAGCTGCGATTGGCGCCGGAGTTTCCGCCTATGTCGTCGACGGCTTGCGCAAGGACCGCGTGAAGTCCATCCTCGATATGGCCATTGCGCGCTTCAATGCCTACTCCCGGCTGAAATTGGAGCTCGAAGATACCAAAATGGCACTGGAAGATCGCAAGGCGGTCGACCGCGCCAAGTCGATTTTGATGAAATCGCGCGGGTTGAGCGAAGATGAAGCCCACCATTTGCTGCGTCGCACAGCCATGCAGCAGAGCCGCAGGATGGGCGATGTCGCGCGGGCGCTGGTGGACAGCGCCGGGCTGCTTCTGGGAGGCAAGGAATGACGCGTGCTGTGCCCCACCGGACCATCCGCCTCGGGTTCATGCCGTTGCTGGATGCGGCCATCCCCATCATCGCGGCAGACAAGGGCTTCGCAGCCGAGCACGGGCTCGACCTCCAGCTGATCCGCGAGAGCTCCTGGGCCAATATCCGCGACCGCCTTGCCATCGGCCATTTCGAGGCTGCGCATATGCTGGCGCCGATGAGCGTCGCTGCGGCGCTGGGCCTGACGCCGCTCGACAGTCCGCTGATCGCGCCGATGGCGCTTGGGCCTGGGGGCAACGCCATCACCGTGTCCGATGCGCTCTGGCAGGCGATGCGAGCCGGTGATGAAGGTCTCACGGCCAACGACCCCGTGGCGATCGGCGCCGCGCTGAAGGCCGCGATCCGCGCCAGTGCGCGCAAACTGACCTTCGCGGTCGTGCACCCCTATTCCGCACATAACTACGAATTGCGCTACTGGCTGGCGGCGAGCGGCATCCGGCCGGATGTCGATGTCGAGATCGCGATCCTGCCGCCGCCGTTGATGCCCGACGCGCTGGCATCCGGCTCGGTCGACGGGTTCTGCGTGGGCGAGCCGTGGAACTCAAATGCTGCCCGGCGATTTGGCGGCCGCATCATCCTGACGAAATCCGCGATCTGGCGCGGCGGCCCCGAGAAGGTTCTCGGTCTGCGTGCCGACTGGGCGGCAGACCATCCGCAGCCGGTGACCGCGCTGATCCGGGCGATGCTCGATGCTGCACGCTGGTGTGCAGACCCCGCCAACGCCGGCGAGCTCGCCGGCATTCTGGCCGGCCCGACCCGGCTGAACCTTCCGGTCGAGGACATTGTGGCGCCGCTCGATGGCACGATGCGGCTCGCCGATGGCGTGCCCATCACCCTGGGGAGCGCCGGGATTTTCGGCGGCGGCCTTGCGAACCTCCCGTCGCCGGAAGCGGCGCTCTGGTTCCTGAGCCAGATGATCCGTTGGGGGCAGGCTGCGATGTCGCCGCAGGCGATCGACCGTGCAAAAGCGAGCTTCACGCCCGATCTCTTTCTGGCGTGCTGTTCGCCCGCCAAAGGTGACGCCTCCAGCGCGGCGCAGGCGTTGACCTCTGCCTTTTTCGATGACCGGCCTTTCGATCCGGACACTCTTGCCGCCTATGTCGCCGGGCAGACAGCGCGTGATCGCGCCTGAGCGCAATCAACGAGATTAATGCTCAAAAATTCATCATTGTGCGCCGCAACAAGGCGGATGAAGGCGCGGGCTCGCACATCGTTTTCGACCCCGACATCCGATCCAATAGAATTATATCATATTGTTATGATTATGTTTTTTTGTTTTTTGACAAAAAATCTCTCTTTGGCACGCCTCGTGCAAATCCCTCTCTGGCTCAATGACGGGCTGACGACCCCCTATTTTTGATCCGGCCTTCCCGGATCCTCGGCAGCGCCGCCGGATGAACGCGAAACCGCTTGTTGCGGGGTCGGGATTCTCCGGCGGTTTTTTGTTTCTGGCAGGCGAAGCCAACGCGGCAGTGCCGGTTGAACAGGAGAGATGTGATGTCCAGACCGACTTTTGTGCCCGAAACCTCTGCGACAACCGGAGATCGCACTTCCCGACGTGATGTTCTCAAATTCGGCGTTTCGACCGCCGCCACCCTGGCAGCGGCGCGCATCCTGTCCCCCGGTGGCGTTTTCGCGCAAGGCACCGGCCCGGAGGTGAAAGGCACCAAGCTCGGCTATATCGCGCTGACGGATGCCGCGCCGCTGGTGATCGCCAAGGAAAAGGGCTTCTTCGCGAAGCACGGCGTGCCGGACATGGATATCGCCAAGCAGGCCTCCTGGGGTGCGACGCGCGACAACATGGCGCTGGGCACCAAGGCCAACGGTATCGACGGCGGCCATATCCTGCGCCCGAAGACGCATCTCTATTCCACCGGCAAGGTGATGCAGAATTCGCAGCCGCTGCCGATGTATACGCTGCTGAACCTCAACGAGGACTGCCAGGCGATCTCGGTTTCCAATGAATTCAAGGATACCGGTGCCGGGCTCGATGCCTCCAAGCTCAAGGAAGCCTTCGCCAAAAAGAAGGCCTCCGGCAAGGACGTGAAGGTCGCGATGACCTTCCCCGGCGGCACGCATGATCTCTGGATCCGCTACTGGCTCGCCGCTGGCGGCATCGACCCGGACAAGGATGTCTCGACCATCGTCGTGCCGCCGCCGCAGATGGTGGCGAACATGAAGGTCGGCAATATGGACGCCTTCTGCGTGGGCGAGCCGTGGAACGAGCAACTCGTCAATCAGGGCATCGGCTACACCGCCGCGACCACGGGCGAGCTGTGGTTCAAGCATCCGGAGAAGATCCTCGGCATGCGCGCAGACTGGGTCGATGCCAACCCCAAGGCGACGCTCGCGATCCTGATGGCGACGATGGAAGCGCAGGCCTGGTGCGAGAAAATGGAGAACAAGCAGGAGATGGCCGAGATCATCGGCCGTCGCCAGTGGTTCAACGTGCCGGTGCCGGACATTATCGGCCGCATCAAGGGTGATATCAACTACGGCAACGGCCGTGAGGCCAAGGGCACGAACCTTCTGATGAAGTTCTGGGGTAAATCGGGCGAGGTCTCCTATCCCTGGAAGAGCCTCGACAGCTGGTTCATCACCGAGAACATCCGCTGGGGCAAGTTCGAGCCGACGCTGGACATCAAGGCACTCGTCAACAAGACGAACCGTTCCGATCTCTGGATCGAAGCCGCCAAGGGCCTCGGCCTTGTGGGGTATCCCACCGGCGACAGCCGCGGCGTCGAAAAATTCTTCGACGGCAAGGTGTTCGACCCCGCCGACCCGATGGCTTACCTCAAGTCGCTCGCCGTCAAGCGCATCGCCTGATGTTCCGGTGCGCCGGGCAACCGGCGCGCGGCTCTCTCCGATTGAAAGGACACGCCATGGCTGCTCCGGCTCTGAAACCCGCCTCTCTCGTCGCCCCCGCCGCACCACCGCAGGGCGCTGTTGTCACGCTCCCGGCCCGCAAGCCGGAGGTGCGCAGTGGCCTGATGCTGACGCGGGCGCGCGAGATCGCCGTGACCGTGGTGCCGCCGCTGATCGTTCTGGCGGTGATCATGATCATCTGGCAGATCGCCTTCGCAAAACCGGGCGCCTCGCTGCCAGCCCCGAGCGTGATCTGGGCGGAATCGAAGGATCTCATCCTCCAGCCGTTCTTCAACAACGGCCCGCAGGACATCGGACTTGGCTATCGCATTCTCATCTCGCTCCAGCGCGTGGCGATCGGCTTCGGACTGGCGGCTGTTGTCGGCGTGCTTCTCGGCGCGCTCGTCGGCCAGTCGATCTGGGCCACGCGCGGCCTTGACCCGATCTTCCAGGTGCTGCGTACCGTGCCGCCGCTGGCGTGGCTGCCGATTTCGCTGGCTGCCTTCCGCGACGCGAACCCGAGCGCGATCTTCGTGATCTTCATCACCTCGATCTGGCCGGTGATCATCAACACCGCCGTCGGTATCCGCAATATCCCGCAGGATTACCGCAACGTCGCCGAGGTGCTCCGGCTCAATACGGTCGAGTATTTCTTCAAGATCATGGTGCCCTCGGCCGCGCCCTACATCTTCACCGGACTTCGCATCGGCATCGGCCTTTCGTGGCTCGCGATCGTCGCGGCGGAAATGCTCACCGGCGGCGTCGGGATCGGCTTCTTCATCTGGGACGCCTGGAATTCCTCCAAGCTCTCCGACATCATCGTCGCGCTTCTCTACATCGGCCTCGTCGGCTTCGCGCTCGACCGGCTGGTGGCCTTCATCGGCGGTCTCGTCACCCGCGGCACCTCAGCACAATAAGGAGAGCATGTGATGACCGGCTATCTCAAGCTTGACCATATCGACAAGTCCTTCAGCCGTGGCGGCCAGACGACCGAGGTGCTCAGTGATATCAATCTCGTGATCGAGAAGGGTGAGTATGTCTCGATCATCGGCCATTCCGGCTGCGGAAAATCGACGCTGCTGAACCTCATCGCCGGATTGACGCAGGTTTCCGCCGGCGCGGTGCTGCTGGAGAACCGCGAGGTCAACGCCCCCGGCCCTGAACGCGCGGTGGTGTTCCAGAACCACTCGCTGCTCCCGTGGCTCACGGTCTACGAGAACGTGAAACTCGCGGTCGACAAGGTGTTTTCCGGCAGGAAATCCAAGGCCGAGCGCCACGCCTGGATCCTGGAGAACCTCGATCTCGTCCAGATGGGTCACGCCAAGGACAAGCGCCCGAACGAAATCTCGGGTGGCATGAAGCAGCGCGTCGGCATTGCCCGCGCGCTCGCGATGGAACCGAAGATCCTGCTGCTCGATGAACCTTTCGGCGCGCTCGATGCGCTGACCCGCGCCCACCTGCAGGACAGCGTGATGGATATCCACGCCCGCCTCGGCAACACGATGATCATGATCACGCATGACGTGGACGAGGCCGTGCTGCTCTCGGACCGCATCGTGATGATGACCAACGGCCCTTCTGCCCGCATCGGCGACGTGCTGGCCGTTCCGCTGGCCCGCCCGCGCAAGCGGCTCGATCTCGTTTCGGACCCCCGCTACATCGGCGCGCGCGAAGCGGTCCTGCGCTTCCTCTATGAGCGCCACCGGCTGATCGAGGCGGCGTGAGGACAGGGCCATGAAGCAGAAACTTGTCATCATCGGCAACGGCATGGCGCCGGGCCGCGCCCTCGAAAAGCTGTTCGAGACCGCGCCGGAGGCCTTCGAGATCACGGTGTTCAACGCCGAACCGCGGGTAAACTACGACCGCATCATGCTCTCGCCCGTCCTGTCCGGCGAGAAGACCTATGACGACATCGTCATCCACGGTGACGGCTGGTACATCCGGCACGGCGTGATGCTCTACAAGGGTCACAAGGTCGTGAAGATCGACCGGGAGGCCCGGACAGTCACCTCCGAGCATGGCGCGATCGCCGAATTCGACAAGCTGATCATCGCGACGGGATCGTCGCCCTTCATCATCCCGGTGCCGGGGCATCAGCTTGCGGGCGTCGTCACCTACCGCGATCTCGACGATGTCCATGCGATGATGCTGGCCGCCAAGACCGGCGGCAAGGCCGTGGTGATCGGTGGCGGGCTGCTCGGATTGGAGGCAGCTGCGGGCCTGCAGATGCAGGGCATGGACGTGACGGTGCTGCACCTGATGCCGCATCTGATGGAACGCCAACTTGATCCGGCGGCGGCCTATCTGCTCCAGCGCAGCCTCGAGAATCGCGGCATCAGAGTGCATTGCAAGGCGAACACGCATGCGATCGAGGGCGAGAAGCGCGTCACCGGTGTGCGCCTCGACGATGGCACGCTCTACCCGGCGGATATCGTGGTGATGGCGGTCGGCATCCGCCCGAACGCCACGCTCGGCAAGGAAGCCGGACTCTCCGTCAACCGCGGCATCGTCGTGACCCCGGACATGCGGACCTCGGATCCCGATATTTTCGCGCTCGGCGAATGCGCCGAGGCCTCCGGGCAGGTGTTCGGCCTCGTTGCGCCGCTCTACGAGATGGCCGGCGTTGTGGCAACGAACCTTCTCGGCGGCGCTGCGGAGTTCCACCCTTCCGCCACCGCGACAAAGCTCAAGGTCACCGGCTGTGACCTCTACTCGGCGGGCGATTTCGCGGAAGCATCGGGGCGCGAGGAGATCGTGCTGCGGGATCCCACGCGCGGGGTCTACAAGCGGCTCGTGCTCAAGGACAACCGCATCCTCGGTGCCGTGATGTATGGCGATGTCGCCGATGGCGCCTGGTTCTTCGACATGATCCGGCGCGGCGTCGATGTCTCGGAGATGCGGGAGACACTGATCTTCGGTCAGGGTTACCAGGGAGGGTCCGCGATGGACCCTATGGCGGCCGTTGCAGCCTTGCCGGATGAGGCAGAGATCTGTGGCTGCAACGGCGTCTGCAAGGGCAAGATCATCTCGAAAATCAACGAGCTCGGGCTGACCGATCTCGACGGCGTGCGGGCGCATACGAAAGCCTCCGCCTCCTGCGGTTCCTGCACGGGGCTCGTGGAGCAGGTCATCAGGCTCGCGCTCGGTGATGCCTATAACCCAGCCGCCATCCAGCCGATGTGTGCCTGCACCGACCTCGGGCATGACGATGTCAGGCGCCTCATCAAGGCGAAGGCGCTGAAGTCCGTTCCCGCGGTGATGCAGGAACTCGGCTGGAAGACCTCCTGCGGCTGTGCTAAATGCCGCCCGGCGCTGAACTATTACCTCGTCTGCGACTGGCCGGGCGAGTACGCGGACGACGGCCAGAGCCGCTACATCAACGAGCGCGTTCACGCCAACATCCAGAAGGACGGCACCTATTCGGTCGTTCCGCGCATGTGGGGTGGACTGACCAGCGCGCAGGAATTGCGCGCCATCGCCGATGTCGTCGATAAATTCGCGATCCCGACCGTGAAATGCACCGGCGGCCAGCGCATCGACCTTCTCGGGGTGAAGAAGGAAGACCTTCCCGCCGTCTGGGCTGATCTCAACGCGGCCGGGATGATCTCGGGCGCAGCCTACGCCAAGGGCCTGCGCACGGTGAAAACCTGCGTCGGCACGGACTGGTGCCGCTTCGGCACGCAGGATTCGACCGGGCTCGGCGTGAAGATCGAGAAATTCATGTGGGGCTCCTGGACCCCGGCAAAGGTGAAGATGGCGGTCTCGGGCTGCCCGCGCAACTGCTCGGAAGCCACCTGCAAGGACGTCGGCGTCATCTGCCTCGATAGCGGCTACGAGATCCATTTCGCCGGCGCTGCCGGGCTCGACATCCTGGGCACGCAGGTTCTCGGTCATGCCAGAACCGAGGACGAGGCGATCGAGATCATCGCCGCCCTCGTCCAGCTCTACCGCGAGCAGGCGCGCTATCTCGAACGCATCTACAAATGGGCGAAGCGCGTCGGAACGGACAGCATCAAGGCCGCCGTGATCGAGAATGCCGACAGGCGCCGCGAACTCTTCGATCGTTTCGTTGAGAGCCAGAAATACGTGCAGACCGACCCCTGGGCCGAACGCGTCGCCGGCAAGGATGCGCATGAGTTCGCGCCGATGGCGACGTTCGCTCTGCCGCATGCCGCCGAATGACGCCGGACGATCGCAACAAGGAGCGCATCATGAACGCCATGGCATCCGAATGGGTCGAGATCGGCCCGGCCAGTGAGATTCCTTTGCGCGGCGCCCGCGTCGTCAAGGCGGCGGGTGGCGATATCGCCGTGTTCCGGGCAGCCGATGGCGCGATTTTCGCCCTGCGTGACAAGTGCCCGCACAAGGGCGGTCCGCTCAGCCAGGGCATCGTGCATGGCCACGGCGTCACCTGCCCGCTGCATAACTGGGTGATCAGCCTTGAAACCGGCGAGGCACAGGGGGCTGACAAGGGTTGTGCGCCGAAAATCCCGGTCAGGATCGTCGATGGCCGTGTGCTGATCTCGGCCGTCGCCCTCACCAGCCGCGCGGCCTGACCATGGATGCGTCCGCAACCACCCGCACCACCTGTCCCTATTGCGGTGTCGGCTGCGGCGTTCTCGCGACGCGGGAGGTCAATGGCACGGTGTCGATCAAGGGCGACCCTGACCACCCCGCGAATTTCGGGCGGCTGTGTTCGAAGGGCACGGCGCTTGGCGAAACGCTGGGTCTTGAGGGCCGGCTGCTTCACCCGGAGATCAGCGGTACCCGCGCCAGTTGGAATGAGGCGCTTGATCTTGTCGCGAGCCGCTTATCCCGGACCATCGCTGAGCACGGACCGGATTCGGTGGCCTTCTACGTCTCCGGGCAATTGCTGACCGAGGATTACTACCTCGCCAACAAGCTGATGAAGGGCTTCATCGGCTCGGGCAATATCGATACCAATTCGCGCCTGTGCATGGCCTCCTCCGTCGCAGCGCACCGGCGGGCCTTCGGGGCGGATACCGTGCCCGCGAGTTATGCCGACCTTGATGAGGCCGACCTCATCGTGCTCGTCGGCTCGAATTTCGCATGGTGCCACCCGGTGCTGTTCCAGCGCGTTCTGGCCGCCCGCGCGGCGAAGGGCACGCGCCTGATCGTGATCGATCCGCGCCGGACGATGACGGCGGAAGCCGCCGATCTTCACCTCGCGCTGGAACCGGATCAGGATGTGCCGCTGTTCCTCGGTCTGCTCCGGCACCTCGATGCAGAAGGCCTGCGGGATCAGGCCTATACGGAAGCCCATGTCGAAGGGCTTGAGGCCGCGCTGGCAACGGCGGCCCCGGTCACAATCGAGGTTGCCGCAGGTCTCACCGGTCTTGATACCCGGGATATCGCCGGCTTCTACACCGAATTCGCGACGACCCGGAAGGTCGTCACGATCTTCTCGCAGGGCGTGAACCAGTCCGTCACCGGCACCGACAAGGCCAATGCCATCATCAATTGCCACCTCCTCACCGGACGGATCGGCAAGCCCGGTGCTTCACCCTTCTCGATCACCGGCCAGCCCAATGCCATGGGCGGGCGCGAGGTCGGCGGGCTCGCCAATGTGCTGGCGGCGCATATGGCGATCGAGGATGCCGCCGCGCGGAACCGCGTGCAGCGCTTCTGGGCTTCACCCGCCATCGCGGACAAGCCCGGCCTCAAGGCCGTCGAGATGTTCCGTGCCGTGGCGGAGGGTCGCATCAAGGCCATCTGGATCATGGCGACCAATCCGGCGGACAGCCTGCCGGAAGCCGATGGCGTGCAGGAAGCGCTCCGCGCCTGTCCGTTTGTGGTTGTCTCCGATGTCAACCGCCACACGGACACCACCCGCTTCGCGCATGTGCTGCTGCCCGCCGCGGCCTGGGGCGAGAAGGATGGCACGGTCACCAATTCCGAGCGCCGCATTTCCCGTCAGCGCGGCTTCCTGCCCCTCCCCGGCGAAGCGCAACCGGATTGGTGGCAGCTGGCCGAAGTCGGGCGGCGGATGGGGTTTTCCGGCTTCGACTATCCGAATGTCGCCGCGATCTTCCGCGAGCATGCCGCGCTTTCCGCCTTCGAGAATGCCGGCAGCCGCGATTTCGACATCGGCGCCTATGCGGATGTCACGGACGCCGGCTTTGATGCTCTCCCGCCATTCCAGTGGCCGCAGCCTGCGGGCACCGGGCCACAGGAGACGCGGTTCTTCGCCGATGGCCGCTTCTTCCACACGGACGGCAAGGCCCGGATGATCGCGACGCCGGTTCCCGCGCTGTCGAAGCCCCGCTCCGAGGCCTTTCCGCTCTGGCTCAACACCGGCCGCATCCGCGACCAGTGGCACACGATGACGCGCACCGCCAAAGCATCGCGGTTGATGGGACACTATGGCGAACCCTTCTGCGAGATCCACCCGGATGATGCGGAAGCGGCCGGCATCACCGCCGCGAGCCTCGTGACGGTGACGAGCACACATGGCAGCGTGATCGTCCGCGCCCTGATCACGGATCGGCAGCGGCGCGGCTCGGTCTTTTTGCCGATGCACTGGACCGACCAGTTCGCCGCCCGCGCCCGCGCCGATGCGCTGGTGAACGCAGCCGTGGACCCCGTTTCCGGTCAACCGGGTTCGAAGCGCACACCGGTGACCATCGTTCCCTTTGCAGCGCGCTGGTACGGGTTTGCCGTCTCCGCCATCAAACCCGACGCCTCCGCCGCCCCGTATTGGGCGCTGGCGACGGCACCGGGCGGGTATCGCCTCGAACTCGCCGGTCTTGAGGTGTCCGAGGATTGGCAGGCTTTCGCCCGCACCCTGTTCGGGCATGAAGCGGAAACAGGCGAATGGATCGCCTATTTCGATCGGGAAGCCGGCATCGCCCGCTTGGCGATGTTCGCAAACGACCGCCTGATCGGCGCGCTGTTCGTTGGGCCAAAACCGGTCGCACTCGCGCGCGGGTTCATCACCGATGCATTGCCCGAAGCGCACGCCGGCATGGCGCGCTTCCGCCTGCTGGCAGGCCAGGGTGGCGCCGACCGGCCGGACCCGGGCGCCATCATCTGCGCCTGCTTCCAGGTTGGCGTGAACCAGATCGCTGCCGCGATCCGGGATGGAAACGGCACACTCGAGACCATCGGCGCGGCGCTGAAGGCCGGGACCAATTGCGGCTCCTGCCGCAGTGACATCAGGAGGATGCTCGATGATCCGCGCCTCGCGACCGCTGTCTGATCTGCGCAAACCCGAGGACTCCCGCAAGCCGAAGGAGACAGGGCCGCACCGGCTGGGCATGCTTGCCAAGCTGCCGGTGTTTTTTGACCTCCGGGGCAAGCGGGTGGTGCTGGCTGGCGGTTCGGCCGGCGCGGCGTGGAAAGCGGAATTGCTCGCGGCCTGCGGTGCCTTCGTCGAGATCTATGCCGAAGCGGTGAATGATGAGATGTCCGCCCTGATCGCGCGCGGCGCCGCCGATGGCGCGTTGGTGTTGCATCAACGCCCGTGGTCGATCGATGTTTTCGCCGGCGCGGCGATGGCCGTCGGCGATGTCGAAGATCACGCGGAGGCCAAGGCCTTCCGCTGCGCCGCCAAGGCTGCGGGCGTGCCGGTCAATACCGTCGACAAGCCGGAAACCTGCGATTTCCAGTTCGGCTCCATCGTCAACCGCTCCCCGGTCGTTATCGGAATTTCGACCGATGGCGCGGCGCCGATCCTCGGGCAGGCGATCCGCCGCCGGATCGAGATGCTGATCCCGCCCACGCTCGCGCACTGGGCGGACCGCGCGCAGGCGATCCGCGAGCGTATCATGCGCGTGCTCAAGCCGGGACCGGAGCGACGCACGTTCTGGGAGCGTTTTTCCGAGGCCGCCTTTCGCGACAGGATGGATTCGAAGAGCGACGCCGCTATCGACCGTCTCATCACGGAAAGTCGGACAGGTCTTGCGACCGCGCGCGGCCGCGTCACGCTCGTCGGTGCCGGGCCAGGTGACGCGGAGCTCCTGACCATCAAGGCCGTCCGTGCCTTGCAAAGCGCGGATGTCATCCTGTTCGACGATCTCGTCTCCGACGCGGTGCTGGAACTAGCGCGGCGCGAAGCCAGGCGCATGATGGTCGGCAAGCGCGGCAGCCGCGAAAGCTGTTCGCAGTCCGACATCAACGCGCTGATGCTCAAGCTCGCCGGGCAGGGCAAGCACGTCGTGCGGCTCAAATCCGGCGATCCCATGGTTTTCGGCCGCGCCGGCGAGGAAATCGCCGCGCTGGAAGCCGCCGGTGTCCCGGTTGCCGTTGTTCCCGGCGTCACCTCGGCGCAGGCGATGGCCGCAACGGTCAACCGCTCGCTCACCCACCGCGATCACGCACAGAGCCTGACGCTGTTGACCGGGCATTCGCGCAAGGGCGAGGTGCCGGAGACGATCGACTGGGCGCGGGCCGGCGCACCAAACGCCACGCTCGTGATCTACATGGGCGCGCGGCAGGCCACCGGCATCCGGGCCCGGCTTCTGGCGGAGGGGCTTGCGCGCCACACTCCCGCCTGCGCCATTGCCTCGATTTCGCGGCCCGAGGAGCAGCGCTGGTCCGGCACGCTCGATGCGCTGGTGGAGGGTGTCGCGATCCTGCCGGAAGGCGCCCCGGTGCTGATCGGCATCGGCACTGTCTTTGCGGATCTGGCGCCCTGCGCTGCCGGAACTTTGACCGCGGCCTCCTGACCCCCCCGGAAATTTTTCGTTTCCCGACGTCGCCTCGATTGTGTTCGGCGTGAAGCCTGCCATGTTGGCGGGCATACCGTCTCTTCACCCCGAGGAATCAATGCTGACAATTTATGGTGTCTATCGTTCACGCGCGACGCGGAATGTCTGGCTCTGCAACGAGCTGGGCCTGCCGTTCAAACACGTGCCGGTTATCCAGTTCAATCGCCTGAAAGGCACGCCGCCGGCCGGAACAATCCACACGAAATCACCGGAATTTCTGGCGGTGAACCCGAACGGGCGCATCCCGTCGATCGATGACGACGGCCTCGTGCTGCATGAATCGCTGGCGATCAACCTGTATCTGGCCAGGAAACACGGCGGCCCGCTGGCCCCTGCGAATGTCGCCGAAGAAGGGCTTGCCGCCATGTGGGCGCTCTGGGCCGCGACCGAAGTCGAGCCGCATTCGATCCAGGTGCTCTACAACATGGCCGCCAAGCCGCCCGAGGAGCGGGATGCCAAGCTGGCAGCCGCTTCGGTAGAGGCCCTGCGCGCGCCCTTCGCGGTGCTCGACAAGGAGCTGGCGAAAACGGGCTACATCATGGGCGGGCGCTTCACGGTTGCGGATATCAACGTCGCGGAAGTCTGCCGCTACGCCCTGCCGGCGAAGGAACTCTTCGAGGCCGCCCCCAATATCAGCGCCTGGATGAAGGCCTGCCATGCCCGCCCCGCCTATCAGGACATGATGGCCAAGCGCAACGCCGAACCGGAATAGCGCGTAACGGTCAGTTGATCTCGTGTCGGCGCGGCATCGACGTCGCCGCCCCGGCACGGGTGACGCTGATCGCCGCCGCACGATTGGCGCGGCGCAGCGCGACCTCAAGGCCAAGCCCCTCGCTGAGCCCCGCCGCCAGAACGCCGACGAAGCAGTCGCCCGCGCCGGTGGTATCGACCGCGCGCACGGCCTGCCCGGGCACATGGATGACGCCATCGGGATGAACGGCAAGGCAGCCTTTTGATCCGAGCGTGACGATAATTGTCAAAGCCGGCCCGAGACCGCGTGCCGCCGCCTCGATCCGCCGGATATCGGTGAGGCCAGCCTCCCCGCTGGCAGCCTCCAGCTCGGTCTCGTTGAGGACGACGATATCGCACAGCGCGAGGAGATCCGGGCCGAGCATCTTCATCGGTGCCGGATTGAAAATCGTGATCGCCCCGGCGGCCCGCGCTCTGGCGAAGCCCGCGCGGATGAAAGCCTCGGGCACTTCGAACTGACTGACGACGTGATCCCCGGGGTAAAAATCGATGGTTTCGGCGTTTGCGGGCACCAGCGCGGCATTCGCCCCCGGTGAGACCGTCACCGTGTTTTCCGCGTTCTTGTCGACGAGGATGACGGCGATCCCGGTCGGACGGTCCGGCACGGTCACGACGCGGCTGAGATCAATGCCCTCGCCCGTAAGGAACGCGCGCATCGAGGCACCAAAACCATCCGCACCGAGCGCACCGACGAGCAGGGTTTCAGCCCCGGCGCGCGCCGCTGCAACCGCCTGATTGGCGCCCTTGCCCCCCGGAAATTCCTGGATATCCGAACCTGAAATGGTCTCGCCGGGCCGCGGATGCGTCTCAACCGCGAGCACGAGGTCGCGGTTGATGCTGCCGAGAACAAGAACCCTGCCCATCGGCGGGTCTTGACGGATCAGCGGCGCTTGGGCGGCTGGCCCTTCTGCGGCGGACGCGCGCCACCCGGCGTGAAGCCCGAACGCTCATCCTTGTGCCGGAACACGAGACGGCCCTTTTCGAGATCATAGGGCGACATCTCGACGGTTACACGATCACCCGCGAGGGTCTTGATGCGGTTTTTCTTCATCTTCCCGGCGGTATAGGCGATGATCTCGTGTCCGCTGTCGAGCTTCACACGGAACCGTGCATCCGGCAGCAGTTCCAGCACCAAGCCTTCGAACTGGATCACTTCTTCTTTCGCCATTCGTCAAACCTTTTGTTGCTTCGCACGCACTGCGCGAAAAATATGAAGAAGCCGCTCCGAGGCCGGAACGGCTCCTAGGCCAGATTCAAATGAAAGAGCAGGAGTGCCCCTTCATCATGTCGTTCTGCCGGTTGAACCCGATCAGATCGCCTGAAGATTGACAGCGGCCATCTTGCCGGTGCGGCGGTCTGCCTGAAGCTCGTACGAGACCTTCTGGCCGTCGCGCAGGCCCTGCAGACCCGAGCGCTGCACCGCGCTGATATGGACGAAAACGTCCTTGCCACCATCATCCGGCTGGATAAAGCCGTAACCTTTTTGTTCGTTGAACCACTTGACGGTTCCAGTGCTCATGGGTCGTTCCTTTGGACTATCAGGTCATGCTCGTGCGGCCCCGTAGGCCCGCGTCGTTCCAGTTTTCGGGCATGGCCAAGTCCCAGCCCATGTCTCGATCTTTGGAGAAGCAGTCTGAACGTGCGCCCGGTAGTCCCAAAGCGGCCCAGTCGTCCGGCCAAGTCGATGCCGTTCTCATAGCGCCGAAAACGCGATTTCACAAGTTCTCCCGTGCGAAAACCGGCGTGGAGGCGTTGACTTGCCACAAACCTGGCTCAGGCGAACAGGCCTGCCGCAACAAGGAGATCGGCGGTCTTGCGCGCCAGCGCGATCGGGACATCGTAGACAACCGTCAGCCGGAGCAGGGCCTTGATGTCAACGTCATGCGGCATCGGCGAGAGCGGATCGATGAAAAAGATCACGCCGTCGATCCGCCCTTCGACGATCAGCGCGCCGATCTGCTGGTCGCCGCCCAGCGGCCCGGAGGCGAGACGCGTGATGTCGAGCGACGGGCAGCGCTCTTTGAGCACCGCGCCTGTCGTTCCCGTGCAGAACAGCGTGTGCTTGCCGAGGGCCTCGACATTTTCAGCCGCCCAATCAGCGAGCGCCGGCTTCATCCGATCATGCGCGACAAGGGCAAAAGTGCCGGCCATGCCTCACCACTCCAGCTTGAAGGTCGCCACGAGATCGGCGATCTCGGCCGGCGTCAGCAGCCGGAGCTTGGTCGCCCCGACCATCTGGAAGATGCGGGCGGTCTCCTCCAGTTCCTCGGCCGAGCTGATGGCATCCTGAAGGCTCGCGCCGGCATTGACCGGCCCGTGGTTCGCGAGCAGCACCGCGCGGTATTTGCCGGCGAGTGCGCGGATCGCCGCGCCGATCTCGTCCGAGCCGGGCCGGAGATACGGCAGCACCGGCAGATGACCGACGCGCATCACGTAATAGGGCGAGAAGACCGGCATCGGGTCAAGCGAGGCGAGATCATTGCGGAACGACAGCGCAGCGGCATGCGTCGAGTGCAGATGCACCACGGCCTCGGTGCCCGGGCGCGTTTCGTAAAACGCGCGGTGCATCGCAACTTCCTTGGTCGGCCTGTCGCCGGCAACATGCACGAAATCACGGTCAAGCTTGGCGAGGCGCGCGGGATCAAGCCGCCCTAACGCGACGTTGGTGGGTGTCACGAGATAGCCGTCATCAAGCCGCACGGAGAGATTGCCGGCGGTGCCGATCGCGAGGCCGCGCGCGGCAAAGGAGCACCCGGCTTCGACCAGCGCCGCGCGCAACGCGGCTTCATTGCGGGCCGGGGCTGATCCACTCATGTCAGCCCCCGTCCTGCGGCATGGCGTCGATGGTCGCGAGCGCCTTCACGAAGAAATCCGGCGCGCCGAAATTACCGCTCTTGAGCGCCAGCGCGAGCCGTGGGGTGCCCTCGCTGATGACGACCGGCACGCCGGGGTCGATCTCCGGGCCGATGCCCATCGCGGTGATCCCGAGCGCGGAGACGATGGCGCTGGAGGTTTCCCCGCCCGCCGTGATTACGCGGCGGTAGCCCCTCGCCACAAGCGTTTGCGCCAGCGTCGAGAAGAAGGCCTCGATGGCATGCGCAACTTTGGTGCCGCCATGCTTCGCCTGCAACGCGGCGACAGCCCCTGCATCCGCCGTCGAATAGACCAGCGGCAGCGCGGCCTTGCCCGCTTCCCCCGAGAGCCAGACGAGAAGGTCCGCCACGCTCTGGTTGCCTGCGAGAATGGCCTCGACATCAAGCTGGAACGCGGGCGCGCCCTGCGCATGGCGTGCAACCTGCCCGGCGGTCGCGATCGAGCACGAGCCGGAGAGCGCGATCGCCGGCCCCTTGGGCGCGGCGAGCGTTGCTCCGCCGCTGGCCTTGCCGACCTCGGCGAAATTATCCGGCAATCCGAGCGCGATGCCGGAGCCGCCGGTGACCAGCGCCATGCCCTTGACGGCGTGGCCGAGCGTGAAGAGATCCTCATCCGAGGTCGCATCGCACACGATGAGCTTCTCGTTGCGGCGGATGGCCTCCGTAAGCGCCGCCCTGACGGCCTCGACACCCTGCCGCACCGTTTCGAGCGCGATCAGCCCGATCCGGTTCTGTGACTGGAAGGAGAGCCAGCGCGCGATATTGGCATCCACCATCGGCGTCAGCGGATGGCGCTCCATGCCACTTTCGTTGAGGAGCTTGTCGCCGACAAAGAGATGCCCTCGGTAGATCGTCCGCTTGTTGGTGGGGAAAGCCGGGCAGACGATCGCCGCCGGGGCCTTGAGTGCGGCGAGCAGCGCATCCGCCACCGGGCCGATGTTGCCCTCCTTCGTCGAATCGAAGGTCGAGCAATATTTGAAGATGATCTGCTGCGCCCCGGCACCACGCAGCGCCGCAAGCCCCGCCAGCGACTGGCTGACGGCTTCATCGACCGGATTTGACCGCGTCTTGAGCGCGATAACCCCGGCTTCGCACGGCAGGAACCCGCCTTCGGGCACGCCGACGAACAGCGTCGTCCGCATGCCGCGCTTGGCGAGCGTGTTCGCAAGATCACTCGCGCCGGTGAAATCGTCCGCGATGGAACCGATCAGCATGAGGCATCCGGTGTTGGCACCCCCGCCAGAGCGGCGAGGATGCGGGGGCGATCGTCGGCTTCACGCATCCGGGATGCGGTCATCCGTCTATTTTGCCTTGGTCGCGGCTTGCGCGAGATCCGACCAGTACTGGATCCCGACCGGCAGGACGTCATCGTTGAAATCATAGGCCGGGTGGTGCAGGCCCGCGCTATCACCGTTGCCGATGAAGATGAAGGCGCCGGGCCGGGCCTCGAGCATATACGAGAAATCCTCGCCGCCCATCGACGGCTCGGCGTTGTCGTTGACGCCATCGCTGCCCGAGATCGTGCGCGCGACATCCGCCACGAACGCCGTTTCCTTGGCGTGGTTGACGGTCGCGGGGTAGCCCCGGCGGTAATCGAGGTGCGCCTCGGCGCCGAACATCCGCGCCGTGCCCTCGACGATGGCGCGGAACCGGGCCTCCGTGACATCGCGGATGGTATTGTCGAGCGTCCGCACCGTCCCGCGCAGCACCGCGCGTTGGGGGATGACGTTCTGGGCATCCCCGGCCTGAAAGATCGTATTGGAGACGACAACCGATTTCAGCGGATCAACATTGCGCGAGGCGATCGATTGCAGCGCGGTGACGATATGCGCGCCGATCAGCACGGGGTCGACGCCCTCATGCGGCTTGGCGGCATGGCTGCCGCGCCCTTCGATGGTGATCGTGTAATAGGCCGTCGCCGCCATCAGCGCACCGGGCCGGGTCGAGAAATGCCCCGGCGGCAGGCCGGGCATGTTGTGCATGCCGTAGACTTCCCTTATGCCCCAGCGCTCCATCATGCCGTCATCGACCATGGCCTTTCCGCCAGCGCCGCCCTCTTCGGCCGGTTGGAAGATGAGCACGACCGTGCCGTCGAAATCCCGGGTTGAAGCGAGGTGCTTCGCCGCGCCGAGCAGCATCGCGGTGTGGCCATCGTGGCCACAGGCGTGCATCTTGCCGGAAACCTTCGAGCGGTGTGGCAGATTGGTTTCCTCCTCGATCGGCAGCGCGTCCATGTCGGCGCGAAGGCCGACGACCTTGCCGCCCGGCCCGTTGCGGCCGTGGATGACGCCGACAACGCCGGTGCGGCCGATACCGGGCACGACTTCATCGCAACCGAAGGCCTTGAGCTTGTCCGCGACGATCCCGGCGGTGCGGTGCACTTCGTAGAGAATTTCCGGATTTGCGTGAAAATCCCGCCGCCAGCGCGTTACTTCTTCCTTGAGAGCGAGGATTTTCGAATCGATTTTCATGGAACTTTCCGCTTTCTGGCGCGGCCCGATCATCCGGGGGGGCGCTTTTTCGTCAGTCTAGCCCATTCCGCCGGCTGCACCAGCCACCTGTCCCGGCAATCGGATACGCTGCGGGCATAGTCTCATGCAGCCGCAACATTCGGTTCGTTGTCCGTGGCGCGGCTCTTCATCGAGGCGCGCGGCCGGACCGTGCGGTAGCGCCCGCGCTCGACCGACAGCAGGACGATCGCGAAAACGGTCATGCCGTTCATCCACCAGGTCTGCGTCGCGCCGCGGTCGATCAGCGCGAAGGTGAAGGCCGAAGCCAGCCCCGCCAGCGCCAGCGGCGCAACCTCGAGCCCGAAGCGCCCCGCTGCCCTGAAGACGTGGAAGGCGAGAATGCCGAAGCCAAGCGCGCCCAGAAGACCGAGATCGACCCAGATGTCGGAGATCAATGTCGAAGGCGCGTTGACCGGAATTGTCCCGGCTTCGCGCGCGCTTGATGCACCATCCAGCCCCCGTCCCGTCATCAGCCGGAGGGGGGCTGTCATCGCCACATCCCACCACAGACCCAGTGCTGTCACGGCGCTGTCCTGGCCGAGCGAAAAGCCGCGCGCCACCATCTTTGATAGCCACGCCAGCATCGGCGCGAAAATAACCAGCGTCGCGACAATTCCTGCAAGAAGCCGGCCCGCGCGCTCGGGAACGGCCCAAGCAAGGGCGAACACGAGAAGCCCCACGCCAACCGGCACGACGGCCTCACCCGTCTGCCCGAAAAGCGCCACGCAGAAGACGAGCGCGATCAGCCCCGCAGCAATGATCCGCCGGTTCTTGATCAGCATCCAGGCTGCTGCGGCCCAGCTCAGGCAGGTCAGCAGGATGGTCGCCCGCCCCGGTGTCACCGAGGGGAAGCGCAGCGACGCGGACCCCAGCGCCTCAAGCCCGACGGTCGTCAGAATCAACACTGCGCCAAGACCGACGCCGATCGTGATGAGGTGAAGATTGGAGGCCCGCATGCGCCTCGGCAAGGCCTGAACCGCCAGCAGGCCCAGCATGATCACGCCGATCGTCTTGGACAGTTTCAAGGCGGCAACCGACGGATTCGGCGCCCAGGCCAGCGACAGGATCGCCCATATCGCCAGAAACAACCCCGTCATTCCCGGGATGGTGAAAAGCGATGCCACGAGCGACTTGACGACCTGAAACGGATCGCCACGCAGGATCGTCGAGAGGATGATGAGCACCGCGCCGATGGGCACGAGCACAACGATCACCCAACGCGACAGCAGGATGGCGCTTGGGATGACCAGCGCAAAAATTGCGAACCCGAGACGCAGCAGCATCGCTGCCGCATCCGCCGCCGGATCGAGCGTAGCCTTCGAGATGGAGTGATCACCATGATCCATACGTGAAAAAAATCCCTGCCTGTCCAGAGAGAAGCTAATCGCATGCACCCGCAGAAGCTGTATGCCGCGCGCAACACTTGTGACAATTCCAACACGCGCAAAGCGCTTTCGTCCAGCACGCGCGCGATGCTTTCACCTGACACCCCGGCGATCCGGGGCTTCCGGGGCGCCGCCCCAAGAAATTCGCGGCCCGCCTCTCCCCTTGCCTCTCTCCTCGCCGGCCACTACTTGGGAACGATGATGCCGGGATCGATGGTCCCGCACGCGTGCATTCCGGCGAGGATCCCGATGACCGACAAGACCAACCCGGCCTATGCCGCCCTTCTCGCCCGCAAATCCGGCAACGCACGCGCACTGGCTCAGCCCGCGCCGGATCGCGCCACACTTGATGCGATCATTCTGGCCGCCGCGCGGGCGCCGGATCACGGCCGGTTGGTTCCGTTCCGCTTTCTCGAAATCGCCGAGGCCGCCCGGGGTCGGTTGGCTGATCTTCTCGAAGCCTCGAGCCGTGCGCTGACGCCCGACTTGCCACCGCCCGAAATCGAGCGGGCACGGGAAAAGGCCACGCAGGGCCCGCTCATTCTCGCGGTCATCGCCCGGATCGACGCCGATCACCCCAAGATCACCGCATCCGATCAATGGCTGGCGGTCGGCTGCGCGCTCGAGAACCTGCTGCTGGCGACGCAGAGCTTCGGCTTTGCCGCGGCCGTGCGCTCGGGCCGTTTCCTCGAAACCCCGCCGATGCGCGAGGGCTTTGCGCTCGGGGCGCAGGAGCGCCTCGTCAGCCTCGTTGCCATCGGCACGCCGACCGACTGGCCGCCTGAAAAACCGAAGCCCGCGCTCGAGCGGGTCTTTTCAATCTGGAACGGCTGAGCCCGGATTTGATATCGAACAACGACCCGGGCCGTGGCGCCATCTAGCCTCGCGATCCTGTCTGCTCGCAATTGTCCTCGCGGGCCACACGATAGGGTGCGACATGACCGCCAGTTTCAGCCCGAGCCAGATGGCAAAACTCGCGACGCCGGTGCCGCGTTATACGAGTTATCCCACAGCGCCGCATTTCACTCCCGATGTCAGCAATCTGACGTATCGTGAATGGCTGCACGCGATGCAGCCGGGCTCCCGCCTGTCGCTTTACGTGCATATTCCGTTTTGCGATACGCTGTGCTGGTTCTGCGGCTGCAACACCCGCATGATCAAGAAATATACGCCGATCGGTCCCTACCTTGACGCGCTCGAGAAAGAGATCGCCGCCGTTGCGGCCAACCTGCCGGGCGGCTGCTCGGTGACGCATATCCACTGGGGCGGCGGCTCGCCGACGATCCTCCAGCCCGAAGATATCATTCGCCTCAACGCCGCGATCCACAGTGCCTTTCCGCTGACCCGGACCTGCGATTTCGCCGTCGAGATCGACCCGCGCGGCCTTGACGACGGCCGCCTTGACGCCCTCGCGGAAGCCGGGCTCACCCGGGCGAGCATCGGCGTCCAGGATTTCGATCCCGAGGTCCAGAAGGCGATCAACCGCTTCCAGAGCTTCGAGGAGACACGGAGCGCCGTGGAAGGCCTGCGCCAGCGTGGGGTCACCTCGCTGAACATCGACCTTCTCTACGGCCTGCCGCACCAGACCATGCGGGCGATGCTCAAATCGCTCGAAGCCGTGCTGACCCTGCGGCCCGACCGGCTGGCCCTCTTCGGCTATGCCCATGTACCGTGGATGAAGAAGCATCAGGAGATGATTCCCACGGAGGCCCTTCCGGGTATGCCGGAGCGGGTCGAATGCGCCGAACGCGCGGCGGAGCGGCTGGTCGAGGCGGGCTATATCCGCATCGGGCATGACCATTTCGCGTTGCCGACCGATTCGCTGGCAATCGCCGCCGGCAACGGCACGCTCCGCCGCAATTTCCAGGGCTACACGACCGATGATTCCGATTGCATGATCGGGCTTGGCGCCTCCTCGATCGGCCAGTTCCCGCAAGGGTTTGTCCAGAACGAGACCGGTGGGCAGGCCTACGAGCGCCGCATCAACGAATCCGGGCTTGCGGTCGCGCGCGGGCTTGCCGTCAGCGCCGAGGATCGCCTGCGCGGGGATGCCATCGAAAGCCTGATGTGCAAATTTCAGCTCGATCTTGTGGCCCTGCGGACCCGCCATGGTGCGATTGCCGAGGCGCTGAAGCCGGAAATTGCGGCCCTGCTCGCCAAGGAAGATGCAAGCTGGTTTGACGTGAAGCCGGATGGCTTTGACGTGACGGTGCAGGGGCGTCCCTTCATCCGCCTGGTCGCCGCGCACTTCGATTCCTACCTGCCCCGCGGAACGGGCCGACATTCGACGGCGATGTGAGACCCGGCAGACCTATTCGCTGGCAGCTGATGTTTTGTGAAGCTGGGCAGCCCAATGCAGCCGGAGCTTCTCGACCAGCCCCGACGGGTCCTCGATTGTCGCGGAACCCTTGGCCAGCGCGGGCGCCAGCGCTTTTGGAGGGTCGATCCCGTCCATGCGCACGAAATGCAGTTCAACCTGCGGCGCACCGCGCAGCCTGATCCGGTGAGTGCTGCCCGACGGTGTCTGCTCGGTGTCATGCCCGGTGATCAGATGCCCGCGCGCCGGGTAGGCCCAGCGGTCGAGCCAACCCTTGTCGGCATAACCGGAGATATCGTCACAGAAGATGACGAGCACAACGGCCGATGTCGGCGTGGCCGAGCGCACCGCGAACGGCCCGGCCAGCACCAGCCCGCGCAGATCGGCAGAGGCGACGACAAACTGCCGGGTATCCTCCAGCACGGTGGCAATCGCCTCCCGGCCCATGCCCTTGAGCTGGACCGGAGCCTCCCGGCCGAACAGGACCCGTAACCCCGGCGCACCGCGCTTCGGTCCCACGATGAACCGCATTGTGAACCAGATCCCGGCGATGCCCGCCAGCAGCAGCAGAGGATTGTCGAGGCTCCAGCCTGTCATGGTGTCAAAAGTTCCCGTCCGGTTCTGCGGGGATCGCCGGATGCCTCCGGCTATCGGTAACAGGTTTTATGGTCAGCAGGCTTCATGGCAGGCGTGCAAAGGCTGGGTAATCTAGGCGGATTCCCTCGATGCGTCACCGGGGGATCACAGCACGACGATACCCTGATGCTTGGCCTTGGTTTCCGGTTCGACGTGGATCGTGATCGATGCCCCCTCGATATCCGCTCGCAGGGCGGCTTCGATCCGGTCACAGATGTCGTGCGCGGCATCGACGCGCATATCCGCGGGAACGACAAGGTGAAACTCGACGAAGGTCAACCGCCCGGCGTGGCGCGTGCGCAGGTCATGCGCCTCGATTGCACCATCGGCGTGCCTGGCGATCAGCGCCCGCATGCGTTCGATTTCTTCCGGCGCGGCGGCTTCATCCATCAACCCGGAGAAGGAGCTCTGCATCAGGCTCCAGCCCGACCAGAGGATATTCAGCGCCACCAGCCCGGCCAGCAGCGGGTCCAGCCACGCGAGGCCGGTGGTGAGCGCGACCAGCAGCGCGAGCAGCACCCCGAGCGACGAGACGACATCCGAAAGGAGGTGCTTGCCATCGGCCACCAGCGCCGGAGATCGCAGCGCCCGCCCGCGCCGCAGCAGCACGGCGCACCAGAGGCCGTTGATGGCGCTCGCAAGGATGTTGAGGCCGATACCCACGGGATCCAGCGTCACGGCGCGCGGCGCAAGATAGGCGTTATAGGCAGCGTGAAACACCGCAACCGCCGCGAGCAGGATCAGCGCGCCCTCGAATACCGCCGCGATATATTCGATCTTCTGATGGCCATAGGGATGGTTGGCATCGGCGGGCTTCGCACTCAGCCGCAGCGCGGCGAAAGCCACGAGCGCAGCGACGACATTGATCGTGCTCTCCAGCGCATCCGAATAGAGCGCCACTGATCCTGTGAGCCAATAGGCGCCGAACTTCAGCGCGAGAACGGCGATGCCGATCAGGATCGAGCCAAAAGCAAGATAGGATGCCCGATCCGACGACAAGCCAATTCCTCCTGGCCAAAGTGACGGGCGCATCCCTCGCGCAGGCGCGCGTGCAGGTCAAGCGCGAAGCTCACGCTAAATCAGGCTTGTCTGCACGCCTTCGTGGGAATGGCCGGCAAAAAAGCTCAGAAAGGCGCCAGACGCCGCGCGTTGTTGCGCACGGTCTTGTTGCCGGGAGCTGTGGCAGCATGGGCGATGCGCTGCGGGGCAGCTTTTGCGGCGCGGACGAAGCCGGCAGCATTGCCGGTCATCATCAACATGCCAAGCTCCATCTGGAGCCGGGTCGCCTCGATGCAGGCATCAAGGATGCCGTCGTTCACCGCATCGATCTTCTCGGTGACCATGCGTTTCGATTCGCCACCGCCATTGGCAGGCATTTTGCCGCTCGCGATGTTCTGCGCTTCCTGTGCCAGAATGGGCAGTCGCAGTGCGACGACGAAGGGCGCAAGCCAAAAATCTTTCATCCGTTGGTGAACCCCACAATTGGCAGCACTCATTGGCGGCTGCCAACAATATGATATTCCAGTTCTTTCTCTGCCTCTTCCTCGGAAATGTCAACCATCGCGAAACCTTTGGCGCGTGGAATGGGATTGTCTCTGGGTATTGAAGGGGATGGCCATGACGAGAGGACCGATCATCACCACCGCGCCGGTCAGGACCGCATCGCCGGTCGACAGCGCCTTTCGCCGCCAGCTCGAAGGCTATGGCCTGACCACGGCCAGCATTCTCTACCGGATGCCGGATCATCCGAGCTTCCTGCAGGAATTCATCTGGCAGGACTATGATCTCTTCCCGAAATTTCCGGTTCTGCAGACCTTCATCGACTTCTGGAAGCGGGAGATCGACGGCGCGCTGCATTCGATCCGGGTGGCGCATAACCGCCTCATCACGCCGGCGGAACTGCGCACCATCGGCGCCGAGTTCCGGCTGAACTGAACGGTTTACAGGATCGACCAACCGCTGTTCTGCGCGAACAGCTCAAGGGCGATCGTGCCGACGAGGCTGTTGCCGACGCGGTCCAGTTCGGGCGACCAGACGGCAACCACGCCGCGCCCTGGCGCGACCGCGACAATGCCGCCGCCGACACCGCTTTTCGCCGGCAACCCCACGCGATAGGCGAAGCTGCCAGTCGATTCATACATGCCTGATGTCATCAGGACTGCATTGACCCGGCGCACGAGGCGCGGCGCCATCATGGTTTCGCCCGCAAGCGGCGAAAACCCCTGCAACGCCAGCGGCAAGGCAGCGCGGGCGAGATCACGCACCGAAAATTCCAGCGCGCACTGCCGGCAGTAGGCATCCACCACCGCATCCGGCGCGTGATCAATGGTATCATGCGCTTTCAGGATATTGGCGATCGCGCGGTTCTGGAAGGCAGTCGCGATCTCCGAGGCGGCCACGACCTCATTGACCCCGCCGCTATCAACCCCGCCGGCAACACGGATGAACCCCGCCATCAGCCCGGCGACATCCTTCGTCCGCGCCATCAGATAGTCCGTCACGGCCAAGGCGCCCGCATTGACGAAAGGATTGCGCGGCGCACCCCGTTCCGCCTCCAGCAACGCGAGATGATTGAAAGCGGTGCCAGAAGGCTCCTTGCCGACGCGGGTCCAGATTTCGTCACCGCCTCGATTGAGCACGAGAATCAGCGCGAAAAGCTTGGTGATGCTCTGGAGCGAGAAAGGTTCGTCACAATCCCCGGCACCGATGATCTCGCTGTCGACCGTCGCCACCGCCATGCCGAATTTGCGGGGGTTAACACGCGCAAGCTCCGGGATGTAATCCGCCACCTTGCCGCGTCCGAAGGCCGGGCGGACGTGATCGCAGATATCATCGAGCAGGACAGCGAGCGAGAATTCCGAACCGGTTTGCGGGTTTCTGGTCATCATCACCACGCCTTCTCTCGCTGTCGATCGGGGCGCGGCTCATGCCATGCCGGGGGGACATTGGCAAGGCGAATGCCGGAGCAGCGACAACCGCGCTGCATGTCCGGATACAAAAAACCGGGCGCTCACGCGGCCCGGTTTCATGCTCGGTATCAGAAGTTTCTGGAAGCCCCGCTTCAGGCCGCGATCTGTTTCGCAGGGTTCGGCGCGGAGGCGACGATCGAGTAACGCGTTGTCGCCGAGGAGCGGCTCGCGAGCGAGCGTTCGCGCCAGATCTGGTTGGCTTCGTCATAGGTCGGGAAGGGGCCGAAAACCCGCGCGGTGCCCGGCAAAACTTCCTGGAATTCCACGCATTGGTATTCGCCACCAATCACCCAATATTGCTTCGGCATCGCGGTACTCCTTTCCTTGGTTCAGCCCGGACACCTGGTGCCGGAAATCATGGCTCTGGGAAAAACCGGATCGCGGGGAGCCGCGACCCGGGGATTTTGGGAAACGGCTTATTCCGCCGCAACAGCCTTCGGCTTGGAGCCGTGGAACTGCTCGGTCTCGGTCGAGCCGGCCATGGCCGTCGTCGAGGACTTGCCCTGGCTGATCGCCACGGCCACCGCATCGAAATAGCCGGTGCCGACTTCGCGCTGGTGACGCACGGCGGTGAAGCCCTGATCCTGCGCTGCGAATTCGCGCTGCTGCATCTCCGAGTAGGCGCCCATGCCGCGGGTCGAATAGCCCTTGGCCAGCTCGAACATCGACAGGTTCAGAGAGTGGAACCCGGCGAGGGTGACGAACTGGTACTTGTAGCCCAGCGCGCCGATCTCGTCCTGATACTTCGCGGCTTCCGCGTCGCTCATCTTCTTCTTCCAGTTGAAGGACGGCGAGCAGTTGTAGGCGAGCAGCTTGTTCGGATACTTCTTCTTGAATTCGGTCGCGAATTCACGGGCTTCCCCGAGGTCCGGCTCCGAGGTTTCCCACCACACGAGGTCGGCGTACTCACCATAGGCGAGACCACGGGCGATCGCGTGTTCGACCGAGTGCTTGTTGCCCTGCTTGAGACGGAAGAAGCCTTCCTCGGTGCGGCTGTCGCGGTCGATCCACGGGTGATCGTAATCATCGACATCCGAGGTGATGAGGTTCGCCGCATGCGCGTCGGTGCGGGCGAGGAGAACCGTGTCCACGCCGCAGACGTCAGCCGCGAGGCGGGCAGCGTTCAGGGTGCGCAGGAAGGTCTTGGTCGGCACGAGAACCTTGCCGCCGAGATGGCCGCACTTCTTTTCGGACGCCAGCTGATCCTCGAAGTGGACGCCGGCAGCGCCCGCTTCGATCATCGCCTTCATCAGCTCGAACGCGTTGAGCGGGCCGCCGAAACCGGCTTCCGCGTCAGCGATAATCGGCGCCATGTAGTGGATCGACTTGTCGCCTTCCATATGGGCGATCTGGTCGGCGCGGCGCAGGGTGTTGTTGATGCGCTTGACCACATCCGGCACCGAAGAGGCCGGATAGAGCGACTGGTCCGGGTACATCTGGCCGGCGTTGTTCGCGTCGGCGGCGACCTGCCAGCCGGAGAGATAGATGGCTTCGAGGCCAGCCTTGACCTGCTGCATCGCCTGGTTGCCGGTCAGCGCGCCGAGCGTGCGGACGAAGGGCCGGTTGGCGAGCAGCTCGCGCAGACGGGCGGCGCCCATCCTGGCGAGCGTATATTCCATCTGGAACGAGCCGCGGAGCTTTTCGACGTCGGCGGGCGTGAAATCACGCTTGTTGCTGGGCTTGTAGGAGGCGTTCGACATGGTCTGTTCCTTTTGAGACGGCCGTTGATCCGGTTTCCCGGGCGTTTCCGATTTGCTGGCTCTTATACTTTTGATTTACAAGCCTTCACATGAATTCACCCTGCCAGAACGCCTTCGCAGTTGCAATAAGCGCATGAAAATACGCGAGAAACATCGAAAATGCTTGACATCGTCACATTTGTAATATTGTAAATTGTAAATATCTTTACGGAGAAATCAGCATGAAAGCGCTTCGAATCGGCGGCAAGCTGCGGCGCCTCCGGCAGGAACGTCGGCTCAGCCAGGCGCAGATGGCGGCGGAGCTGGCGATTTCGCCGAGCTATCTCAATCTGATCGAGAGCAACCAACGCCCGGTGACGGTGACGGTACTGCTCAAGCTCGCGGAGAAATTCCAGGTCGATCTCGCTGCGCTTGGCGGCGACGGCGATGAAAGGCTGCAAACCGACCTCATGGAGGCGCTCTCCGATCCGCTTTTCGAGGCCGCGGATGTCAAGGCCAGCGATGTGCGCGAGCTGGTCATGCAGCTTCCCGCCATGGGCCGGGCTTTCGTCGCACTCTACAATTCCTACCGGCGCGGCGGCGCAGGCGATGCCGGTCTCGGTGATGACCCGGATGCGGAAAACCTGCCAACGGCCATCCCTTCCGAGGAAGTCACGGAGTTCATCCAGCGTCGGCGCAACCATTTCCCGGAGCTGGAAGAGGCCGCAGAGCAGCTCTGGCTGGAGAATGGTCTCGCGCTGTTCACGCTCCAGCAGGATCTCGTGAAAGTGCTCTCGACACGCTTTGCCGTTGATGTCGAGATCGCGCCGGCCGAGGCCATGCAAGGGCTCTTGCGGTATTACAACCCGCTGACACGCCGGCTTCAGCTCTCCGAATTGCTGCCGCTCGCCAGCCGCACGTTCCAGCTTGCGCACCAGATCGCGTTTCTCGGTTATCGCAAGGAAATCGATCAGGCGGTCTCGGGCGGCAAATCGTCCAGCCCTGAGGCCGATGCGCTGGCGGCCTCGGCGCTGGCGAATTACTTCGCCGCCGCCGTGATGGCGCCCTATGATCGCTTCCTCGAAGCCGCGCGCTCTACCCGCTACGAGATCAACACGCTCCAGCATCGCTTCGGGCTGTCATTCGAGCAGGTCTGCCATCGACTGACGACGCTTCAGCGCCCCGGCAACGAGGG
This sequence comes from Beijerinckiaceae bacterium, assembly GCA_009773635.1. Classification (GTDB taxonomy): domain Bacteria; phylum Pseudomonadota; class Alphaproteobacteria; order Rhizobiales; family Beijerinckiaceae; genus Rhabdaerophilum. Next base: position 4,888 of record WSYC01000004.1, on the reverse strand, counting down.
TATCCCGTTCCATCTCATCCGCGTCGATATCGCCGGCAATATCTCGAAGCGCTTCTCGCTGTCCGGCATCCACATCGCGCGGTTTGGTGCGGCATGCCCGCGCTGGAACGTCTATGATGCCTTCGCAACACCCGGCATGCTGCGCGTGCAGGTTTCGCGCATGCCAGATGGCGGCGCGTTTTTCTGCATCGCGAGAACCCTCACCCCCGCCGGGCGCGCGGTGGTGCGCGGCGGGCTGCCGCAGCGCGCGGGCACGCTGGCGATCGGGCTGGGCACCTCGATCAACCATGCGCGCGATATCGTTTACGGCGACGGCCTCAACCTTGATGACCCCCAGATCGTCACGCCCATCGGCGTCTCCTGCCGCACCTGTCCGCGCAACGATTGCTCGGATCGCGCAATGCCGGCACTGGCGCAACGGCTGATGATCGACGAGAACAAGCGCGGATATTCGACCTATTCAGTCGGCAGCTAGACCCTGTAAAATTGCGGTGCTAGCTGTTCTCCTGTTACCGCGCCCACCTTCGATCGGATCCGATATGTCTTCCAAGCTCGACCAGTTGAAATCCATGACCACCGTCGTTGCCGATACCGGTGACATGGGCGCGATCGAGGCCTTTCGGCCGCAGGACTGCACAACCAATCCGACACTGATTCTCAAGGCTGCCGAAATGCCTGTTTATCAGGGTTTTGTCGACGAAGCCGTGGCCTGGGCGAAGGCGAAGGGCGGCGCCCGCAGCGCGCAGATCGATGCGGCCTGTGATCGCCTTGCGGTGACCTTCGGCGCGGAACTCGCCAAGCGCGTGCCCGGCCGCGTTTCCACCGAAGTGGATGCCGATCTCTCGTTCGACACCGCCAGAACCGTCACGAAAGCACGCGCGATCATCGCCGATTACGCCGCACGCGGCATCGGCAAAGAGCGGATCCTCATCAAGATCGCCTCGACATGGGAGGGCATCCGCGCAGCAGAAATCCTCCAGAAGGACGGGATCGACTGCAACCTGACGCTGCTCTTCTCTCTTGCGCAGGCGGCGGCTGCGGCGGAGGCTGGCGCCTTCCTGATCTCGCCCTTCGTCGGGCGCATCCTTGATTGGTACAAGAAATCGACCGGGCAGGAGTATACGGCGGAAACCGATCCCGGCGTCCTCTCCGTGCGTGCGATCTTCGCTTACTACAAGGCGCACGGCTACAAGACGGTTGTTATGGGCGCCTCCTTCCGCAACACGCAAGAGATCGAGGCACTCGCGGGTTGCGACCGGCTGACGATCGCGCCGGCGCTGCTCGATCAGCTCGCGAGGGATGAAGGCAAACTTGCCCGCGCACTCGACGCCGCAGCGGCGGCGAAGGCCGAAAAACCCGCCCGCATCGCAACCGACGAAGCCAGTTTCCGCTGGGCGATGAACGAGGATGCGATGGCAACCGAGAAACTCGCCGAGGGCATCCGGATGTTCGCGGCCGACCTCGGCAAGCTCAAGGGAATGATCGGCGCGCGCTTAGGAACCTGAGGCCAAAGCACCCGGCGTATCGGTTATTCACGAGACGAAGCGGGCTTCGGGCGGCACCGTTTCGCATTTTACTTGCACACATCTGCATTTATGAATACCTTCTGATGGTCTGCCCAAAGGGCATGCCGTTCGGAGGAAACAATGTTCTCGCTCACATCCAGAGCCTGGTCGCCCTACACAGCGGGCATCGTGGTGGGGCTGCTCCAGATCCCCGCCTTCTATTTCATCGGCACCGCGCTTGGCACATCGTCCTCCTATGTGACGATCTCCGCCAATCTCGCCGCCTTCGTCGACCCCTCGATCAGCCAGATCAAATACGCCGCCAACCACATGAGCGGCGCGAAGAACTGGTGGCAGGTGGCGCTGATCGCCGGTATCGTGCTCGGAGCCTTCATCTCGTCGCGCCTGTCGGGCACGCCGCGCTGGGGCGCCTCGCCGTTCTGGGCGAAGGCGATGGGCGCACACACCCCCGCCCGACGCTACATGATGGCCTTCCTCGGCGGCTTCATCATGGTGCTCGGCGCCCGCATTGCCGATGGCTGCACGTCCGGCCATGGCGTTTCCGGCATCGCCCAGCTCGCGATCGGCTCGTTCATTGCGGTCACCGCGATGTTCGGCGCGGGCATCATCACTGCCAATCTCATCTACAAGAGGGTCTGATCATGTCTGTCCTTTCCGCAATGCTTCTTGGACTGGCCATGGGCGCGATCTTCGGGATGGCGCTGGAAAAGGGCCGCGTTTGCGAGGGCGGCGTCATCGTCTGCCAGATGCAGATGTCCCGCCACGCGATGCTGAAGATGTTCCTTTCGGCGGTGATCACCGGGCTGATTGTGCTGTCGGTCATGGTCGGTTTCGGCTTGGCCAAGCTCTCTCCTAAGGCGACGCTGTTCGCAGCCGATATCGTCGGCGGCGCGATCCTCGGTGTTGGCATCGTCATCGCGGGGGCCTGCCCCGGCACCGTGCTGGCGCAGATCGGCACCGGCTACAAGGACGCGATCTTCACGTTCATCGGTGGTCTCTTCGGCGCGCTGGCCTTCACCTACATGGAGCCGAATATTCTCAAGCCGGTGCTGACATCGGGCGCCTATGGCAAGCTCACGCTCGACCAGCTCCTGGGCCTGCCGTTCCCGGCGGTTGCGCTCAGCTTTGCCGCCATTCTCATCGGCCTGCTCGTCTGGCTTGAGAAGGTCTCGCCGTGGCGCGAGGAAATCGGCCCGAACGCCGACGGCGTGCCAGCGGAATCCCCGCCGAAGGGCGCGATGCCCGCGAAGGCGTGAACCACGCCACCGGAAAGTGCCGGATATGATGGCGGGAATCTCACGATTCCCGCCATTTTTGTTGGACATTTGCGCGGCCTCGGCTATCTCCGGCGCATGACAACCGAGCTGATCCCCAATATCCGCAATTTCTCCATCGTCGCGCATATCGACCATGGCAAATCCACGCTGGCTGATCGCCTGATCCAGACCACCGGCGGCCTTCAGGCCCGCGAAATGGTCGAGCAGGTGCTCGATTCCATGGATATCGAGCGCGAGCGCGGCATCACCATCAAGGCGCAGACCGTCCGCCTCACCTACAAGGCCGAGGACGGCGAGACCTATATCCTCAATCTCATGGATACGCCGGGCCACGTCGACTTCGCCTATGAAGTCTCGCGCTCCCTTGCCGCCTGCGAGGGATCACTGCTGGTCGTCGACGCCTCACAAGGCGTGGAAGCGCAGACACTCGCCAACGTCTATCACGCGCTCGACGCCAACCACGAGATCGTGCCGATCCTCAACAAGGTCGATCTTCCTGCCGCCGAGCCGGATCGGGTGAAGGAACAGATCGAGGAAGTCATCGGCCTCGATGCCTCGGACGCCGTGCAGATTTCAGCCAAGACCGGCCTCAACATCGAGGGCGTGCTCGAAGCCATCGTCAAGCGCCTGCCGCCGCCGAAAGGCGATGCGAGCGCGCCGCTCAAGGCGCTCTTGGTCGACAGCTGGTATGACGTCTATCTCGGCGTTGTCGTGCTCGTGCGGATCATCGACGGCAAGCTGAAAAAGGGCATGCGCATCAAGATGATGGGCGCGGATGCCGTTTATGAGGTCGATCGCGTCGGGGTGTTCACCCCGAAAATGATCGATATCCCCGAGCTGACGCCGGGCGAGATCGGCTTCCTGACGGGCTCGATCAAGGAAGTCGCGGATACCCGCGTCGGCGACACGATCACCGAGGACAAGCGCCCGACCGCCGCCGCCCTGCCGGGCTTCAAGCCGGTGCAGCCGGTGGTGTTCTGCGGCCTCTTCCCGGTCGACGCCGCCGAATTCGACGAGTTGCGCGCCGCGATGGGCCGCCTCAGGCTCAACGACGCCAGCTTCACCTACGAGATGGAAAGCTCCGCCGCGCTCGGCTTCGGCTTCCGCTGCGGCTTTCTGGGGCTGTTGCACCTTGAAATCATTCAGGAACGCCTGACGCGCGAGTTCAACCTCGACCTGATCGCGACCGCGCCGAGCGTCGTCTACCAGATCGCGTTGCGCGACGGCAGCGAGATCGACCTCCATAACCCCGCTGATTTGCCGGATGTGATGAAAATCGAGCAGATCCGCGAGCCGTGGATCCGCGCGACCATCCTGACGCCGGATGATTATCTCGGCGCGATCCTCAAGCTTTGTCAGGAGCGGCGCGGCACGCAGGTGGACCTCACCTACGTCGGCAAACGCGCGATGGTGGTCTATGATTTGCCGCTCAACGAGGTCGTCTTCGACTTCTACGACCGGCTAAAATCGATCTCGAAGGGCTATGCCTCCTTCGATTACAATATCACCGACTACCGCGAGGGCGACCTTGTGAAGCTCTCGGTGCTGGTGAACGCCGAGCCGGTCGATGCGCTCTCGATGCTCGTGCACCGCAATCGCGCCGAGGGGCGCGGCCGCGTGATGTGCGAGAAGCTGAAGGACCTCATCCCGCCGCACCTCTTCCAGATCCCGATTCAGGCGGCCATCGGCGGCAAGATCATCGCCCGCGAGACCGTGCGCGCCATGCGCAAGGACGTGACCGCCAAGTGCTACGGCGGCGATATCAGCCGCAAGCGCAAGCTCCTCGACAAGCAGAAAGAGGGCAAGAAGAAGATGCGGCAGTTCGGCAAGGTCGAAATCCCGCAGGAGGCGTTTATTGCGGCCTTGAAGATGGATTCGTGAAACTAGGCTGCTTTGTCGATCTCAGATTGCAGGAAAGTGTCACCAAATGCCAATTCGCTTGCGGTCAGTGCTGCCGCTATACGAGACGTTGTGTTAGCACGATGTACTAGGGTCCAGACTCATAACCAGTAACTGACGGTTGCCGCGATGCAGACTGCGGCGAGGAAGTTGACGGCGTTCCGGTCATAGCGGGTGGCGACGCGC
>WSYC01000023.1:36654-63042 GCA_009773635.1 Beijerinckiaceae bacterium | reverse complement strand
CTCAGCCAGAAATGGTCCCGATTCATCCAGACTTCCTTTCGGAAGCCGTGAATCACACCGCGCTGATCATGCCAACTATTTTATGGGTCTGGGCCCTAAAACAGGCAATATCAAGTATCGAAAATGCATGCGTAGATGCTATTCGTGTCTCAAAAGAATGGTCATTCCCAGTCCGGTTGACCGATCTAAAACAAAATTTTGAATGGGAACCGATTAAACTTGTGGCGGGCGCTGCGGCAGGTTGGACAGCTTCTGGTGCGTTACCAGAATTAAATGCAGTTATTGGCACAGCAATTGGTGCAACGCTTGCCGGTGCAAAATGGAAAATTTCACACGGCCTCGGGTTTAAATCTAAACATGAACGTCTAGGCCCATATCGATACGTTGCCCAGTTCCACGAAGAATTGTTTTAACGCGTCCCCAAATGAAAAACCCCACCATCCCTGTCTTTGGAGATGGTGGGGCTGGTGCAACCCGGTCCAAGGTCTCGCGAGAACCGGGTTGAAAGTGCTCTGGCTTATTCGCCGAGGTGGCGGGTCGGATCGACCGGGGTTGCGCCCTTGCGGAGCTCGAAATGGAGCTGCGGCGCGGTGACATTGCCGGATTGACCGGATTTCGCGATCACCTGCCCGCGTTTGACGCTCTCGCCGCGCTTGACGTTGATCTCGCCGTTATGGGCATAAACCGAGACATAGCCGTTCGGGTGCCGGATCAGCACGAGCTTGCCATAACCCTTGAGCGCGTCATCGGCATGGACGACGGTGCCGCCTTCAGCAGCGCGGACCGGTGTGCCCTCCGGCAATGCGATGTTGATGCCATCATTGGCGCCGCCCGTGCCGCGGGCACCGAAGCCCGAGATCACGCGGCCTTTCGCCGGCCAGCGGAAGCTGGCGTCTGAGGATTCGGTTGCAGCCGGCGCGGGCGCCGCAGCTTCCTTTTCCACCTCTGGCTTGGGCGGCAGAGGCTGCGCTTTTGCGGCAGGTTTCGCCTCGGGGATGGAGGCGGTCGTGACCGTCTCGTCCTCAAGCTTCGCCTTCTTCGCAGCAGCGATCTTCGCAGCTTTCAGCTTTTCGGCGTCTGCCTTGGCCTTGGCCTCGGCCGCCTTCACCTCGGCGGCTTTTTTAACGGCTTCCGCCTTCTTCTTCGACACGGCGGGCGTGTCATCCTCATCCTCGTCATCCGCAGTTTTGGCAGGAGCCTTGGGTGCCTTCAATTCCTTGAGCTTGGCGGCCGCCCGCTTCTCGGCTTCCGACACGGTCGAGGGCGTCACCTGCCGTGCAGCCGCCGCGACTTTCGCCGGCTGGGGGATGGGAGGTGCTGCTGCCGCCGGACGCGCCGGGATCGCCTGCGTCGTCATGGCCGGCAACGGCTGGCGGGCAGCTGCACTTGCCTGACGCTGGATCACCGACCCTGCAACCGGCCCGGTCGACGCCTTGTTGCCCTGAACCGCGTTGTAGGCCGGGATCATGATCTGCTGGCCGGGCTGGACCTGATTGACGTTCGAAAGCCCGTTGACGGCCATCAACGCGCTCACCGGCACGCCATAGCGGCTGGAAAGGCTGTTGAGCGTATCACCCTGCTGCATCGTGACCGGCGTGCCACCGACAGCAGACCAGCCGCTCGACGAGCCGAGAACCGTCGGCTGGCGTGCGGCGACAGCACCAAGGGCGGGATAGTTCGCACTGCCGACCGAACCGGTGGTGATCGGGCCGCCCGAATTCACCATCGGGGCCGAGGGCGGCGGCAGGGTTTGCGTCGTCGCAGTGCCGGCTGAGACCGGTTCAAGCGCGCGCTGGGGCACACCCGCCGTCTTCGGGCGGTTGATCGAATTGGTGTTCACGGGGTCAAAAGCCGCCCGCGACTTGAACGGGCTGGCGAAAGGGTCGTCGCTGAACCGGGTGACATCGGACGAGCAGGCGCCGAGCAGCGCCGCTGTCATCACTGTGGCAAGAAGCATCCGCTTCTGTCCGTCAAACTGTACTTTACGCATTACTGATCTCACCCGGTAACCTTCAAAGGCGATGAACCGGAGTAAAGACGGATTCAGCTTAAGGTCAGGCTAATAGCCACGGTTACCCAAACATGAATCGTCGTGGAGGCCGCCTAAAGCGACAGCGAAACGCCGGAGCGCATCAGTCCGATCCGCGAGGGGCCGCAATCATTTGCGGCTGGAAAGCCGGAAAGATCCTTTTTCCAGACAATGAGATTGGTCTCGAGCCCACGTCGACGATGTGCCAGGGCGATTCCATTCGCATTCAGCCTGTCCATCAGGTGCTGCGGCATCGTCTCGACCGCGCCATTGACGATGATCCGGTCGAACCCGTCCACCCGCTCGAGCCGCGCGAGGCCATCGCCGAGCAATGGGGTAACGCTGGTGATATTGGAGATACGGAAGGCATTCTCGGCCTGCCGGAGCAGCGTGCGATAACGCTCGTAGCTGGTGACGGAAGCGCCAAGCCGCGCGAGAATCGCCGAGAGAAATCCTGTACCGGTACCGATTTCCAGCACGCGCTGGCCGGGGCGGATATCGAGCAGCACCAGCTGCCGTGCGAGGCTGAACGGGTCCGTCGCCTCCTCGCCGCAGGCAATGGGTAGCGAAATCGACGAATAGAGAAACGAGGCCGCAAAGCCCGGCACGAACATGGCCCGCGGCACGCGTTCGAAGGCATTCAGCAGGGCCGGGTCGGTCAGCCCTTTCGAGCGCAGGTCGAGAATGAAGCGGGCGAGCGCGGTATCCGCCGAATCGCCCTGCCCGGCCACGAAACGCGCGTCGGGGTCGCGGGCTGAAGTGCCACCAGCCGATCCGGGCGCGTGCACATCAGCCTGCGGCTCGTTCATGCGCCAAACGCCTCCGCCATCTTGGTGAGGCTCGGATAATCGGTGAGATCGAGCCGGAGCGGCGTGATCGCGATCTTGCCGTCCGCCAGCGCGTGGAGATCGGTGCCCTCGGCGGGGTCAAACTTGCCGCGCTCGAACGCGAGCCAGTAATAGGGGTTGCCGCGCCCGTCGAGGCGCTTGTCGACATCCATCAGCGCCTGATTGCGTTGGCCCTGCACGCAGACCGCGACGCCGGCGACGGCATCGGGTGCGCGGGCGGGGAAATTGATGTTGATGACGATGCCCTTCGGCACGCCCATCGCCAGCACTTTGCGGATGATATCAGCGCCATGCGCCTCCGCCGCGTGCCAGTTGAAATCGTCACGATTTCCAAGGGTATAGGCCTGGCTGAGCGCGATCGACGGCACCCCGAGCAGCGTGCCTTCCATCGCCGCAGCGATGGTGCCGGAATAGGTGACGTCCTCCGCGACATTCTGGCCGCGATTGACGCCGGACAGCACGAGATCGGGCGGGTTGCCCTTCATGATGTGCTTGATACCCATGATCACGCAATCGGTCGGCGTGCCCTTGACCGCGAAATGGCGCGGCGAAATCTCTCTGAGGCGCATGGGATCGTTCAGCGACAGCGAGTGCGACACGCCGGATTGATCGGTTTCCGGGGCGACGACGAACACATCGTCCGTGATTTCGCGCGCAATCGCTTCGAGAACCTTGAGGCCCGGCGCGTGGATGCCGTCGTCGTTGGTGACAAGTATTCTCATTGATGCCGCTTCTCCTCCGTCATGGCCGGGTTTAGCCCGGCCATCCACGACTTTCTAAATCCGCTCGATCCGCGTCACGCCGCCCATATAGGGCTTGAGCACGTCCGGCACGGTGATCGAGCCATCGGCGTTCTGGTAGTTTTCCATGACCGCAATGAGACAACGCCCAACCGCCGTGCCCGAGCCGTTGAGCGTATGGACAAAGCGCGTCTGCTTCTCGGCATTTTTCTTTGACGCGAAATCTTCACGCGAACCGGTCCCCACTTCGCTCGATTTCGCTACGGACGGCCGATAGCGCGCATCCATGCGCCGCGCCTGGAAATCCCCGCACACCGAGCAGGAGGAAATCTCCCGATACGTGTTCTGGCCGGGCAGCCAGACCTCGATATCGTAGGTTTTCTGGCTCGCAAACCCCATGTCGCCAGTGCAGAGCGTCATGGTGCGGAAGTGGAGGCCGAGCTTTTTCAGCACGGTTTCCGCCGCATCCACCATGCGCTCGTGCTCATGGCGGGAGGTTTCGGGCGTGGTGATCGAGACGAGTTCCACCTTGTTGAACTGGTGCTGGCGCAGCATGCCGCGCGTATCCCGTCCCGCCGAACCGGCTTCTGCACGGAAACACGGCGTCAGCGCGGTGAAGCGCAGCGGGAGTTCTTCCTCGGAAAGGATTTTCTCGCGGACAAGGTTGGTGAGCGGAACTTCGGCGGTGGGGATGAGCCAGTGGCGCGATTGTATTAAGGCTCGCGTATTTGCAACCTCTTGATACAACTCGAAAAGTTTCATCTTTTCATTGTTGCTTCCCGACTGAGCAATCGCTTCGTCAATGTTTTCAAGTATGTTTTCAAAATACGGAATTTTTCCGCTAGTTGCGAAAAACTGATCATCTGCAAACTTCGGCAATTGCGCCGTGCCGAACATCGCGTCGTCTTTCACGAGGATCGGCGGGTTCACCTCGGTGTAGCCGTGCCCGCCCTCAGATTCAGGCCGCGTGTGCGTATCGAGCATGAACTGCCCGAGCGCACGCTCCAGCCGTGCAAGGCCCTTTTGCAGCACCACGAAGCGGGAACCGGAGAGCTTCGCCGCCGTCTCGAAATCCATCATGCCGAGCGCTTCACCGAGCTCGTAATGCTCCTTGGGGGTGAAGCTGTTCAGCGGAGGTGCGGCAGGGCTAGCCTTGAAATAATCATAGGGAAGCTTTGGCTTCCCGCCAAATTCACGCTTTATTCCATTTTGATGCTCGTCCTTGCCATCAGGCACTTCCGGTGCATCGAGCGGGATATTGGGGATTTCAGAAAGCAATTTGCGAATTTCTGCCTCAAGCCTGGAAGCGTCGGCTTCCTTTTTCGCGATGTCTTCCTTGCCGGCGGCAACCTCAGCCTTCAGCGCTTCGGCCTTGGCGGCATCTTTCGCCGCCATCGCCTGCCCGATCTCTTTCGAGGCGGCGTTGCGGCGTGCGAGCAGCGTTTCCTTCTCGGTCAACGCCGCGCGATAGGCGCTGTCGAGCGCGACGATCTGATCGACCTTCGCGGCCTCCTCCGGCTTGGAGCGGCGCAGCATCGCGTCCTTGAGAAGCTGCGGATTGTCTCGGATGGCGCGGATATCGTGCATTTCGGGCTCGCGAATCGACGTGGGACAGCTCAATCGTCATGGCCGGAATTTCGCCGGTCATCCACGATTTTCTGCGGTGCCTTGGGGTCGGATCAGGGCGTTTCCGCCTCATCCTTCTTGGAATGATACTTCTTCTCGACCATCGACACCGAAAGGATCGCCAGCTCGTAGAGCGCCAGCGTCGGGATCGCGAGGGAGAACTGGCTGAGGATATCCGGCGGAGTCAGCACCGCCGCGACCACGAACACCAGCACGATCGCGTAGCGCCGCTTTTCGCGCAGAAACGCCGCATCAATCAGCCCGATGCGCGCCAGCAGCGTCAGCACGACAGGCAGCTGGAACGTGATGCCGAAGGCGAACACCAGCGTCATGATCAGGCTGAGGTAATCATCCACCTTGCCGAGGAACGTGATCGGCGCCTGCCCGGCTTCGGGCACCTGCTGCATGCCGAGCGAGAATTTCATCAGCATCGGCATCGCGATCAGCATCACCACGGCAGCGCCGAGCACGAAAAACACCGGTGTCGCGATGAGATAGGGCCTAAACGCGTCCTTCTCGTCCTTGTAGAGGCCGGGCGCGACGAATTTGTAGATCTGCGTCGCGATCACCGGAAAGGCGAGGAACGCCCCGCCGAACACGGCAAGCTTCAGCTGCACGAAGAAATATTCGAGCGGATGCGTATAGATCAGCGGGGCCTTCTCCGGCCCGCCCGCCGCCCAGACGTAGGGGTAGACGAGGATCGAATAGATGTGCTTGGCGACGGTGAAGCACAGGATCGTCATCACGAGGAAGGCAAGGATCGCCTTGATGATGCGCGAACGCAATTCCGTCAGATGCTCGATGAGCGGCGCGCGGGAGGCTTCGATATCCTCGGTGCCGGCGCGGGCTTTCGCATCCGCCGCGACCTGGGCCTGGATGACCGCCAGCGGATCGGGCGTGATGGTGGCGGGAAGCTGGTCGCTCATGCTGCATCCCCGGCATCATCAGCCTTCTTGCGGCGTTTTTTTGGGGCTGGCGCCGGTTCCGGCTCGGGTTCGGGCGCGGCGGCGGGGGCTTCGATTGCTGGCGCGGAGACGGCTTCGGTCATGCTGGCGGCGCCGGTGACATCGGAAACAGCGGCCTGCATCTCGGTTTGCAGGTTCGTCACAGGGTCGGTGATGCTGGTTGCTGCGGAGGTCGCGGCGTCGGCAGCCTCGGTGAAGGTCTTCTTGACCTCGTGCAGCTCGGCCTCGCGCATGGCGTCGTCGAACTGGCCGCGGAACTCGCCGGCCATCGTCCGGAGCTTGCCGACGGCCTTGCCGACCGTGCGGATCACGCCGGGCAATTCCTTCGGGCCGATCACCACCAGCGCGACAACGCCGATGACCACCAGTTCGCTCCAGCCGACATCAAACATGACGGAACACGTCACCCTTTCGCCCGGAGCCGCAGCGCCGGGACCTGGATTTCAGGGATATCAGCCGGCCTTGGGCTCTGTCTTGACCGGCTCGGCGGGCTTGGCAACGTCGCCGGCCTTGCCTTCGATCTCTTTCGTTTCTTCGACCTTGGCGGCGTCCTCGTCCTTCATGCCGGCCTTGAACGACTTGATGCCCTTGGCAACATCACCCATCAATTCCGGAATCTTGCCACGCCCGAACAGCAGCAGCACGATCACCGCCACCACCAGCCAATGCCAGATGCTCATGCTGCCCATCTACGCCTCCATGCCCGTCCCCTTCAGGGGCGGTTACTCGTCAAGGGATCCGGCCGCGACGCACCCGGAGTTCGACCGGGAAACTAGGGGGTCTTGCCAGCAAAGACAAGTCTCGCCAGCAAAAACAAGGGCGTGTTCGCGGCTAAAACACACGTCGTCGTATCGCTCAGAATACGAGGACTTCGGCGCTCTTGATGTCGACACCGATATCCGCGCCCGGTTTGATCGAGGGTGCGTCCTGCACGCGCGCTCTGAGGGGCTTGTCGAGCCCCTGAACGGCGAGATCGACCATATCGACCTCGCCGATGAAGCGATGCGCGATGATCCGGCCGGGAATGCAGAACCCCGCCGCCTTGACGCGGATCGACTGCGGGCGGATGGCGGCGATGGCCTTCTCGCCATCCTTCTTGCCCGGTGCGGGGAAGATGCCGACTGGCGTTTCGATCCGCCCGTTCTTCACGGTGGCCTCGATCTCGTTGAGATCGCAGAAGAAGCGTGCCGCTTCGAGATCAACGGGGTGGGTATAGATATCCCGGCTCCGGCCGATCTGGACGAGCTTGCCGTTGCGCATCAGCGCGATCCGGTCCGCGATCCGCATGGCTTCCTCGGGGTCATGCGTCACGATCAGCGCCGTAGCACCGGTTTCGCGCAGGACCGCGACGGTCTCCTCACGCACCTGATCACGCATCCGCCGATCGAGGTTCGAGAAGGGTTCGTCCATCAGGAGGACGCGCGGGCGCGGCACGACGGCACGCGCGAGTGCGACGCGCTGCTGTTCCCCGCCCGAGAGTTCGTGCGGCATGGCACGCAGCCGCTCGCCGAGGCCGACGCGACGCAGCGCGGCATCGGCGATCGAGAGCGCCTCGCGTTTGGCGAGATCACCGAGCCCGAAGCGTGCGTTGCCGAGCGCATCGAGATGCGGAAACAGAGCATAATCCTGAAACACGAGGCCAATGCCACGATCCTCAGGCTCGACGAAGCGCGTTGGCCCCGCGACCTCGCGCCCGTCAAGCAGGATGCGACCCTCGTCGGGCACCTCGATCCCCGCCGCAAGCCGCAGCAGCGTCGACTTTCCGCACCCGGAAGCCCCGAGCAGGCAGATCACCTCGCCGTTCTCCGCCGTGAAACTCACGTTCGAAACCGCTTCCTTGCAGTCGAACCGGCGCGTCACGTTCTCGAAGGTCAAGGATGCCGGGATGACAGCGGAAGCGCGCAGCCGGCGGGTGCCGGTGTCAGCGTTCGCCATGCGGGGCTCCCTCATCCGGCGGGATCGGGCCAGATGCCTCGCCATCGAGTGGATCGAGCGGGGCTTCCTCGGCCAACGCATCAAGCCGTTCTTCAGCCATGAGATCGAAGAGATCGGGTTCGAGCGGGTCCTCGTCGCTCCGGAGCGCCGCGTCATCCGAGGGCAGCGGCAGGCCGAGCCCGGCGGGGATCTGCACATCGACGAGCCCTGCCCCGGCAATTTCCTCCAGCCCCGGCAGATCGCCGATCCGGTCGAGGCCGAACTGGATCAGGAAGGTTTCGGTGGTTCCGAAGGTCACGGGGCGGCCCGGCGTGCGGCGGCGGCCGCGCATGCGGACAAAGCCCGCTTCCAGCAGCGTATCGAGCGTGCCCTTGTTGGTGGAAACGCCGCGCAAGTCCTCGATTTCGGCGCGCGTCACCGGCTGGTGATAGGCGATGATCGCCAGCGTTTCGAGCGCGGCGCGCGTGAGCTTCTTCGGCTCCTCGCTGTCCTTGGCGAGGAGATAGCCGAGATCCGGCGCGGTGCGGATCATCCATTTGCCGGCAACGCGCACGAGGTTGACGCCGCGCTGGCGGTAAAGCCGTTCAAGCTCGCCCAGCACCGCCTCGGCCTCGACGCCCACAGGCATCATCCGCGCGATATCCTCGCCCGCGAGCGGCTCCTTGCTCGCGAACAGCAGCGCCTCCGCCACGCGCACGCCATGCGCGAAGCGGCGTTCCGCCTCGTCGTTGGCTTCGGTCACGGCGCGCATCGCCGGATGCGGGATGGCCGGTTGCGTCATTCTCGTCCCTCGCCCGGCTGTGCAGTCGCCGGGTCTCTTCCGCGCCGGAGATAGAGCGGCGCGAAGGCTTCTTCCTGCTTCAGTTCGAGCGTTCCGTCACGCGCCAATTCAAGCGCTGCAACGAAGGCTGAGGCTTTTGCGCTGCGCGGTTCGGCCTGGCTCGGGCGGATGGCGGCGAGCAGCACCGCCAGCGGGCACCATTCGGCGGCGCGGCCGATCAGCCGTTCGAGGATGGCGCGCGCCTCGGGGATGGAAAGCGTGCGCCGGGTTGCGATGCGGTAGTGGGATTTCACGGTCTGCGTCCGCCGCTCGGCATAGGCTGCGACGAGTTCGTGCAGGGAAACCTCCCACGCTTGCCTGTGCTCGACGACGACCCCCTCGATATGCCCGCGCGGAAAGGTTTCGCGGCTGCCCGCGAGCCGCATGCCGAGCAACTCGCCCGCCTTGCGGATGACCTCGAGGCGTTTGAGGCGTTCGGCGAGGTCCTGCACCAGTTCTTCTGCCGCAGGCTCGTTCGAATCCGGTTTTTTGGGCAGCAGAAGCCGCGATTTGAGGTAAGTCAGCCAGGCAGCCATCACGAGATAATCGCCCGCAAGCTCCAGCCGGAGCTTCTGTGCCGCATGGATGAAAGCAAGATACTGGTCAGCAAGATCGAGGATCGAGATCGACCGGAGGTCGAGCTTGTCGCGCCGCGCGAGATCGAGCATCAGGTCGAGCGGGCCTTCAAAACCGTCGAGATCGAGCACAAGCCGCTCCGCGCCCTCGCTTGTCGCGAGTTCGATCGGCTCGAAGGTGAAATCGTCGATGGGCGCCTTGCTCAGGGCTCTGGTCTCCCGACCGGATCATTCCGGCGTCGCCCGGAAGATCGGTCTTTCAGGCCTTGATGGCAAGGAGTTCGGCGAGACGGGCTTCCGCTTGTCCCCGATCAAATGGGATTTTGGCGCGGTTGAGGCCGGCAAGAACGCCTGCGAGCCGCTTCTTTGCGGCCTTGGTGATCACGGGGCAACCGTCGGCGATCGGCGTCATCTCGTCCATCTCGCCGTTGCAATGGAGCACGACATCGCAGCCTTGAGCCAGCACGCTGGCGCGGCGGCTGGTGTAGTCGCCTGAGAGCGCCTTCATCGAGAGATCGTCGCTCATCAGGAGGCCATCGAACCCCATGTGCCCCCGGATAACCTCGTCGATCACGATTCTTGAGGTCGTCGCCGGTGCGTCGGGGTCATAGGCGGTGAAGATCACATGCGCCGTCATCGCGAGGCCGAGATCGCCCAGCGCGCGGAAGGGCGGAAAATCGTGCCCCTCAAGCTGTGTCCGTGTCGCTTTCACGACTGGCAACGTCAGGTGGGAGTCCCCCATCGCGCGGCCATGGCCGGGGATATGCTTGATGATCGGCAGAACGCCGCCCTCCAGCAGGCCCTGCGCGGCGGCGCGGCCGAGCGCCATCACCACCGTCGGGTTGGTGCCATAAGCCCGGTCGCCGATGATGGTGTCGGCACCCGGCACGGGAACATCGAGCACCGGCAGGCAATCGACGTTGATGCCGAGCGCCGACAGATCATCCGCGATCAGCCGCGCACCGAGAAAGGCTGCCTCGCCCGCAAGATCGGGATCGACGGCCCAGAGCCGGCCATACTCCGCGCCACGCGGGTATTCGCGCCAGTGCGGCGGGCGCAGGCGTGCCACGCGGCCGCCTTCCTGATCGATGAGCACCAGCGCGTCCGGATTGTCCGCCGCGCGCTTCATCTGAGAAACCAGTGCCTTGACCTGTTCCGGCGTATCGACGTTCCGCTTGAACAGGATGAACCCGCAGGGGCGATGCTCGCCGTAGAACGCCGCCTCCTGATTGGTGAGGCGATGTCCCTTGGCGCCAAAGATAATGGGCTTCATGCGGTTACTGCTTGGTCACGAAGCAGCCGCCGCCGGCAGCCTTGATCCTGGTGCAGGCTGCGACCGCATCCGCCTGACTATAGCCGCCGACGCGGACGCG
Source organism: Beijerinckiaceae bacterium (assembly GCA_009773635.1). Lineage (GTDB taxonomy): Bacteria > Pseudomonadota > Alphaproteobacteria > Rhizobiales > Beijerinckiaceae > Rhabdaerophilum. The sequence continues at coordinate 52,131 of WSYC01000023.1, read as the reverse complement.
GTAGACCGTCTGGCCGTTGGCCTCACCCGAGACGACGCTCGGCGAGCGCGAACCGAGGGTTCCAGCGAACTTGCTCTTCAGCTGCGTGCTGGCGCTGCGCGCATCGGCTTCGGTCGGCCGGGACGCGAGCTGGATGGCATAGCCACCACCGGTATTGCCAGCCGCCGATCGTGGTGCATCCAGCGCCAGTGGCGCATTGGCTTTCGGCGGTGTCACTTTGGGGGCGGCGGGGGCTGTCGCGACCTTCGGTGGCGTTACCTTCGGTGTTTCCGCTACGGGCTGTGCCGTCGCAGGGCGGGACTCAACCTTTGCCGGTGTCTGGACATTTGCGGTTGCGCCCGGATCGGGGCGTGTCGGCGGCACCGGCGCCTGGGTCGACGTTCGGGCTGTGGCCCCCGTCGCAACTGCTGACGCGCCAGCAACGGCCGCAGCGGTCTGGGTCGGGGCGCTTCCTCCCGTCGGCAATGTGGCCGTATCGCCGCCACCGATCGGGATGCGGACCGAGGTGACGCGGCGGGGCTCGACAGCAGGGCCACCCGGCGCTGGACTGCCGGCAGTGCCGGTTGCGGGCGTGGCTTGCGGTGGCTGGTTCTGGAACGGGCTCTGCGTGATCACGCGGACGGAATCCCGCTTGGTCACCTGATTGAGATCAAGCGGCTGTTCAGTGGTATTGATGACAGATGCCGGTTTGGTTTCCGGCGTATTGCGCGCGGCGAGAACCTGCTTGTTCTGGTTGGGGATATCGACGCCGCCCGGATCGGCGGGCCTTTCCTTGGTCGGCTCAGGTCTGGCGGCAATCGTCGGCACATCCCCGCCGCCCTTCTTGCCGGAATTCATCATCAGGCTACCGCCGATGACCGCGAGGCCAGCGACGGCAATGCCGCCCAGCGCCAGAAAAATACCCTTCGAGCGCCCGGCGCCGGCAACGGCACCAGAGGCTGCTGCGGCTGCGGCTGCTTCGGCGGCGAGGCGTTCCTCGGCAGCATTCAATGATGATTCGGCTTGCGATTCGGCAGCATAGTCAGGCTGGCCGGCGGGCTGCGCCGCGAACCAGTCCGGTTCACCGTGCTGGTATTGCGGGGTGACGTTGCCGGTTTCGAACGATTGGGCGGCATGTGCCGGCTGCGGCTGCGCGGCATGATGCGGCTCGAACTCGGTCTGGCCAGCATATCGCCCCTGCTCTTGCGGCGCAGCGTGAACTTGAAGCTCGGCAGTGCGGGCGATATCGAACCGGCGCAGCTCTTCCTCAAAGGCTGCGAGTGGGTCGAGAGGATCGGCGCCCGGCGCGGCATAGGCCGGATGTGATTCGGCAGCGGCAGCCGGAGCGGAAAATCGGGTTTCGACGCTCGGTGTCGCCTGCCAGTCTTCAGCCAAAGCGGCCTCGATTGAGCCATGCGTATGATGCAGCGTGTCGGAACTGTTCCCCGACCCTTCGCTGGCCACCGGAGCGGGGGCGGACGGAGCAACCGGACCGCGCAGCCCGGCGCTGAGGCCGGCGGGCGGATCGAAGCTTACCGGTGTGTCGATCAACCGGGCGAGTTCGGCCATCGCGGCCTGATCGGCCGTGCTGGCGGCATGAGGCGCTGAAACCTGGGGAGCAGACACCTCGGGAGCCTGAGCACTGGCTGCTGGAGTCCCAACCGCGCCGCCGACCGGTTCGATCTGAAGACTGTCCCGCAACAGTTTCTCGAAAGCCTCGAGATCCGCCAGCGTGGGTTCCTTGCGAACCTGGCCGTTCCGATCCATGGCTGCTCTCCTCATATGACGCAACACAATGGCCAGGAAGCGGTGTCAGGGTGCGCGGTTCAGCGCATTTCCTCCGGTGCGGAAACCCCCAAGAGGCCCAGCCCGTTGGCGATCACCGTCTTGGTGGCCCTGACGAGTGCAAGCCTCGCCAATGTTCCTTTTCGGTCATCGTTATTAATAAACCTCAAATCAGGCAAATCCTTGCCGCGATTCCACAAGCCGTGAAAAGAACTTGCGAGATCGTAGAGATAAAACACGACGCGGTGCGGCTCCCTTGTCTGGGCGGATTGTTCGACAAGGCGGGGGAACTGCGCAATGAGGCGCATCAAGGCGCGCTCACTTTCGTCCTTGAGGATCGAGAGGTCGGCAGCAGCGATTTCGATCGGGGCTGGCTCATCGCCCTCGAAGGCGATCTTGCCCTCGAACGCTGCCTTCGCCTGCCGGAACACCGAGGCGATGCGGGCATGGGCGTACTGCACGTAGAAAACGGGATTTTCCTTTGATTGTTCAATCACCTTGGCAAGGTCGAACTCCAGCTCGGCGTCGTTCTTGCGGTCAAGCATCATGAAGCGGATCGCATCGCGACCGACCTCGTCGATCACATCGCGCAGGGTGACGAAATCGCCCGAACGCTTCGACATCTTCACCGGCTCGCCGTTCCGCATCAGCTTCACCATCTGGCAAAGCCGCACTTCGAGCGCGCCTTTCTGGGCTGTTGCGGCCTTCACCGCAGCCTGCATGCGCTTGACATAACCGCCGTGATCCGCGCCCCAGACATCGATCATTTCGGCGAAACCACGCTGAAATTTATTTGCGTGATAGGCGATATCCGAGGCGAAATAGGTGTAGCCGCCGTCTGATTTGAGCAACGGGCGATCAACATCGTCGCCAAAATCGGTGGCGCGGAACAGAGTCTGCTCGCGATCTTCCCAATCGGCGTCCTTCTGCCCCTTCGGCGCTTCAAGACGTCCCTGATAGATCAGGCCGCGCGCACGGAAGTCCTCGATGGTGGCCGCAACCTTGTCGCCGCCTTGGCCATTCCTGCCCTGAAGCGAGGCTTCCGAAAAGAAGACATCATGGCGGATGTCTATGGCGGCGAGATCGCCCTTGATCATCTCCATCATGCCGTCGATCGCGGCGCGGCGCACGATGGGAAGCCAATCGGCCTCCGCCATTTTCTCCAGCGTATCGCCATGCTTTTCCGCCAGCGCCTTGCCGACAGGCACGAGATAATCGCCGGGATAAAGCCCCTCGCCAACCGGGCCGACATCGCGTCCGAGCGCTTCGCGGTAGCGGTGGAACGCCGAGCGCGCGAGCACATCGACCTGCGCCCCGGCGTCGTTGATGTAATATTCGCGCGTCACGTCATAGCCGGAAAACGCCAGCAGGTTGGCAAGTGCATCGCCATAAACCGCGCCGCGCCCGTGGCCGACGTGCATCGGCCCCGTGGGGTTGGCGGAGACGTATTCGATGTTGATCTTGCGCCCGCCACCGAGCGTGCCGCGCCCGTATTCTGCGGCGGCGTTGTTGGCGGCGCGGATGACACCTTCAAAAGCCTCCGGCTTCAGGCCGATGTTGATGAAGCCGGGCCCGGCGACCTCGACCTTCGCATATTTGCCGGAAGCGCCCAACGCCTTGGCAATGGCCTCGCCGAGCGCGCGTGGGTTGGTTTTGGCTTCCTTGGCAAGCACCATTGCGGCGTTGGTGGAGAGATCGCCGTGGCTCGGATCGCGCGGCGGCTCGACCGTGGCACGGGCCCGCACCTCCGCCGGCAAGGCGGCGGTTTCAGGGAGCGCGGCGAGCACCGACTGGAGATCGGCGGCGAAAGCGTGGAAGATGTTCATGGCGCGGTTTCTGGCTGAAAAAACTGAGGTGTTCCGCCTAAAGGAGCGCGACCGTTCCGTCAAACCTCGACGTCATGGTCGGGCTTGGTCCGACCATCCACGACTTCAAATCTGTGGTCAGAAAAGTCGTGGATACCCGCCCCACGGGCGGGCATGACGCAGGTGGAGGCCTTCTCCCGATTACGCGACCTCAACGATCACGCCTCCGTCGTTTGGTTCGAAAAGTCGACCCTCACCTCAGCGCGGGCGTTACGTCAAACAGGCGCTGATGCTCCTGGATCGCGAAGCGATCGGTCATGCCGGCGATGTAATCGGCGACGCGGCGGGCAAGGCGCGCTTCATCGTCGAGGCTCGCGTCCCCCGTTGTCTCGCCCATCTCGGTGGGCCTGGCCATGTAAAGTCCGAACAGGTTCTCGATGATCTCAGCGGCGGCCTCGCGCAGCTTCATGACCCGCTCGTGGCGATACATTCGCGCGAACAGGAAGCGCTTGAGTTCCTTTTCCGCCGGCTCCAGCGCCGCCGAAAAGCTGATGACAGGCGCCGGCGCCAGCCGGATATCGTCCGAGGAGCGCGGATTGAGCGCGATGATGCGACGCTCGCTCTCGCCGGCGACATCCTCGACCAGCCGGGTGATGACCCGCCGCATGATCTCATGGCCCTTGCGGCCCTCGTCAAGATCGGGCCAGAGCTTGTCGATCTCCCAGATCAGCGCGGCGAGGAAGGGCACCTCGCGCAGATCCTTCGCGGGAAACAATCCCGCGCGCAGGGCATCGTCGATGTCATGGGCGTCATAGGCGATGTCGTCAGCGATGGCGGCGATCTGTGCTTCGGCTGAAGCATGGGTTGAAATATCAAGCGGATGTTTTTGATTATATTCGATAACAGCACCCGGAATTCCATGTTTTTCATAACGCCGCGTTGGCTTGCCATCAGGCAGGATCAGGGGACCGTTGTGTTTGACGAGCCCTTCAAGCGTCTCCCACGTCAGGTTCAGCCCGTCGAAGGCGGCGTAGCGGTGTTCGAGGCGCGTGACGATGCGCAAGGTCTGCGCGTTGTGATCGAAGCCGCCGTACCCTGCCATCTGCGCGTCGAGCGCGTCCTCGCCGGCATGGCCGAACGGGGTGTGGCCAAGATCATGCGCGAGCGCCAGCGCCTCGGCGAGATCCTCGTCGAGCCCGAGGATCCGGCTGATCGACCGTGCAATCTGCCCGACCTCGATCGAATGCGTGAGGCGCGTGCGGTAATGGTCGCCCTCGTGCTCCACGAAGACCTGCGTCTTGTGCTTCAGGCGCCGGAAGGCGTTGGAATGGATAATCCGGTCCCGATCGCGCTGGAATTCGGAGCGCGTGGGCGAAGTCGCCTCGGGAATCAGCCGCCCGCGGCTGCGCTTGTGCTCGACGGCGAAGGGCGAGAGCGGGCGGTCGCGGTGGAAGAGCACGTCGTGCCTCGCCTTCAGGGTCAAAAAACGGAATTGTAACGCAACTGTGCGCACCCTGCCCCCGTTCATGGTTGCCGCTGCGCGGGATCATCCTTACATTCGGCAGCAGACAAACGGAAGGCGGTTCGGGCCTTGAACCCGGGCTGACACGAGAATGGCTCTGAAATTCGCAATCCAGACCGCGGCGGATGCCGCTCCGCCCCCTGCTGCCCCGCCCGGCGCAGCGTCGCTGGCCGTAACCGAGCGGGCCGCGCGCCGAATCGGAGAAATCCTGAAGTCCGAACCAGCCGGAGCATGCTTGCGGGTTTCGGTCGAAGGTGGTGGTTGTTCCGGCTTCCAGTACAAATTCGGCATCGACGCCAACCTCGCCCCCGATGATCTGGTGATCGAGCGCGCCGGTATCAGCGTTCTGGTGGATGCGGTCTCAGCGCCGCTGCTGGCGGGCTCGGAACTTGATTTTGTCATGGAATTGATGGGGCAGAGCTTCCAGATCCGCAATCCGAACGCCACCGCCCGTTGCGGCTGCGGGACAAGTTTCAGTCTTTAAATTCGCGTCAATTCAGGCACAGTAGTCGTTTGGAAACCCCGCTGTGCGATAGCGCACAGCATGCGGAGCCGTTATGGCGTCTGCGTATATTCCCTCGCCCGGGCTTTGCCCGGCCCACTGTCTCGGCCGTTTTTTCAGGAGACCTCCCTTGAGCAACCACAATGCCGATTGCACTACTCTACCGCGACTCCCGGGCCTGATCCGTGCTTCGGCACACAAGCGTCGACTGGCCGCATTGCTGGTAGCCACCGCACTTGCGCCCGCGCTGATGCCGTTGCTGCCGGAATCGTCGGCCCGGTTCGGCATTGCGCGCGCCTATGCCAAGGAAAACATCTCGATCGACAAGATCGAACTGCCGACGAAAACGGGAAGCGTGACTCTGTCCGGCATCTCGCTGGCTGGCTCGACGCTGACGAAGGCCGAGGTCGAGGCGCTGCTGAAATCAACGACCATCGTCGGGCTCGCGCAACAACTCGAGAAGCTGGATGCCGACCGTATCGGCATCACCGCGATCGAATGGCGGATGAAGAACGACAATCAGGACATGGTGACGGTCTACGAGGGTCTCGAGGCCAATGGTATTAAGGCCGGCTCGATCACCTCACTGGTGATCAAAGGCAGCCGCCAGACTGCGAAGATGAAGGCTGGCGACAAGATCCAGAACACCGAGACGGCCTTTGGCAAATTCTCCATCGACGCGCTGGATCTTGCCGGCATGTTCCGTTGGATCGTCGAGGCGGACCCGACCGGCAAGGCGCCGATGAAGACGCTGCACGGCCGCTACGAAATGGAATCGATGGACATGAAGATGGCAGATGCCAATGTCCGCGTCGGCAAGACGGTCGTCGACAGCTTCAAGGCCCGCCTCGCGAAAACGCCGCCGATCGACATCATGACGCTGGTCGAGGCCAATGCCGCCAAGCCCGAGGACAAGACGAACGGCCTCAAAATGCTTGTCAGCATGCTTGATATCTATTCCACCTTCGAATTCGGTGCCGGCACCATCGACGGAATTCGTGCCGTCGGACCGGACAAGGCCAACGCCGGTGGGCAAGTGACGGTGAACAGCGGCAAGATCACCTTCAACGGCGGCGCAACGCCGCAGGTGCAGATCAATGATTTCGATATCAAGGCGCAGGACGGTTTCTTCAAGATGAAGCTCGCCGGCTTCCAGGGCGATCTCTACAGCCTCATCCTGGTCGGGATGAAGGAAGCGATGACATCCTCCGCCAAGCCGGGGGATGTCAATGCCGCCAAGGCCGAGGCCGACCTGATCAAGGCCGTCGCCGATGCCGTTGGCGACATGAAGCTCAAGGATACCGTGTTCAAGATCGAGGGGATCGACGGTGATTTCCCGCCCGGCAAGGACGCGAAATCGAAGGATCGAGTCAAGCTTTCGCTCAGCTCCTTTCAGGCGATGATGGGCAGCTTCGTCAACCTGACGCCGACCAAGCTCGATTACACCCTCAACGGCCTGAAAATGCCGATTCCTGCCGATTCCAAGGATCAGGGCGTCAAGGCACTGAGGGATTTCGGGATCGATATTCTCGACCTTTCAGCCCAGATCAAGGCGACCTGGGATGAAAGCAAGTCGCGCTTCATGGTCGATGATATCATGGCCGACCTCGGCAAGTTCGGCCGTGTCAGCCTGAAGGGCGAACTCGGCAACATCCCGCGGCCGCTGTTCGAGAATCCGGTTCAGAACTGGCCGATCGCGATGATGGGCGGCAATGTCCAGTCCGTCACCTTGACGCTCAACAACAAGGGCGGCGTTCAGGCCATGCTCGCGCGCGTTGCCGGCGAACAGAAGAAGACCCCTGAACAGGTGCGGTTCGAAGTCTCCGCCATGGCGCCGGCGATGATTTCAGCGGTTATGAGCGGTCACCCGGACAGCCCCGCGCTGGCGGAGGCCATCACCAAGTTCATCAAGACGCCGGGCACACTCAGCGTAACCGCCCGCGCCAATGTGCCTACAGGAATCACAGTGATGGATTTTACGGCCGCCTCCAAGAATCCGGGCGTTCTGCTCCAGAAGCTGAAGATCGAGTCGAGCGCGAAGTAACACGGTCACCAAGTCGCGCCGTCACGAAGTGGCGTGCACTTGATAGAGTCGCGTTGCCGGTCGCAGACTTCCCGCTTCTTGGCATGGCGAATGCGTGGTTGCCGCGCATTCGCCATGGTTTGTTCGGCTTTTGCTTGCACGCCCCGTTCAACCTGTTATGGAGTGCCGCCTCAATGACAGTGCGCGAGGGAGCCCCTTCCAGCCATGCTCGAAACCCGCGAATTCTCCAAGATTGAAGGATCGAGCGAACGCACGTTCGGGCTTTTCTTTGCCGCGATTTTCGCGCTGATCGCGGCTTGGCCTCTGCTTGGAGGTGGTGGAATCCGGCTTTGGTCAGCGGGCCTCGCCGCGCTTTTTCTGGCTGCGGCGCTGCTGCGCCCGACGCTTCTTGAGCCGCTCAACAGGTTATGGTTCCGGTTCGGTATCGCGCTGGGCAAGATCATGACGCCGATCGTGATGTTCCTGATCTATTGCCTGACGATCATCCCGATCGGACTGATCATGCGCGCCTTGGGCAAGGACCCGATGGCCCGGCGCTTCGACCCCTCCACGACAAGCTACTGGATCAAGCACCCTGGTGCCGGCTCGATGAAGCGCCAGTTCTAGCATTCATTCAACGCTTCCCCCGACGCGATCCGGCGCTGTTCTCCTGAACCGGCTGCCCGCACCAGGGAAAGCCTTCAAAACAGGAAAACACGATGTCCATTCTGGCCGAACTCGTCGAATTCATCCGCGCGCGCAAGAAATACTGGCTGATCCCGATCCTCATCCTGTCGCTCCTGCTCGGCGGCTTGCTGATCGTGACCAAGGGCTCGGTGGTCGCGCCCTTCATCTATACCTTGTTCTGAGGCGTCGACGTTGAAAATCCTCGGTATTTCAGCATTTTATCACGATTCAGCAGCAGCGCTCCTTGTCGATGGAGAGCTGGTCGCGGCCGCGCAGGAGGAGCGCTTCACGCGCAAGAAGCACGACCCCGGCTTTCCGGAGCACGCGATCCGCTATTGCCTTGGGCATGCCGGCATTTCGCTGGACGAGGTTGATGCCATCGCCTTTTACGACAAGCCGTTCCTGAAGTTCGAGCGGCTGCTCGAAACCTATCTGGCGTTTGCGCCGGCGGGCTTCGGCTCTTTTGCCAAGGCCCTGCCGATCTGGCTGAAGGAAAAGCTGTTCCAGAAGGATATGCTGATCGATGCACTCAAGGCGCTGGGTGCAGACAAGTCCGTCACGGGCAAGCTGCTGTTTGCCGAACATCACATCAGCCATACCGCCAGTGCCTTCTTCCCCTCGCCGTTCGAGGAGGCCGTTGTGCTCACGCTCGATGGGGTTGGCGAATGGGCCACGTCGACGCGCGGCGTCGGGCGCGGGAACACGCTCACGATCGAACAGGAAATGCACTTCCCGCATTCGCTTGGCCTGCTCTATTCCGCCTTCACCTATTACACCGGTTTCAAGGTCAATTCCGGCGAGTACAAGGTCATGGGGCTCGCGCCCTACGGCACGCCGCGCTTCAAGGACGTGATCCTCGAAAAGCTGATGGACCTCAAGGAAGACGGGTCCTTCCGGCTGGACATGCGGTATTTCAATTACTGCACCGGGCTGACGATGACGAACGCGGCCTTCGCCGACCTGTTCGGCCAGCCTGTGCGGCGCCCGGAAGCCGACCTGCTGACGCCATTTCATATGGATATTGCAGCCTCCCTGCAGGCCGCCACCGAGGAAATCGTGTTGCGCCTTGCCCGTGCTGCGCGCGCCGAGACCGGCATGAAGAACCTGTGTCTGGCGGGCGGTGTCGCGCTCAATTGCGTCGCCAATGGCAAGATTCTCAAGGAGAAAATCTTCGGGAACATCTGGATCCAGCCGGCGGCGGGTGACGCCGGCGGCGCAGTCGGTGCAGCCTATGCCGCCTGGCACACGGAATTCGGTAAGCCGCGTGCGGTCAACCCGCGCGATGCCATGAAGGGCTCCTACCTCGGGCCGGAGTATTCAGACGCCGAGATCGCCGAGAAGCTCTCCGCGGCCGGCGCCGATTTCGAGATGCTCGACGAGGTGGATGTCACCACCCGGACCGCAGCCGCACTGGCGGATGGCAAGGCCGTCGGCTGGATGCAGGGCCGGATGGAGTTTGGCCCGCGTGCGCTGGGCGGTCGCTCGATCCTGGGCGATCCACGCTCCCCGAAAATGCAGAAGCAATTGAATTTAAAGGTCAAGTATCGCGAGAGCTTCCGCCCCTTCGCGCCCTCCGTGCTGGCGGAAGAGGTGTCAAACTGGTTCGAGATGGACGCCGACAGCCCCTATATGCTGCTGGTCGCGGATGTTCAGCCCGCCATTCGCCGCGCCATGAGCGCCGAGGAAGAGGCGCTGTTCGGGATCGACAAGCTCAATGTCGTCCGTTCGAGCCTTCCGGCGGTTACGCATGTGGATTATTCCGCCCGTATCCAGACGGTGCATGCGGATACCAATCCGCGCTATCACGCGCTGATTTCGGCGTTCAATGGTCTCACCGGCTGCCCGGTGGTGGTGAACACCAGCTTCAATGTGCGCGGCGAACCGATCATCAATACGCCGGAAGATGCATTCCGTTGCTTCATGGGCACGGATCTCGACGTGCTGGTGGTCGGCAATGCCTATCTCGTGAAGGAGCGCCAGAACCCGGCGCTCAAGGAAAATTACGAGACGAAATACGAGCTCGATTGAGCGGGGGCGATAGGCTCGCCCACCGCCCCTTATTGCCGGCCGCCTGCCACCACTGAGAGCGCCTTCGGTGAATTAATATTCACCTCACCCGCTTCATCCATTTGTTTTGACGCATTTTCTTCACGCGAACCGGAAACCACTTCGCTCGAAAATGCTCTAGTTCAACCCGCAGGTCTTGCGCGCAAAGCCGGTGATGCGCCGGGCGAACTCGGCAGAGCCCTTGTTGTTGAAGTGCCCGAAATCCGCAAAGCCGTCATCCGGCAGCCAGGTCTGGTCCGGCAGCAGCACGGGCACACCGGCCTTGTTCGCCTCATCGGCCAGTGCCGCGTTGGTTTCGGCCATCGTCTTCGGGTAGCCGGGCACGAGCAGGCCGGGCATGTAGGGAACCCGCGTTTTCGCTGGCGTAGCTTCCAGCAGCTTGTTGTTGAAGAGCTGCCCGATGAAGGCCTGAGGGGTGCCGCGCGCCTTGTTGAGCGCGACTATCGTCCGGATGTTGTTTCTGAACACGGCATCGAATTCAGGGGTTATGCCCTCCCTGAGCGGCAGTTCGTTGATGCCCTTCGGCAGGTTCAGGTCAGGCCCGACGAGATGGCGTGCGGCGAGCGCCGCGAGCCGCATGATCGAGGTAAAGGACGAGTCGCGGTAATAGAGCACCCGTTCCAGCTTGTTCTTGAAGTGGAAGTCGGCGTAACCGGCATCGAGGTTCGGCACGAAATTGTTCCGGATGTCATTCCAGCCGAGATAGTAGACGACGCAGCTCGGCTTGAAGCCCGGCAGATAGAAAGCCGTTTGCATCACATGCTCGGCGGAGGCGAAGCCGCCAACGCCGTAGTTGATGACCTGCATTTCCGGGATCGCCTTCTGCAGCATCTCCGGCCATGAAGCGCCCTGCGACGCTGTGATGTCATAGGTCGAGGAGCCGCCGATCACGACGAGCTTCGGCTTGTCGGTCGAGATCGTCGCGGCATCTCCCACCATGCGCGTGCCAAAAGCGGTATGGCGGACGAGGGCATCGCGGTAGTTCGGGCGCGGCAGCACGGTCAGCAGCGGGTGGTAGTCGAACTGGTAGGGTGCCAGCACCGAATGCGAGCGCCTCGGCATCAGGTTTTCGCCGTAGCCGACGCGGTTGAGCTCTTTCGAGATCGCGCCCAGCGCAATATCAACGATAAGCAGATACACCGCGCCCAGGACGAGCCAACGCCATTCCTTCTTCCACGCAACGAGGCCCGCGACAGCCACCACCACGAAGAAAGCGCCATAAAACCAGAGCGGGCTGTACCAGATGGCCTTCGGCACGAAGGCCGGCTGCACCATCATCCCGATGCCCGCGATCAGGAAACCGGCGAGAATCAGCGCCGGAATATAGCGCGCATAGGCTTCAAAGCGATTGGTCGACTGGTCTGTCACAGGCATGTCCTTACTGTTGGCACGCGTTTTATCCAGCTATGCCGAGGCAGGCAAGCTTGTGCGACGATCCGCGATGCAACGTTGGTGACCTTGCGTCTGGCTTTCCCGGGGCCAGCCGTTTCGATCCTCACCCCCGGTTTTGCGCCTCGACAACCGCCATCGCGGTCATGTTGACAACACCGCGTGCGGTGGTTGACGGCGGCAGGATATGCGCCGGCATCGCCGCGCCGAGCAGGATCGGCCCGACGGGCAGCGCATCCGCGAGCACCTTTGTCAGCTGGTAGGCGATATTCGCGGCATCGAGGTTCGGCATCAGCAACACGTTGGCCTCGCCCTTGAGGCGCGAGTGCGGCAGCACCTTCTCCCGGATGATGTCAGAAAGCGCGGTATCGGCCTGCATTTCGCCGTCGACTTCCAGTTCCGGCGCGCGTTCGGCCAAGAGGCGCGCGGCTTCGCGCATCTTGCGGGCGCTGGCGCTGTCGTGGCTGCCGAAATCGGAGTGTGAGACCAGCGCGATCTTGGGCTCAATACCGAAACGGCGGACCTCGGTCGCCGCCCTGAGCGCGATCTCGACGAGCTGATGCGCGTCGGGGTTATCATGCACATGCGTGTCGGCGATGAAGAAGGCGCCCTTGTTGGTGATCATCAGGCTCATCGCGGCGAGTTCCTGCACGCCCGGTGCGAGGCCGATGACGTCCTTCAGGATGCGCAACTTGGACTGAAACCGGCCTTCCAGGCCGCAGATCATCGCATCCGCATCGCCGCGCCTCACCGCGACGGCGGCAATCACGGTGGAATTCGTGCGCACCAGCGAGCGCGCGGCATCCGGCGTGATGCCCTTGCGACCGGCGACTTCGAGGTAGGTCTGGACGTAATCGCGGTAGCGCGGATCATCCTCGGGGTTGATCAGTTCGAAATCCTTGCCCGGTTTGATGGAGAGGCCGAAGCGCTGAAGGCGTGTTTCGATCACGCTCGGACGGCCGACGAGGATGGGGATCGCGAACCCATCCTCGATCACGGTTTGCGCCGCGCGCAGGCTCCGCTCGTCCTCACCCTCGGCGTAGATGACGCGCTTGGGTTCCGCCCGCGCGGCGCGGAAAATCGGCCGCATGATGAAGCCGGAGCGGAAGACGAAGCGATTGAGCCGCTCCTCATAGGCGGGGAAATCCTCGATCGGCGCCCGTGCGACGCCCGACTCCATTGCCGCCTTGGCGACAGCCGGCGCGATGCGCAGGATGAGACGCGGATCGAACGGGCTGGGGATCAGCATCTGCGGTCGGCGCTTCGCGCGCGAGTTCCGCGATGGCGCGGACGGCGGCGAGCTTCATCTCCTCGTTGATCGTGGTGGCGCCGACATCGAGCGCGCCGCGGAAGATATAGGGGAAGCACAGGACGTTGTTGACCTGGTTGGGGTAATCCGAGCGCCCGGTGCAGATCATCGCATCCGGCCGGGCTTCGAGCGCCAGCTCGGGCATGATTTCCGGGTTGGGGTTGGCAAGCGCCATCACCAGCGGGTTTTCCGCCATCGTCTTGAGCAGTTCCGGCTTCAGCACGCCGGCAGCGGAAAGGCCGAGGAAGATATCCGCGCCCTCGATGACTTCCGCGAGCGTCCGCTTGTCAGTCTCCTGCGCGTAGACGGACTTCCAGCGGTCCATCTGCGTCGCGCGGCCCTTCCAGGCGACGCCTTCGATATCCGTAACCCAGATGTTCTCGCGCGAAACGCCAAGCGAAACCAGCAGGTTGAGGCAGGCGAGCGCCGCCGCGCCGGCGCCGGAGGTGACAAGCTTCACCTTGTCGAGCGGCTTGCCCGCCAACTGCATCGCATTGAGGATTGCGGATGCGACGATGATCGCAGTGCCGTGCTGATCGTCGTGGAAAACGGGAATCGCCATGCGCTCGCGGCACATCGCCTCGACCTCGAAGCACTCGGGCGACTTGATATCCTCGAGATTGATGCCGCCGAAGGTCGGCTCCAGCGACGAGATGATGTCCACCAGCTGCTCGACGCGCTTTTCGGCAATCTCGATATCGAAAACGTCGATCCCGGCGAATTTCTTGAAGAGAACCGCCTTGCCCTCCATCACCGGCTTCGAGGCCAGCGGACCGATATCCCCGAGGCCGAGCACAGCGGTGCCGTTGGTGATGACCGCGACAAGGTTCTGCCGGATGGTGAGATGTGCCGCTTCGGCGGGATCATCGACGATCGCCTCACAGGCTGCCGCGACGCCGGGAGAATAGGCGAGCGCCAGATCGCGCTGGTTGCCGAGCGGCTTCGTCGCCACGATCTCGAGTTTGCCGGGCTTGGGCAGGCGGTGATAGACGAGCGCGCCCGACCTCAGATCCTTCGACATTTCGACCGGCATCGTTTCCCCCTTGTTTTCGTCTTCTCTTTTCTGGTTATACGAAAGGGCGCGCGGGCGCGAGATGGAAGCCCTGCGGATGTGGAAGACCGCACCTTACCCCAGCGAATGCCTTCCCATGCATGATGTGAGAGGGCAAAACCGCCGGTCACCGCCATTCAGGCGCGTGTGGCTTCCTTTCGCGGCGTTTTCGGCTTAAGCGCGGGATGGCGACAATGTTTTCATGCAAGGATTCGATGGGATGGACGTTCGGGACAGCAACGGCACGAAACTGAGCGAAGGCGATACCGTGACGGTGATCAAGGACCTCAAGGTCAAGGGCACCTCGTCGACGGTGAAGCGCGGCACGGTGATCAAAGGCATTCACCTCACGGATGATCCCGATCTCATCGAATGCCGGGTCGAGAAGATCAAAGGCCTCGTGCTTCGCACCGAATTCCTCAAGAAAGCCTGATCGGCCCCGTGTCGGTGGTCAAGCGCCTCCGGACCCGTTTCGCGCGCCGGTTCTTCCCGGATCGCGAGCAATTTGCCGCGCCGATTCGCGATGACGCGATGCGCCTGATGGCATGGTTCGATTTCCTGTTCGTCGATTTCGGCATCCTGCGCTTCTTCTGGAAGAACCGGGCACAGGTTGGCGCGCGCGCTTTCCGCATGAACCAGCCCTACCCCGGCGATATCGCCCGGGCGGCGCGGGAGGGCATCCGCACCATCGTCACGATCAGGCACGATCCGCGCCATGGCGGCCATGCGCTGGTGGCCGAGGCCTGCGCCCGCCATGGCCTCACATATGTCACCATCCCGTTTTTCTCGCGCGAGGCGCCAAGCCGGGCGGCGATCCTTGACGCGGCGGCGTTTTTTGCCCGCGCGGACTATCCACTTCTGATGCATTGCAAATCCGGCGCGGACCGGGCCGGGTTCATCTCTGCGCTCTATCTGATCGTGGCCGAGAACGTGCCGGTGCGCGAGGCCCGGCACCAGCTCTCGCTGCGGTTCCTGCATTTCAGCGCCTCGCGGACAGGCATTCTCGATGCGGTCTTTGCCGCCTATCTCGCCGCGCACGCCGATGAAGCGACCCCGTTCCTCGACTGGGTGCAGCAGGATTACGATCCAGCCCGGTTGATGCAGACCTTCAAGGCTCGTGGGGTAGCGGATTTCATCGATCGCATCCTGCTCCGGCGGGAATAGGGGCCCGGGTGTTGTCCCGCGCGTCATAATGGATTAATCGAGCGCCGGGCGCACGTTGTTCTGATTGCTCGCAAGCGCGGCGTCCTGAAAACCAGAAAGCACGCTGCTTGCGCGTGATCATGAAGCGGTGCCATGTCCGAACTGATGAAAAAAATGCGACGTAAGCTCGCCCGGCTGACCGTCTTCCGGTTCAT
>WSYC01000023.1:0-36646 GCA_009773635.1 Beijerinckiaceae bacterium | reverse complement strand
TCCCGTTTCAATGGGGAGCTGTTGCGCCTTTTCGCCCGTCGCGTCGGCGAGGCCAGGGTTGCCGATTTCCTCGCCAACGAAGAGCATCGCTTCCTCGGCCGCATTCTTCTGGACGGAAACCGTTCGAAATCGCAGATCTTCCAGGATCTCTGGGTTTTGCACGAAACGAACGAATTGCGCGGTGGTTTTTTCGTTGAATTCGGAGCGACGGATGGTGTGTCGCTGTCGAACACCTGCCTGCTCGAACAGGAATACGGCTGGAGCGGCATTCTCGCCGAGCCGAACCCTGTCTGGCATGCGAAGCTGCGGGAAAACCGCAAAGCCGCGATCTCGGATGCCTGCGTAGCCGCGCGCGACGGTGAAACGGTGACCTTTCTCGCGACCGATCAGCCGGAACTCGGCACCATGGTCGCTTTCGCACCGGAAGATTCTCATTCCGATGCCCGGCGCGCGGCCAAGCGCATCAATGTCACCACGCTGTCGCTGACCTCGCTCCTGAACACCCACAATGCGCCCAAGCGCATTGATTTCATGAGCATCGATACCGAAGGCAGTGAATACGACATCCTCAGCGCTTTCGATTTTTCTGCCTATGACGTTCGCCTGTTCGCAATCGAGCACAATGGCACCGAGGCTGAGGGCAAGCTGGATGCTCTTATGGCAAAACATGGCTATGAACGGCGCTTCCGGGCCCTTTCGTGGTTCGACGGTTGGTATGCGAAGCGCGATGAGCTCGGCCAATGATTGTTTCCGCGCATAAACAGGGCGCGCTGCCGAACCCTCGTTTCTGGGCCGGCAAGCGGGTGCTGCTGACCGGGCATACCGGTTTCAAGGGCAGCTGGGCGGCGCTCTGGCTCGCGGAAATGGGCGCGCATGTCCAAGGGCTTTCGCTCGCGCCGGAAACGACACCAAGCCTCTTCGATCTTGCCGGTATCGCTCAATCCGTCACGCATCACGTTGTCGATATCCGCGAGAGAGCGGCGGTCGCGTGGGTTGTGGCGGAGGCAAGGCCGGAAATCATCCTGCATCTGGCGGCACAGCCGCTCGTGCGCCGCTCCTACCGCGAGCCGACGCTCACCTTCGACACCAATGTGATGGGCACGGCGCATCTGCTGGATGCCGCCTTCGCGAACGATGGTCTGAAGGCCATTCTCGTCATCACCTCCGACAAGGTTTACGCCAACGACGAGCACGGCCGTGCCTTTCAGGAGGGCGATGCGCTCGGCGGGCATGATCCCTATTCCGCCTCGAAGGCGGCGGTGGAAATGCTGGTGCATTCGGCGCAGTCGCGCGCGGCCGCACGCGGCGTCGCCCTTGGGACCGTGCGCGGGGGTAATGTGATCGGCGGCGGCGACTATTCCGAGGATCGTATCGTCCCGGATATCGTGCGTGCGGCGGAGCGGCGCGAGCCCCTGACCCTGCGCAACCCCGGCGCGACCCGGCCCTGGCAGCACGTTCTCGACTGTCTCGCCGGATATTTCGTGCTCGCCGAGGCGCTGGCTTCCGAGCCGCAAACCCCGCGCGCACTCAACGTCGGGCCGGACCCTTCCGCCCCCATCACGGTCGCCGGGCTTGCGGAGGTAATCTCGCCTGCGCTCGGGCTGAAGGAGGCCTGGCGCCTCGCACCGGATGCGGACAAGCAGCCGCGAGAGATGGGCTCGCTCGCGCTCGACCCGACCCTTGCCCGCACGCGCCTCGAAATCCGCGATCGCCTGCCCGGCCGCGCTGCGCTCGAATGGACCGCCGAATGGTATGCTGGCGTGATGGCCGGCCAATCGGCGCGGGCACTTTGCCTTGAGCAGATCGCGGGCTATGTCGGCCAGAGCCGGCAAGCCTGAGGAGGTCCTCCATGAAGTTCGAACCGACCGCCCTGCCCGGTGTCATCCACGTGATGGCCGAGCCACGGCGCGATGATCGCGGGTTTTTCGCCCGCCTCCATTGCCCCGAAGAGATCGCGAAGGCCGGGATCGATTTCACTTCAGTGCAGATCAACCTTTCGCGCAATACTGCCGCCTATACGCTGCGGGGCATGCACTTTCAGGACCCGCCTTACGCCGAGGCGAAGCTGGTGCGGGTGGTGCGCGGCGCGATCCATGATGTCGTCGTCGATATCCGGCCGGGCTCGCCAACCTACCTGAAGCACGCCGGGTTCCGGCTCGATGCCGAGGGTGCCGACGCTCTCTTCATCCCGGAAGGCTTCGCGCACGGGTTCCTGACCCTCGAACCGGAAACGGATGTGCTCTACCAGATGGGCCGTGCCTATGTGCCCGGACAGGCAAAAGGCTACCGCTGGGATGATCCGGCGCTGGGCATCGCCTGGCCGCAGCCGCCGGCTATCATTGGCGACGCGGACAGGGCCTGGCCGCTGATTTCAGGCGCATGAAAAAAGGCGGCATTGCTGCCGCCTCGTTTTGCCCGGCACCCCGGTCCGGCGTGTTTTACTTCACACGTTTGAGGTAGGCATCCGGCCAGTAAGTCGTGCGGATGTCGCAGGAAGCCTCGGTATACCCCGGTGCGGGCGTATCGGCCACGAAGCCCTTGCCGGCCTTGGCGTATTCGAGCGCGGCGCGGCGCGGGTTGTCGTGCACCCATTCCTTCGGCGCGCGCGGATCACCGGCGAGGAATTCCATCACGCCATCGGTGACGACGAGGTAGGAGCCGACCGACACCATATCGGCGTAGCAATCAATCTCGTCCTTGACGTGCTGGTAGGTGTGGTTGGAGTCGAGCAGCACCAGCACCTTTGCACCGGCGGGGACCTGCTTTCGCACTTCCTCGACGATCTTCGGATCGGTCGAGGAACCTTCGATCATCGTGATCAGCGGTTTCAGCGGATGCGCCTCCATCGCGGCACGGTTGTGCGGGCGGATTTCGATGTCGATGCCGACAACCTTGCCCTTGCCCATCGCCTTGAGGATCGACGCGTAGAAAATGAGCGAACCGCCGTGCGCGATGCCGGTTTCGATGATGACATCCGGCTGGACGCGGTAGATGACTTCCTGAATCCGGACCATATCCTCCGGCAGCTGCATGATCGGGCGATCGAACCACGAGAAGGAGTAGCTGTACTTCTGGTTCCAGCCGACGCGCACCCAGAGATCGGACAGGATCTGGAAGCTCTCCTTTGACAGCAACGCATGCTTGCCGGAAGCGCCGGTTCCGCTGGTCTCGACCGTTCCGGCCTCGGTATCGATGGTGATTTTCATGTCAGATCCTCGTGAAGCGTCAGAAGTGACGCAGGAATGGCATTCGCAGCCAGCATGGCGCGAATCTCGGGGGCATAAACAGGGTTCATAATGACGATATGGGTCGGCGCAATGGCATGCAGGGCCTCCGGCGTCACGACCGCATGGCCGGTGACACCGATGAATTTGCCCTGCTTGCCGGGGTTCATATCGACGATGGCGGCGATGCGCCCGCCAGTGGGGTCAACGATCTGGGCGAAGGTCATGCCCTTGGCACCGGCGCCCCAGAGGACAACCTTGCCGCCGGCCTCTCGCCAGGCGTCGATGCGACCCTGCCACTCGGACACGAGGGTCTGGGTCGAGAACGCTTCGGCGGGCGTTGCCGGCTTTGGCTCTCCGGGTTGCGCATCATCCTTGGCGAAACGGGCCATCGCCCAGAGGTATTGATCGCCAAACACCGTCGTGACCGCAACATCGCCATACCCGGCGGCGCGCAGGGCTGTGGCCATGCTGGCGGGGTTGAAGATCGAGCAATGTTCGTAGAAGAAATCCTCGAACGCGCCGTTGCGGATGATCCAGTCGATATCCGGCGTTTCCAGAAACAGGCGTGTCGCCGGCCGCCCGACGATTCCGGCGCGGATTGCGCGGAGGAAGTCCATCGGCTCGCTGACGTGCTCGATGACATGGCGGCTCAGGACAAGATCGGCGTCGATCTCGGCCGCGATCGAGGCGGCTTCGCCGTCAAAGATCCGCCGGTACATGCGGATCTCGCCGCCTTTGCCCTTGTCGAAGCTCTTGCCATCGTCGAAGCTCTTGCCATCGTCGATGCGCTCGCCATCGCTCCCGCGCCATGCGGGATCGAACCCCACCGCGCGCCCGATGCGATGCCCGGCGCGGGCCTGCATGCGTTTGAGGAAATCGCCCTGCCCGGCTCCGACCTCGATGATATTGACGGGCTTCTCGCCCGGAAAGGCCGCGAAGATCGCATCGATCCGCTGGTCGAGATGCGTCTGGAACTGCGGCGAATAGCCCTGTGCATTGTCATAGCCGGGGCCGTAGACAATCCTGTCGGGGTCAAAGGCCGCGTTCCACGCGAAGCCGCAGCTGTCGCACCGCCGAACGGTAAGTTCGCCGGTCTTGCAGCTGCGGGCAGCCTCCGCCGAGCTGAAGACGTTGTGCATCAGGATCGGGACAGCAGCGCGCTGATCGACCAGAGTCGAGTTTCTTGCACCGCAGACCGGACAGTTCAATCGAATCACGCTGGGATTCCCGCTTTCATCGATCGGATCACATCGGCGAGGCCCGATGCAAGATCGAACTGCGGTTTGAACCCCAGAGAGCGCAGACGGTCGAGCTTCGGCACCAGCGATGCCGGTTCCTCTGCCTTTGTCGGGTAGGCGCCGATGCGCAGGAGCTCCGGCCGCCCGAGTATAGCGGCGATCAGGGTTGCAACTTCGGCAACGGTTGTGTGCGCATAGGTGCCGATGTTGACCGGCCCGGTCAATTCGGACATCGCGACCGCGGCAATCGCACGGCCGGCATCGGCCGCATGGATGAAATTCCGCGCTTGCGTGCCGGCGGAGGTTTTCGCCTCCTCGCCCCGCAGCATTGCCGTGATGACCGCCGGCACAAGCCGGGTTGGCTTCTCGTCAGGGCCGTAGAGATGGAACACCCGCGCCCAAGTGAAGTCCATGCCGGATTGGGCGGCGTAGCTTTGAAGGATCGCCCGCGTCGCATCCTTGGCGATGCCATAAAGGATGGTCGGCCTTGTCGGGCCGGTCACCTCGTCGATCGGCTCCAGGCCGGTCATGTCGTATTCAATGCAGGTGCCGATGCCGACGAAGCGCCGACCACCGCCCTCGCGGAAGGCGCGCGCGATCCGCAAGGTCGCGGCGACCCAGTCGAGGTTAGCCGGTGAATTCCAGAACTGGCCGTGCGTTGTCTCCCAGGCGAGGTGCACCAGCGTGTCCGCTCCCGTCGCTGCCAACAGCGATGGCGCATCCGCCGCGAGAAGATCGCAGGTGAGTGTGCGCCAAGGCTGCGATGCGTCCGGTGCAGCGCGCTGCGAGGTGACGATGACATCATACCCCTGCCCGGCCATCTCGGCGGCGACATGGCGGCCAATGAAGCCTGCACCGCCGGTGATCAGAACGCTGGGGCGTGACATGGCAGACTCGGTTTCGACGGGGACGAAAGGACCGACATCGCGTAGGGCAATGTTCCGAAGAATTCAATACTGCGGCGCATGCCCTCCGAGGGCACTCACCCGTTTGCCGTTGCGATCAATCGCCGAGTAGCGCGGCGGGCGGCTTGCATCGCAAGATGGAGCGATAGCAAAGCCCGCGACCTCGGCGGAACGCATCACGCCAGAGCGAGGGGTCAGATGCCGCATCGGGTCGAGCGCCGGCTATGCGCGCACCGAGGCAATAGTCGATCGTCCGGGCGACATCGGCGGTCGAGCTCAGTCCGAACGGCTTGAGGTCGATCTGGAACATCGAAGCGGTGATCAGGGATGGCTGGAACCGGCGAAATCGCTTGAGAGCGTTGTCGAAATCCCGCAACGCCCGCGACGCCACGCTCATCGGGCGTGATTGCTCGATAGCAGCAAGCAATGCCTCGCGATCCGGCAGGGTTTCGGCCAGCCCGCGCAAGGATGCCTTTCCCGCCTCCCGTTCCGCCTCTGACATGCCTGACAATGATTTGAGAGCCCGTGCGAAATAAACGGGATAGGCGACGGCCAGCTTCCCGTCAAAGATCATCCGGTTCGCCTGTTCAATGGCATTGATGTAGTAAAGCTCGATCGCCGCCATCTTGCCCGGCATCGGGTCAACCACGGTATCGGTGGAGAGTTCTGCCGTGAAGCGGTTGATCGCACCTGAATCGCCTCTGCCACTCGAGAACCGTGCTGAAAACCCAGTGCTCTTTGGGCTGATGGCCTGAACAGAAAGAGGATGTTCGACAAAGAGCACTTCCCCCGCGAAAGCATTGGCAGCGACCGAGAAATAGACATCCGGAATGCTGCTCGAAAAGACTTCGCCGGTCTTGGCGCGCATCGCGTCGATGACATCACGCCGCGCGGCACCGTGATAGATCATCGGCGCGACGTCGTGGCCGCTCGCCGTGGCCTCCACGATCGATGAAAGGATCTTCGCTGTCGGAACGCGATAGACGGGGCCGTAGGTATGGGGTCCATAAAGCTTGATGCGCCCGCCGCCATCGGGTTGCCGGGCATCCGGCCAGAGGTAGTAGCGCGAGCGCCACGAAAGGCATGCGGGCCGTTCCTGTTCCAGCAAGGTGCGCAGATATGCCCATTGGCCAGGAAGGAAGCCATCATCATCGCCCGACATGATGACATAGTCGCCTGTCGTGGCGTTGATGACATTCTCGAAATTCTGCCGCATCGACAGCCGGCGACCGGTGTTGAGGTAGCGGATGCGGGAATCGCCGAAGCTTTCCACGACCTCGCGGGTGTTGTCCTCGCTCGCATTGT
Source organism: Beijerinckiaceae bacterium (assembly GCA_009773635.1). GTDB lineage: Bacteria > Pseudomonadota > Alphaproteobacteria > Rhizobiales > Beijerinckiaceae > Rhabdaerophilum. The sequence goes on along the minus strand of WSYC01000023.1, from coordinate 29,971 downwards.
CCGAGACGATGATTTCGAGGTCATCGTCACGGATCGCCGAGCAGGTGGCGAGCAGCGATTTGAGATAGATCGCGCGTTCGCGGGTCGGGATGGCGATGGAAATCCGCATGATGTTACTCACCGTCGCTGTCGAGACGGAAGCGCTGTTGCACCCCGTCGCCGGTCTTGTTGTCGGCATTCCGTCCGGCGGTCAACCGGCGGGCCAGCGAGATTTTCAGCCCGACAAGGATTCCCCGGAGCCACGGGCCGATGCCGAGGTGCGTGTATTGCCAGCGAAGCTGGCGGAGCAGCATGGCCGGCGGATCGATCCGCCGGCGCGCGAGTTTGGCCAGCGGGCTCTCGCGGCCGAGCCTGCGTGTTTCCATGGCGTCGATGGTCGAAGTATCGAAGATGTTCGAGCGGATCGGAGCCGGCACGATGCCATAGGTCTCCATGCCGAGGTCCCACGGTCGCCGCAGGTGTTCATCGATCTGGTAGGTGCGCTGACCCGGTATCAGCAGCCTCTTTGCGCCGGAGAGGCTGAGAAGCGATGCTCCCGTGTTGTTTGGTATCCGCGAATAGAGCACCAGCTCGCGCGTTCCGGGTAAGCCGGCCACCGGCAGATAGGCCGCTTTGGGCGGGTTCGAAAGGCGGATGATATCCCACCCCTCCGCCGCCACGCGGACGGCTGCATCGACCAGCGCTGCAAGGTCATCCGGCAGGGCGAGGTCGTCCTCGAACACGAGTGCCATCGGTATGCCGGTTTCGACCATGCGCCGCGCGACGACAAGATGACTCGCGTAACAGCCGACCTCGCCGCGCTTGAGCTGCGAAGCGATCGTGCCATCAGGGCGCAGGAAAAAGGGTTTGACCCATTCGGGCATATCGAGGCCCAGCACCGCCGGTATGCGCTCGAAAGGTAGACCGAGTTTTGCCAGTGCCGCTGCCATGAACGACAGCCGATCCGCGTCCCGGTCAAGATTGATCAGGAAAATCGGGACGGCTGGCGATGGGGCTGTCTCTCTGCTCACAACTGCACCCAGTCGCGCGGGATAAGATCATCCGTCAGGCGGGTTTGAGCTGCCTCCGGCGTGAACCAGCTTTTCGGGGCAATGCGGATGCCATCCGGCCGCCGGTCCAGCCAGGCGCTCCACCAAGAGAATGACGAGTTTGCGATGACGTGGTGGCGGGCGCAGCTCATCAGGAAAAGATCGTCGCCCGCGCTCTCTCCGGCCATGACGACGGCATTGGGCAGGCGCCGCGCCAGCGCTGCTGCCTCTGCCGGAGTATCGGAGAAGACGAAGAAGCGCGCGGCCGGTACGGTTTCGAGGACACGGGCAACGGCGCGATCATAATAGGCATCCGTCTGGGTTCCGTGCACCCCGGCGGCGCGCGGGTCGGCGGCATAATCGCCACGGCGGACATGAACCGCAACGCTTGTATCGCCTGCGAGCTGCTCCGCCAGTGTCAGCGCCCGGCCGCTTGCCAGTTTCTTCGGTTCCAGGGCCGCGCGGACAGTATCCTCATGACCGGCAAAATACCATGCCGACTGAAAATACCCGCAGATCTGCACGTCCCCGCTGAGGGTGAAGAATGCCGGGTCGACATGAAAATGCGGCTCACGATAAAGCACGCCACGAAATCCCGGTGCACGCTCCTTCTCCCCCTTGAGGCGGTTGAGTACGCGCGAAATCGCACCTGAAAATGCGGGTGGTGTCGGCATCAGATCGGCATCGAGTGCGAAGGGGCCGAGCGCATAGGCCCTGAGCCCTTTCGTGCGATAGCGCGAGAAATCGAACATCAGCCGGTCGCCAAGCCGATCGGCCAGCGCAAGGCCTGCCGCTGCCTGAAACATCTGGTTGCCGAGGCCGCCATGCAGCTGGACAACGATCATCGGGCTGCCCACCCCTTCACCAGACGCCGGAGGCGACCTTTCAGGGTGAAACCGGAATTGGGCATAAGCGTTTCCGGCTTTGATAGCGGCGCGATCGTGGTAGCGGCGTGTTCCGCGCTGAGGGCGCGCCTGAGAACCGCCGGCAGGCTGTGTTCATACAGAAGGGTCGCGCGGGCTTCGCGCAAGGAATCGAGATTGACCGCACGCTCCTGCGCGTCAAGCAGGGTGCCGATCGAGCGAAGCGTAGGCTGAACGTCATTCACGTTGACGGGCACAAAGGAGCCGTGAGGGAAGAGTTCCGCCATCTCAGTGCAGCCATCGTAGACGGGCAACGACCAGCCGAGCAGTGCATCGGCAAATTTCTCGCTCCAGTAGCAGGCGTGGCGCGTATTTTCGACCGCAAGATGAAACCGGAACGGCGTGATCGCGTCAGCTTTGTCGTCGATCGGGTTGAACCCGGAGCCGAAAATCTCGACCGCTCCGGGGAAGGCCGCCTGCAACTCTTCCGCGAAGGCGACGCGTGCCCGGTGCAGCGGGGTCTGGCTCTTGCGCGACAGGACAGCGGAAATCGCGTTACGCTTGGCGGGCAGCGGCAGCTCGAGCAGTTGCTCGAAACTGTAGGCCCAGCTTGGCTTGCGGCCCTGCCCGAAGCGGCACCCGAAAAACCAGGGGATCGCCGGGTGCGACAGCACGAGCTTGCCGGTAAAGCCCGGCAGGGCGAAAGGCGAAATCGCGTAGCCGAACTGGTTCAGGAAACCGGGCTGGTAGCGCAGGATGCCTTCCGGCTCGGAGAGCACGATAACCCGGCGCGCGCGCGGCACCGTTGTTGTCAAGGCCCCCGCAACATCGCCGTAGAGCACGAGAAAATCCGGATCGTGTCCCTCACGATGGGCCACGACAGTGCATAGATCGTTCCCTCCTAAAGGCTGCAGCGTTGGCAGCGCGGCATCCCAATCCGGTCCGACCAGGCCGATCGTCATCCGTGACGCCGCCGCGATGCTCATGTCCACATATCCTCGGGTTTGAGCGCAAGCGCCGGCGCGGTACTGAACCCGGTCGCCTTCAGTACAGTGCGGCGCACGAGCCCGATTCCGCCGAGGTGGCGCTGCCGGGCATCGAGGATACGCGCGGCCTCGGTCCTTACAGGATCATCGGGCAATGCTGCCAACATGGCCGCCCGGAACGCCGGGAACTCTGCCGCCGGCCAGCCGAAATCCTGCGGATAGCGCTTGCCGAGCGGGGTAACGCGATCATTGCGCGTGCGTTTGCGCAGCAGCGCGCGGTCATCCGCGACAACGCGGAAGCGGGAGAGGAAACTCGCGAGAACGACAAGGTCCGGGCCCCAGCATTCAGGAAAACCGCCGCCGATGGCTTCTATCGCGATACGGAGCGGCCCGGTCCGGAACAGTCCGTAGATCAGGTTGGCCTTGCCGCCGAGTTCAGGCTCCGCCATGAACCGCAGGACCCCGTCGGCAGGATTGTGGAGTTCGGTAAAACGCGAAAATCCGCCATGGAAATCGATCGTTGTCCCGGCAGCGTTGATCACCTCAACGGAGCAGGCCGCAAGACCAGCTTCAGGGTACTGCACGAGGCGACCCAGCAGGGTCTTGAGCGCCTCCGGGTGGCGAAGGTCATCGTCCGCTGCCCACATGAAGAATTCCGTGTCGGCATCGTGCAGCACCGACATGAAATTGGCGACCATCCCGATATCTTCGGTATGGCGCCGGTAGTGGATGTTCAGCCCGCGCGCGGCGAATTCTGCCGCCAGGGGCGCGATCGCGTTCGCCTCGGATGGATTTTCAGAGAGGATGATACGGAAACCCTGCTCGCTCTGAAGCGCGAAATGCTCCAGTGCGGCGCGCAGATACGCCGGGCGCCCGGAACACGGCAGGCCGATGGTGATCGCCGGTATGCTTTCAGGGAGTGGCATGCTCAACCCTCCCCCACCTGCATGCGGTAGAGCCGGGCATAGAGTCCGCCTGCCGCCAGCAACTCTGCGTGCGTGCCTTCCTCGACCACGCGGCCATTCTCCAGTGCGACGATCTTGTCTGCCCGCATCACGCTTGCGAGGCGATGCGCGAGAAGGATGGTGGTGCGACCTTCAGCAAGATCGGCGAGCGTTTGCCGCAGGGCTTCCTCGGATTGCGCGTCGAGCGCGGCGGTCGGCTCGTCAAGCAGTAGCAGTGGCGCGTTGCGCAGGAAGGCGCGCGCGATGGCGATTCGCTGCTTCTGCCCGCCGGAAAACCGGCTTGCGAGTTCACCCACCGGCGTCTCATAACCCTCCGGCAGTTCGGCGATGAAGTCATGCGCCTGAGCCGCGCGCGCCGCGGCCTCGATGGCGGCCTGATCCGCCCCCGGCGCGCCGACGAGAATGTTCTCACGGATGGTGCCGTCGAAGAGGAAGCTGTCCTGCCCGACGTAAGCCATGCCGGCGCGCAGGCTTTCTGCCGTGACGCTTTCGATATCCTGCCCGCCGATGGTGATCGCGCCCGTCTGCGGGTGCCAGAAGCGCAGCAGCAGGCTCAGCAGCGTCGATTTGCCCGAACCGGAGGCGCCGACGATGGCCGTCGTCTTGCCGGCTTCGATCACGAGATCGAGCCGGCCGAGGATCGGTTGCCCCGCCACATAGGCGAAGGACACATTGTCATAGCGCACCGCGCCGCGCGGATCGGCCAGCGGCAGCGCATCGGGGCGGTCGACGACCGCGGGCTTCGCATCGATCATCTCGTAGAAGATGCGCAGGCCCGTGAGGCCCTGCTCCATCTGCACGCGCGCACCGGCGAGGCGGCGGGCGGGATCATAGGCCAGCAGCAGCGCAGTAATGAAGGAGAAGAAGGCGCCCGGCGTTGCGCCCTCGCCGATCACGCGCCAGCCGCCATAGAGGATCACCAGCGCTACGGCGACGCCTGCGAGTGTCTCGACGATCGGTTGCGAGCGTGCGTGCAGCACCGCCCCGCGATCATTGTTGCGGCGTTGCTCCTCGATGGTTTCCGCGAGGCGCGCGCCCATCTTGGCTTCCATGCCGAAAGCCTTGACGATGCGGAAGCCCTGAATGACCTGCCGGAGCTGGTCCGCGAGGCTGACGCCGAGCACCACCTGCCGGCGCACGACGCCGCGCATCCTTTTGCCGAGCCGGCCCACCAGCACTGCCGCGATGGGGAGCGCGAGCAGCACGACGGAGGAGACCAGCGGGTCCTGCACCAGCATGACGCCGATGAGGCCGAGGAGCGTCAGCACATCGCGGCCGATGATGGTGACGAAAAGCAGCAGCAACTGGCGCGCGGAATCGGCCGCCATCACCTGCTTCTGCACGATTTCCGAGGAGGTGCGCGAGAGAACGCTCGCCACGTCATCCTGCAGGAGCTTCTTCGTCAGCCGCTCCTGCCCGTTCGCGACAATCGAATTGCCGATCTTGGTGAGGATCACACCCTGCCCGTAGGAGGCGGCGCCGCGCGCGAGATAGATCACCAGCACTGCCACCGCGACGAAGATCAGCGCCGACTGGCTCTTGGCGATGAAGACCTCGTTGATGACATCCTTCATCAGCCAGGCGGTTGCGGCCGTCGTGGCGGAGACGACGCCGAGCAGCACCAGCGCCACCGCATACCGCCAGATATAGAGGCGGCCGGTTTCGGTCAGCAGGCGCTTGAGATCGCCCCAGCGATGCGGGTCGTCCTCACGCGCGATCTTTGCGGGCGTCAACCTTATTTCTCCGGCAGATTGAGGCGGAGGTGAAGCTCGCGCAGCTGTTTCGTGGAGGCCTCCGAGGGCGCGCCCATCAACAGGTCTTCCGCCTTCTGGTTCATCGGGAACAGCGCCACTTCGCGCAGGTTCTGCGCGTCGCAGAGCAGCATCACGATGCGGTCAACACCCGCCGCCATGCCGCCATGCGGCGGCGCGCCATACTGGAAGGCGCGATACATGCCGCCGAAGCGATCAATCACGGTCTGCTCGGAATAGCCGGCGATCTCGAAGGCTTTGACCATCGCTTCCGGGCGGTGGTTGCGGATGCCGCCGGAGGCCAGCTCGAAGCCGTTGCAGGCAATATCGTACTGGAACGCCTTGATCGTCAGCGGGTCCTGCGTTGTGAGCGCTTCAAGCCCACCCTGCGGCATCGAGAACGGGTTGTGGCTGAAATCGACCTTCTTGTCCTCGTCATTATACTCGAACATCGGGAAATCGACGATCCAGGCGAATTCGAAGCGGTTCTTGTCGGTGAGGTTGAGGTCCTCGCCGACCTTCAACCGCGCCGCGCCGGCGAACTTCGCGAACTTCTCCGGGTTACCGGCGGCAAAGAAGGCGGCATCGCCATCCTTCAGGCCGAGCATTTGGCGGAGCTGTTCGGCTTTTTCCGGGCCGATGTTGTTGGCGATGGGGCCAACTGCCTCAAACTGCCTATTCTTATCGATAAAATTCTCAACCCGGTCACTTGGGAGGTTTTCGAGAATCTTTATGTCGGCAGCAGATGCGGGCGCTCCCGCCGATCTCCACATGATATACCCCAGCCCCGGCTGGCCTTCACCCTGCGCCCAGCTGTTCATGCGGTCGCAGAAGGCGCGGGAGCCGCCTGTCGGGGCAGGAATGGCCCAGACTTCGTTCTTCGCGTCCTCAAGGATGCGCGCGAAGACCTTGAAGCCGGAATCGCGGAAGATATCCGAGACATTCTGCATCACGATGGGATTGCGCAGGTCCGGCTTGTCCGAGCCATACTTGCGCATGGATTCGGCATAGGGAATGCGCGGCCATTTCTTCGTCACCGGGCGGCCACCGCCAAAGGTCTCGAAAATGCCGGAGATGATCGGTTCCATCGTCTGGAACACGTCTTCCTGCTCGATGAAGCTCATTTCGAGATCGAGCTGGTAGAACTCGCCCGGCAGGCGATCGGCGCGCGGGTCCTCGTCGCGGAAGCACGGCGCGATCTGGAAATAGCGGTCGAAACCCGCCATCATCAGGAGCTGCTTGTACTGCTGCGGCGCCTGCGGCAGCGCGTAGAACTGACCGGGGTGGATGCGCGAGGGCACGAGGAAGTCGCGCGCGCCTTCCGGCGAGGAGGCCGTGAGGATCGGCGTCGCGAACTCGTTGAAGCCCGCGTTCTTCATCGCGGTGCGCATGTGGTCGACGACCTTCACGCGCATCATGATGTTATTGTGCAGCTTCTCGCGGCGAAGATCGAGGAAGCGATACGTCAGGCGCGTATCCTCGGGGTATTCGAGATCGCCGAACACCGGAACCGGCAGTTCCTTGGCTTCACCCAGCACTTCGAGCGCGGTGACGAACATCTCGACGCTGCCGGTCGGCAGGTTGGCGTTCTCCGTGCCGCCGGGGCGCTGGCGCACCTTGCCATCGACGCGGATCACCCATTCCGAGCGCACCTTTTCGGCATCCTTGAAGGCCGGGCTGTCCGGGTCCACGACGATCTGCGTCATGCCGTAATGGTCGCGCAAGTCGATGAACAGCACGCCGCCATGGTCGCGGATGCGGTGGCACCAGCCGGAAAGCCGGGCCTCGGTGCCGATGTCGGAGGCACGGAGCGCGCCGCAGGTGTGGGAGCGATAGCGATGCGGAGTAGCGGTCATGTGGGGCCGTTCTGTCTCGGAGCGTTGTCGAAAAACTCGGGGAAACTGATTGCTCAGCCGTCCGCCAGCACGGGATTCGCCGACCGCCGGACATTCGGGCCGGACAAGAGCGGCCCTGCTGCCGCCTTGTCAAGCCGGTTCGCGGGGGATGACGCGCAACGGGGGACGACAAACGGCTTTTTTTCGTCTAGAGGCCATGCCATCGCTTCGTTCTTCGCCGCTCAGGCTTCGGGGTTACTGCGAGATATCGCGTGCACTCCCCTTCGGAGTTCGCGTGCTGATGCCCACTTTACCGGACTTTGCCCTCGCCCCATGCCCAATTCAACCACCCTTCCCGTTCCGCCGCTGACCACGACCACTCAAGCCCTTGCAAGCGCGTGCGAACGGCTCGCGACGCATGATTTTGTGACGGTGGATACCGAATTCCTGCGCGAGACGACCTATTATCCAAAACTCTGCCTGATCCAGATGGCGAGTTCCGAGGAAATCGTGCTGGTGGACCCTCTCGCGGAGGGCATCGATCTCGCGCCGTTCTTCGCGCTGATGGCGGATGAAAAGGTGGTGAAAGTGTTCCATGCCGCCCGGCAGGACCTCGAAATCATCTGGACGCAGGGCCGCATCATCCCGACTCCGCTGTTCGACAGCCAGGTCGCGGCGATGGTCTGCGGCTTCGGCGAGCAAGTCTCGTATGAAAGCCTCGCCTCCAGCCTTGCCGGTGCGAAGATCGACAAATCCTCCCGCTTCACGGATTGGGCGCGCCGCCCGCTCACCGAGGCCCAGCTGACCTATGCTGCCGCCGATGTCACACATCTGCGCATCGTCTACGAAAAGCTCCACGCGCGGATCGAGAAGAACGACCGCATGGCGTGGGTCGCGGATGAAATGGCGATCCTGACCAATCCGCGGACCTATGAGGTCGAGCCGGAAGAAGCGTGGATGCGGGTCAAGGCACGCATCCGGAAGCCGGTCGAGCGGGCAATCCTGATCGAGCTGGCGGCCTGGCGCGAACGCGAGGCGCAATCACGTGATGTGCCGCGCGGGCGTATCCTGAAGGATGATGGCCTGGCTGAAATCGCAATCGCCCAGCCAAAATCGAACGAGGACCTGTCGCGCCTGCGCGCCATTCCCAACGGGTTCGAGCGCTCACGGGCTGGTGCGGAAATTCTGGAGGCGGTCGCCCGTGGCAAGGCCCGCGATCCTGCGACCATTCCCGCCATCGAGAGCGAGCGCGGCGGCGGCAGTGGCGCGCTGGTGCAATTGCTCAAGGTGCTGTTGCAGGCCGTGTGCGAGCGCAACCATGTTGCCCCCAAACTCGTCGCGACCGCCGATGACATCGACCGGCTGGCCTCGAAGCCGGATGAGGATATGCCGGTGCTCAAGGGGTGGCGCGGCGAGGTGTTCGGGCAAGTTGCGCTTCAGCTCATCCGCGGCGAGGTGATGCTCGGGCTTGAAAAGGGCCGTGTCATCACTGTGCCGCGAGGCTGAGGCAGCATCAGGCCGCCATGCGTTGCAGGAAGACTTCGATCTCGCCCACGAGGCGGTCGGACGAGGTTGCAAATTCCTCCGACAGTGCCTCGAGCGAGCCCGCAGCGCTCGACGTGTTCGTGATAGCCTTCTGAACCTCGTCGAACCCACTGAGGATGACCTCGGAGCGGCGTGAGGCCTCTCCTGCATTGCTGGCAATGCCTTCGGTCACCTGTTCCTGTTCGGTGACGGCGGCGGCGATCACGAGTGTCGTCTCGTTGATCGAGCCAAGCCCAATGCCGATCTCGCGCGTGGCATTGGTAACCGCGCCGGTGACCCCTTCAATGCTTTTGACAAGTTCGGCGATCTCGGTCGCTGCTTTTGAGGTGCTGGAGGAGAGTTCCTTGACCTCCGAGGCCACGACGGCAAACCCGCGACCAGCTTCCCCGGCGCGCGCGGCCTCGATGGTCGCATTGAGCGCCAGCAGGTTTGTCTGCGAGGCGATGGAGGAGATGAAGGCGACAGCGGTCGAGATTTTATCAACGGCAGATGTCAGTTCCGAAGCCACGGTTTCGGCGTGGTGGCCGGTATCCGATGCGCGCTGGACGATCGCGGCAGCTTCGTTCGAGCGGGTTGCGATTTCGCGGATCGAGCTCGCGAACTGGGTCGTGGCGGTCGCAACTTCCGAGATCGCATTGGCGCCGGTTTCGGCGGCGGCGCTGCCTTCGGTGGCGCGATCGTTCGCCTGTGTGATGACGGAGCGGATATCCTGCGAGGTGTGCCGAACCCGTTCCGCGCCCGATTGCAGCTGATCGAGATGCTGGCGGATCGACTGCCGGAAATCGCGAACCAGCGCATCCATCTCGTCCTTGCGGACCGCGACACGCTGGGCTTCCTCGATGCTGTGCTGCTCGTGCAGGCGTTGCTGGTTCACGGCATCGCTGAAGCCGCCGATCGCCCGCGCAAGGCTGCCGATTTCGTCCTGCCGATGACCATGCGGAATGGCGGCATCCGTCTCGCCGTTGGCCAATGCGGTTGTCGCGGCGGAGACCTCGACGAGCGGGCGCAGCAGACGCCCCGTGACAAGCATCGTCAGCAGGATGCCAAGGCCAAGGACGATCAGGCTGCCAAGGATCAACTCCCGGATGAGAGCAGAGGTCGAGGCGGAAAGCTCCGCCATTTTCCCGACGCCGATGTAGAGAATTCCGGCGGGCTGGCCCTTGGTGTCGAGAAGCGGAAGATAGCCGGTCTGGTAGGGTTCCCCGAGAATGGTTGCGATGCCGCGATAGGGCTCGGAACGCATCATATAGGGATAGACCACCCCCTTCTGGCCGAGAACCGTGCCGACGGCGCGCGAACCATCGGGCTTCTTGACGGTCGTCGCGATCCGCACGAAATCCTTCTGCGCCTCGTTCCAGCGGAAGAAGGTCGCCGTGCCGCGATTGGCTTCGGAAATTGAATCGACGATCTTGGTGATCTCACCAGCCGAGAAATTGTCGAGCATCGACGTCGCCGATGTCAGGCGCAGACGTTCAGGTTCGCCATCGGCGTTTTTCTCGACGGTAAAAATCGGCATGCCTTCCGCCAGGACGCGGACGGCGACCCTGAGCGACCAATGCGTCCGCACGCCGATATCCTCGGCGATCTTGGCATTGAGGCGCTGGAGGGCAATCCCGGCAACAGCCACAACCGTGATCAGGATCATCAGCACCGCTGCGATACCGAGTTGCGCGCGGAGGGATGAAAAGCGTGTCAAAAACCGGCGTAATGCCATGAGAACCCCGACCAAATCACCAAGTACGACTTTCCCAGTGTGGCGGAATACGCTTAATAAAACCCAAACGGCCGCAATCGCAGGTTGCCTCAGTCCAGAATGCGGACCTCGTGCCCCATTCCCATCAATTTGGCGGTCTGCTTCAGCCGCCCGGCGAGGCGTTCATTCGAGAGATCGGCAAAGGCTGGCGGCAGGATCTGGACAAGCCTGCCGTTCTCGACCCGGATCGGGGTGCGCGGCAGAACACCGGGTTGCCCGGCGGAGATATTGTAGGCGACGCGGATGAGACACCCCAGCGCCCGCGCGGCATCGATTTCCTGCGCGTTCAACAGCGATCTGAGGGGCGGGACGGCATTTTCGGTCACCCCTTCATAGCGGGCGTATTGAACCCCGGCGAGGAAGGCGCGCTCGCGATGGTCGATCGCCGGCAGGGCTGCAAAAGCCACCATGCGCGCGGCTTCTTCCGCCCGGTAGTCCGGGTTCGCCCGCCAGGCGACCTCGGAGACGAGGCAGGCCGCATGGCGGATTCGGCGTGTCGCCTCATCCTCGCCCGGGAAGGCTGAGCGGGTAAAATCATCAGTCCAGGCGATCAATTCGTCGGCATGCGCCGGGGCCCGGGCATGAAGATCGCTCAGCGCGCGGGCGGCGGCGATCAGCGGGTCCTGCCGTTGCAGGGCGGCGGGAAGTTGTGAATAGAGCACGCCTTCGCGCACGCCGCTCGTCGAGACGACGAAGCGCGCAGCGCCGGTGCGGGCGATAAGGTCCTCAAGCACCAGCGCGCCATAGGCGAGCAACGGGCGCCGCTCGCGCGCGATCTCGCCAATCGCTGGCAGTTGGTCATAGTCACCCTTCTGGAGTTCGCGGCAGAACTCCGCGATGCTTCTTGTGCTGGCGGTATAGCCATGCAGGACATTGAGCGGATAGGCGCCTTTCGCCATGTGCAGCCGGGCGATGGCACGCCAGGTGCCGCCGATGGCGATGATATCCCGTCCGCACGCACGTTCGAGATTTGGCACGCCGGACAGGGTCTCGGCGACGATTTTCGCGGCCTTCTTCAGATTTTTGCCGGACGCATCCCGCAGGCTCAATCCGCCCAGCTCCAGGCTCACCCCCTGCCCGACGATGCCGTCGGTGACGTCGATCAGCTCAAGGCTGCCGCCGCCGAGATCGCCGGCAAGCCCGGCCGGGTGATGCAGGCCCGCAACGACGCCGAGCGCGGCAAGGCGGGCTTCTTCCATCCCCGTCAGGATCGAGACCGGTTCGCCGAGAATCGCCTCGACCCGGGCGATAAACGCCGGGCCGTTGGTCGCGCGCCGGGCGGCGGCGGTCGCCAGCACGAACAGGCGCTCGATCTTCATGAGATCGCACAGCACGCGGAAGCGCTTCAGGGCATCGATCGCCTGAACCAGCCCGTCCGCGGGCAGAAGGCCGGTGATCGCGACATCGCGCCCGAGGCCGCACAGGCTCTTTTCGTTGAACATCGGCACGGGTGCGCGCCCGAGCCGGTCATAGGCGACAAGGCGCACCGAGTTTGACCCGATATCGATAACCGCGACCGGTCTTTGGGAAATGGCGCTTCTAGGCATGCTCACACTCCCCGCGCAAGCGCCTGCACCGCCGGCCTAGCTGGCAGCGGGGCGCTTCTTGGTAAGCGGGCGGGGGCTCGAGAGCTTGAGGGATGTACCACGACCGGACAGACTCGGGTTTGTCATGAAATAGCGATGCGCGTTGAAAGGCTCCTCGCCTTCCGCGGGCGTTATGCGGAAAGACGAGCCATCCGGCAAGACCCGCCAGCTCTGTTGGTTGTCGAGAAGGTTGGCCTGCATGATCTGGCCGAGCACCTGCTCGTGGACGGTAGGGTTCATGATCGGACACAGGCTCTCGACCCGCCGATCGAGATTGCGCGGCATCAGGTCCGCCGAGGAGATGTAAACCACCGATTTGTGATGCGGCAGCGTATGGCCGTTGCCGAAGGCATAGATGCGGGCGTGCTCCAGAAACCGCCCGACAATCGATTTGACACGGATATTCTCGGACAAGCCGGGAATGCCGGGCCGGAGGCAGCAGATGCCGCGCACGACGAGCTCGATCTGAACCCCGGCCTGACTGGCGGCATAGAGCGCGTCAATAATCACCGAATCAACGAGGCTGTTACACTTCATCCAGATGGTCGCGGGCCGCCCGGCCTTCGCGTGGCCGATCTCGGCCTCGATATGATCCACCAGCTTCTGCTTCAGCGTCACCGGCGAGACGGCCATGCGCTCAAGCTCGGCTGGCTCGGCATAGCCGGTGATAAAGTTGAAGATGCGCGCCACATCCCGCCCGATGGTCGGGTCCGCGGTGAAATACGATAGGTCGGTGTAAATCTTGGCGGTGATCGGGTGATAATTGCCAGTGCCGACGTGGCAGTAGGTTTGCAGTCCGGCAGCCTCCCGGCGCACGACAAGGCTCAGCTTGGCATGGGTCTTGAGTTCGATGAACCCGTAAACGACCTGCACGCCAGCGCGTTCGAGGTCGCGTGCCCAGCGGATATTGGCCTCTTCATCAAAGCGCGCCTTGAGCTCCACCAGCGCAGTGACGCTTTTTCCCGCTTCGGCCGCCTCCGAGAGCGCATTGACGATCGGGCTGTTTGACGAGGTTCGGTACAATGTCTGCTTGATCGCGACGACAGCCGGGTCGCGCGCCGCCTGTTCGAGAAAGTTCACGACGACGTCGAAGCTTTCATAGGGATGATGGACGACGAGGTCCTTCTGCCGGATCGCGGCGAAGCAATCGCCGCCATGTTCGCGCACGCGCTCGGGGAAGCGCGGCGCATAGGGCACGAATTTAAGCTCGGGCCGCTCGATCCCGACAAGCTGGGAGAGATCGTTCAGCGCCAGCATGCCGTCGACGATGAAGATTTCACGCGGTTTGACCCGCAATTCGCGGATGACAAAGTTCCTGAGATCTTCCGGCATCGAGGCTTCGAGTTCGAGCCGGATGACAACGCCGCGCTTCCTTTGCTTCAGCATGGTCTCGAAGGTGCGCACGAGGTCCTCGGCTTCCTCGAGGATTTCGATGTCGCTGTCGCGGATAACCCGGAAAGCCCCGATGCCCTTGAGCGCATAGCCCGGAAAGAGTTTGGGGATGAACAGCGTCATCGCCTGATCGAGCAGGATGAAGCGCGCCGCACCGTCGATATCCGGCAGGCGGATGAAGCGTTCGAGCTTCTGCGGCATGCGGATCAGCGCCCTGAGCGCCCGCCCGTCGCTCTGCCGCGCGAGGCTGAGCGCCAGCGAATACCCGAGGTTCGGGATGAACGGAAACGGATGCGCAGGGTCGATCGCCAGCGGTGTCAAGGTCGGGAAGATCGAAGCCAGAAAATGCGTTTTGAGGTATTCCTCATCGTCTTCGCGAAGATCGATCGGGCTGAGGACAACGATCCGCTCCGCTTCCAGCGCGACGCGCAGCTTGCGCCAGCGATCCTGCTGATCGGCGGTCAGGGCCTCGACCTCCTCGGTGATTTTCACCAGCGCCTGTTCGGGTGTCAGCCCGTCATCCGAGGTCGTCTGCACGCCGGCAATCATCTGCTCCATGAGGCCGGAGACGCGGACCATGAAGAATTCGTCGAGATTGTTGGCTGAGATCGACAGGAAGCGCAGTTGCTCCAGCAGCGGATGGCCGGTGTTTCCTGCCTCTTCCATCACGCGGCGGTTGAATTGCAGCCAAGACAGCTCGCGATTGACGAAGCGGGAGGGATGGTGCGCCAGTTCTTCGGAGGAAAGACCGCTCACATCCTGGGATATCGACATCGTCAACCAGTTCCTGTCCGCTTCGCCGCCATCGCGTGGCGCATCACCGGCACCCTGCCGGACTTGCTTTGCAGAACAGTATGACAGATCGACGACAAGCCTCGCAAGCGCGGGATGTCGGCCGGCTCAATCCGCCAGGAATGCCTGGACATCCGCCTCCGCGATGCCGGCATCCGCGAGGAAGGCCTCGGCAAACCGCCGGGCGGCGACGCGTAGCGGATTCGTGTCGTCCCGGACCAGATAATGGCTCGATTTTGAAACGAGCGTATGCTCGCTGACATGGGCGAAAGGGCCGGTACCGTCGACCAGATGCCGGTAGGGCAAACGGCTGAGCCCGAGCCCGAGCCCGTTTTCGACGGCTGCCAACAGGGTCGGCAAGTCCTGAAAAACACGATCCTGCGGCCGGAGCCGATAAGAGATCCCTTGCGCCTCGAACCAGTTGAGCCAGGAAATCTCCGTCTTCAGATGGATCAGGGGGTGCTCATGCAGCGCTTCTGCCGTCGCCGCCGGCCCCAGCATTTCAGCAAGCGCGCGGTTGGCCATCGGGCGGTAGTCCAGCGCGTGCAACCTGATGGCCCGGGAGTCCGGCCAGGTGCCCAGCCCGAAGCGGATGGCAAGGTCGATGCCTTCCGAAAAACTGACGAGCCGGATGTCGACCTCATAGCGGATGTTGAGGTCCGGTAGTGCGCTCTGCAGTTTCGCGTGCCGCGGAAAGAGCCAGTAAATCGCAAAGGAATCCAGCGTCGACACCCGGATCGTCTGGTTGCCGCCTGCGGGGTCAAGGCGATGCATCAGGCTGGTGATCAGTCCGAGTGCATCGCGGAAGCGCAGGAAGCGCTCCACGCCCTGCTCGGTGAGATGCACACCGTTGGCCTTGCGTTCGAGAAGCTTGATGCCGATCCTGTCTTCAAGATGAGCGACTTTCCGGCTCAGCGAGCTGTGCACCATGTTCAACCGGTTTGCCGCCGCCGAAAACGAGCCTGCAGAGGCCACTTCGACGAAAGCCTCGATCTCGTCGAGGGGTAATTTCCCATATGGGTTGTGCGTCCTGTGCACAGCTGCACTCCTCTATTAGCACTTTATAATTTATTCAACTTTGTTTCACTTGCAATGACGCACCTCAAAAAAGAGTCGCGCGAATGGCGGGGGGACGGCCATGAATAAAAGGGAAACAGGGAAACAGAACGCTGTAGGACTGGCTTTTGTAAAGGCGCAGCTCGTTTGCGCTCAAAGTCTCGAAATCATGCTGGAAAAACTCCTCGTTCCGATATCCGGCATGCCGGAGGCCGGCGAGATCTGCGAAATCCTCGAAGAGACCGCAAATATTTACCTGAACATTTCGGAGCGGATTTCGGCGTTGCGGGCGGATGACTCGATCTTCATTCCGATGACGGAAGGCGATGCGGGTCAGACCGAGCGGGACGCGGATGGCGGGGGTTTGCAGGAACGTTCGGCCTGAAGGCCAGCTTCAGGACCTGGTTTCAGGTGTGCTGCCGTCGTCCTGCATAGCAGCATCACCGAGAACTTCCGCGACCAGCGCGCGGGTAACCGGTTTCTTGCGGATCAGCGAGTGCCGGTCGAGCGCCGCGACGAGGCTCTGCACTGCCGCATAGGAGCGTTCGATCCGCGCCATCGCGTAAGTGACGACATTGGCCTCGACGCTGATCTGCCGGTCGGAGAAGTGCTTCACGAACAGCGCGCCAAGGAGCGCGTCATCCGGCTCATGCAATTCCAGCAAGGGCTGAAGGCGCAGCCGGGACAGGAGATCCGGCGTGCGGATGCCCCAGCCATCCGGCGCGGTGCGGGCGGTCATGACGATAAAGAGCCCGGTTTCACGCGCAAGGTTGATGAGGTGGAACAGCGCGACCTCATCGGGCGGGAAACGGTCGCAATCCTCCAGCACCAGAGCCTTGGCGCGGCTCAGGCCCGGCACGGCGGCCGGGTCGAGGTGATCGCCGCGCAGAAGCGTGGCGTGTGCGGGAGAAGCGGATTGCGCTTCCCCATCTTCTTGTTTTGTCGTGAAATCTTGACGCCAACCGGTGCCCATCTGGCTTGATTTCACTTTTGCCGCAAAGATCGCCGCCAGATGCGTCTTGCCGCTCCCCTCCGGCCCCGCGATGACCACCGCCGGCGCAAGCCAGCGCGGCCAGCGCTCGATATAGGCGAAGGCGGCGTCATTGGCGCGGCCGACGAGGAAATCCTCGCGTCCGAAGCGCGGCGAGGAGAGCAAGGGCAGCAGCAGCTGGTCGCGATCGCTCACGGAGCAACCGAATCGCCGGGAGGCCGTGGCAGAGGCTGCCGGTAGCCATGATAAAGCGGGCTCGCGAGGTATTGCCGGAGCGCGAACCGCACGAGCACGCCGATAATCGCCGCCAGCGGCACCGCCAGCATGATCCCGACAAAACCGAACAGCGAGCCGAAGGCCAGCAGCGCGAACATCAGCCACACCGGATGCAGGCCGAGCGCATGCCCGAGCAGCTTGGGCTGGAGCACATTGCCTTCCAGAAACTGCCCGGCGGCGAAAATGCCGAGAATGACGAGGATCATCGTCCAGTCCGGCCAGAATTGCGCGGTGGCAACGCCGATCGAGAGCACCAGCCCGGTGAGCGAGCCGACATAGGGGATGAAATTGATCAACCCCGAGATGATGCCGATGACGAAGCCGAAATGCAGCCCGGCAACACTGAGGGCGATGGCATAGAACAGCCCGAGCACGATGCAGATCGTCGCCTGCCCGCGCAGGAACCCGGCGACGGATTGATCCATTTCGGTGACGAGTTCACGGATCGTGTCCCGATGCGCGAGCGGCAGCCACTGATCGACTTTTGCGACCATGTGATCCCAGTCGAGGATCATGTAGAAGGCGACGACCGGGGTCAGCACCAGCAGCGAAATCAGGTTCAGGACGAATTGCCCGCCCGAAAGCAGCGAGGTGAACAGGCCTGCAAACCATTTTGCGGCCTCACCCGCCCCCGACGCGAGCTGCGACTGGATTTCCTTCAGCCGCCCCTCCCCGCCGAAGCGCTCAAACAGCGGGCCCCCCTGCTCCGTCACCAGCGTCTGCAGGCGGGTGACATAATCGGGCATTTTGGCTGCCAGTGCCGAAAGCTGGTTGAGCATCAAGGGCGCTGCCGCGAGCAGGATGACGACGAACACCAGCACGAACACCAGCAACACGAGGCAAGTCGCCGTGAGCCGCCCGAGCCGCATGCGTTCGAGCCAGTCGACCAGTGGATCGAGCAGATAGGCGAGGATCAGCGCTGCAACGAACGGCGTCAAGACGCTGGAAAACAGATACAAGAACGCGATCAACCCGCCGAGGCAAGCGATCCAGAAGCCGATCTGGCGTTGGAGAGTCATGGCGCGGTCTCGCAGGGTTCTAGGGCGGTCACTCGGCCATATGCCGGAACCATTGAGCGAAATAGGCCGTCACCGAAACCACCGTCAAGGCGGCAACGATGGCGTAAAGCCCCTGAATGGCCAGTTCGGGCAGCGGAATGGCGAAGCCTTTTGTTGCCAGCAGGGTCGCAACCGTCACGATCTGCGCCGCCGTATTGGCTTTCGAGACCTTGAGCGGTTCGATCGCGATCGGGTTGTTGATCAGCCAGGCGATCGCGACAGCGCCGACGATCATCAGATCCCGGAAAATCACCAGCACCACCAGCCAGAACGGCACGAGATGGGCGTAGACCATCGCGATGAAACTCGCCGCAATCAGCGATTTATCCGCGAGGGCATCGAGATAGGCGCCGATTTCCGTGCGCTGGTCGAGCTTGCGGGCAAGGTAGCCGTCGAGCGCATCGGTGATACCCGCAACGATGAAGATCACGGTCGCAAGACCAAAGCGCCCCTCGTAGATCATCACGACGATGATCGGGATCAGGCACAGGCGAAGCAGCGTCAGGGCATTGGCGATCGTCAGCGGCATGGCTGCACTCAAGCCGATCCTGAAGGCTTTGTCATGCCCCCTTGTTGCGGTGCCTGATTTATGTCCCCATTCAAAGCGCTCTCAAGTCAATTTCGCGCGGGTTCGGGGATTGCTTTTTGGCGCCTGATGGGCTTGTTCCCTTCCCTTGAACGCGCCCAATCGAGGAGCCGGGGCTTTTTGCACCGGAGGAGCCTTCCATGTCCGACAAAAAGCCATCAAACGGCCTGACCTATGCTGCGGCCGGGGTCGATATCGACGCCGGCAATGCCATGGTCGAGGACATCAAGCCGCTGGTGCGTGCGACGCGCCGCCCGGGTGCGGACGCGGAGATCGGCGGGTTCGGCGGGTTGTTCGATCTCAAGGCTGCCGGGTTCAAGGACCCTATTCTCGTCGCTGCGAACGATGGCGTCGGGACCAAGGTCAAGATCGCGATCGAGAGCGGCAAGCACGATACGATTGGCATCGATCTTGTCGCGATGTGCGTCAATGATCTCGTGGTGCAGGGCGCCGAACCTTTGTTTTTTCTTGATTATTTCGCCACCGGCAAACTGACGCCTGAGCTCGGTGTCGGCATCGTCAAGGGCATCGCCGAAGGTTGCCGCATGGCCGGCGCGGCGCTTATCGGCGGGGAAACCGCCGAAATGCCGGGTCTTTATGCCAGGGGTGACTACGATCTCGCCGGGTTCGCGGTTGGCGCGGCCGAGCGCGGCACGCTGCTGCCCCGGCTGGAGACGATCAAGGCCGGTGATACGCTGCTTGGCCTCGCCTCCTCCGGCGTGCATTCGAACGGCTATAGCCTCGTGCGCAAGATCGTCGAGATTTCTGGCCTCAACTGGGCCGATGCGGCGCCGTTCGCGCCCGGCAAGACTCTCGGGGACGCCCTTCTGGAGCCAACCCGCATCTACGTGAAATCGCTGCTCGCGGCGCTGCGGGCTCCCTCAGGTGCGGGCATCAAAGCACTGGCGCATATCACCGGCGGAGGTTTCATCGACAATATTCCGCGCGTCCTGCCGGAGGGATTTGGCGTCGATCTCGATCTGGAGACGATCACCCCGCCTCCCGTGTTCGGCTGGCTCGCGCGCACCGGCGGCGTGGCCGAGTACGAGATGCTGCGCACCTTCAACTGCGGCATCGGCATGGTCATTGTGGTCGAACCAGCGATGGCAGCGGAAATCGCGGCGAGTCTGACAGCCGCAGGCGAAACCGTCAGCACCATCGGCACGATCATCGCGGCGGATGCCGAGCCGCTGGTGCGTCCGCGAGGAAGGCTCGCGCTTTGAGCGGGGTGCGGAAAAAGCGCGTCGCGGTCCTGATTTCCGGGCGTGGCTCGAACATGGCGGCGTTGATCGATGCGGCGAAAACTGCTGATTTTCCTGCCGAAATCGCGCTCGTTCTCTCCAACAAGGCGGATGCGGGCGGGCTTGCCATTGCTGCCGCCAACGGCATCAAGACCGTGGTGATCGACCACAAGCCGTTCGGTCGGGATCGCGCAGCCTTTGATGCCGCGATGCAGGCCGTGCTGGTGGCGGAGGGCATCGAGATCGTCTGCCTCGCCGGCTTTATGCGCATCATGAGCGAGGAATTCGTCAATGGATGGTTCGGGCGGATGATCAACATCCACCCGGCCCTGCTGCCGCTGTTCAAGGGGCTCGACACCCACGCGCGCGCTCTGGAAGCCGGCGTGAAGCTGCACGGCTGCTCGACGCATTTTGTCACCCCCGGCATGGACGAAGGCCCGATCATCGCGCAGGCCGCCGTGCCGGTGCTCGACGATGATACGCCCGAAACGCTTGGCGCCCGCGTGCTGGCCGAAGAGCACAGGCTCTACCCGGAAACCCTGCGGCTTCTGGCCTCCGGTGCGCTGGTGATCAGCGGGAACCGGGTTCTCCGGTCATAGAACCGCACTCCACGCCGTCGTCTCGGGCCGCAGCTCTGGCGGCGCGGGCTTTTTCCCATTCCTTGAGCAACACCGCGCGTCGGCGTGGCGGGCGTTCGTCGAGCACCTCCAGGCTCTGCATCCGATCGGTGCGGAAATGGCGGAAATCCCCGCGCAATTCGCACCAGGCAATCAGCCCGCGTGAGCGCTCGAAATAGCCGAGGAGCACCGGCCAGAGCACGCGTGTCGTCTCGTTTTCGGCGATATCGCGGTAACGGACGCGAATCTTGTGGTTGTCGCGCACCGCGCGGCGCAGCTCCTCGACAGAAATGACCTCGGCTGGCATCGCGGCAAAGACCGGCGCATAGAGCGATGCTTCCTGAAGCGCGAGCTTCAGATTTTCGGGCAGTACGGCTTCGATCTTGGCGATGGCATCGTCGATCACGCGTCTGAGCGCCCCGTCCCCGCGCTGGCGCACGAAACGCCGCGGATCGGCACGCCGGAGGCCTGAAGGCTCGCGATATCGCGGTAGATCGTGCGTTCGGATACGGAGGTTTCCTCGGCCAGAACCATCGCCGTCACCGGATGGCGGCGGCGGCGCAGCGCCTGGGTCAGGACTAGCAATCGGTCTGATCTCGCCATACAAACCCTCCGGGAGAATGGCACTCTTGCAGAGCATCCTGACATTTTCTGTCAGGATGGGAAGGTATACCCGCCCCGTCAATCGCATTCATCAGGAGATTTCAATGATCCGCCTTCATGGTTTCGGCCCTGCCTTCGGCCTGCCTGACCCCAGCCCGCTCGTGATCAAGGCTCAGGTCCTGCTCAAGATGTCCGGCCTGCCGTTCGAAACCGTGCGCGGCGACATGCGCAAGGCCCCGAAGGGCAAGCTGCCCGTGATCGAGGACGGCGGGAAGATCACCCCGGATTCGACGCTGATCCGCTTCTATCTCGAGGAAAAATACGGCATCGATTTCGACAAGGGCCTCACGCCGGCTCAGCGCGGCACCGCATGGGCGTTCGAGAAGCTTGGCGAGGATCACATCTACTGGATGGTGGTGCAGCAGCGCTGGATGGATGCTGACAATTTCGCGCGCGGCCCGAGCGTCTTCTTCAAGGCGATTCCGGCCCTGATCCGCCCCGTGATCGTGGGCATGATCCTGCGCAAGGTGAAGCGCAATCTTTTTGGGCAAGGCTTCGGACGATTTACCGAGGACGAAGGCCGCAAGATCGCCGCCCGCACCTTCCAGTCGATTGCTGATTTCCTGGCAACGCAGGAGTATCTGGGCGGGAGCGCACCCTGCGGCTCGGACGCAAGCCTGTTTGCCTCACTCCTGAGCGCGACGAACACACTGTTCCGGGGTTATGTCGGCGAGGAAGCCCGCAAGCATGCGTCGATCATGGCTTATATCGAGCGAATGAAGACCCGCTTCTATCCTGAGGGCTACCCGGGCTGATCACGCCTTGCGGATGGCGACGGCGTTATCATGGAACGCCGCGCCACCGCGCGGGGCAACCGGGTCCGAGCCGGTGAGCACGTTGATACCTTCGCGCCGCCGGTGGCTTTTGTTCGGGAAGATCCCCTCCGCGATCACCACGCCGCGATGCACCCCGTCGAACAGCTTGACGACGAGTTCGACATCGCCGCGCGCATTCGAGACGATGACCGCCTCGCCCACGCCAACGCCGAGTGCCGCCGCATCCTCCGGGTGGATCATCAGCGACGGCGCAATTTCCCGCTTCATCGACCCTGGCGTTTCCGTGAAGGTCGAATTCAGGAACGAACGCGCCGGTGCCGTCACCATCCGGAAAGGTCGCTCCGGCGTTGCGGTCTCGATCGCCGCCCAGTGATCGGGAAAACGGGGCATATCTTGCCACGGTCCCATCAAGCCGTCGGATTTCAGCGGTATCTTCTGCCAGTCGGGCGAGAAGTGGAACTTGCCGCCACGATGACCAAAACCATCCAGGTAGTGCGCGCGCTCGAACGGCGGATCGGTATCGACAAAGCCGTCTTTTTCGAGCGCTTCGAGTGAGCCGCGATTGCCGTTCCTCAGCGCCCAGTCGATGTGCTCGCGTGGGCTCATCGCAAAACCCGGATGCTCCGCGCCGAGCCGCTTGGCCAGAGCGCAGATGACCTCGTGGTTGCTCCGGCATTCGCCGGGCGGCTCGACGAGGTTGGGGCCGAGCATCAGATGCGTATGCCCACCACCCTGATAGAGATCGTCATGCTCCATGAACATCGTTGCCGGCAGCACGATATCTGCCATCTCGGCGGTTTCGGTCATGAACTGCTCGTGCACAACCGTAAACAGGTCCTCGCGCGCGAACCCCTTGATGACCTTGCGCTGGTCGGGCGCGATCGACACAGGGTTCGTGTTCTGGATCAGCATTGCGGTCACGGGCGGGCCGTTCTTCAGCGCGGCGGCGTCCCCGGTCAGGATATCGCCGATGCGCGATTGATCGAGCATGCGCACGGCGGGATCGAAGGCATCGAGCCCCTCGATCATGCGTTTTGAAACGCCAAAGGTGCCGGAATTCGAGTGAAAGGCTCCGCCGCCCTTGTGCTGCCAAGCGCCGAGCATGGTGGGGATCGAGAGCGCGGCGTGCATGTTCACCGCGCCGTTGCGTTGGCGGGAAAACCCGTAGCCGAGCCGGAAATAGCTCGCCTTTGTCGCCCCCAGAAGCCGGGCGACGGCCTCGATTTTATCAGCAGGAACACCGCAAATCGCCTCGGCCCATTCGGGCGTGCGGCTCGCGAGATGCGCCTCGAACTCCGGCGTAAAATCAGTGAAATTCGCCATGTAGGCGCGATCGGCGAGCCCGTCGCGCAGCAGGATATGCATGATTGCGCACGCGAGCGCGCCATCAGTGCCCGGCCGGACGAGCAGCGCGATATCGGCCTGCCGCATCGTCTCGTTCATGTAGACATCGACCGCAATGATCTTCGCGCCGCGCGCCTTGCGTGCCCTGACGGCGTGATCCATCACGTTGACCTGCGTGTGGACGGCGTTCGTGCCCCAGATCACGATGCAATCCGAATGCGCCATCTCGCGCGGATCGACACCGGCGAGCCTGCCCGTTCCGGCGACAAACCCGGTCCAGGCCGGGTTGGTGCAGATGGTATCGAAGAAGCCGGAATAGCGCTTCACATGCCGGAGGCGATGGATGCCGTCGCGCATCACAAGGCCCATGGTGCCCGCGTAATAGTAGGGCCAGACGGTCTCGGGGCCGTGCTTTGCCTCGGCGGCGTTGAAGGCTTCCACCGTCCGGTCGAGCGCCTCGTCCCAGCCGATCTCGCGGAACTGGCCGGAGCCTTTCGGGCCGGAGCGGAGCAGCGGTTTCGTCAGCCGGTCAGGGTGGTGGATGCGCTCGGCGTAGCGCGCGACCTTCGCGCAAATGACGCCGTTGGTATAGGTCTGCTGCGCGAGCCCCCTCACCCGTCCGATGCGGTTCTCCGGCAGCACCTCGACATCGAGCGAGCAGGCGCTCGGGCAGTCATGCGGGCAGACGGAGGGGCGGAACAACGATCTGGTCGGGGCATTCATGGCGGGCAAAGCCTTTGCTGCGGCCGTTCACGGGCCATCGATCACCGACGGCTTCGCACAAGCCGGTCACCGAAAACATTGATCAGAAGCCCGGCGAAAACAACCCCGCTGCCGATGAGGATCGGGATGGTCAGGACTTCTCCGAAAAAGATCACGCCGCAGGCCATGCCGACAACCGGGATCAGCAGCGCAAACGGGGTTACCGCGCTGACGGGGTGTTTTGAAAGGAGCCGGCCCCAGAGGCCGAACCCGATGATCGTCGCGACATAGGAGACGAAGGCGATGCTGCCGATTCCTTTCAGGCTGAGTGCGCTCGCCGCCGCGGCAATCGCCTCCGGCCCTTCCACGAGCCAGGACAGCCCGAGCAGCGGCAACGGCGCCACGAGGCTTGCCCAGACGACGAAAGCCAGCATATCGACCTTGCCGGCCTTCTTGCCGATGACATTCGAGACGCCCCAGAAGAATGCGGCACCAAGCACCATGACAAACGGCAGCAACGGTGCCGCCTGGGCTCGCGCGTAACCGAAGATGACGATGCCGGCAAAGGCGATCAGCGCGCCGATGATCTGGAGCCGCGTCGGCGCCTCACCGTAGACGAAGAACGCCAGCAGGATCGTGAAGAACACCTGCATCTGCACGACGATCGACGTCAGCCCGATCGGCATGCCGAGCTTGATCGCGATGAACAGCAGCGAAAACTTGATGACGCCAAGCGTCGTGCCATAGGCGAGGATGATCCAGAGCGCGATTTTGGGGCGTGGGAGAAAGAACACGGCCGGGAGTGCCGAAAAAGCAAACCGCAGCGCGGTGAACAGGATCGGCGGCATCTCGTCGACGCCAAACCTGATCGCGACAAACGACGTGCCCCAGATAAAAACGACGAGCAGCGTCAGCAAGGTATCGCGCAGGGGCACGGAATCATCTCCGGGGGCTGATGGTTCGACTAAGCACAGCGGACCCGCCCCGACCAATCAAAGTTCGTTTTCAAATCCATCAATGAAAATAGGCATTCACAAAAAAGCCGGGGCGAACCCCGGCTTTGGCAAATCATTTGATCGCTGGCAGCTCAGCCGACGATTTCGTTACCCGAGAAGAACTGCGCGATCTCGATCGCGGCATTCTCGACCGAATCCGAGCCATGCGCCGAGTTCTCGCCGACCGACTTGGCGAAGAGCTTGCGGATCGTCCCGTCAGCGGCATTCGCCGGGTTCGTCGCGCCCATCGTGTCGCGGTAGAGCTGGATCGCGTTCTCGGCTTCGAGAACCTGCACGACCACCGGAGCCGAGATCATGAAATCGACGAGCTCGCCGAAGAACGGGCGCTCCTTGTGCACGGCGTAGAAAGTCTCTGCCTGGGCGCGCGTCATCAGGATGCGCTTCTGCGCGACGATGCGCAGGCCGGCCTTCTCGATGACGGCATTGACCGCACCGGTGAGGTTGCGCTCGGTGGCGTCGGGCTTGATGATCGAAAAGGTGCGCTGAATGGCCATGAGTCCTACCTCGTTGTACAAAAAACTGTCCGGCGGGGATTAGCCCGCCGGACACCAGGAATGCAAGAGCAGCAAACAGAAAAGAGCACCGCTGCCGGCAAGCAATTTATTTCTCGACGGAAAGCGTCCCGCTCTTGAACAGGAATCCGGCAACCGCGCCGCCCAGCAAGGGAGCGGCGATGTAGAGCCAGATCTGCGCCGCAGCCTGCCCGCCGACATAGAGATTCGGCGCCAGCGTGCGGGCCGGGTTCAGCGAATTGCCGGTGACCGGCACGAAGGCGAGATGCAGCACCGCCAGCGTGAGACCGATGATGAGGCCGGCGACATTGCCCGCGCCGCCCTTGGCCTGCGTTGCCCCGAGAATCACGACCGTGAAAATCATCGTTGCGACGAATTCGACCAGGAAGGCCACGCCGATCGAGACTTTCGCAGGATCGAACGTCGTCTGGCCGAACACGGCCCCGGCCTTGCCGCCGAGGATCACCGCAAGAATCCCCGCGCCGATAAATGCGCCGACGACCTGCGCGATCATGTATTTGACGCCTTCGCCGGCGGACATGCGGCCCGAGGTGATCATCGCGGCGGTGACAGCCGGGTTGATGTGGCAGCCCGACACCGGGCCGATGCCATAGGCCATCGCCGTGACCGAGAGGCCAAACGCCAGCGCGATCGGCAGGATGCCAAGCGCCCCGGAGGCAAACGCCGTCGCGTTGCCGTAGCCCGCGAGCGCAACCGCGCCGCAGCCGACCAGCACCAGAACCGCCGTGCCGAACACTTCCGCAATGAGTTTATTCATGGTGTTCTCCCCGAATTTTTGAACCCCCGCCGCTCGCAACCCTCGCACTTGTCGCTTGGCGATGCCGGCGTGTCCTCAGAGTTTGATACCGCATGTGGGCCCGATATGCATCGAAAGTCGAACATCGCGCCGGTGCAACCCACAGCGTTTGTTGCCGGGTGAAGCTGTTGCAATTGGAGCATGCCCGGCCGTGAAATGTCGGGCACGCCGCGAAAATCCGGAAGAGGCTATCCTGATCGATCCGTATCGGCTATTCGCCGGGGATGCTGACCCTCAATGAACTGACATACCGCCTTGGCCCGAGGCTGCTGATCGACAATGCCACCATCGCGCTGCCGAATGGCGCGCGCTGCGGGCTTGTCGGCCGCAACGGTTGCGGCAAATCGACGCTGTTCCGGCTGCTGCTCGGCGAGATCGCGGCGGAATCGGGCACCTTCGCCCTGCCGCGCGGCGCCAAGATGGGCCATGTCGCGCAGGAAGCGCCGGGCGGGCCAGTCACCCTGCTCGATTACGTTCTGGCGGCAGATACCGAGCGCACCGCGCTGCTGGCGGAAGCGGAAACCGCGACCGACGCTCTGCGCATCTCGGATATCCAGACCCGGCTCTATGACATCGGCGCGCATGCGGCCCCGGCCCGCGCGGCGGCGATCCTTGCCGGTCTCGGCTTTGATGCGGAGGCGCAAGCCCGCCCCTGCTCGGATTTTTCCGGCGGCTGGCGCATGCGCGTTTCCCTCGCGGCGATGCTGTTCCTCGAACCGGATATGCTGCTGCTCGACGAGCCCACCAACTACCTCGATATCGAAGGCGCGATCTGGCTGAAAAGCCACCTCAAGCGCTACCCGAACACGCTGCTGATCGTCTCCCACGACAAGGATTTCCTCAACGAGGTCTGCGACAATATCCTGCATCTCGACCGCGGCAAGATGACGCTCTATCGCGGCAATTACTCCACCTTTGCCAAGGAGCGCGCCGAAAAGCAGATGCAGCTCGAACGCGAGGCCGGCAAGGTCGCCGCCCAGCGCGAGCACTTGCAGGCGTTCATCGATCGCTTCAAGGCCAAGGCTTCCAAGGCGAAACAGGCGCAGAGCCGCGTCAAGCAGCTCGAAAAGCTCGGCCCGGTCGTCACTTATGCGCATGAGGAATCGGCCAAGCTCTTCCTGCCGAACCCGGAGAAGCAGCTCGCGCCGCCCATCGTCTCGATGGACAACTGCGCGATCGGCTATGGGGACCGCACCGTGCTGCGCAATCTCAACCTCTTCATCTCGGATGATGACCGCATCGGCCTTCTTGGTCAGAACGGCAACGGCAAATCAACGCTGGTGAAGTTCATCGCCGGACGCATGGAGCCGCAGCACGGCTCGGTGACGCGCGCGCCGAAGATCAAGGTTGCCTATTTCGCCCAGCACCAGCTCGACGAACTCTCGGAGAAGGATACGCCCTATATCCTCGTGCGTCGCAAGCTGCCGCAGGCGGGCGAAGCGCAGGTGCGCTCGAAGGCCGCGCAGCTCGGCTTCGGTTTCGACAAGGCGGATACGCCGATCGAGAAGCTCTCGGGCGGTGAAAAGGCGCGGCTCCTGCTTGGGCTCGCGGCCTTCGATGGCCCGCATCTCCTCATCCTCGACGAGCCGACGAACCACCTCGATATCCCGATGCGCGAAGCGCTGGTCGAGGCGCTGGCGGAATACAAGGGCGCGGTGATCATCGTCTCCCATGACCGCGCGATCCTCGATGCCTCCTGCGACCGGCTGCTGCTGGTCGCCGACGGGCAGGTGAAAACCTTCGACGGCGATCTCGACGACTACGAGGCGCTGATCGTCTCCGGGCGCTCGTCGAAGGATGACAAGCCGCGCGAGGAAGGCAAGGCCGGTGCCTCCTCCTCCGCCGATGCGCGGGCGCAGAAGGCCGAACGCCGCGCGAATTTGAAGCCGCTCAGAGACAAGGCGGCGCTGCTCGAGGCCCAGATCGAGAAATATCAGGGCATCCTCGCCCGCACCGATATCGCGCTCGCCAACCCGGAGCTCTTCACGAAATACCCGGATCGCGCCAAGCAGATCGTCAAGGATCGCGCCCAGCTGGTAAAGCACATCGAGGCAACAGAAGAACTCTGGCTCGGCGTGATGGCAGAAATCGAGGCCGTGCAGGCGGCGTGAGGCCGATCGGCATATTTCCTGCCTTGACGGCTGCGGTGCCGGCCTCTCGCGGGGCTTTTCGGGATTGAATGGCAAAGGGAATTCGGCAATCCGCCGAGAGGGAAATGGCAAATGGTAAGGCGAGCGCTGGCTTTGACCCCGGACCTCGTGGCGCTGACGAGACGGAGCATTCCCGATCCCGGCCTTGAGCCAGGCCTCCAATACTACACCGATGCTGATTATGACGCCGTTGTGGCTGAAATGCTGGCGCAGCGACCGCCCCATTCCCCCTTGTGGCTGTTTGCCTGTGGTTCCCTGATCTGGAACCCTGAAGTGGACTACGCCGAAGAACGACTCGGCGTCGCGCACGGCTGGCATCGCACTTTCTGCTTCCGGATTACCCGGTTTCGCGGCACGCCGGAAATTCCGGGCCTGATGATGGCAATGGATCGCGGCGGGCAGTGCCGGGGCGTGCTGTTCCGGTTGCACGACCATGCGCCCGAAGCGACGTTGGGCAAGCTCTTCCGGCGTGAATTCACGCTCAAGCCGCAAAACAATCTGCCGCGCTGGATCACCGTCAGAACCGAAGATGGACCCTTGGTGCAGGCAATCGCGTTTGTGATGAATCGGCAATCCCCCGCCTATCTCGGTCGGCTCGACCATGAGATCGTTTCGGATGTGCTTGCCGAGGCTTGCGGTCACCGTGGTTCGGGCGCGGAATACCTCTACAACACCGTCAGTCATCTTGCGGAGCGCGGCATTTATGATCGCAACCTGATGCGGCTTCAGGAACAGGTAGCGAGAAAGATCGGCGAACGCCTTTAGACTGGCACTTTCTTGTGCGGCATGTGGTCCTCGGTGATGATGAACAGCACCACCAGAATCCATGCGGAAATATGCACGGCAGTGACGATCGCTGTCCGGTCGGCGGTGCTGTGCGTTGCGAGAAAATCCAGTGTCGTCGTGTAGAGCGACGAGCCTTTGCCCGCGAGGCGGATGTCGGTGAGGATCGCGTTGTAGAGCTTGTAGCTCGCGGTCAGCCCGCTCCAGTTGATCCAGCCGAAAATCGAATAGAACAGCGTCACGCAGAAGCGTTCGAGCCAGGTCATCTTGCGCTTCATCGCGTAGATGCCGCCAACCAGCGTGATGTGGACGAAGATGAACATGTTCCAGCCGGTATCGATCGGCCCGCCCGAGGCGATAAATTGCTGGATGAGTTCGTGGGTGTTCATCGCTCAGGCTCCTGCCTGTCTCTTGTGTTGTTGCGATGCGAACGACGCCATTCCGCTAAATTTTTTCTATTCCGCGTGGCCGCGGCTTCCCAGAGTTCCGCTTCAAATGGATGGTGTTTCAGGGTCTCGAGTTCTGCGCGCCAGAGTCGTGCCGATTCAACATTTACTGGTCTATCGACGCGATAAACACGGCGGACGCCGATGATTTGGTAATTTTGGAACACGATGTCGGCTTCGAGGGGATCACGCGAGAAGAGTGGCGAATTCACTGGCAGAGGAGGACATGTGTCGCATATCGTCGGAAGACCGCGTTCCACAACAACATCGTCCTCATGTTGGGCGCAGGTTGAGCATTCAAGCGCCGCCTCATCCGACAGGTTCCCATTCCAGCCCTTTGTCCCTAGGGTCCAGACCCATTAATTTCGGCGCGACGGTCGTGCGAAGGAAGCCCGAGGCTGCGGAGCAAGCCTGCCGGAAGTCGCCTGACTTTCAAAGGCT
>WSYC01000003.1 GCA_009773635.1 Beijerinckiaceae bacterium | reverse complement strand
GGCGCGTCGCCACCCGCTATGACCGGAACGCCGTCAACTTCCTCGCCGCAGTCTGCATCGCGGCAACCGTCAGTTACTGGTTATGAGTCTGGACCCTAACGCAGACAAGTTCAAGATCGAACTTTCGAAATTTATGACGCCCGAAATGCCCGTGTTCGAAGAGCTTCGGGGCTGCATCTTCGACCGACTGTAATCGATGGGTGTTTGGACCGTCCTCTTTTGGAAGCGTCCGCTAAATTCTTGAGCGAAGGCGAGAAGATCGAAATTTATCCGCGCGCCTCACAGGTGCCTAACGGCCCCAGAAAACGAAAAGGCCGCCCTTGGGCGGCCATTCGTATCTCTCTGGGGAAACAAGAGAAAATTGGAGCGGGTAAAGGGATTCGAACCCTTGACCCCAACCTTGGCAAGGTTGTGCTCTACCCCTGAGCTACACCCGCATCCATGACCAGCCCAAGAAGACCGGAGGCGCGCTCTATGCCCCATCTTATTCACGATGACAAGTCCAAACTTGCGCGAAGATCGCAATTCAAATTCAGGCGCCGCCGGGGTATCGGACACTCTCCCGCCCTGAATACCGTTTGAAGGACCTTCCCACGATGCTCGCGAATTCCCCGACCCCCGATCCCGCTGGCAAGGTTTTCGCCCTGCTCGACAGGCTGGGCATCCCGCATGCGACGCTCGATCACCCGCCGCTGCACACGGTCGAGGAATCACGCGCCTTGCGTGGTGAAATCGCTGGCGGCCATGTGAAGAACCTCTTCGTCAAGGACAAGGGCGGGAACTTCTTCCTGATCACGGCCGAGGAGGATTCCCCGCTCGATCTCAAGACGATCGACAAGGTCATCGGCGCGAAGGGCCGCGTTTCCTTCGCGAGCGCCGAGCAGTTGATGGCGCATCTTTGCATTCTGCCGGGCTCGGTCAGCCCGCTTGCGCTGGTGAACGACGAGACCTCGGTCGTTCGCTTCATTCTCGAAAAGAAATTGCTCGATCACGCCGTGCTCAACGTCCATCCGCTGATCAACACCCGGACAACCTCGATCGCGACCAACGGCCTCATGGCCTATATCCGCGCGACCGGGCACGACATCACCACGCTGGAACTGCCCTACAGGGCACCGGTCGAAAGCGATCCGGCCTGAATTTGCAGGTTTGTGCCAGCTTGGAATCGAGGAACGGGTTGCGAAGCGCGGCGATCCAACCCAAATAGGCAATCAGATGTTCCCTTCGTCTGACAGGAAGACCGACCATGCGCGACGCCAGTGATTTCGGACAGGCCGGCAACGCCGGCACGGGCCTGATCAAGGATACGACCACCGCCACTTTCCGGCAGGATGTTTTGGCCGAATCCATGAACCAGCCGGTTCTGGTCGATTTCTGGGCGCCGTGGTGCGGGCCCTGCAAGCAGCTGGGGCCAAGCATCGAGAAGGTCGTCAAGGCCGCGAAGGGCAAGGTCAAGCTCGTCAAGATGAACATCGACACCGACCCGCAAATCGCCGGTCAGCTCGGGGTGCAATCGATCCCGGCTGTCTTCGCGTTCAATCGCGGCCAGCCGGTGGATGGCTTCGTCGGCAATCTCCCGGAAAGCCAGATCAAGGGCTTCATCGAGCGCCTCATCGGCCCGCTCGGTGCGGATACCGCCGCCCTCGTTGCCGAGGCGAATGCCTTGCTGGACACGGGCGATGCTGCGGGTGCTGCCGGGGTTTTTGCTGCCGTTCTTGCGGAGGAATCCGAAAATCCGGATGCGCTCGGGGGTCTCGCGCGCGCGCATGTCACCGCCGGCAATCTGGAACAGGCGCGGCAGATCCTCGCTTCCGTGCCGGAGGCCAAGGCTGGCCATGCCGCTGTAGCCGGTGCGCGGGCCGCGCTGGAGCTGGCCGAGCAGGCCGAAGCGCTGGGCGATACCGCCGGCTTGATGCGTGCGGTTGACGCCAATCCGGCCGATCATCAGGCGCGGTTTGATCTCGCGCTCGCGCTCAATGCGCACAACCAGCGCGAGAATGCGGTGGATGCCCTCATGGCCATTCTGCGCAAGGATCGCGGCTGGAACGACGATGCCGCCCGCAAGCAGCTCATCCAGTTTTTCGAGGCCTGGGGGCCGATGGACGAGGCGACGCTCTACGGTCGCCGCCAGCTTTCCGCCACGCTCTTCTCGTAAGACCGGCATCTCGCCGCCAACCCGGAGCGCGTGATGCCGTCCAATGTGCACTATGCCAACGCCGCCGATCTTCCGGCGGTCCTGCCGCTTTTTCCGCTGCCCGGCGCGCTCCTGTTGCCGCGCGGGCAGATGCCGCTCAATATTTTCGAGCCGCGTTACCTCGCCATGGTCGATGCGGCAATGGCGGGGGATCGTCTGATCGGCATCATCCAGCCTGATCCTGCGGGGCAGAGCGAGATCGGCCTCCCCATGCTCTACCGGACGGGCTGCGCCGGGCGCATCACCCAGCTCGCGGAAACCGGCGATGGCCGGTATCTCCTGCAGCTCACCGGCATCGCGCGGTTCCACCTCGCGCAGGAGCGCAGTGTGGAAACGCTCTTCCGGCAGGGAAACGTGGATTTTGCGCCCTTTGAGGGCGATCTTGAGCCGCGCCGCGGCGAGGATGCAGTTGATCGCAAAGGGATCATGCGCGCGCTCAACGCCTTCAGCGAAGCCAATGACATCCAGATCGACTGGAAAAACATCGGCGAAGCCCCGAACGAGGCGCTGGTGAACGCGCTGTGCATGATGGCGCCGTTCGGACCCCGGGAAAAGCAGGCGCTGCTCGAGGCGCCCGATCTTAGGACGCGTGGCGACATGCTGATCGCGCTGACCGAGGTTGATCTTGCGCGCGATAGTAATGATGGCAGCCCGAGGGTGCAGTAGCGCGCAACAATCGGGGCTGCATCCATTGATGGAATGCGATATGGAGCAGAACCGATGAGCATGACTGACACTGAAAAAACCGGCAATCCCGAGGAAACAATCGCGATGTCCAACGCCCCCCAAGAACGCGGCATTGACCCGAAGCTGCTGGAATTGCTGGTGTGCCCGGTGACCAAGGCCGCGCTGGATTACGATGCCGCGAACAATGAGCTCGTCAGCCGCGCGGCGAAACTGGCGTATCCGATCCGCGACGGCATCCCGATCATGCTGCCGGAAGAAGCCCGTCCGATCGAAGGCTGAAGCCCTGCTTCAGATCGCTTCGCCCCGAAACAGGCGCGGCGACAGTCTGGTCTGCCCCGCCGCAGCCTCTATCAGGCGCTGCTTGGCCGACGGCATCCGGTTGATGATCCCGGCACCAAGATCCCGCAGCAACCGTAACGGCGACGAATCGTTCGAGAACAGCCGGTTGATGCCCTCGGTCGCAAGCGCCATCACAGCGGCGGCTGGCCTGCGGCGCGCCTGATAGAGTTCGAGGAGATCCGCCGCGCCGGGATCAAGCCCCAGCCGCAGGCGCTCGACAACCAGTTCCGCCAGCATCGCAGCATCCTCGAAGCCGAGATTGAGCCCCTGCCCGGCGAGCGGATGCACGACATGCGCGGCATCCGCCACCAGCGCGAGCCGATCGCCGACAAACCGACGCGCAAGGCGGAGTTGGAGCGGGTGCGACGAAATCGCCTCGATTGCGGTGATCTCGCCGCGCCAGCCCGCCGCCCGCGCCGCGATCGCGCGCCGTTGCGTGGCGGGATCGGCGGCAAGGATTTCAGCGGCAATCGCCGCCTTCTCGCTCCAGACAATTGACGAACGGAACTCATCAAGCGGCAGCAGCGCGAAAGGCCCCGAGGGCAGGAAATGCTGAACCGCCTCGCCGTGATGCGCGAGGCTGTGGCGGATGGTCGCGACAATCGCCGTCTGGCCGTAAGCCCAGCCATGCGTTGAAATGCCGGCCTTCAGGCGGATCGGCGATTTCGCGCCATCCGCACCGATGAGCAACGAGGCGATGCGCTTTTCACCATCAAGATCGATCTCGATACCCTCAGCCCCGGCCTTGAAGCCGGTGAGCCGTGCCCGGACAATCGATATCCCTGCTTCACAGCAGAGGTCGCGCAGCACGGCGTTCATCTCGCCAAGCGGCACGAGATGCGCGAGCGGTTCACTCTCATCTTCCGCCGCCATGCCGAGCAGCAGTGGCCGGAAGGCTTCATCGAGCGCGGTATCGGAAATCGACATCGACCGCATCGGATAGGCATGTGCTGCAAGCCGCTCCCAGGCGCCAAGTGCGTCAAGAAAGCGGCGTGAACCGGCATTCAGCGCAAGGATGCGCGCATCGGCTTTTGCCGCCAGCTCGGGCACCATCGGTGCCGAATCGAAAATCGCAATGGCTGCCGGGGCAACCCCGCCGGAAACCAGCGCCAGCGCCGTGGACGTCCCCGCAGCGCCGAAGCCTCCGATGACGATTTGCCCTGTGCTCATGCTGTCCTCGCTTTTCACGCAAGATATAGGCGCGTTGCGGCGCGGCTGAAAGCCTGTGCGACAAATATCAGCGCCTGATGCCTGCGCCTTGACGCGGCGCAACAGGCTCATGCAGGGTGAGGCAACCCGAGGTCACACCCGCCTCCCTGCCCGGAAATCATCTGATGTCAGCCCCGCCGACCACGCCGACCGAGACGCTGCTTGCCATTCTCGATCTCGAACAGCTGGAAAAGAACCTCTGGCGCGGGTTTTCACCGGATACCAGCCGCTATCGCGTGTTCGGCGGGCAAGTGATCGCGCAGGCGCTCGTTGCCGCAATCCGCTCGGTGGAGGGCCGGTCCGTTCATTCCCTCCACGGCTATTTCATGCTCGGTGGCGACCCGACTGCGCCGATCCTCTATGAGGTCGACCGCATCCGGGACGGCAAGAGCTTCACGACGCGGCGGGTGCGCGCGATCCAGAACGGCGAATCGATTTTCGCGATGATGGCCTCGTTCCAGAGCGCAGAAGGTGGCCTGCATCACGAAATGCCAATGCCGGATGTGCCCGGACCGGAAAGCCTGCCGGGCGAGGAGGAGATCCGCGCGCGCTTCGTTCCGCACCTGTCGCCGGTCCGGCAAGGATATTGGAAAAGCCAGCGCGCGATCGAGTTGCGGCCCGTTGACCCCGAAGCATATTTCAACCGCAAGCCGGCACCGCCGGTCCAGCATGTCTGGGTGCGCGCGAAGGGCCCGCTGCCCGATGACCCCAACGTTCACGCGGCCCTGCTCGCCTATGCCTCCGACATGACCCTGCTGGATGGCGCGGCGGTGCCGCATGGACGCAGCGTCATCGACCCCGAAATCCAGGCCGCAAGCCTTGATCACGCGCTGTGGTTCCACGAGCCGTTCCGCGCGGACGAGTGGCTGCTCTACACGCAGGACAGCCCTTGGTCCGGCCATGCGCGTGGGCTCGGGCGAGGGTTGATCTACACCGAGGACGGGCGCCTCGTTGCGTCGGTCGCTCAGGAAGGCCTGATGCGCTTGCGCCGACCCTCCTGATCAAGCGAGCAGGTCATCGAACACGCAAGTCGTCGAACACGATTGAATCGAACTGCTCAATTCTTGACCTCTCAACGGTCTGTCTGCTCATAATTTAGGCATTTCGCGCCATTTGCAGGCGGTTGCTGGTTTTGGCAGTGCGGCAATGCCACCTGCATCGGGTCACGCTGCCGGGTCCCGCCACCGATTCCCTTGAAATCCTGATGAATCCATCCCGCCGCCATGGCGTCGGACGATTCTGGCACGGCGATTGTTTACCACCTGTCTGCTGGCTCTCGGGAGCGCCAATCCGGCGTTTTCAAACCTCCCGCGGGTGAACAGCGACAGTCGAGGCAAGTTCTGGCCAGGAGAGAGAAGCATGAAGCTCATCACCGCCATCATCAAGCCGTTCAAGCTCGAGGAAGTGCGTGATGCGCTGACATCCCTCGGCGTGCACGGCATGACCGTTACCGAAGTCAAGGGCTACGGCCGCCAAAAGGGCCATACGGAGATCTATCGCGGCGCGGAATACGCCGTGAGCTTCCTGCCCAAGATCAAGCTCGAGGTCGCGATCGAATCGGGTCTCGTCGACAAGGTGATCGATGCGATCACCCAGTCGGCCCGCACCGGCCAGATCGGCGACGGCAAGATCTTCGTGCAGCCCGTCGAGCGCGCCCTGCGCATTCGCACCGGCGAGCGCGACGGCGAAGCGCTCTGACCCCGTCTTCCCCTTTCAAGAGGTCCAATCCGATGATGAAACTTGAAATGTCTTGCAAGCGGGGGATGGCCGCAGGCGCCGTTCTCGCGCTCTCGGCGCTCCCGGCGCTGGCCCAGGCCGCCGCAGCCCCGACCCCCGTTCCCAACAAGGGCGATACGACCTGGATGCTGATTTCCACCATTCTCGTCCTGCTCATGACCATTCCCGGTCTTGCGCTGTTCTACGGCGGCCTTGTCCGTTCGAAGAACATGCTGTCCGTGCTCACGCAGATTCTGGCCACGGTCTGCTTGGTCTCACTGCTCTGGGTTTTTTACGGCTATTCGCTGACCTTCACCAATGGCGGCGGCCTCAACGACTTCATCGGCGGCTTTGACAAGGCCTTCCTGAAGGGCATCACGCCGGAGTCGCCGGCCGCGACCTTCTCGAACGGCGTGGTCATTCCAGAGCTCGTCTACATGGCCTTCCAGATGACCTTCGCCTGCATCACGCCGGCGCTGATTGTCGGGGCCTTTGCCGAGCGCGTGAAGTTCTCGGCGGTGCTGGTGTTTGTCGCGCTCTGGGTCACGATCGTCTACTTCCCGATCGCGCATATGGTCTGGTATTGGGCCGGTCCGGATGCGATTGCCACCGCCGCCAAGGCCGTTGCCGCCGCAGCCGATCCTGCCGCCAAGAAGACCGCCCAGACCGCGCTTGACGCCGTCAATGCCGACGCCGGGATGCTGTTCCAGTGGGGCGCGCTTGATTTCGCCGGCGGCACTGTCGTCCATATCAATGCAGGCATCGCCGGGCTCGTCGGCTGCATCATCATCGGCAAGCGCGTCGGCTACGGTCGTGACCTGATGGCGCCGCACTCCCTGACGATGACGATGATCGGCGCAGCACTGCTCTGGGTCGGCTGGTTCGGCTTCAACGCCGGCTCGAACCTCGAAGCAAACGGCACCGCCGCCCTCGCACTCGTGAACACCTTCGTCGCCACCGCCGCGGCCGGCTTCTCCTGGCTGATCGTGGAATGGGCGATCAAGGGCAAGCCTTCGCTGCTCGGCCTTGCCTCAGGTGTGGTTGCCGGCCTCGTCGCCGTCACGCCGGCCTCGGGTTTTGCCGGCCCGATGGGGTCGATCGTTCTCGGTCTGGTTGCCGGCGCGGTCTGCTTCTTCGCCTGCACGAGCCTCAAGAACGCCATCGGCTACGATGACAGCCTCGATGTCTTCGGCGTGCATTGCGTCGGCGGTATCCTCGGCGCGATCGCCACCGGCATCCTCGTCAATCCCTCGCTCGGTGGCGTTGGCTTGCCGGACTATGAAAGCAAGCCCGGCGAACTCGCCGTCAAGGCCTACGAACTCGCTCCGGCGGTTATCGTCCAACTCAAGGCCGTTGCCTTCACGCTCGTCTACTCCGGTGTGGTTTCGGCAATCCTGTTCAAGGTTGTCGATCTCGTCATCGGCCTGCGCGTGCCGCAGGAACAGGAGCGCGAAGGCCTCGATATCGCCAGCCACGGCGAGCGCGCCTACAACTCCTGATCTTTCAGGGCTTTGATACGGCGGGAACACTCCTCCCTTCCGCCGTGTCGGACTTCCAGGGCGGGCTCCTTTCGAGGGGTCCGCCCGTTTTTTATAAAGAGTGGATTCAGCACATTTCGCAGAACTTCCGCCGCCGTGAATTTCCGGCTTGTCGCCGCACGATGCAAACAGACCCTTAACCCGATTGGCCCATAAATCGGGTTCGAATTGTCGGTTCGGAAAGGATGCGCCCGTCGCGCTTTCCGGGCCAGAAACAGCCGCCACCGGTTGGTATTGCGTAAGGGAACGGCATCGTGATGCGGACAACGCGCCTCACTCATTCGTCGCTGGATGTCTTGCCGCATGGCGTGCGCGAGAATCTCTCGCGCCGGGCGAGCGATCTTATCGGCATTCTCCTGATCAGCAGCGCCGGCGCGCTCGGGCTTGCGCTCGCGTCATGGTCAGTGCGAGATCCCAGCCTGAGCAAGGCTGTTGACGGCAAGGTCCGCAACCTCCTCGGGCATCCCGGCGCCATCGTCGCCGATCTCGGCATGCAGCTCTTTGGCATCGGCTGCATCGCGCTGGCGTTCGGCCTCGCGCTGATCGGCGTCCGCATGATCTGGGTGCGGCGCGAGGAAAGCATCAAGCTCAAGCTGGTGATGGCGGTCATCGGGCTGCTGGCGGCCTCGGGCCTTGCCTCGGCCCTGCCGTCCGCCGAACGTTGGCCGTTGCCGACGGGACTCGGCGGTGCTCTTGGCGACGCGCTTCTTGGTCTGACGGCCTTCATTGGCATGGGGTCCATCGGGTTCGGGCGCCTTGTCGCCGGCGCGATGTTCGGGCTGACGACCATCGTCTGCTTCAGCCTGCTGATGCGCGGCGTCGCGGAGGAGGACGCGCGCGACGATCACCGCGACGAGGGGAGCGACAACAACGACGAGCCTTCCATGGCGATCCTGTCGATCGGCGCTCTCCTGCACTGGTTCTATGTCGTGCGCGGCTTTGTCGGCCGTCTCATTCCAAGGCGCGAGGCGATCGCAGGAAGGCCAAGCCTGAAGGCTCGTCTGGCGGGCCTCTTCGCGCGCAAGGCACCGCCGGTGCATACCCCGGAAATGCCTGTCGGAAGCCGTCGTGAGCCGGTCTTCGGGCAAGCGGCCCGCGCTCCCGTCCATTTCGAGGATGACGAGGACGAATTCGAGCCTGCGGCACCCGCTTCCCCGCAGCGTATTGTCCTGAGCGAGCCCCAGCCCGAGCTCGCGCCGCGCGTTACAGCTCCGATCGGCTCCCTCAAGGCCGGCAAGCGCGAAACACGCGAGGCGCAGGTTTCGATCTTCGACCACGAGGAATTCACCTTCCCGCCGCTCTCGTTGCTGGCGGAGCCGAAGCGCAATGTCACGCCGCAGGTCTCGACCGATGCGCTCGAACAGAACGCGCGCCTGCTTGAAGGCGTGCTCGACGATTTCGGCGTGCGCGGCGAAATCATCAACGTCCGGCCTGGTCCGGTCGTGACGCTCTACGAGCTTGAGCCCGCTCCCGGCACGAAATCATCCCGCGTGATCGGCCTTGCCGAGGATATCGCCCGCTCGATGAGCGCGGTGGCGGCGCGCGTCGCGGTGGTGCCCGGTCGCAACGTCATCGGCATCGAACTGCCGAACGCCAAGCGCGAGACCGTGCTGCTGCGCGAACTGCTGGCCTCCGAGGATTTCGAGAAATCGAAGCTGCGCCTGCCCATCTGCCTCGGCAAGACCATCGGCGGCGAACCTGTCATCGTCGATCTCGCGCGCATGCCGCATCTTCTTGTCGCCGGCACCACCGGCTCGGGTAAATCGGTTGCGATCAACACCATGATCTGCTCGCTCCTTTACCGGCTGAAGCCGGAGGAATGCCGCCTGATCATGATCGATCCGAAAATGCTTGAACTCTCGATCTACGACGGCATCCCGCACCTGCTCTCGCCCGTGGTAACCGACCCGAAGAAGGCCGTTGTCGCGCTCAAATGGGCCGTGCGCGAGATGGAAGACCGCTATCGCAAGATGTCGAAGATCGGCGTGCGCAACATCGACGGCTACAACGCCCGCATGGACGAGGCCCGCGAGAAGGGTGAGGCGATCACCCGGACGATCCAGACCGGCTATGACCGCGAAACCGGCGAGGCAATTTACGAAGAAGAGCTGATGACGCTGGAGCGCATCCCCTACATCGTCGTCATCGTCGACGAGATGGCGGATCTGATGCTCGTTGCCGGCAAGGAAATCGAGGGCGCGGTGCAGCGCCTCGCGCAGATGGCGCGCGCCGCCGGCATCCATATCGTGATGGCGACGCAGCGCCCCTCGGTCGATGTCATCACCGGCACGATCAAGGCGAACTTCCCCACGCGCATCTCCTTCCAGGTGACCTCGAAGATCGACAGCCGCACGATCCTCGGCGAAATGGGCGCGGAGCAGCTCCTCGGACAGGGCGACATGCTCTATATGGCCGGCGGCGGGCGCATCAGCCGCGTCCACGGCCCCTTCGTCGCCGACGGAGAGGTCGAGAAGGTCGTCGCGCACCTGAAGACGCAGGGCCATCCGGATTACGTCGAGGCTGTCACGGCCGAGATCGACGGCGAGGATGCCGTTGCGGGCGGGGACGATTCGCCGGTGTTCGACAAGGGCGAGTTTGGCGATGAAAGCGCGGATCTCTACGATCAGGCCGTCGCGATCGTGCTGCGCGACAAGAAGGCGTCGACGAGCTATGTTCAGCGTCGGCTCCAGATCGGGTATAACCGTGCAGCGTCGATCATCGAGCGCATGGAACGCGAAGGCATTGTCGGTGCGGCCAATCACGCCGGGAAACGTGAGATCCTGCTGGAATCGGGCGCGAACGGGCGCGACGACTAGGTTCTCGCCCGGGGAACCACAGGTCTTTGTCTCTATTCCGCCACAAGCGGGCGCTAGCGATTTCAGAGGATTTCGCGTGTATCCGACAGGACACGCCAGACGAGAGAGCCGGACGGAGCCATGTCGAGAGCCAATACGATCCTTCTGAGCAGCCTTGTTGCCCTGTCCCTGCTCGCCGGGCACGCCTATGGCCAGACCCCGCCGGTGCGCCCCGCGACCCCGCCGAAGGCGACGCCCGCCGCGCCCGCGCCGAAGAACGACACCCCGCCGAGCCTTGATCGCATCAACGGCTATTTCAATGGGATGAAGGGTATGCAGGCCGATTTCACGCAGATCGCGCCGGATGGACGCCGATTCGGCGGTATCCTCTATTTGCTGCGGCCTGGTCGCATGCGGTTCGAATATCACCCGCCGGCCGCGCTTCAGGTCGTCGCGGATGGCCGCACCGTGCGCATCGAAGACCGCAAGCTGAAGACCCATGAGGACTATTTCATCGGCCAGACACCACTGAAATTCCTGCTGGCCCCCAAGATCGATATCGCCAAGGACAGCAAGGTCACGGACCTCAAGCGTGCCGGCGCCGACATCATCCTGACGCTGGAAGACAAATCGACCCTCGGCGGTACGTCCCGCATCCGGGTGATGTTCGATGGCGAAAGCTATTCCTTGAAGGAATGGACCGTCACCGATCCGCAGGGGAATGACACCCGCGTCACGCTCTCGAACCTCAATCTCGCGGCCATGCCGGACAAGGCGCTGTTTGTGATCGACGAGCAGAAGATCATCGAACCCAAGAACTGATGCTCGCACGCACTGATGTGAGCGACTGCCGGTACGGCAGATCGTTCCGCATCCGAATCCCGTGGAAATGCACGGTTCATTCGTCGCCGGGCTTCTAGCACCGCATCCTTTCGGCTAGAAGCAGCGAGCCCCTTCCGGGCACTGGAACGCTGTGATGCCCGATACCCTTTCGATCGCGACCTGGAACATCAACTCCGTCCGGCTCAGGATCGATCTCGTCCTGCGTTTTCTCGCAGAGCAGCAGCCGGATGTGCTGTGCCTGCAGGAAACCAAATGCCCGAACGATCTCTTCCCGCATTCCGCTTTTGAAAAAGCGGGCTACCGGCATCGCGCCATCGCCGGGATCAAGGGCTATAACGGCGTTGCGATCCTCTCGAAACGCCCGATCGAACCGATTGAGGCCCGCAACATGTGCGACAAGCCCGATGCCCGCCACATCTCCGCTCGAATCGGCACAGGCGCAAAAGCCGTCACGGTCCATAATTTCTATGTTCCGGCGGGCGGCGATATCGCCGATCCCGACGAGAACCCGAAGTTCGCGCACAAGCTCGCCTTCGTCGAGGAGCTCAAGCGATTCTCGGATGCCAGCCGCACGGACGATCCGCGCGCAATTCTGGTCGGTGATCTCAACATCGCGCCGCTGGAGCATGACGTCTGGAGCCACAAGAAGCTGCTGGATGTCGTCAGCCATACGCCGGTCGAAACCACCGGATTGCTGGAGGTGATCGCCGCCGGCGATTGGGTCGACGCGATGCGCGTGCTGAAACCCGAGCCGGAAAAGGTCTATTCCTGGTGGAGCTACCGCTCGCCGGATTGGGAAACCCGCGATCTCGGCCGCCGGCTCGACCATGTCTGGCTTGGCAAGGGCCTCGGTGCCGGCCTCCAGTCCGGGCAGATTTTCCGGGAAACGCGCGGCTGGGAACGCCCCTCCGATCACGTGCCCGTTCTGGTCACGCTCGCGCTCGATTGACCGGTATTACCCGGCGGCGCGGCTGACTTGCCCTGCAAAGGCCCGAACCTGCCCGGCCAGCGTTGTGCGCAGCACGGCGGCACTTTCGGGGTGAGCATCCAGCACTTTCAGCATCAGATCGCGCGAGAACACCAGCACCACCGCCGCATCCCGCGCGATCGCCGTCGCCGAACGCTCCACCGGCGCGAACAGCGCCAGCTGGCCAATCAATGTTCCCGGCCCGAAGACGTGGGTTGAGGGCGAGCCGTCATCAGCGGGATCAAGCACGATTTCACCTGAAATCACCAGGAACCCGCCATCCGAAACCTCGCCGCGCCGGAACAGGATATCCCCGGGACGCAACTGTCGCCGGACGGACGAGAATGCGAGCAGCCGCAAGGCTTCCGGATCCACCGGCTTGAACAGCGGGATCGATTTCAGGATTTCGATGACATCATCGAGGCGCATGGTCTTTCCCTTGGTCTTGTCTTTCGTGCGGGCGAAGTGCCGTCTCAGGGGACGAGTTTATAGCCGCCGCTGTCGGTGACGAGGATTTTCGCCCGGCCGGGATCAACCTCGATCTTCTGGCGCAGGCGATAAATATGCGTCTCCAGCGTATGCGTGGTGACGTTGGAATTGTAGCCCCAGACCTCCTGAAGCAGCACATCGCGGCCAATGACGCGCTGACCGGCGCGATAGAGGAAGCGCAAAATGGCCGTTTCCTTCTCCGTCAGGCGGATTTTCGTGCCCTTTTCGGTCACCAGCAGCTTGGCACCGGGCCGGAAGCTGTAAGGCCCCACCGTGAAAATCGCGTCGTCGCTGGCCTCATGCTGGCGCAGATGCGCCCGGATGCGGGCCAGCAGCACCGCGAAGCGGAACGGCTTGGTGACGTAATCATTCGCGCCGGCTTCGAGCCCAAGGATCGTATCGGCTTCGCCATCGTGGCCGGTGAGCATGATGACCGGACTACGGAACCCGCTCTTGCGCAGGATTTTCACCGCCTCACGGCCATCGATATCCGGCAGGCCGACATCCATGATCAGGAGATCGAAATGATCGTTCTTCGCGATCTGGACCGCGGATGTGCCGGTATCCGCTTCCTTGATCTGGAATTCATCGTAGAGCCGGAGCTGCTCGACGAGCGCGCTGCGCAGCTCGGTGTCGTCATCGCAAACAAGGATTTTCCGTACGTTGCTCATTCGATCACCGGGTCCAGACTGACGTATTCATGAAATGACTCCACCTTCAGCGATCTCCGGGGCGGGCAAACATGCGATCACCCCGCCAGAGCGCAACAACACAGGTTGCGCCGAATCACCGGGAAATGGCAAGCTCGCACCCGTTCTTAAAGGGGTTCACGCAAGAACTCACGCATTTGTGCCCGAGCCTTGATCAGGCTTCGGGGAACCATCAGGACAATCTCGATGCACACGCGCCTTGCCAAGATCATGGTCGACAGGACCGGCTTTACCGGATCAGGCCGGTCCTTGCACCACGCACGGCTGCGCTTCGGCATGGTCAGCGTGCCCTGCCGCATCGGTCGCAGCGGCGTAATCCATGACAAGCGCGAGGGCGATGGCGCGACGCCTGCGGGCATCCTGCGTGCCGTGAGCGGGTTCTGGCGACGGGACCGGCAGTTGCCGCCGGCCACCGGCATTCCCCTGCGCCCGATCCGCCCCGGCGACGGTTGGTGCGAAGTGCCGGGTGACCGGAACTACAACCGTCTTGTCAAGAAGCCCTATGCCGCCAGCCACGAGGATATGATGCGGCAGGACCGCGTATATGATGTAGTGCTGGAGTTCGACTGGAAC
The DNA here is from genome assembly GCA_009773635.1 of Beijerinckiaceae bacterium. GTDB lineage: Bacteria > Pseudomonadota > Alphaproteobacteria > Rhizobiales > Beijerinckiaceae > Rhabdaerophilum. Next base: position 149,045 of record WSYC01000003.1, on the reverse strand, counting down.
CGGACGCCGCGCCGGCAAGGACGGGGCAGCGCGATTTTCTTCCACCTCACGCGCGAAACGGGTGGGCCGACGGCGGGTTGCATCGCGGTCAACAGGCGCTATCTCGCCTTCATTCTGGCAAAATTGTCGCCACGAACGCGGTTCGTTGTCCGCTGACGGGGCATTTCCTGGCAGAGCCGGAGTATCCTAGCCGTGTGAGCATCCTAACCGTTCGCGCGGTGCGGCGGCCGCGCGCCGAAGATCGCTGATCCGATCCGCACATGCGTCGCGCCGAGCTGGATCGCGGCGTCGAAATCCGCGCTCATGCCCATCGAGAGCACGGCGATACCGTTCCGACGCGCGATCTTGCCGAGAAGCGCGAAATGCGCCGAAGGCGGCTCATCCGCCGGGGGGATGCACATCAGACCCTCGATCGCGAGCCCATGCACCTCGCGGCAACGGGTGATGAAGGCGTCGGCCTCCTCCGGGAGAATCCCGGCCTTCTGCGGCTCCGCACCGGTGTTGACCTGCACGTAGAGCCGCGGTGCCCGCGCGCCTGCGCTGATTTCCTTTGCGAGCGCCACAGCCAGCGATTCCCGATCAAGCGTCTCGATGACATCGAAGAGCCCCAACGCATCCCTGACCTTGTTGGTCTGGAGCGGGCCGATGAGATGCAATTCGACACCGGGAAAACGAGCCTTGAGCCCAGGCCACTTTCCTTGCGATTCCTGCACCCGGTTCTCGCCGAACACGCGTTGCCCGGCGATAAGCGCGGGCGTGATCTCCTCGGCGGATTTGGTTTTGGACACCGCGACGAGCGTCACGGAACCGGGTTTGCGGCCGTAATCGCGCTCCGAGCGGGCGATGCTCTCAAGAATATCGGCCAGATTTCCGGCAACGCCCTCAGCCGGATTCATGTCCCCGCTCATTCCGAACTCCCGCTTCCGCCAGCCGCGTGCCGCATTGAGCGGCCGCGCCATATGAATCTCCGTTGACCGCAAAGGCGGAATGATGTCCATACCCAATCGAATTTGTCGTTGCCATCAGGTGATTTCCGGCCTTGGCGGCGGCTGATGCATTCTTCCGTATCGGGCCTTTCCGGGGGTGCCGGTACCCGACAATCCGAGACTGATAGCCCGATGCGCGCGAATCCTTTCCAAAGCCGCTATAATTTCCGCGAAGCCGAAGCCCGCTGGCAGAAGACCTGGGAAGACGGCAAGGTCTTCGAGACGAAGACGGACGATCCGCGCCCGAAGTATTACGTGCTCGAGATGTTCCCCTATCCCTCCGGGCGCATCCACATGGGGCATGTGCGCAACTACGCCATGGGCGATGTCGTCGCGCGTTATCGTCGGGCCAAGGGCCACGCCGTGCTTCACCCGATGGGATGGGACGCGTTCGGCATGCCGGCTGAAAACGCCGCGATGGAGAAGAAGAGCCATCCGGGCACCTGGACCTACGCCAACATTGCGACGATGCGGACGCAGCTCAAGTCCATGGGCCTCAGCCTCGACTGGGCGCGCGAATTCGCGACCTGCGACCCAAAATACTACAAGCACCAGCAGCGGATGTTCCTCGATTTCCTCAAGGCGGGGCTGGTCACGCGCAAGACCTCGAAGGTCAACTGGGACCCGGTGGATCATACCGTTCTGGCCAACGAACAGGTGATCGACGGGCGCGGCTGGCGCTCCGGCGCGCTCGTCGAGCAGCGCGAACTCACGCAATGGTTCTTGAAAATCTCGGATTACTCCGAGGAATTGCTCTCGGCGCTTGATGGTCTCGATCGCTGGCCGGAAAAAGTGCGCCTGATGCAGGCGAACTGGATCGGCCGTTCGGAAGGTCTCAGCTTGCGCTGGCAGCTGGTGGCAGCAACCGCGCCCGCCGGGTTCAGCGAACTGGAAATCTACACGACGCGCCCGGATACACTCTTTGGCGCAAGCTTCATGGCAGTTGCCGCCGACCACCCGCTTGCCAAGGCCGCCGGGGAGCGCGACCCCAAGCTCGCGGCTTTCCTCGAAGAGTGCCGCCGCATGGGCACCTCGCAGGCTGCGGTCGATACCGCCGAGAAGAAGGGGTATGACACCGGTATCCGCGCGATGCATCCGCTGGTGCCGGGGCTTGAGGTGCCCGTTTACGTCGCGAACTTCATCCTGATGGACTATGGCACCGGCGCGATCTTCGGCTGTCCGGCGCATGACCAGCGTGACCATGATTTCGCAACGGCCTACAACTTGCCGATCAAGCCCGTGGTGCGCCCGGTAGCGCTGTCAGATGCCGAGGCCAATGCGGCCTTTGATCGCAAGAACTCGCCGACAACCGACGATGGCGTGCTGTTCAACTCCGGTTTCCTCGATGGCCTCACCGTCGCTGCCGCGAAGGAGGCCATCGCAAAGCATTTCGAGTCCGAATCGTTTGGCGGCAGGCCCGTTGGCCAGCGCAAGGTGAATTTCCGCCTGCGCGACTGGGGTATTTCCCGCCAGCGCTACTGGGGTTGCCCGATCCCGGTCATCCATTGCGATGATTGCGGAACTGTTCCGGTGCCGAATCAAGACTTGCCGGTCGTTCTGCCGGAGGATGTCACCTTCGACGTGCCCGGAAACCCGCTCGACCGCCACCCGACGTGGAAGCACGCGAACTGCCCCTGCTGCGGCAAACCTGCGCGCCGCGAAACCGACACCATGGACACCTTCGTCGATTCCTCGTGGTATTTCGCGCGCTTCACCGATCCGTTCAACGCGGACGAGCCGACAACGCCGGCGGCAATCGCCAAGTGGCTCCCGGTGGACCAGTATATCGGCGGCATCGAGCACGCGATCCTGCATCTTCTCTACTCGCGCTTCTTCACCCGCGCGATGACGATCACTGGCCATGCCTCGCTGAAGGAGCCCTTCGCCGGTCTGTTTACGCAAGGCATGGTCGTGCACGAGACCTATAAATCCGCCGCCGGAGCCTGGCTGTCGCCGGTGGAGGTGCGCATCGAGGCTGGTGACGGCGGTCGCCGCGCCCTCGAAATCGCCACCGGCAAGGACGCAGTGATCGGCTCGATCGAGAAGATGTCTAAGTCGAGGAAAAACGTCGTCGATCCCGATGATATCATCGAGAGCTATGGCGCGGACACCGCACGCTGGTTCATGCTGTCGGACAGCCCTCCCGAGCGGGACGTCATCTGGAGCGAAGAGGGCGTTCAGGGCGCGTCCCGCTTCGTGCAGAAGGTGTGGCGTCTTGTCGGTGAAGCTGTAGACCTGCTGAAAGCGCAAAGCGGCGGCACGCCGCACGCGGTCACGAAGGCAGCCCACAAGGCCATTCTCGCCGTCGGCGACGATCTGGAACGCCTGCGATTCAATCGCTGCATCGCGCACATCCACGATCTCTCGAACAGCATTTCATCCGCGCTGGCTGAACCGGGTCGGGACACCGCCGGAAATGCGGCGATTCGCGAGGCTGTCGTGATCATGGTGCAGCTTTTTGCACCAATGATGCCACATCTCGCCGAGGAGTGCTGGAAGGAGCTCGGCGGCTCCGGATTGATTGCCGATGCGCTCTGGCCAGCAGCGGATGCCTCGCTGGTTGTGGAGGCCGTCATTTCGCTCCCGATTCAGATCAACGGCAAGAAGCGGGGTGATATCGACGTCCCCACTGACGCCAGCCCTGCTGATGTCGAGGCTCTCGTCCGGGCCGATGCGAAGATCATGGCCATTCTCGAGGGAAAGCCGATCCGCAAGGTGATTGTGATCCCGAAGCGGATCGTCAATATAGTCGTGTAACGCATGCTTCGCCCCTCGGACGGGGCGCTGCTAGGGAAGGATACACCCATGATCAGGAAGAGCCTCTCCCGTCTGGTAGCGCCTGTGCTGCTGGCCGCGCTTCTTGGTGGCTGCATCCAGCCCGTGCATGCTCCGAACCTCATCAACGGATCCAGCACAGCGGCCCAGCTCTCGCAGGTGACGGTCGATCGCATTGAAGGATACCTTGGCTATCAGCTGAAATCCGAGCTCGACTTCCTGCTGACTGGTGGGGCTGCGCCCACGCGCAACAGTCGCTATCTGCTCAAGATCAAGACGCAACAGTCGAAGGCCTCCAGCATTATCGACGCCTCGACCGGCCGGGCGCAGATCGCGACGCTGCAAATCGAGGCCGTCTATGTCCTGCTCGATCAGCAACAGGGCGGAAAGATCCGCACATCCGGAAAGACCTTCGCTTCGGCCTCGTTCGACCGGTCCCAGCTTCGCTTCGCAACGCTTCGTGCCGAACGAGATGCCGAAGAAAAGGTCGCGAAATCCCTCGCGGAACGCCTGCGCATCATCATTACCACCGCACTGGCCAGTGATTCCATGACCGGCCCCCGAGTGGTTCCCGCGCTTTCAGCGCCCGATCCCGAGACGCCGGCAACAAATCCCGGCGAAGAAAACTGAGCGCCGACAGCGATGGCCATTATCCGGCCTGGCGATATCCAGCGTTTCATCACCTCCGGGTGCAAATCGACCGCACTAATTCTGGTGCATGGACCAGACGAGGGCTCAGTCCGCACGCGCGTCCGGGCGATGGTCTCGACGCTCTCCGGCCCTGATGCCGATGCGATGAGCGTGCTGGATCTCGACGCCGAGGCTCTCAACGCAGACCCCGGACGTCTGCTGGATGAAGCCAATGCCATCAGCATGTTCGGCGGCAAGCGCATTCTTGTCGTTGGCCATGCCGGCAAACTCTCGAAGAGCGTCTGGCAAGCGGTTGTCGATGTCCCGCCGATCGATTCGACGGTGATTTTCCAGGCAGACGAACTCACGAAGACATCGCCTCTCCGGGTAGCGCTCGAACAAAGCGCCAGTGCCATGGCCATTACCTGCTATCCGCCGTCGCGGCAGGATCTTCAGGAGTTGATCGACGCGCGCGCGCGCGCGGCCGGGCTCTCGATCACGCCGGTTGCCCGTGCCTATCTCTCCGATCTGCTCGGCACCGATTTCGCGCTGTCTGAAATGGAGATCGAGAAGCTCGTTCTTTATTGTCAGGGGCAATTGGTGATCGATGTCGCGGATATCGACGCCATGATCGCCGACTCCTCCGATCAATCCGGCAGTGAGCCCATCGATCGGGCCTTTGACGGCAAGCTGGAAGAGATTGAAGCGGTTGCGCTGCGATCGTTTCGGGAGGGAATCAATGCCTCCGGCCTTCTGGCGCTGTCACTCAATCACGCCCTGCTTCTGAGGCGGTTGGCGATTGCCCGATCTGCTGGATCGATCGAGACCGCAATGCGCAGCGAACGCATCTTCTTTCGGCGGCAGGATCGCGTTCGCAACCAGGCGATGCGCTGGGACTTGCCGATGCTTGGAAAAGCGATCGACACCCTGGCCGTCGCACAGGAGCAGACACGGCGTACGCCAGCGCTGGAAGAGACCATCGCTGTGCGCGCGCTCTGGTCTATTGCACTGGCGTCACGTCGTCGCTGAACCCGCCTGGGCAAGCTTGTGGCTCAGCGCTTCAAGTTGTTCGAGGGTGCGGTACTTGATCCGGATCGCCCCACCCTTGTCGCCCCGATGCTCAACGGACACCTCAAGGCCGAGGAGTTCCGACAACCGCTTTTCCAGCGCTGCGGTATCGGCATCCCGTTCAAGGGCCTTGCGCGGCTTGCGGGTCGCTTCATCGGGTGATTCGGATTCGCGCTGAGCAATCCGTTCGACATCACGAACCGTAAGGCCTTGATCAATAACACGTTTTGCAATCAGATCCGGATCCGAAACCGCCAACAGTGCACGCGCATGCCCTGCAGAGAGCGCTCCGGAGACAACCTTCTGCTTCACGCCCTCGGGCAGCCGCGACAGCCGCAACGTATTCGTCACGTGGCTGCGGCTCTTCCCCATGATCTTGGCAAGATCGTTCTGCGTATAGCCGAACTGCGCGACGAGATTTTCGTAGCCTCTCGCCTCATCGAGCGGGTTCAGATCTGCCCGCTGGATGTTCTCGATGATCGCAAACTCAAGCGCCTGCCGGTCATCCGCCTCAACAATGACAACGGGAACATCATGCAGACCCGCGCGCTGAGCCGCTCGCCAGCGCCGTTCACCGGCGATAATCTCAAAGGCGTCCGCAACGCCGGAAACACCCCGGACGATAATGGGTTGGATAATGTCACGCTCCCGAATCGAAGCGGCAAGCTCCTCCAGCTCGACTTCAGGAAAGGTCTGGCGGGGATTGAGCGGATTCGGTCGCAGAAACTCGATGGGCACGCGCCGTTGCGCGCGATTGCGCGCCTCAGCTGCCGTCTCGGTTCCCACATCGCCCAGCAGGGCCGCAAGGCCGCGCCCAAGACGCATCCGCGGATTGTCATCGGCCATGGTGTTCTCCCCGTCCCTATTCGGCAGCCAGAAGCAGGCGCTCACGCTGGATGATCTCGGATGCAAGCTTGAGATAGGCCTGGCTGCCGGCGCACTTCAGATCGTAGAGGAGCACGGGTTTTCCGTATGACGGTGCTTCGGATACCCGCACATTGCGCGGAATGACCGTCTCGAAGACCTTGGTGCCCAGAAACTGCCGGACATCGCGAATGACCTGATTGGCCAGATTATTCCGGGGATCAAACATTGTCAGGACAACCCCGTGGATTTCAAGCTCGGGATTGATGCTGCTCCGCACCTGCTCGATGGTTTTCAGAAGCTGGCTCAACCCTTCGAGTGCGAAGAATTCGCATTGTAACGGCACCAGGATACCGTTGGCGGCCGCCATGGCGTTCACGGTCAGCAGGTTCAACGATGGCGGGCAGTCGATAAGGATATAGGTGTAGGGGAAACTGCCGTCCGGCCCCCCGAGAGCATCGATCGCGTGCTTCAACCGATGTGTGCGATCCTTCTGTGTCGCCAGCGTAATCTCGGCGCCGAGGAGATCCATCGTCGCCGGCACGATCGAAACCCGGGGGACATCTGTTGCCACGGCGGCATCCGCGATCGTGGCGTCGCCGAGCAAGACATCATAGGTCGAGAGTTTCCGCGCGCGCACTTCGACACCAAGACCGGTCGACGCGTTTCCCTGCGGATCGAGATCAATCAACAGCACTCTCTCACCGATCGCGGCAAGCGCAGTCCCCAGATTGATGGCAGTCGTTGTTTTGCCAACGCCACCCTTTTGGTTCGCAACGGTCAGGACCCTCGGATGCATTGGCAGGTTTCCCTCGTGATTTCATCACGTTAACGACTACAAAACTGAAAACCGGCCTGAATAGCGATCTCAGATCATCGAAATTTCGACGATCCGCGCCTCCGGATCGGTTACGCTGGCATGAAGCCTTGATGAGAAGTGCCAGTTAAGACGTGCTGTGGTCAATTCCTCTTCGACATCACGACCCTTCGGAAAGAGTCCGACAGCCCCGCTTTTCAACAGGAGATTGGAAAAACGGAGAAGATCAGTCAGTGGCGCCAATGCGCGGGCCGTGACAACATCGGTCTGCGGCAACCTGGGAACGGCATCCTCGATCCGTACCGCGTGAATCACGGCCGGGAGCGCGAGTGAAGTCGAGACATGCCGCAAAAATGCGGCTTTCTTGCCGTTGCTTTCGATCAGATGGATCTCACCATCCGCTTTCTCTGCCAGTAGACAAGCTATGACGATACCGGGAAGCCCGCCACCGGAGCCCAGATCGGCCCATCGCCGCGCATCCGGCCGCAGGTGATGCAATTGTGCGGAATCGAGAATGTGGCGCGTCCAGATGTCAGGGATCGTCGTCGGCGATATCAGATTTATCCGCTGCTGCCACTGGAGCAACAAAGCGACATAGGCTTCGAGGCGCGCCAATGTTTCACGTGAAACACCTGAGTCGCCCAAGGCTTCAAGCGTCCGTTCCCGCCCGGACGCCGCCAGAACGGTCGATCTAGCCTTTGACAAGAGTACTCTCCTTACGCCGCAGCGACGCGGCGAGAAGCACCAGTGCAGACGGCGTCATGCCTTCGATCATTCCGGCATCAGCAACCGTTCGTGGGCGGCTGCGGATGAGCTTCTCACGCACTTCCGTCGACAATCCAACAAGACGATCGAATTCAAAGGCTTCAGGGATCACCACCGCTTGTTCACTCTTCAGGCGAGCAATGTCATCCCGCTGCCGATCAAGGTAGACGCTGTACTTGGCTTCAGTGGATAGCAAATCGCACGCCCAGGTCGGGCATTCTGCCAGCATCGGGTCGACCCGAACAAGATCCGGGAACGTAATGTCAGGCAGGGCCAACAGCGTCGCGCCGTCGCGGCGTTGGCCGTCCGTATTGACATGGATCCCATAACGTTCAAGCTCATTCGGACTGAGGTTGATTGCTGTGAGAGCCGCTCGATATCGATCCAGAACTGCCACTTTTGCTCGAAAGGCTCGGGCGCGCTCGGAGCTGACGCAACCCCAGCCGATGCCGCGGTCGGTAAGTCGAATGTCGGCGTTATCCGCTCTGAGCGAAAGCCGGTACTCGGCCCTCGACGTAAACATGCGGTACGGCTCCGTTACGCCCAGCCGGGTAAGATCGTCGATCATGACACCCAGATAACTCTCCCCCCGCGACATCACGATCCCATCGCTGCCGCCCGCGCGCCGGGCCGCATTGAGCCCGGCGACAAGGCCTTGCCCGCCTGCCTCCTCGTATCCAGTTGTGCCATTGATCTGGCCAGCCAGAAACAGCCCTGAAACGCCGGACAATTCGAGGGTCGGCGACAACTGGCGAGGATCGACGAAATCATATTCAATCGCATAGCCGTAACGGAGAATGCGCGCACGCTCCAACCCCGGAATAGAGGCAAAGATTGCATCCTGAACAGCAGCAGGCAGCGACGTTGACAATCCGTTTGGATAGACCGTGGGGTCGTCCAAACCCTCCGGCTCAAGAAAGATCTGATGAGAATCCCGATCCGAAAACCGAACAACCTTGTCTTCGATCGAAGGGCAATATCGAGGGCCGCGTCCCTCAATGGTGCCCGCGTACATCGCCGATTGCCCGAGACTATCCCGCACAATGGTATGCGTGGCTGTGGTTGTTTTCGTGATACCGCACACGATCTGGGGATTCGTGATCTGTTCCGTCAGGGTCGAAAATGGTTCCGGAGGCGAATCGCCAGTTTGAGATTCACAAGCGCCCCAATCAATCGTTCGGCCATCCAGACGCGCCGGTGTCCCGGTCTTCAACCGCCCGAGCCTCAGCCCCAGGGCCATCAGTCGATTGGAAAGCGCGTTAGCTGGCTTCTCGCCAACCCGCCCTCCAGCCTCGCGTTCCATCCCGATATGGATGACGCCACGTAAAAACGTGCCAGTCGTCAGGACAACAGCACCGCAAGCAATCTCTCCCAAGCGATCGACAACAACGCCGGTCACGCACCCATCTTTGATCGCGAGATCGGTGACCTCGCCTTCCAGGATGTGGATGTCGCCTTGCTGCTGAAGCAGGTCCTGGATCGCCGACCGGTAAAGCTTTCGATCTGCCTGTGCACGCGGACCCCGTACCGCCGGTCCTTTGCTACGGTTGAGAAGCTTGAAATGGATGCCAGCACGGTCAATCGCCCGCGCCATCAATCCGTCGAGCGCATCGATCTCTCGGACGAGATGGCCTTTGCCAAGGCCGCCTATGGCAGGATTGCACGACATCACGCCGATCGTCTCCCGCGAGTGCGTGACCAGTGCAACGCGCGCTCCCATTCGCGCCGCGGCCCCGGCTGCTTCCGTGCCGGCATGACCACCGCCGACAACGACAACGTCAAATGCATGTCGCGCCGCGTTCAAGCCCTTCATCGCTTCACATGTTTCACGTGAAACATCCCTCCCTACTTGCCGATGCAGAACCGCGAGAAGATCGCTCCGAGAATTTCATCGGGACTGATGCGCCCGGTCAATCGATCCAGCGAACGTTGCGCAACGCGAAGCTCTTCTGCCCGCAACTCGAGCGAGCCGGCACCGAATGACAGCGACCGGCCCAACGCTTCAGCCGCGGCATGAAGTTCCCCGGCTTGCCTGGTATGGGCAACAAGCACAGCATCCGCATCAAGGTTGAGAGACAGCGCTGCCCTCTGGTGCATGGCTGCAATCAGATCATCAAGCCCCGATGATGTCTTGATCGAAATGACCGGAGAATGAATTGAGGAAATCGGCGGCGAATCGATCGCATCGGATTTCGAAAGAACCAGCAGGGCGCGCTCGAACGGGCTCGGCACCGGACAATCCGTCGGTGACAGCCAGAGTACCAGATCAGCATCGCGCGCAGCGGAATAGGCCCGCGTGATACCTTCGCTTTCCAGCTCGTCTGTGCTTTCCCGGAGACCTGCCGTATCAATCAAGACGACCGGCAGACCCATGAGATCGAGATGAACCTCGATCGTATCGCGTGTTGTGCCGGGGATTGACGAGGTGATCGCGACGTCGCGCTGTGCAAGTGAGTTGATCAGGCTCGATTTTCCGGCATTGGGCGGTCCGAGAATCGCGATGCGGTAGCCCCGACGAATCCGTTCTGCGGTGGCGAGGCCAGAGATCGCGCCGCGAATCTCCTGCTGAAGCTGGACGATTTCTTGTTCCGCTATCGAATCGATCTCGGAATCGATATCACCTTCGTCGACAAAATCGATACTGGCCTCGGTCAGGCCGAGCACGGACAGAAGCGATTCCCGCCATGTCGCGGCTGCCTGGCGCAAGTTCCGTTGGTAGATCCGGGTCAGACGTGCCTGCGCCTCTGTCTCTGCCGAGAGGAGATCACCGAGTGCCTCGACCGCAACAAGATCCATCTTGCCGTTCAGGAAGGCGCGGTAGGTGAATTCGCCAGCATCCGCGGCGCGCAAGCCCAGCTGCTCGCCAAGGCATCTCAGGAGGTGCCGGATTACGGCAAGGCTGCCGTGAACCTGCAGTTCCGCCAGATCCTCGCCGGTGAAACTGTTCGGCCCGGGGAAAAACAGGATCACACCCGAATCGATTGCCGCACCGGTTGCAGGATCTGCAATCTGCCGGAGTGCGGCTTGCCGGGCCGGTGGCACATCGCCCGCGAACTCCCGGAGCACATCCTTCGTCCGCGGCCCGGAAATGCGGATGATGGCGATGCCCGCCGCGCCGCCGCCGGTGCTCAGCGCAAAGATGGTATCGGACGCCATCGTTCGCTCCAGCGATCAGGTGCCAAGGGCGTTGGTCAGGTGTTCATCGACTCGAAGAATTCGCTGTTCTGTTTGGTCTGGCGCAGCTTGTCGAGCAGGAACTCGATCGCATCCTGCGGACCCATCGGGTTGAGAATGCGGCGCAGGACGTAGGTCTTCTGCAGCTGCTCGCGCGGGGTGATGAGCTCTTCCTTGCGGGTGCCGGACTTGAGAATGTCGAGCGCCGGGAAGACGCGCTTGTCAGCCACCTTGCGGTCGAGCACGATTTCCGAATTGCCGGTGCCCTTGAACTCCTCGAAGATGACTTCGTCCATACGGCTGCCGGTATCGATCAGCGCGGTCGCGATGATCGTCAGCGAACCGCCTTCCTCGATGTTGCGGGCGGCACCGAAGAAGCGCTTCGGGCGCTGGAGTGCGTTCGCATCGACACCGCCGGTGAGCACCTTGCCGGAAGACGGCACGACGGTGTTATAGGCGCGGCCAAGGCGCGTAATCGAATCGAGGAGGATGACGACATCGCGCCCGTGCTCGACCAGACGCTTGGCTTTTTCAATGACCATCTCGGCAACTTGCACGTGCCGCGTCGCCGGCTCATCGAAGGTCGACGAGACGACTTCGCCGCGCACGGAGCGCTGCATGTCCGTAACTTCTTCCGGCCGCTCGTCGATCAGCAGCACGATGAGATAGCACTCGGGATGATTGGTCGTGATGGATTGCGCGATGTTCTGCAGCAGCACGGTCTTGCCGGTACGCGGCGGCGCAACGATCAGCGCGCGTTGGCCCTTGCCGATCGGCGAGACGATATCGATCACGCGCGAGGACATGTCCTTGCGGGTGGGATCACCATGCTCAAGCTTGAGGCGCTGGTCCGGATAGAGCGGTGTCAGGTTATCAAAGTGAACCTTGTGGCGGGTTTTTTCCGGATCCTCGAAATTGATCGTATTGACCTTCAGCAGCGCAAAATAGCGCTCGCCATCCCGCGGAGAGCGGATCAGGCCTTCGACCGTATCACCTGTGCGCAACGAGAACCGGCGAATCTGCGCCGGTGAGATGTAGATGTCATCAGGGCCGGCGAGATAATTCGCGTCCGGTGAACGCAGGAAAGCGAACCCGTCCTGCAACACCTCGACGACGCCCTCGCCGATGATTTCGGTATCGTTGGCGGCAAGCTGCTTCAGGATCGCGAACATCAGCTCCTGCTTGCGCATGGTGCTGGCACCCTCAACCTCGAGCGTCTCCGCAAAGCTCAGGAGCTCGGTGGGCGACTTGCGCTTGAGGTCGTGAAGCTTGATCTCCGGCATCGATAACTACCTTGGCTTAGAGAGGACAGCCGGAAGGCTCCGGCCAGAAAGAGGGGAAAGACGCAAGATTTCCAGATCTGTAAGGGTTCGAATGTGATCTGGAGGGCGCAACCATCGTGGATGATGCACGCATGCAAGGCCCGCCGCAGGAAGGGGGAAGGCTTCGCGAGCGCTTCGTTAGCGCGTTTTTACGGGCAGGACAAGCCCGTCCTTGAGCGCAGCCATTCCGGATGCCTGGACGCTAGAACGGCTTGACGATAACGAAGATCACGATCCCGATCATCAACAGGGTCGGAACTTCGTTCTGAAACCGGAAAAACCGATGCGATCGCTGCCGCTCATCCCGATCAAATTCCCGGAGCCAGCGGCCCTGAAAGACGTGGTGGACCGTGAGCAACACCACGAACAGCAGCTTCGCATGCAGCCAGCCACCCTTGAACGCGAAGCTTGACCATGCAAGCCAAAGCCCAGTGATCCAGGCAACGGTCATCGCCGGCCGCATGATGAACCGGAAAAGCTTGCGTTCCATCACCTTGAAGCGTTCGCTCGCTTCGGACCTCACGCCTTCACCGGCATGATAGACAAACAGCCGGGGCAGATAGAGCAGTCCCGCCATCCATGAGATCACCGCGATGACATGCAGCGCCTTGATCCAGAGATCCATCATCCCCGCACCCGCTCGATCAACCGTTCGACGTGAGCAATCGGCGTCTGCGGCAGAATGCCATGACCAAGGTTGAAAATGTGGCGCGTCCCGCGGGTGCTCTCCAGAATGCGGTCGATCGCCAGATCAAGCGCTGCACCGCCGGCGATCAGCACGAGCGGATCGAGATTGCCCTGCGTGACAACATTTGCGGGGATGGATGCACGCGCTTCCGACAGCCGTGCAGCAGTATCAAGGCTGATCGCATCGGCGCCGGTCTCCCGGATAAAGCCTGAAAAACCCCCGGCGATACCGCGTGGAAAAGCAATGATCGGCACAGTCGGGAATTGTGCCTTCACACCCCTGATGATCCGCGCGATCGGCTGCTGGCTCCAGACCAGAAATTCCGCTTCGGGAAGTGTTCCTGCCCACGAATCGAAAATCTGAACCGCTTCCGCGCCAGCCTCGATCTGCCGGACGAGATGAAGGATGCAGGCTTCAACCAACCTGTCGATCAACAGAGAAAAACCTTCCCTGTCCCGGTAAGCGAAGGCTCGGGCAGGTGCCTGATCCGGCGTGCCCCGGCCGCCGATCATATAGGTCGCCAGCGTCCAGGGAGCACCGCAGAAGCCGATCAACGTTGTTTCGGGCGGCAGGGTTGCCTTGACGCCGCGCAAGGCTGCGTAGACCGGTTCCAGCTTGTCGAGGTCGAGCGTCCCAGCCAGCGCTTCGATTGCTGCCCGATCCTCGAGCGCATCAAGGCGAGGGCCTTCGCCTTCCACAAAGCGTACGCCCTGCCCAAGCGCATCCGGGATCACCAGAATGTCCGAAAAGATAATTGCTGCATCGAACCCGAAGCGCTGGATGGGTTGCAGCGTCGCTTCGATCGCAAGCTCCGGTGTGTAACAGAAATCAAGGAAACTCGACGCCTTTGCCCGGATCGCCCGATATTCGGCAAGGTAGCGCCCCGCCTGCCGCATCAGCCAGATCGGTGGCCGTTTCGGCAATGAATCGGAGAAGGTGGCAAGGAAGGGTTTGGCGGGCATTCCAACCTCTTAAAATGAAAGAAAAGAGTCTTTCTTCTCTTTTGTCTTTTACTTAACAGCCCTTTTGCGAAATTCGCGCGGCATCCACAAGCAGGAGAGATCAATTCGTTTCTGATGCGCTCAGTCCAAAAAACGAATTTAAATCTATCCCTTTGAAAAGAATAATCTATCAGGATCAAAAAATCGATCTTTACCCGCTATCCCCAGAATTCCCCGTTTCCCCTAGAGCACTTTCCCGCTCGTTCGATTGTGAACAAAAAAGCCTTCTTTCCACAACCCGGCAGAGGCTATCGAGCGAGAGCGTGGATTCCGGCGACTTATGCAGAGCTTGACAACAGGCCTGTGCGCAAGTCGGTTGAAAACTTCCGAAAGCCAGCCGCGTGATCGAAACGGGAACCAATGGGCCGCAATTTCTTCCATCTCCACCTCGTCTCGGATTCAACCGGCGAAACCCTGATCACGGTCGCTCGGGCCGCGACAGCACTCTATGCCGGCATTTCCCCCATCGAGCACGTCTATCCTCTTGTGCGGAATGAAAAGCAGCTCGATCGTGTGATCACCGAGATCGAGAATGAGCCGGGCATCGTCCTCTACACGATGGTCGACCAAGGTCTTGCCGAGCGCCTGCGCTCAGCTTGCGAAGAGCAGAGCTGCCCGAGCCTCTCCGTGCTCGAACCGGTCCATAACATGTTCCAGTCCTATCTCGGGGTTGCCACAACGCCGAAGGCCGGCGCGCAGCACGTGTTGAACGCCGAGTACTTCCGCCGGATCGATGCGTTGAACTTCACCATGATACACGACGACGGCCAGATGACGGAGAACCTCGACCAGGCGGATGTTGTCCTCGTCGGGGTCAGCCGGACCTCGAAAACACCGACCAGTATTTATCTTGCCAACCGCGGCATCAAGACCGCCAATGTCCCGCTGGTGCCCAACATGGCCCTGCCGGAAAATATAGGTGCGCTCTCGAAGCCTCTGGTGATCGGGCTTGTGGCCTCGCCTGAACGCATTGTCCAGATCCGACAGAATCGCTTGCTGGCCCTTAATGCCGGCGACAAGGATTCAACCTATATCGACCGCCAGGCGGTGACCGAGGAAATCGCACAGGCTCGCCGCACCTTCGACCGCTACAACTGGCCGGTTATTGATGTCACCCGGCGTTCGATCGAGGAAACTGCAGCGGCCATTATCGATCTCTATCGCACGCACAGGCTGGGTCTCGTGGCACAATGATGGCTTCGAACGCCTTCTGGCGACATCCGCATCCCCTGACACTCGCTTCCGGTAGCGCCGCGCGGCGCGCACTTCTGGAAGCGGCCGGTATCCCGCTGGCGGTGCTCAAGGCTCCGGTTGATGAGGGCGCACTTGCGGCCAAACTGCTCGCGGCGCTGACGCCACCGCGGGATATCGCGCTTGCCCTGGCGCATGCGAAGGCTGAAGCCGCCCAAAAGGCAGAACCGGACGCGCTGATCCTCACGGCTGATCAGACGCTGGATCACCGGGGCGTACTCCTCATGAAGCCGGCTGATCGCGCTCAGGCCCGCCGGCAGCTCGGCGCATTGAGGGGCGAAGAGCATCTTCTGCATTCCGCTGCCGTCCTTCGACGCGGCGACGCAATCCTTTGGGCGGGTGCGGCCTCGGCGCGGCTGGCGATGCGGGCATTCTCGGACCCCTTTCTTGACGCTTATCTCGACGCAATGGGGCCAACGGTGTGCGAAACCGTGGGGGGTTACCAGCTGGAAGCGCTGGGTGTTCACCTCTTTGAGTCCATTGAGGGCGATCATGCGACCATACTCGGGTTGCCACTCCTCGCACTGCTTCAGGCGCTGCGTCATCATGGCCTTCTGGCGGCATGAAAGCTGCAGCCATCCCGACCGCCTGTCTTGCTCGCCTCTTGCTGCGCGACAGGCATAAGGCCTAAAAACATCCACCCACCAACCGAAGCCAGCGTGATGCCCCCACAGCCAACACCCCCCGCGAAAGCGATTATCATCGGCCGGCCGGTCAAGCACGCGCGCTCGCCGCTGATCCACGCCTTCTGGCTTGAAGAACTCGGCCTCGGCGGGACCTACGAGCGTGCTGATGTGATGCCGGGAGCGGTTGCCGCCTTCCTGCGGGAATTACCATCACGCGGTTTCGTTGGCGGCAATGTCACCGTTCCCCACAAGGAAGAGGCTTTTGCCGCGTGCGATGTCGTGAGCGATGTCGCGCGCGCGGTGCGTGCGGTGAACACCTTCTGGTTCGAGGACGGCAAGCTCTGCGGCGATAATACCGATGGCCTGGGTTTCGTCGCCCATCTCGACCAGAGCTATCCGGGCTGGGATTCGTTGCACCCCCGAATCCTTCTGCTGGGGGCCGGGGGCGCCGCGCGCGGGCTGTTGATGCCGCTGCTCGATCGTGCGCCAGCCGCCATCCAGATCGCCAATCGCTCGAGGGATCGAACGGATGTGCTGGTCTCGGATATCCTGAAGGCGCGGCCGGGTGCCCCGATCTCCAGCCTCGACTGGGATGAGCGCGAAGCCGCACTCGCGGATGTCGATCTTGTCGTCAACACGACCAGCCTCGGGATGAGCGGCCAGCCGGCGCTTGAGCTGGATCTGGCGCGGTTGAAACCAGGCGCTGTCGTCGCCGATATCGTCTATGTCCCCCTCGAAACGCCGCTGCTGGCAGCAGCGCGGGCGCGCGGTTTGAGAACCCTGGATGGCCTCGGTATGCTGCTGCATCAGGCAGCCCCGGGGTTTCAGCGCTGGTTCGGCCGGAAGCCTGTCGTGAGTGACCGGCTTCGCGCGCATCTGCTGGCCGATCTCGCAGAAAAGAAGGCTTGAGGCATGTTCCGGCTCGGCCTGACCGGTTCAATCGGCACGGGGAAATCGACGACGGCGGCGATTTTCCGGGAGTTCGGCATTCCCGTCTACGATGCCGACGCCGCTGTGCACGAGCTCTATGCGGGCGAGGCTGCAGCCGCCATCGAGGCGGAATTTCCCGGGGCGGTTCAGCACGGCGTGGTGGACCGCAAACGGCTCGGCGCTATCGTTTCCGGCAATCCCGAGCGTTTCAAGGCGCTCGAAGCCATCGTCCACCCCCTCGTCCGGGCCAAGGAAGAAGCGGCAATCGCCGCTGCCGAGAAGGCAGGCGCGCGGCTGATCGTACTCGATATCCCCCTGCTCTTCGAAACCGGCGCGGAAGGTCGCTGCGACGCTATTCTCGTGACAGTCGTCGACGCGGTTGAGCAGAAGCGGCGCGTACTCGCGCGTCCGGGCATGAGTGAGCCGCTTTTCCACGCCATTCTCGCAAGGCAGATGTCGATGGACGAGAAACGCCGGCGCGCGCATATGATACTCGATACGGGACGGGGTCTTGAAGCGGCGCGGGCAGATATCCGCACATTGCTTGATGAGCTCGAACCGAGGCTCCGCCAGAGCTGACGACGTCAGACCCTCGAACATCATACCAGGCCCATGCGCGAAATTGTCCTCGATACCGAAACGACCGGCCTTGATCCCGCGCGCGGCGACCGGCTGGTCGAGATCGGCTGTGTCGAAATCGTCAACCGCTTCCTGACCGGGCGGGTGTTTCACCGCTACCTTAACCCGCAGCGGCCGATGTCACCCGATGCCTTTGCCGTGCACGGGCTTTCGGATGCGTTTCTGGCGGACAAGCCTGTGTTCAAGGACGTCGCCGACGAGTTTCTTGACTTTATCGGCGAGGATCAGCTCGTCATCCACAACGCCTCGTTTGACACCGGCTTTCTCAATCACGAACTGAAACGCCTCGGCAAGGGGCCGATCTCGCCCTCGCGCGTCGTCGATACCCTGATGATCGCGCGCCGCCGGCACCCGGGTCAGCAAAATTCCCTCGACGCCCTCTGTGCGCGCTATGGCGTCGATTCATCGCGCAGGACGAAGCACGGCGCGTTGCTCGATGCGGAGATTCTTGCCGAGGTCTATGCCGAGCTCACCGGCGGCAAGCAGTCAAGCCTCATTCTCGGGGAATTCGGGTCCGGCGAGAGTGGCGGCTCGAAGGCAGAGGTCGAGGCGCAGGCAGCGCGGCAAGTGCGGGCACTACCGGAAATTCATCTGCTGACCCCGGATGAGATCGACAAGCACCGCGCCTTCATCGCCGAAATGGGCGAGAAGGCGCTGTGGAATGCGTATCTGAAGACCGATTGAGGGTCCTTATGGCACCCCTACCGGGCGGAACAGCGGAACAATCAGCTGTTCATGCCCTTCTGGCCCATCTCGTTCATGCGCGCCTGATAGAGCTGCGCGAAATCGATCGGCTGGAGCAGGAACGGCGGGAAGCCGCCGTCACGCACGGCGTTCGCGAGCACCGACCGGGCGAAGGGGAACAGCAGCCGCGGGCATTCGATCATCAGAACCTGATGGACGTGCGCTTCCGGGATATTCTCGAGGCGGAACACACCGGCGAAATTCAGCTCGAAGCTGAACAGCAGGCCTTCGCCCTCGCCTGCCTTGCCTTCCAGGACGAGCTCAATTTCGTAGTCATTCGCAGCAATTGGCTTCGCGTTGACATTCACCTGGATCGAGATGTTAGGCGGCGTCTCTTGCGGGCCGAGCGAACGCGGAGCGTTCGGGTTTTCGAAGGAGAGATCCTTCACATATTGCGCGAGCGCTTCGAGGTGCGGCCCAGCGCCACCATTGCCATCGGACATCGTATCTTCCTGTCATGATCGGTGGCCCGCGAGCGGACGCACCCGTTGGATCTGCTCCCAGACCCGGATTGCGAGGCACCGCTTACACTGATGGCGGCCCGGCCTCAAGCGAAGCTTTGCGGGAACGCGCGCGTGTCGCCAGCTTCTTCCGGCGAATTTCACGCCATTCACCGGATTCGAGGTCGATCTCGCGCGGGGGAGAGGTGGGCCTGCCCGCTCTCTTGCCGGCGCCGGAGAAGCGCCGGAGAAGCCCGCCCTGGACACTTGGCGAGAGCAGGACAATGCCGAGGAGGGGCGGGATGAGGCCTGGAAGCGTGATCAGGATGCCGCTGATCACGCCGAAGACAGCCCCAAGCCCCGATACTGCCCCAAGTCCCGATACAGTCCCAAGTCCGGTGATACCGGGATCAGGCGCATCAGGTTTACGCCGCGCCATCGATTTCAGCTTGGAAAATCCGCGCAGGGTCATGTAGCCGACCAGAATCAGGCCGGCGCCACCCTTGATGCTGAGAAACGCCAGCGTCGCCCCCCAGCCGATGCGCGCCGCGACGAGTTGCAGCAGCGCGATTTCGAGCAGAAGCCAGCCGAGCAGCAGGATTACCCCCGCCCGGACCATCCTTCCCGAGATCGAAAATGCCGCAGCCATCGCTCACCTTCCAGAAACGAGCCCGCTGCATAGCCGATTCAGACACAAAATGCTCATCAATTCCGGGTTCATTGCTGTTCCCGCCATCTTGAGGATGGCGAAGGGCAAGAACAGGCCCTATATGAAAGGTGCGGAATGCTTCCGCCGGGTCATGCTTCGGGGTGTGGCGCCGAATTTCATGCCGGGACTTTGCAATGCAGAATTTCGATCTCCTTACGCTCGTTTTCCTCGGTCTCGCGGTCTTCGTGATCTTCAAGCTGCGCTCCGTGCTCGGCACGCGCACCGGAACCGAAAAGCCGCCCGGCGATATCTATGATCGTCGCCCTCCCGCCAATGCGACCGGCGATGGCAATACCATGCCGGAAGGCGCGAGCAATGTCGTTCCCTTGCCCACGCGACGGGACGAGATGCCGGCACCGCAGGCTCCCGAAGCGCGCCTCGAGGGCATTGTTGCCCCGGAATCGCCCGCCCATGCGGGCCTTCTCGGCATTATCGGCCAGGATCCGGCTTTCGATCCGCGCGAGTTCCTCGGCGGTGCCAAGGCCGCCTACGAGATGATCGTGCTCGCCTTCGCGAACGGCGATCGCAAGACCCTGAAAGACCTCCTTGCCAAGGATGTCTATGATGGCTTCGACGCCGCCATCCGCGATCGTGAGACACGCGGAGAAAAGGTTGAGACGCAGTTCGTCTCGATCGACAAGGCCGAGATTTCGGATGCGCAACTGCGTACGCGGACGGCTCAGGTCACGGTTCGCTTCCTCTCCAAGCTGATCACCGCCACGCGTGATTCGGTCGGCACCGTCATCGATGGCAGCGCCGAAAAGGTAATCGACGTCGTCGATATCTGGACGTTTTCGCGCGATGTCAGCTCGCGTGATCCGAACTGGCGTCTGATCGCGACCGAATCGGCGCAGTAACCGATGCTGCGCCAGGTTGCCCTGGCGCTGCCCGTGGTGCTCGGTCTGACGGGCGCCAGATGCGAGACATCGATGCCCGGTTCCCCTGCCAGCGCTGACCTTGCCCGTGCTCTCCCCGTCGATACCGTCGTCCAGCGCCTCTCGTTTGGTGCGATCGCGGGGTGGGGCGAGGATGATCACGCGGCGGCCTTCCGCGTGTTTCTTGAAACCTGTGCACCGCTGCTGGATGGTTCGGCGGTGCTGCGCGACGCAATTCAACCCCCTTCCGCGCTCGTCGAAACCTGCCGCAGCGCTCGATCATTGGCAGACAGCGCCGGTTCCGATCGAAATGTCGCCCGCACGTTCTTCGAAACGCATTTTGCGCCCTTCGAGATTCGTCCGCGCGGCGAGGCAGGGTTCCTGACGGCGTATTACGAGCCGGAAATCGAGGCTTCACTTGTGCAGACGCCGGATTTTCCGGTGCCGGTGCTGGCGCGCCCGGCGGATCTCGTCACGTTCCGGCAAGGCGAGCCGCGGCCGGGGCTCGACCCCGGGCTTCAGGCCGCCCGGCAGACAGCGGAAGGGCTCCGGCCTTACCCGGATCGGCAGGCGATCTGGGCCGGGGCGCTTGCGGGGCACAATCTCGAAATTGCCTGGCTGCGTGACCACGCCGAACTTTTCATCACGCAGGTTCAGGGTTCGGCCCGGCTGCGCCTGCCGGATGGCCGGCGAACGCGGCTCGTCTATGCCGGGCGGAACGGCCATCCCTATACCTCCATTGGCAAGCGCCTGGTCGAGACGGGGGCGATGACACTGACGGAGATGACCCTCGCCAAGCTGATGGGCTGGCTGCGCGACAACCCCGGGCGCGGCCGCGCGCTGATGGAAGAGAACCGCTCCTACGTGTTTTTTGCGCGCGACGACGCCGCGCCGCAGGATCGCGGCCCGATCGGCGGCGCCGGTGTGCCACTGACCGAAGGCCGCAGCCTCGCGATCGATCGCACGCTCTGGCCTTATGGCCTGCCGGTCTTCATCGATGTGAACCCGCTGGTGCCCGGGGGTGGGCGGCACCGGATCGCCCGGCTGATGATCGCGCAGGATACGGGTTCGGCCATCGTCGGGCCGGCACGCGGGGATTATTTCATGGGCACGGGCGTGGAGGCCGGCGCGCGCGCAGGACTGGTGCGCGATCGCCTGCGGTTTGTCGTGCTCTGGCCCGAAAAGCCCTAACCATGGCGTGGATCAAGACCCTCATTCCCGGCAAGCGCGCAACCAAGCCTGAAAAGCTGGCTTCGCCGGTCAAACGTCGTCGCCGCAAGCCGGAGATTTCGCCGGAGGACCATGCGGTCTGGGCGGAGGTCGCGAAAACCGCGACCCCATTGCCGGGTCGGATGGCGCTGGCGATTCCCGATCCTCCTCCAGCCGTATCGCCCGCTGAAAGCGCTCCGCAGCATCCGATGCAGCTGGCTCTGGCGGCGCCCCTGCATCAGCGCGCGCTGCCGCCCCTCTCGGGGATCGAGAAGCGGCTGGCAAAAGATGTCGCCCGTGGCACCCGCGCTCTTGATGCGCGGATCGATCTCCACGGCATGCGGCAGGCCGAAGCGCATGCGGCGCTCAATGCCTTCATCCACCGCGCCCATGCCGGCGGGGCGCGGATGGTGCTCGTCATCACCGGCAAGGGTGGTGGGCTTGATGCCCAGGGCGAGGAGCGCGGCGTTCTCCGCCGCATGGTGCCACATTGGCTCGCCGACCCCGTGATGCGGCGGATGGTGATCGGCTTCGACAATGCCGCGCGCGGGCATGGCGGCGAGGGCGCGCTGTACGTTCGCATCCGCCGCAAGCGCGAGCACGCTTGACCTTCCGGCCCATCTCGGCCATGCGAGGCCGCACTTCCTCGACAAAAAGGCTGCGATCATGACCACGGAACTCGACGTCCTCGCCCTCGGTAATGCCATCGTCGACGTGATCGCGCGCGCCGAGGAGGATTTCCTCCATGCGCAGGGCGTTGCCAAGGGCTCGATGACGCTGATCGACGAGGCCCAGGCCGAGAAGCTCTACGCCGCCATGGGGCCGGCGACGATCATTTCCGGCGGTTCTGCTGCGAATACGGTGGTTGGCACCGCTTCCTTCGGTGGCAAATGCGCTTTTGTGGGCCGCGTCAAGGCCGATGCGGTCGGGGATGTCTTCGCGCATGATATCGTCAAGTCCGGCGTCGCCTTCGGCACCCCGGCGGCGATCGACGGCCCGGCGACCGCGCGCTCATTCATTCTCGTGACGCCTGACGGCGAGCGGACGATGAACACCTATCTCGGCGCATGCCAGAACCTCTCGGAAGCCGATATCGACCCGGCAACGGTCGCCAAGGCCAAGGTGACCTATCTCGAAGGTTATCTCTGGGACCCGCCGCACGCGAAGGCCGCCTTCCGCAAGGCGGCCGAGATCGCGCACGGGGCGGGCCGCGAAGTCGCGTTGACGCTCTCGGACAGCTTCTGCGTCGACCGCTACCGCGGCGAATTCCGTGACCTCATCAAGTCCGGCACGGTTGATCTCGTGTTCGCCAACGAGCATGAGCTCAAGGCACTCTACGAGACCGCGGATTTCGATACCGCCCTCGAAGCCCTGCGCGGGGAGGCCAAACGCGCTGCGGTGACGCGCTCCGAGAAGGGTGCTGTCATCATCGAGGGCAAGGTGACGGTTCCCGTGCCCGCCTGCCCCATCGAGAGCCTTGTCGATGCCACCGGTGCGGGCGATGCCTATGCCGCCGGCTTCCTCTTCGGTTACACCAACGGCATGGGTTACGAGAAGGCCGGTCGGCTCGGCGCGCTCGCGGCAAGCCATGTCATCCAGAAGATCGGCGCCCGCCCGGCGCGGCCGCTGAAAGAGCTGGCACAGGAAAACGGGCTGATGTGAGGGTTGTTCCTCCGTCATGCCCGCCCTTGTGGCGGGTATCCACGACTTGATTGCCAATGCGTTACTTCCGAAAAGTCGTGGATGGCCGGGCTGAACCCGGCCATGACGCGATCGCCGCTCACAACTTCCTCAACGCCACTTCCTCGATCATGTGGCTTTCGCCCTTGCGCAGGATGAGGTCGGCGCGCGGGCGTGTCGGGAAGATGTTTTCCCGCAAGTTAGGCAGGTTGATGCGGTCCCAGAGCGAATTTGCCATCACCAGCGCGTTGGTCTCGCTGATCTCGGCGTAGCGGTGGAAAAAGCTTTCGGGCTTGCGGAAGGCTGTCTGGCGCAGCGCCATGAAGCGGTCGACATACCACTTGCGCAGGAGATCCTCGTCGGCGTCGATATAGACCGAGAAATCGAAATAATCGGAGACGAAGGGCACCGGGCGGGCATCGCGCGGGAGTTTCGGCGGCTGAAGCACGTTCAGCCCTTCAACGATGAGAATATCGGGCCGGTCGACGATGGTTTCCTCGCCCGGCAGCACGTCATAGACGAGATGCGAATAGAGCGGTGCCGGAACATTGCGCTCTCCAGCCTTTACCCGCGCCAGAAATCGCAGCAGCGCGGTTGTGTCGTAGCTTTCGGGGAAACCCTTGCGCTCCATGAGGTCGTTGCGCTTCAGCTCGGCGTTCGGAAGCAGGAACCCGTCGGTGGTCACGAGGCTGACCTTGGGCGTGTTCGGCCAGCGGGCGAGCAGCGCCTCAAGCACGCGCGCGGTGGTGGATTTGCCGACGGCGACCGACCCGGCAACGCCGATGATATAGGGTGCCTTGCCATCGACAGCATTGAGAAAGCGCTGCGTCGCCTTGAACAAGCCTTGCGTCGCCGCGACATAGAGCGCGAGCAGCCGCGAGAGTGGCAGGTAGATATCGACGACTTCCTCGACGGAGAGCCGATCATTGAGGGATTGCAGGCGCTTCAATTCCTCGAAAGTCAGCGTCAGTGGCGTATCCGCGCGCAACCCGGCCCATTCGCTGCGGGTGAAAACACGAAACGGCGACAGGTCGACATCGGGAGAGAGCTTCGAGGTCTCGGCATCCATCCCAGGGTCTCCTTACGCCGTTACCTGTCAGTCGCTCTTGCGGCCGGCCTTTTCATCAAGGCCGGATTGCGCCGTGCGGCGCTGCAATTCGTCGAGCACATCCTGCACGGTGATCCCGGCCATGTGAAGCACGACCAAGAGATGATAGACGACATCCGCGGCCTCCTTGGTCAGCTCGCCCTTGTCGCCCGCTAATGCCGCGATAACGGCTTCGACCGCTTCCTCGCCGAGTTTTTTGGTCGCGCGCGGCATGCCGCCGGCCTTGAGCTTGGCTGTGTAGGATTCATCCGGGCTCGCATTGGCGCGCGCCGCGACGATGGTTTCGAGATCGAGGAGGGAAAAGCCGGTCATGCGAGCCTCATCGGAATTCCCGCCTTCGCCATATGCGCCTTGGCCTCGCGGATCGAGAACGTGCCGTAGTGGAAGATCGATGCCGCGAGCACCGCGCTCGCCTTGCCGAGCGTGACGCCTTCAACGAGGTGATCGAGCGTCCCCACCCCGCCGGAGGCCACCACGGGAATGGTGACAGCCTCGGAAACCGCGCGGGTGAGCGCGAGATCGAAACCGGCCTTGGTGCCGTCGCGGTCCATGGAGGTCAGCAGGATTTCGCCCGCGCCGAGATCGGCCACGGATTGCGCGAACTCGATCGCGTCGATGCCCGTGGGGTTGCGACCGCCATGGGTGAAGATTTCCCAGCGGTCGGCTTCGCCTGGCGCATTGACGCGCTTGGCGTCGATGGCGACGACAATGGCCTGTGCGCCGAATTTCTCCGCCGCCCGCCCGACAATCGATCGATCCTTCACGGCGGCAGTGTTGATCGAGACCTTGTCGGCCCCTGCGAGCATCAGCGCGCGCACATCTTCCACCGCACGCACACCGCCACCGACCGTCACCGGCATGAAGCAGTTCTCCGCCGTGCGCCGGACGACATCGAGGATCGTGCCGCGATTCTCGTGCGAGGCGGTGATATCGAGAAAGCAGAGCTCATCCGCGCCGGCGGCGTCATAGGCTTTCGCGCTCATCACGGGATCACCGACATCTGCGAGGTCGAGGAAGTTGATGCCCTTGACGACGCGGCCGTTTTTTACGTCGAGGCAGGGAATGATGCGGGTTTTCAGCGTCATGCCGCTCTCCTGCGGATTGCCGCCAGTGCCGCCGCCGGATCGAGCCGCCCGTCGTAGAGCGCGCGGCCGGTGATCGCGCCCGCAAGATGCGCGCAATCAGCGGCGGTGAGCCGCTCGATATCGGCCATCGACGCCAGACCGCCCGAGGCGATCACAGGGATCGAGAGTGCCTTGCCGAGCGCGATCGTGCCCTCGAAATCGAGGCCGGTAAGCATGCCGTCCCGGGCGATGTTGGTGTAGATGATCGCACTGACGCCCGCATCCTCGAACTTCCTGCCGAGATCGACCGCCAGCATATCGGAGGTTTCCGCCCAGCCCTCGACCGCAACCTTGCCGTCGCGCGCATCGATGCCGACCGCGACCTTGCCCGGAAAAGCCTTCGCAGCGGATTTGACGAAATCCGGATCACGCAGCGCCGCCGTGCCGATGATGACGCGGGCAATCCCGCGTTTCACCCAAGCCTCGACCTGATCCATGCGCCGGATGCCGCCGCCGAGCTGGACGGGGAATTTCACGCGGGCGAGAATGCCTTCGACCGCCGCGCCGTTGACCGCCTCGCCGGCGAAGGCCCCATCGAGATCGACGACGTGCAGCGCTTCGAAGCCTTGAGCCTCGAAATTCGCGGCCTGCGCGGCAGGATCATCGTTGAAAACGGTCGCCTTGTTCATGTCGCCCTGCTTCAGGCGCACGCATTGGCCGTTTTTCAGATCAATGGCGGGGTAGAGGATCATGGTGACCATTTCACGAAATTGGCGAGAAGCCTGATGCCGAGAGCCTGGCTTTTCTCGGGGTGGAACTGCGTGCCAACAACCGTGTCGCGCCCGACAATGGCCGAAACCGGCCCGCCGTAATCCGCGGTTGCCAGGAGATCCGCCGGATGGGTCGGCAGCAGGTGATAGGAATGCAGGAAATAGGCGTGCAGCCCGCCCTCGCCGAACGAAAGCCCGTCGAGAACCGGGTGATCGCCGCGCCTTTCAAGCGTGTTCCAGCCCATATGCGGTACCTTGAGATGCCGTGCTTGAAATTCAGGAGCTTGCGGATCAAGCGCGACGACGCGGCCCGGAATCCACCCCAAGCCCTGCGTCTCGCCACGCTCCTCGCCGATATCGCTCAGGAGCTGCATGCCGACGCAGATGCCGAGAAACGGGCGACCCTTGATGCGCACCTGCTCGTTCAGGACATCCTCGAGCCCGTCGACCTCGGCAAGGTGTTCGCGGCAATCGCGATAGGCGCCATCCCCCGGCAGCACGATGCGATCCGCCGTGGCAACCTCATCCGGGTTCGCGCCGAGCACGATATGCCCGGACAACCCGGCCTCGATCAGCGCGCGTTCCAGTGCCTTGGCCGCCGAGTGCAAATTGCCGGCGCCATAATCAATCAGCGCGATTTTCACGGGTGCTTCCTCGCGTCCGGAAACAGGCCGATGACCGGCTGGTCCCATGGACCGCGCGCGACCGGCGGGGGGGAAATCCCGGCAGGCGGAGCCGCGGGACTCGCCCCAGCGTCCGCTTCCAGAAAGAAGCGCCGCTCGATCTCGTCCAGATTGTCGCCGACGACGAGCGCCTCCTCGCGGTAGCCGGCAAAAGCCAGCGCCGCGCGCCGAAGGCTCGCGCCTTCAAGGCCCCAAAGGAAGGCAATCAGCAGCACGGCGGCCACCTTTGCGGCCTCCGCGATCGGCTGGCTCACGAGAACCGCGAACAGCAATCCGACAACGATCGTTGCGAGCAGGCCGACAAGCCAGTTGCGATGCCAGAGCAGCCAGAATGGGCCGAAGAAAAAACCTCCCCAGCTCCAGCCGTCGCGCACGAACACCGCGCGTTCGAGCGCTTCCGCTCGTGCGTCCGGCTGTGTGGGAACGTGAACCGTGTAGCGGGCCATCAGACCGACAGTGTCCCCTTGGTCGAGGGCACGCGATCCGCGGCGCGCGCATCCCGCTCCGTGGCGAGGCGCAGCACGCGGGCGAGGCCCTTGAAGGCGCTTTCGGCGATATGGTGGCTGTTGAGGCCATGCAGGCACTCGACATGCAGCGTCACGCCGGCATTCGCGGCGAACGCCTGGAACCACTCGCGCACAAGCTCGGTGTCGAAAGTGCCGATTTTCTCGGTCGGGAAGGTGCATTTGAACACGAGGAATGCGCGGCCGGAAATATCGAGCGCGACGCGGGAGAGCGTCTCGTCCATCGGCATCAGGCAATCGGCGTAGCGGGTGATGCCCTTCTTGTCGCCAAGCGCTTTGGCGAACGCCTGCCCGAGCGCGATGCCGACATCCTCCACCGTGTGGTGATCGTCGACGTGAAGATCGCCGGTTGCGCGCACGAGGATGTCGATCATCGAGTGGCGGGCGAGCAGGTGGAGCATGTGATCGAGAAAGCCGACTCCGGTCGCGACGTCGGCGCGGCCCGTGCCGTCGAGATCGATGCCGACCTCGATTTTGGTTTCGCCCGTTTCCCGCTTGATCTCGGCGCGACGCATGGCTCTCTCCTCGAAAACGCCAGCGGTCCCTGCACCGCTGGCCCGGCTTTAGCGAAAAAGCGCTGCAACGGCAATTGAAGATCGGACATGTCGTTAAACCGGCGGGCCTTACGCCCGAAAGCTGCCGATTGCTGCTTTGCAACTCGGCGAGCGAGACCCTACATAGTCTGAAACACAACCGGAGTAGCGCCTTGGCTGACGATCATTCTCCCACCACCGGCTGGCACGCCACCACGATTCTCATGGTCAGGAAGGGTGGGCAGACCGTCATCGGCGGCGACGGGCAGGTCAGCCTCGGGCAGACGATCATCAAGGGCAACGCGAAGAAAGTCCGCCGCCTCGGCAAGGGGGACGTGATCGCCGGTTTCGCTGGCGCGACCGCCGATGCCTTCACGCTGTTCGAGCGGCTGGAAGCCAAGATCGAGCAATACCCCGGACAACTGACGCGCGCCTGCGTCGAGCTTGCCAAGGACTGGCGCACGGACCGCTATCTCCGCCGGCTGGAGGCGATGATGCTGGTCGCGGACAAATCCACCGGCCTTGTCGTTTCCGGCACCGGCGATGTGTTGGAGCCCGAAGGCGGCGTCATGGGCATCGGCTCGGGCGGCATG
Organism: Beijerinckiaceae bacterium; assembly: GCA_009773635.1. Classification (GTDB taxonomy): domain Bacteria; phylum Pseudomonadota; class Alphaproteobacteria; order Rhizobiales; family Beijerinckiaceae; genus Rhabdaerophilum. The sequence goes on along the minus strand of WSYC01000003.1, from coordinate 120,577 downwards.
TATGCGCTGGCCGCCGCACGGGCGCTCTACGACACGGATTTCGATGCCGTCGAGATTGTGCGGCGCGCGATGAAGATCGCCGGCGAGATTTGCGTCTATACCAACGAAAACGTCGTGATCGAGAAGATCGAAGACTGAGAGCCAGCCGTATGACCAGCTTTTCCCCCCGCGAGATCGTCTCCGAACTCGATCGTTTCATTGTCGGCCAGAAGGATGCCAAGCGCGCCGTGGCCATCGCGCTCAGGAACCGCTGGCGGCGCCAGCAGATCGTCGGCCCGATGCGCGAGGAGGTCCTGCCGAAGAACATCCTGATGATCGGCCCCACCGGTTGCGGCAAGACCGAGATCGCGCGCCGGCTGGCAAAGCTCGCGGGCGCACCCTTCCTCAAGATCGAGGCGACGAAGTTCACCGAGGTCGGCTATGTCGGCCGTGATGTCGAGCAGATCATCCGCGATCTCGTGGAGATCGGCATCGGCCTCCAGCGCGATGCCCGCCGTAAGGATGTTGTCGCGAAAGCGCAGGTGGCGGCGGAGGAGCGCGTGCTCGATGCCCTCGTCGGCGCGACGGCCTCGCCCGCAACGCGCGATTCGTTTCGCCGCAAACTCCATGCCGGAGACCTCGCGGACAAGGAAATCGAGATCGAGTTGCAGGGACAGGCCGGGAGCGGGGTGTCGATGTTCGAAATCCCTGGCATGGCCGGCGGGCAGATCGGGGCTGCCTCGCTCGGTGATATGCTCGGAAAAGCCTTTGGCAACAAGGGCAAGCCGCGCCGCATGAGCGTGAAGGATGCTTATGAACCGCTGATTGCCGAGGAAAGCGACAAGCTCATCGATCAGGACCGCATCATTTCGGATGCGATTCGGAGTGTGGAGGAGAACGGCATCGTTTTTCTTGATGAAATCGACAAGATTTCGGTGCGCGAGGGGCGTTCGGGCGGCGACGTTTCCCGCGAGGGCGTGCAGCGCGACCTGCTGCCGCTGATCGAGGGCACGACGGTTGCGACCAAGCACGGGCCGGTGAAGACCGATCATATCCTTTTCATCGCCTCCGGCGCGTTCCATGTCTCGAAACCTTCGGATCTGCTGCCGGAATTGCAGGGCCGCCTGCCGATCCGCGTCGAGCTGAAGCCCCTTGGCGAGGAGGATTTCCGCCGCATCCTGACGGACACCGAGGCGTCGCTGATCAAGCAATACGTCGCGCTGATGGCAACCGAGGGTGTGACGCTGGATTTCACGCAGGATGCCATCGCCGCCGTGGCCCATGCGGCCTTCGAGGTGAACTCAAACGTCGAGAACATTGGTGCGCGCCGGCTGCAGACGGTGCTGGAGCGCGTCCTCGACGAGGTCAGCTTCACGGCGACAGACCGCGCGGGCGAAACGATCGTCGTCGATGGCAAGATGGTTGAGCGCGAGGTTGGAAGCCTCTCGCGCAACGCGGATTTGTCGCGGTTTATTCTGTAGGGGCCTCTATCGCTTGCGCGGCTTGGGGCAGCCTTTGATTTCTTCCGTCAATGCCGCGATATACTCATCGGCTTGTCGTTGCCGATCAAGCTTGCGCATGGCTGAGAATTTTTCGTATTCTGACTCGGCGTGACGTTTGGCTGCGGAGGAGCGAATCCTCCCACCTGATTTCAAGACCGAGCGCCCAAGTTGTTTCAATTGGGCGTCAAGAAGGTTGACGGCATCAGACATAACAACAATTCGCCCGACGTCCAGCTGGTCTTCAAAAACGTCGAGCAAGATCGTTGTCAGACGGTTCAATTCCCGAATTTCTGCAGCGGCGAGGTAATTTTTCGACACGCAAACGTCTGCTTTGCGGATATTGTCGTTCGGCCAAGTCGCCAACCCCATGTTATCCAACATGTGATTGGCTCTGTCGTATATGATCTCCGACGGTGTGCGAGACGTGACGGAGTACACAAGTTTGGCCTGCATCTGCTGATAGAACTCATGTGCCGAATCCGATTTTGGATCATAGTCCCGGCACATCGCGCAAATCTGTCGAAGCTCCCGATAAATATTCGCTTCATCAGAACGGATGTCGCGGATGATGTCGCGCAGTTCCGCGATGCGATCGGCGCTCTCCGGTGTTTTCAGGCGGATGGCATCGACAACGAATCCCTTTTTGGCAAACTGTACGAGAACGCCCGTCGCCCAGCGACGAAAGAGTGTGCCTTGCGCCGAGGAGACGCGATAGCCAACCGAGATCACCATGTCCAAGCTGTAGACGGTCGTCGGCTTCGTTGCGGGAGCAATATGCATTTTCTGCATATTGCTCGGCTCAGCAAGTTCACCTTCTTCAATTATGCTGTTGATATGGCGAGAAATTACAGATTGATCTCGCCCGAACAACTGTCCGATCTGGGCTTGGGTCATCCAAAGCGTATCACCTTCGAACCGGATATCAATCCGCAAGCCTTTTTCAGTCGAATAGACCAGAAAGCGGTCACCCATTTCAGGGTCCAGAACCAATCTTACGGGAGAGTCAGACGTATCGGACATGCGTGTTCTCGAATCGGGCAAAGGAGAACATGGTAGCAACAAAAACACCGTTCTGCTGATGTTCTTGAGTTTTCCCCCAACGTCTTTCACATCGATCTCCCGCTTGACGCGGCGCAACATCCGGCGGACTCTCCGGCCGATGTCGCTTGCCCCACAGTTCACGATTGTCGGCACCGCCACGCTCGCTTCCCGGGTGACGGGCTTCTTTCGCGATATTCTCATCGCGGCGATTCTCGGCTCCGGGCCGGTGGCGGATGTCTATGTCGCGGCGTTCCTGTTGCCGAACCTCTTCCGCAAGATGATGAGCGAAGGCGCGCTCAACGCTTCCATCGTACCCCGGCTGGCGCGGCTGGAGCAGGAAGGCGGCCAGCAGGCTGCGCGTGGTTTTTCGGATGATGTGCTCTCGCTGCTCTGTGTTGTCGTGATCGTGCTGGTTGCGGTCGCGGAGCTGGCAATGCCCCAGATCATGTCCGTGCTCGCCTACGGTTTTCGGGCGGACACCGAAAAATTCGCCGATGCCGTGCTCTTCGGCCGCATAGCCTTTCCATTTGTGGGGTTTGTGCTCGTTGTCGCCTTCATGTCGGCCCTGCTGAATGCCGTCGAGCGCTATGCCATCGCTGCGCTGGTGCCGCTCGTGCTCAATGTGATCATGATCGGCGTTCTCGTCGCGCTGATCGTTGCGGTTCCGGTTGGCAAGCGCGACGCCGGCCTGGTGCTGGTCTCGGCCGTGCTCGCCGCGGGGCTTATCCAGTTGCTGCTGCTGTGGCGGTCAGCCGGGCGTGCGGGGTTCGATCTCCGCCCGAAGCTGCATGACGCCGTGACGGGCAGGGTCGATCCGCAGGCCAAGATGCTGCTGTTGCTCGCGATTCCCGGCATGATCATCGCCGGTTCCGGGCATGTGCACATGATCATCGCCAGCCAGTTTGCCTCGCTCGAGCCGCACGCGATTGCCTGGCTTTATTACGCGGACAGGCTGTTCCAGCTGCCGCTCGGGTTTGTGGCGTCGTCGGTCGGCGTGGTGCTGCTGCCGCGCATTTCGCGTGCCCTCCACCAGGGCGACAAGACCGCGATGGCCATGGCGCAGAGTGAGGCCTTCGTTTTCGCCTCGCTGCTGATCTTCCCGGCAACCGTCGCGCTGTTCGTGCTGGCCAAGCCGATCACCGCAATCCTGTTCCAGCGCGGCGCCTTTGCGGCTCAGGATGCGCAGGCGACGGCGGCTTTTCTCCGGTTGCTGGCGCTGGCCCTGCCGGCTTTCGTGCTCATCAAGGTCATCCTGCCGACCTTTCTCGCCCGCGAGGAAATGCGGACGCCGCTGGTTGCCGTCGGCATCGCGATCGCCGCCAACATTCTGGGTGCCTTCGTCTTTCGCGATATCGACCGCACCCTCGCGCCGGCGGCGGGGGTGGTCATCGGCGCCTGGACCAACGCGATCGTGCTGGTTTTTGCCGTCCGGGGCCGCATGAGCATCGTGCCGCGGACGTATTGGCGTGTTTTTGCCGCAGCGCTTGCCGCGGGGGTCATGGGGTTCCTGATCGGCTGGCTGGCGCTGGAGCTGAAGCCGCGGCTATCCGCCAGCCTCCCGTTCTATGAAAAAGGCTCGTTCCTGCTGCTGATCTGCCTCGCCGGTCTCATCGTCTACGCCGTCATGGCGCGCGTGCTCGGAGCCTTCACATTCGCCGGTCTGGGGCTTGGCCTCGGGCGGCAGAAGCAAGCCGGTTGAGGAGTTGGGTGTGCTCGCGCTTGTCCTTCTCAACGGTCGTTGCTAGAGCGCAGCAGAGTTTTTTCCGATGGAACCTGATCCCGTGACCCAGCCAGCCGCCCTCAAGCCTTATACGCCCCGCGTCTTCTCCGGCGTCCAGCCGACAGGGAACCTGCATCTCGGCAACTATCTCGGGGCGATCAAGCGCTTCGCCGAGCTTCAGGCGGGACATGAGTGCATCTATTGTGTGGTCGATATGCACGCGATCACGATGCCGCAGGACCCGGCCGAGCTGACGCGCGCGACCCGCGAGGTGACAGCGGCGTTCCTGGCGGCGGGGATCGACGCGAAAGAGCATATCGTCTTCAACCAGAGCCAGGTGTCGGGCCATGCCGAGCTTGCCTGGGTGTTCAACTGCATCGCGCGGATGGGCTGGCTCAACCGCATGACCCAGTTCAAGGAAAAGGCCGGCAAGGACCGCGAGAACGCCTCGATCGGCCTCTTCGCCTATCCGACGCTGATGGCGGCGGATATTCTCGTCTACCGCGCGACGCATGTGCCGGTGGGCGAGGACCAGAAGCAGCACCTCGAACTCACCCGCGATATCGCGCAGAAGTTCAATTTCGATTTCGGCGACCGCATCCGCGCGCTCGGCCTTGAATCCGGGGATTATTTCCCGCAGCCCGAACCGCTGATTGCCGGGCCCGCCCCGCGCGTCATGAGCCTCCGGGACGGCACGAAGAAGATGTCGAAATCGGACGCTTCCGATAATTCGCGCATCAACCTCACCGATGATGCCGATGCGATCGCGCAGAAGATCCGCAAGGCCAAGACCGATCCCGAGCCGCTGCCCTCGGAAGCCGAGGGCCTCAAGGGCCGGCCTGAAGCTGAAAACCTCGTCACGATTTTTGCTGCGCTTTCGGGCCGTGATGCCGCGGGCATCCTCACGGAGTTCGGCGGCGGGCAGTTCTCGACCTTCAAGAACGCGCTGGTTGAGCTTTCAGTCGAGCAGCTCTCGCCGATCGGCGCGGACATGCGCCGGCTGACCGCCGATCCCGCGATGATCGACGCCGTGCTGGCCGATGGCGCTGCCCGCGCCCGCGCGATTGCGGAACCGGTGATGCGGGATGTCCGCGAGATCCTCGGCTTCATCCAAGGTTGAACGGCACTCGTCGTCACGGCCCTTGCGCCGGGTGCCGCCGTTTGGCACGATGTGCTCCTGCAGTTCGTGATGGGGATCTGAATGGCGTTCAGACGGCGCGCCTACGAGCCGGGTCACCGGCCCAAACTCCTCATCATCGTCGATGATACCCCCGAATGTGCCCGCGCGGTGCTGTTCGCCGCGCGGCGGGCGCGGCGTTCGGGCGCGAATATCGTCATGCTCGGCATCATCGTGCCCGAGGAAGGGCAGCCCTGGCTTGGTATCGGTGATATCATGCAGGCCGAGGCCGAGGCGGAAGCCAACCTCCGGCTCGATAAGGCCGCCGAGATCGTGCGGCGCGAGGCCGGCTTCGAGCCCGAACGCGTCATCCTGACCGGCGCCCCCTCCGAGCAGGTGATGACCTTGATCGAGCAGGACGAGGATATCGCCGTGCTCGTGCTGGCCGCTGGTCTTGGCAAGGATGGCCCTGGCCCGCTGGTATCGCTGATCGCCGGACGCGTCGCCGCGAGCTTTCCGGTGCCGGTGACAATCGTGCCCGGCGGCCTCGCCGAAGCCGATTTCGAGGCGCTGGCCTGAGAATTTGCCGGCCAAATGCCGTTCCCGGTACGGCACAACCCTTTTCGTCGGGGGCAAGCGGGGCTATGTAGGAATCCAGCGGCTCTCCGGGGATTTTGGACCCCGGAATTTTCCCGCAGCAAGAGGCGCCCATGTTCATCCAGACCGAAGCCACCCCTAACCCCGCGACGCTGAAATTCCTGCCCGGCAAGACCGTGCTTGGCGCCGGAACGCGCGAGTTCCGCACCCCTGATGAGGCCACGGCCTCGCCGCTGGCGAGCGCTTTATTCGGGATTCCTGGCATCACCGGCGTGTTTTTCGGCTCGGACTTCGTCACGGTCACGAAGTCGACCGGTGAATGGCAGCATCTGAAGCCCGCGATCCTCGGCGCGATCATGGAGCATTATCTCTCCGGCGCGCCGATCGTCGCCGAGGATGCAGCGGCGGAAATTGTCGGCGAGGAATTCTTCGCCCCCGAAGACGCCGAGACGGTTGCGACGATCAAGGAGCTGCTCGAAACCCGGATTCGCCCGGCGGTGGCGGGGGATGGCGGCGATATTACCTTCAAGGGGTTCCGCGGCGGCGTGGTCTACCTCACGATGAAGGGGGCCTGCTCGGGCTGCCCGAGTTCGACGGCGACGCTCAAGCACGGCATCCAGAACCTGCTCAAACATTTCCTGCCGGACGTCCAGTCGGTCGAAGCAGCCTGATCGTCCCGGAGCCCGGCGCGTGCGCATCCTTGCCCTCGATACAGCGCTTGGCGCAGCCTCCGCCGCGATCGTCGATGCTGCGTCGAATCGCGTTCTCGCGCAGGAATCGCAGGCCATGGAGCGCGGACATTCCGAAGCATTGATGCCGATGGTGGCGCGTGTGCTGGCGGCATCCGGGATCGGATTTGCCGAAATCGACAGGTTCGCGGTGACGACCGGGCCGGGGAGCTTCACCGGCCTGCGCATCGGGATTGCCGCTGCGCGGGGGTTTGCCCTCGTGCATGGCAAGCCGGCGGTGGGTGTTTCCACGCTGGCCGCATTCGCCGCGCCGCTGCTGTTCGGCGAGGATCGCAAGCCGGTCGCGGTCGCGATCGATGCGCGCAACGGCATGATTTTTTTCCAGTCGCTGGCGATGGGGGGCCGCACGATGGCCGGACCGGGCCTGTTTTCGCTGGAGGATGCCGCCCGCAAGATCGGTGACGGCCCGGTGGCGTTCGTCGGTAACGCGGCGGACAGGTTGGCACTGGCGCGCAAGGGCGTGACAACTGATTTCCGGGCCGGCAGCGGCATCGTCAACACCCTGCCGGCGCCGGATATCGTCTGGGTCGCGCGGCTTGGTGCGGCGGCGGACCCGGCGTCGGCGCCGGCAAAGCCGCTCTACCTGCGCGAGGCGAATGTCACCGTGGCCGATCGGGCGCGGTTGCAGCGCGCCTGATGCAGGTGCGGGATGTGGCTCTGGTTCTGGCCGTGGTTTAGAATGGGGTTGTCCAGCACAACCCTGCGCCCTGCCCAGGCGATTGATGCCGCCCGCATGGCGGCGATCCATGCGGAGGGGTTTGCCGTCGGCTGGGATCGGAGCGAGATCGAGCGCATGATTCTTGACGGGCATGTCGCCGATGCCCTGGTCTCGCGAGCCGTGATCGGCGAGATCGTGACCGGCTTCGCGATCAGCCGCGTGGTGCTTGACGAGGCCGAACTCCTGAGCATTGCGCTTGACCGGGAAGTCCGGGGTCGTGGCCTTGCGGCTCCGCTGCTGCGCCGCCACGCCGAGCGGGTGCGGCAGGCCGGTGCCGCCACGCTGTTTCTGGAGGTTGCGGCGGACAATGCCCCGGCACTGGCGCTCTACCGGAGTTTCGGCATGGTCGAAACCGGGCGTCGGAAAGGGTATTACCCGGCGATGGAAGGCTCATCCGCCCCGCGCCGGGACGCGCTGACGATGCGCTGGGACATTTCCCATCTCGATCCCACCCCCCGGGGCTGGTGATCCGGCGACTGGCAAGCCCGGCACCTGATGAGTCCTGCTCGGGGCAGGACTTGCCAATCGTTTTGCTTTGCATCCGGCGTGAGGCCTTGGTATTGGCGCGTTCGAAGCGGTCGCAAGGGAGCAGGGCGGGCGATGAAGGCGGACGAAGCCTCGAGCATCGCAGAACGTGTCCGGGCGCAAGGCCTGCGCATGACCGGGCAGCGCCGCATCATCGCGCGTATCCTCGAGGAGGCTGCCGATCACCCGGATGTCGAGGAGCTGCACCGCCGGGCGGCGGCCATTGATCCCAGGATCGCGCTCTCGACCGTCTATCGCACCGTGCGGCTGCTGTCCGAGGCCGGCATTCTCGAACGGCATGAGTTCACCGATGGCCGCGCCCGCTACGAAAGCGCCAATCACGAGCACCACGACCATCTCGTCGATCTCCAGACCGGCAAGGTGATCGAGTTCCACTCGCCTGAAATCGAGGAATTGCAGGCCCGAATTGCGCGCGATCTCGGCTATCGCATCACCGGCCACCGCCTCCAGCTGTTCTGCCTGCCGCTCGAGCGGACAAAGCCCGGAGCACGCCGGAAAAAACCGCCGGTTATCCGATGATCGAGCAGGGCCTCTACCGGAAAGTGAAGATCGCCGGGAAGGTTGCCGCTCTCATTCCCGCATTTGCGCTTGGTTTGCCAGCTCAGTGGCTTGCGTTGAAGCTGGCTCCACGTCTTGCGCGCTGGCTACCGGTCTATTTTCACCGCTACGTGCTGCTCGTGCTCGGCGTCAGGGTCGAGCGGGTTGGCGTGGTTGATGTCCGAAAACCGCTGCTGATCACCGCGAATCATCTCTCCTGGCTCGATATTCTCGTGATCTCGTCGCTGTTTCCGGTTTCGTTCATTGCCAAAAGCGAGGTGGGGGAATGGCCGCTGTTCGGCACGCTGGCGCGGCTTCAGCGGTCAATTTTTGTCGAACGCCAGCGCCGCGGCAAGACGGGCGATGTCAACCGCGCCATCGCCGCCCGGATGCTCGATGGCGATGCGCTCGTGCTGTTCGCGGAGGGCACGACGGGCGATGGCACGCGCATCCTGCCGTTCCGCTCGGCGCTGATCGGCGCGGCGCAGGCGGCAACAGGAGATGTGGCAACAGGTGATTCGACCGGCGAATCGTTCATCCAGCCGGTGAACATCGCCTATCCCCGCATCGGAGGCCTGCCGATCGGGCGCGGCAATCATGCGCTCATCGCCTGGCACGGTGATATGGAGCTGGTGCCGCATCTCAGCGATTTCCTGACCCTGCCGGGGGTCGATTGCCGCGTCACGCTGCTTCCCGCCCGAACGGTAGGCCCGGGAACCGACCGAAAGGCGATGACACGGCAGCTCGAGGCCGAAATCCGCGCCGCGCACGCGCGCGCGCTCAGTGGTCGCTCTCATCAAATCGAGGGATGACGGGCGCTTTTTGAGCCCGGAAGGGCGGCAGCCTCTTTGCGAACCGGGGGATGCCGGGTAAAGAAAACGGGATGGCCCACACTCCAGAGCACGCATCCACCCCCGCCGAGCGGTCGCCGACCGAAACGGTGGTGCGGCGCGTCCATATCAAGTCCTACGGCTGCCAGATGAACGCGCATGACGCCGAGCGCATGGCGGATGTGCTGGCAGGGCAGGGATTCGTCACCACCGAAGTTGCCGAAGAGGCCGAGCTCGTCATCCTCAATACCTGCCATATCCGCGAAAAGGCTGCCGAAAAGGTCTATTCCGCGCTGGGCCGCCTGCGCGAAAACAAGGCGGCGCGGGCGCAAGACGGTAAATCCACGCTCATTGCAGTCGCCGGCTGTGTCGCGCAGGCCGAGGGCAACGAGATCATGCGCCGCGAGAGCGCTGTGGATATTGTGGTCGGCCCGCAAAGCTACCACCATCTGCCGGACTTGATCGCGAAGGCCGACGCTGGACAGCGCCGGACGGTGGATACCGAATTCCCCGAGGAAGATAAATTCGCGCACCTGCCGCCGCCCGGCCGCAAGCGGCTGATGACACGCGGCCCCTCGGCGTTCCTGACCGTGCAGGAAGGCTGCGACAAGTTCTGCTCGTTTTGCGTGGTGCCGTTCACGCGCGGGGCGGAGACCTCGCGCCCCCAGGCCGCGATCCTCGATGAAACGCGGCAGATGGTCGACGCCGGCATCCGCGAGATCATGCTGCTCGGACAGAACGTCAACGCCTACCATGGCCTTGATGCTACCGGCGGCACGGTCGATCTTGCGCGCCTGTTCGAGGCACTCTCGGCGATCGACGGGCTCGCGCGCATCCGCTACGCGACGAGCCATCCGCGGGATATGAATGCGGCGCTGATCGCGGCGCATCGCGACAACCCGAAGGTGATGCCTTACCTGCACCTGCCCGTGCAATCGGGCTCGGACCGCATTCTGAAGGCGATGAACCGCAAGCACACGCGGGATTTCTACCGCCGCATCATCGACGATGTCCGCGCAGCCCGGCCCGACATCGCGCTGTCCTCGGATTTCATCGTCGGCTTTCCCGGTGAGACCGACGCGGACTTCGAAGAGACGATGGCGCTGGTGCGCGAGATCGGTTTTTCGGCGGCCTATTCGTTCAAATACAGCCCGCGGCCGGGTACCAAGGCGGCGGAAGGGCCGGATTCTGTGCCCGAAGACGTCAAATCGGCGCGGCTTCAGGCGCTGCAGGCGCTGATTCTCGAGCAGCAGGATGCGTTCAACATGGCGACGATCGGGCGCCGTGTGCCGGTATTGTTCGAGAAGGCAGGTCGCCATCCCGGGCAGGCCGCCGGCAAGTCACCCTGGCTGCAAGCTGTCAACATCGACGCCGGTTCGCCCGAAGCCGTGCAGGCGCTGGTGGGGCAGATCCACGATGTCGATGTCACGGAACTGAGAGGAAACTCTCTTTATGGTCGGCTGGCCGGGGATTTGCTTGCCGGAACTTCAGGAACCACAATGGGAGGTAAAGCCGCTTGACCACCCGCCTCAGCGAGCCTTCGCGCCTCGCCGCTTCCGTTCAGGCCTCGCTCGAAGGGGTCGAGGAAGCCATGACGCTGGACGACAACCGGGCTGCGAGCCTCGTCGTCGGCAATTATGACCAGAACATCGCCCATCTCGAGCGACGGTTGAACGTGGTCGCGCATGTCAACGGCAACCAGATCGTGCTGCGCGGCGCGCGGGATGTGGTCGATCATGCCCGGCGCGTGATCGAAAGCCTGTATGCCACCGTCCGGCGTGGTCGGGTTGTCGGCACCGGTGATGTCGATGGCGCGATCGAGGAGACGGCGCTCCAGCGTGCGCTGTTCCCCGACCGGGGCACACCCGACGAGGCCCAGCCGCGCGCGAAGGAGAATTACTCCGGCTTCGGCCATGTTTCCACGCGCAAGAAGGGGCCGGTCAAGGCCCGCAACGCCGCGCAGGATTCCTATCTCCGGGTGCTGGCACGGCACGAGCTTGTGTTCGCGGAAGGTCCGGCCGGCACCGGCAAGACCTGGCTTGCCGTCGGCCATGCCGTGCAGCTTCTTGAAGCGGGTATCGTCGAACGGCTCATCCTCTCGCGCCCGGCGGTCGAGGCCGGCGAGAAGATCGGCTTCCTGCCCGGCGACATGCGCGAGAAGGTCGATCCCTATCTCCGCCCGATCTATGATGCGCTCTATGACTTCATGGAAGGCCGCATGGTTGAGCGCGCGCTCCAGACCAATGTCATCGAGGTCGCGCCGCTCGCCTTCATGCGCGGGCGCACGCTCTCGAACGCGCTGATCCTGCTCGATGAAGCGCAGAATGCATCCTCGATGCAGATGAAGATGTTCCTGACGCGGCTTGGCGAGGGCTCGCGGATGATCATCACCGGAGACCCGACGCAGATCGATCTGCCGCCGGGCCAGAAATCCGGGTTCAGCGAGGCGATCAACCTCCTGCAGAACGTCGAGGGCATCGGCCACGTCAAGTTCGGGCATCAGCACGTGGTGCGGCATGATCTCGTCCGGCGGATCGTGCAGGCCTACGAGGAAAGCGACATCAGCCATCCCGGTTCGGGGCGCGGCAATGTCTGACACGATGCCTGATATCGACGTGCTCATCGAGGCGAAGGGCTGGGAAGCGGTCGAGGGGCTCGAAGCGCTCGTCGCCCGCGCCGCGACGACCGTGCTCGCCGAGGCCGGAAGGCCTGCGGCCGGCGTTTCCTTCCTGATGGGGGATGATGCGACGATCCGTCGGCTCAACGCATCGTTTCGCGGCAAGGATATGCCGACCAACGTGCTGTCCTTTCCTGCACCATCGATGCCGGGCGATCCCGCGCTTGTCCTTGGCGATATCGCGCTGGCCTTCGAGACCTGCGCCCGCGAGGCCGAGGCCGAAGGCAAGACGCTGGTGGATCATCTGACGCATCTGGTTGTCCACGGCACGCTGCATCTGCTTGGCCATGACCATGAGACCGCAGCAGAAGCGGAAGCAATGGAAGCGCTTGAAATCCGCCTGCTCGCCGGGCTGGGGATTGCCGATCCCTATGCAGCCAGCGAGCCTGAAAACCCGGTTACAGCAGCGGACGGGGGGGCCGCCTGATGAGCCAGGACGATAGCACGGAACGCAACAGCACGTCGGAGGCGCTCCGGAAGGATGCGCCCAAGGAACGTCACGATTCCTGGATCGAACGGTTCAAGATCGCGCTCGGCCTGAAGGCACCGGCCTCGATCCGCGACGATCTCGAGGATGCTCTCGAGGAATCCGAGGAGCGCGAAACCGATGATTTCACGCGCGAGGAAAAGCGGATCCTGCGCAATCTGCTGACGGCGCGTGATATCCGCGTGCAGGATGTCATGGTGCCGCGAGGTTCGATCATCGGGATTTCCGATGGCGCACGCTTTTCCGATTTGCGTGAATTGTTCGCCTCTGCCGCACATTCCCGGCTGCCGGTCTATTCCGAAACGCTGGATGATCCCCGCGGCATGATCCACATCCGCGACATGTTCGCGCGGCTCGAATCCGTCGCGCTGGACGCAAAAATCGCCGATATCGACCTCATCCGGCCGGTGCTGTTCGCGCCGGGATCGATGCCCGCGCTCGATCTGCTGCTGGAAATGCAGGCCAAGCGCATCCACATGGCGCTGGTGATCGATGAATATGGCGCCACCGACGGGCTGGTGTCGCTGGAAGATCTTCTCGAAATCATCGTCGGCGAGATCGAGGACGAGCACGATATCATCGAGGATGCCGAGGTCGAAACGCTCGGGGACGGCGCGATCGCCATCAACGCGCACGCCGCGATCGACGATGTTGCCCGGCTGATGAATGTCGAGCTGGAACCGGCGAGCGACGAGCATGATATCGGCACGATCGGCGGCTATGTCACGGCGTTTCTCGGGCGTGTTCCGGTCAAGGGGGAGGTCGTCACGGTTCCCGTCGGGCTGGTTTTCACGGTGCTGGACGGTGATTCGCGCCGCCTGAAACGCATCAAAATTGCGCCAATCCCGCCCGGCGAGAGCATCGCCTAGGCGTGCGGCGACAAAGTTCAGGGCTTGATTGTTCCGGTGTCAACCGGATGGTGGTTCCCAAGGATGACTTCAACCGGTAGTCCTCGTGCGTTGGCGTGATTCGCCAATAGTTTCGGTTCCGGGTTGGTTACGGATGTGATGGCAACGTCAAGCTCTCGCGGGATACCCGCCCAGACACAGGAGTGGTTCAGCGCCATCCTGCTTGCGAGCGGGCGGATCCGATATGCCCTGGCGCTTCTTGCAGGCGGTATCGCCGCTCTGGCGATGCAACCGATCGATTTCCTGCCGGCCTATCTCATCAGTTTTCCGCTGCTGGTCTGGCTCCTCGACGGCCTTGTCGGGGGTCGGCGCGCGTCGGTGCGCGGGTTGACGGGGGCTTTTCTGATCGGCTGGTGGTTCGGGTTCGGCTATTTCCTGGCGGGCCTGTGGTGGCTTGGCGCGGCCTTCATCGTCGGGGGTGATGCGTTCCTCTGGCTCATGCCGCTCGGCGTCGTCGGGTTGCCGGCGGTGCTGGCGCTGTTTCCGGCTTTGGGTCTGGCGCTCGCGCATCTTTTCTGGTCACCGGGCGCGCTGAGGGTTTTTGCGCTGGCGTTTGGGCTTGGCGTATCCGAGTGGTTGAGGGGCTGGGTTTTCACCGGCTTTCCCTGGAACAGCTTCGGGCAGGCTTTTGCCAATCACCTCGTGCTCGTCCAGCTGGCGTCGGTCATCGGAAGCGAGGGGCTTGGGTTGCTGGCCTTCGTGATCTTCGCGGCACCGGCCGTGATCCTGACCGGCCGGAGCGGCCTTGCGCGCTGGGGTCTGCCGGTATTGGCAGCCGTCGCGCTTTGCGGCATGGCGGCCTTCGGCTGGGTCCGGCTTCAGTCCGCCGGAGGCCTTCGAATCGATTATTCGGTGCTGGCAATGGTTCCGAACGTCAAGCTCAGGATCATGCAACCCAATATAGCTCAGGACATCAAGAATCAGCAGCAGGATGGTGCGGCGGTTCTCGAGCAGTTCTTTGCGCTGAGCGATGTCGCCAAGGGCGCGCACGCTTCCGGTGTTGCGGATGTGACGCATCTGATCTGGCCGGAATCCCCGTTTCCCTTCGTTCTCGAGCGGACACCGAGGGCGCTGGAGGCTATCACCCGATTCCTGCCACCGGGAACGCAGCTGATCACGGGCTCGGTGCGCGCCGAGCCGCTGGCTGAGCCCTCCGGCGAATCACGCTATCGCTATTTCAATTCAATGCAGGCTCTCGACAAGACCGGGATCATCGGGACCTACGACAAGGTCCACCTCGTGCCTTTCGGCGAATATCTGCCGTTCGATCGCTTTCTGCGCGCGATGGGCCTTGAGCAGTTCGTCAAGGTCATCGGCGGCTTCTCGGCAAGCCCTGTCCGAAAGCCGCTGGCGATTGCCGGGTTGCCGGCAGTGATCCCGATCATCTGCTTCGAATCGATCTTTCCGCATGAATTGGCAACAGATATGCGCGGAGAAAGTGTATTCATCAGCGTGACAAATGACGCGTGGTTCGGTAATACCTTTGGCCCATACCAGCATCTTGCTCAGGCAAGGATGCGCGCGGTTGAGTTTGGCCAACCGTTGGTGCGGGCTGCGAACAGTGGTGTATCTGCGGTCTTCGACCCCTATGGCCGGGAGCTTGCCTCCCTGCCGCTCGGTGTCGCGGATGTCCTGGATTCGCCGTTACCCACAGGCCTGCCAAACACGTTGTATCGCTGGGCGAACTGGTATAGTTTCGCGTCCGTTATGATTATGTATTTCCTGTTAGCGCTTCTGGGTAGGCGTGGAGAGTGAGTTTTTTTCACAAATTCCGCGTTTCCGCTGGATAATTTTGCCGGCATACTACCCGCTGCCCGATATCGAGAACCGAGGATATTATGTTGGCTGACGAACACCTGATGAAAAAAGCACCGAGCCCCGTTGATCGCCACGTCGGTAGCCGCGTCCGCATGCGCCGGATCACCGTTGGCATGAGCCAGGAGAAGCTTGGTGAGGCGCTTGGCGTCACCTTTCAGCAAATCCAGAAATACGAGAAGGGTACCAACCGCATCAGCGCCAGCCGAATGCAGAACATCGCCCAGGTTCTGGGTGTACCGGTATCCTTTTTCTTTGACGGTGCACCCCGGGACGAAAACATCGCGATGGCCGTCGGTTTTGCAGAAAACGCCCAGGCGGACTACACGATCGACATCTTCTCGACCCCCGAGGGCGTCGCCCTGGCGCGCGCCTTTGCCTCGATCGATGACCTCAGGGTGCGCCGGCGCGTTGTGGACCTCGTGACGACGCTGGTGGACGGGCAACGCAAGGGTTAACCCGCGCAATTTGCGCGTGACCTGCACCACATCGTTTCTTTTTTCGCATTACCTGTTCTTTTTGGCGAACTCGTTCGCCAAAGAGACTTGACCCCTCGCGCAATCTGGGACAAGAGACGCGCCCGTCGGCACTGGGGATGCGTCCGCTATCAGCGGGTGTCGTTCTGCCCGTTCCGAAAGTCCAGGCAAGGGAGCTCACCGTGGCGCGGTCCTCGTATCTTTTCACCTCTGAATCCGTTTCCGAAGGTCATCCGGACAAGGTCTGTGACCGGATTTCGGACGAAGTGGTCGATCTCTTCTTCCGTGAAGCTGCGAAGGCGGGCATGGACCCGGCGCAGGTTCGCGTTGCGTGCGAAACCCTGGCCACGACCAATCGCGTTGTGATCGCCGGTGAAGTCCGCACCTCGCTCGACGACAAGGCGATGAAATCCAAGGTCAAGAGCGTCGCCCGCAAGGCAATCCGCGCGATCGGCTACGAGCAGGACGGCTTCCACTGGAAGAAGGCCAAGATCGATGTGCTGCTGCATCCCCAGTCCGCGCATATCGCGCAGGGCGTTGATGCCTCCGGCAACAAGGACGAAGGCGCCGGCGATCAGGGCATCATGTTCGGCTATGCGTGCAAGGAAACGCCGGAACTGATGCCGGCGCCGATCTACTATGCCCACAAGATCCTCGAAGTGCTCACCGTGGCCCGCAAGGCCGGCGAAAAGGGCTGCGGCGTGCTCGGCCCGGATGCCAAGAGCCAGGTCACCGTGAAATACGAGAACGGCAAGCCGGTCGGCGTGACGCAGATCGTGCTCTCGACCCAGCATCTCGACGCGAAGCTGACCTCCAAGGACATCCAGAAGATCGTCGAGCCGATCATCCGCGAGACGCTTCCCGCCGGCTGGGTCTCGAAGGATACGGTCTGGCACGTCAACCCGACCGGCGCCTTCGTGATCGGCGGCCCGGATGGCGACGCCGGCCTCACCGGCCGCAAGATCATCGTCGACACCTACGGCGGTGCGGCCCCGCATGGCGGCGGCGCGTTCTCCGGCAAGGACCCGACCAAGGTCGACCGCTCGGCGGCCTATGCCGCGCGCTACCTCGCGAAGAACGTTGTGGCGGCCGGCCTTGCCGAGCGCTGCACGATCCAGCTCTCCTATGCCATCGGCGTCGCAAAGCCGCTTTCGGTCTATGTCGATCTGCACGGCACCGCGACCGGCAAGGCCGACGAAGCCAAGCTCGAGGCGATCCTGCCGGAGATCATGGATCTGAGCCCGCGCGGCATCCGCCAGCAGCTCAGCCTCAACAAGGCGATCTACGCCCGCACGTCGGCTTACGGCCACTTCGGCCGCAAGGCATCGCGCGATGGCGGCTTCTCCTGGGAGAAGACCGATCTTGTCCCGGCGATCAAGAAGGCCCTCGCCTGATCTTGTGGCGGCTGCCGTGACGATTGACAGCAAATCCGGCGGCGAGGCTCCTGAAACGGGGCCTCGCCGTCAGCTTTATGGCCGCTCGAAGGGCAAGGCGCTGCGCGCCGCCCAGGTCGGACGCATGGCCACGATGTTGCCGGCGCTGGCGATCGATGTCGCTGCGCTCAAGGATGAACCGGCTGCCCTGTTCTCCGGCCAGCCTGAAGCCCTGATGCTGGAGATCGGCTTTGGTGGCGGCGAACATCTCGCGGCGATGGCGAAGTTGCATCCGGAAATCGGCTATTTCGGCGTCGAGCCCTTCCTCAACGGCGTTGCCAAGCTGCTGGCGGCGATCGAGCAGGACGGGCTCACCAACATCCGGGCCTTGCGCGGGGATGCGCGCGAGGTGCTGGCCGCGTTGCCCGATGCCAGCCTCGACCGGGTCTATCTCCTTTACCCCGACCCCTGGCCGAAACGCCGGCAGCGCAAGCGCCGGATCGTCGACGACGATTTTCTTGCGGAGGTCGCGCGCGTGCTCAAGCAGGGGTGCGAGCTGCGCTTTGCGACCGATATCGATGATTACGCCGGCTGGACGCTGGCCCGCATCGCGCAGCAGGACACGCTGGTCTGGTGTGCGGAGACGGCGGATGACTGGCGTCAGCCCTGGCCGGAATGGCACCGCACCCGCTACGAGGAAAAGGCGCTGCGCGAAGGCCGCGTGCCCGGCTATTTCCGCTTCCGGCGGCATGCGTTAGGATGAAACCCGCTGCATTTTGATCAGGGGTTTTGAAGAATGGATACTGTCAAGGAATACGTTGAACTCATCGCCGCCCTCATGCTGCCGATCGGCTTCATCGGCTTCATGTGGCATCGGATTGCCACCAAAAAGGCGATTGGCGTTCGCGCCGTTCAGTTCATCGCCGTTGTCTTCCTGCTGCCGATCATCCTGATCCTCGGCATGGAGAAGCTTCTGGATGGGCAGACGCTGGCGGCCCTGATCGGCGGGCTGATCGGGTATCTCCTGTCAGGGCTCTCGAATTTCGATCGCCAGCCCCCCGACGGTTCCAATTAGCTTGATTTTTGATTGATACCGGCGTATCCGGGTTTCATCAATCTCAGTTTACGCGGGGTCATACGCGAAAACAGGGTGGGCCGGAGACGGACCCGCTCTTTTTGTTTTGGTGGCCCGCAGACAGAGATTTCGGACGCTTCGGGCGGGCAGCGCACCGAGGCTGAAAGCCGAGGTCAGGCGCGACGGCGCTGCCGAGCTTGTGCGAGGGATCATCGGGCCTTCTGGCCCGATAAAGGAAAGACATGGACGAACTCAACGAGCCCAGACTCATCACCGAAAACGGAGTCGCGCAGCGCGTCGGACGGATCGTCGACCCGATGATCCGCTCGCTCGGGTATCGTCTGGTGCGCGTGAAGGTCTCCGGCCTCAACGGCTGCACGGTTCAGATCATGGCGGAAAAGCCGGATGGCACCATGGGCGTGAACGATTGCGAGGCCGTGAGCCGCGCCGTTGCACCGCTGCTGGATGTCGAGGACCCGATCTCGGTCCAGTATCATCTCGAGATTTCCTCGCCGGGCATTGATCGCCCGCTGGTGCGCGTCAGCGATTTCTCGCGCTGGATCGGCTTTGATGCACGCATCGAGATGGCGATCGCGGTCGATGGTCGCAAGCGCTACCGGGGCTTCATCGATGCGGTCGAGGGCGAGAAGGTGACGATCCTGCTCCCCGATGTGCCGGAAGGCGAAAACCAGCGTCCCGTGCTCGATATCCGCGATATCGCCGAGGCGCGCCTCGTGCTGACCGATGCGGTGATTGAGGAATCGCTCCGACGCGGCAAGGAAGCCCTGCGCCTCGCAGGCCTCGACGAGGACGACGAGGAAGGGGGCGAAGCCGCCGTGCCGGCACCCGAAACGCTGGCCAAGCTTGCACCCCGTGCGCCGCGTCCGATCAAACCTGTCAAGAAGCCCAGCGGCCCCGGGCGTTTCAAGAAGCATTAGCCGAACCATCCCATTCCGATCAGGTGACCGGCAACCCGGCACCCCCAGAAGAACCAGACGGAGGAACCCATGTCAGTCAGTGCAAACCGCCTCGAGCTGTTGCAGATCGCCGATGCGGTCGCGCGTGAGAAGTCGATCGATCGCGAGATCGTTCTGGGCGCCATGGAAGATGCCTACGCCAAGATCGCGCGTTCCCGTTACGGCAGCGAGACCGACATCCGCGCCGAAATCCACCCGAAATCGGGTGAGGTGCGGCTGACGCGGATCATGCAGGTGGTCGATGCCGTAGAGAATGACTCGCGCGAGATGGACCTTGCGGAAGCCCGCAAGAAGAACCCGGCCGCGCAGGTCGGCGACACCTTCTCCGAGCCGCTGCCGCCGGTTGAGTTCGGCCGCATGGCCGCGCAGTCGGCCAAACAGGTCATCACCCAGAAGGTGCGCGAAGCCGAGCGGGATCGTCAGTATGACGAGTTCAAGGATCGTATCGGCGAAATCATCAACGGCGTCGTCAAGCGTGTCGAATACGGCAATGTGATCGTCGATCTCGGCAAGGGCGAAGCGGTCATCCGCCGCGACGAGCTGATCCCGCGCGAGGTGTTCCGCCCGGGCGATCGCATCCGCTCCTATCTCTTCGATGTGCGCCGCGAGACGCGCGGGCCGCAGATTTTCCTGTCCCGCACGCATCCCATGTTCATGGCGAAGCTGTTCATGCAGGAAGTGCCGGAAATCTATGACGGTGTCATCGAGATCAAGGCCGTGGCCCGTGATCCGGGCAGCCGCGCGAAAATCGCGGTGATTTCCCGCGACAGCTCGATCGATCCGGTCGGCGCCTGCGTCGGCATGCGCGGCAGCCGCGTCCAGGCGGTGGTGCAGGAGTTGCAGGGCGAGCGCGTCGATATCATTCCGTGGTCAGACAATATCGCGACCTTCCTCGTCAATGCGCTGCAGCCGGCAGAGGTCGCCAAGGTCGTGCTTGATGAGGAGAGCGAGCGCATCGAGGTCGTCGTCCCCGATGATCAGCTCAGCCTCGCAATCGGCCGCCGTGGCCAGAACGTGCGTCTGGCGTCCCAGCTCACCGGCTGGAACATCGATATCGTCACGGAAGCCGAGGAATCCGAGCGTCGCCAGAAGGAATTCGTCGAGCGCTCGAAGCTCTTCTGCGAAGCGCTCGATGTCGACGAGATGGTCGGCCAGTTGCTGGCTTCCGAAGGCTTTGCGACCATTGAGGAAATCGCCTACGTCGACCGCGCGGATGTGCTGTCGATCGAAGGGTTTGATGCTGAAACGGCGGATGAACTTCAGGCCCGCGCGCGGGGCTATCTCGAGCGCATCGAAAGCGAGCGCCAGTCGCGCCGTCGGGAACTCGGGGTCGAGGATGCGCTCACGGAAATTCCGGGCGTCACCTCTGCCATGCTGGTTGCTTTCGGCGAGAATGACGTCAAGTCCGTCGAGGATCTCGCGGGCTGTGCCACCGATGATCTCGTTGGCTGGACCGAGAAGAAGGGCAGCGAGACGACCCGCTACACCGGCTATCTTTCGGAGCTCGACGTCTCCCGTGCCGAGGCGGAAGCCATGATCATGGCCGCGCGCGTTGCCGCAGGCTGGGTCGAGGCTGCTGCCGAAGACGATATGGAAGAAGACGTCGAAGCCGGCGAAGAAGGCTGATGGCATGGATGAGGAAGGAGACGAGGGCCCGGATCGCAAGGCGGTAGCACGTCTGTGCATCGTCACGCGCGGCGTGCGCCCTGTCTCCGATCTCATCCGTTTCGTCGCCGGGCCGGATGGTCAGGTCGTGCCCGATATCCGCGCCCGCCTGCCGGGACGGGGCGTCTGGGTCACGAATTCCGCTGAAATCCTGAAGCAGGCGATCGCGCGGAAAGCCTTCCAGCGCGGGCTGAAGGCCAAGGTGACGGTTTCTGACGATCTCGCGACCGAGGTCGCCAACCTCCTGCGCAAGGATGCGCTGCAGATGTTTTCGCTCGCGAACAAGGCGGGGGCGGTGACCAGCGGTTTTGCCAAGATCGAGGGTATCCGTGGCGGGCTGCTCGCACTGGTGCAGGCGAGCGATGGCTCGGAGGCCGAAGTCGCGCGGCTCCAGCGGGCCTCCCACAGCAAGGCGCGGGGAAAGCGGAACCCGCTCGTGATCCGGGCCTTTTCCGCCCAAGAATTAGGTCTGTCCATCGGGCGGGAACATGTGATACATGCGGCGCTCACGGTTCATGACGCTGCCTCGGTCTTTCTGGATCGGGCGTTGAGGTTCGTTGAATTCCAGGCGGGCGGCCCGGCGAAGCATCTTGATGCTTCGGCAAGCGGGCCTTCCGGCATTCCCGGATTTCCGCTCCAGAGTGAAGCCGGTGACGGGATGGCGCATGATGTGCCGCTCGACACCGCGATGGACCCGAAAGAATAGGCCTGATCCGCAAGGCGCGGACCGGGGTTGGCAGACCGAACTGACGATCGATCGTCGAGGATTACGACACGGATGAGTGAGAATAACAACTCAGGCGACAGGCCGAAGACGCTTTCGCTGAAGCGCCCGGTGGAGACCGGCGTGGTCAAGCAAAGCTTTTCGCACGGCCGCACCAATGCTGTTGTCGTCGAGACGAAGAAGCGTCGTCCCGGTGGGTTTGAACCTGTCCGGGCACCGGTCGTGGAAACGAAGCCTGCGCCTGCGGCTGTCGTGCGTCCGCCCCCGGGCGAGCCGCGATCGCAGCAGCCCCGCCTTGGCCTTGGTGGCGCACAGCGCAACCTGACCGAAGACGAACGCGGTGCCCGCGCCCAGGTTCTTCAGGAGGCCATGCGCCGCCAGCAGGAAGAAGATCAGCAGCGGCAGGAAAACCAGCGTCGGGAACTCGAGGCCCGCCAGCGCGCGGCCGAAGAGGCGCGGCGCCACGAAGAGGAAGCCCGCCGCCAGGAAATCGCCAGTGCTGAAAAGCCGGCGCCGGCTCCGGCTCCGACAACCGCCCCGGCTGCGCCTGCACCGGCGCAGGAAGCCGCTGCCCCCGCTGTTCCTGCCGTGCCGGCATCCCCGCCTGTTGCGGTCGCCCGACCGGCATCGCCAGCGCCTGCTGTGACGACAACCCGCTACGAACCCCGGCAGGATCAGGGTGCCCGCACGGGTGCGCCCCAGCGCGATTTCGGTGCCCGCCCCCCGCGCCTTGATGGCCCGCGTTTTGGCCGCCCAGCCGAAGGGGCCGGCGAACGTCGCCCGTCTGATGCGCCGCGGGACGGTGCGGCTCCGCGTTCCGATTTCCGCCGCGAGGGCAGCAGCGCTCCGCGTCCCGAAGGCGGCTTTCGAAGTGGCCCTCGCCCTGAGGGCGGCTTCCGCTCCGATGGCGCGCCGCGCCCGCAAGGCGATCGCCCGCAGGGCACGGTTCGCCTCGGTTTTGCGCCGCGTCCCGGACAGGCGCCTGCCGGCACGCGTCCGCCTGGGCCGCGTCCCTCGATTTCGGGCGCCGCCCCGATCGAGGAACTGGAAAACATGCGTCCGCAGCGGCAGGTAGGCAATGCGCCGGTCAAGCCTGTCCGCGATGACGATGACGAGCGCGGTATCCGCAAGCCCGGTGTCAAGGCGCTCACCCCCGCCAAGCCCGAACGCGCCAAGGCCGGCACCGAGAAATCGCGCGGCCGCCTGACCGTGACCAGCGTGTTGACCGGGGATGACGAGCGCACGCGCTCTGTTGCCGCGTTCAAGCGCCGCGTCCAGCGCATGAAGGGCATGGCCGCGAACGAGCCCAAGGAAAAGATCATCCGCGAAGTGACGATCCCGGAGACGATCACGATCCAGGAGCTCGCGAACCGCATGTCCGAGCGTGCGGTCGATGTCATCCGCCTGCTGATGAAGCAGGGCCAGATGCACAAGATCACCGATACGATCGACGCCGATACGGCGCAGATCGTGGCGGAGGACATGGGTCATACCGTCAAGCGCGTCTCGGAAGCGGACGTCGAGGAAGGTCTCTTCACCGAGACCGATATCGACGATCATCTCGTTTCGCGTCCGCCGGTCGTGACCATCATGGGCCACGTCGATCATGGCAAGACGTCCTTGCTCGATGCGATCCGCCTGACGAATGTCGTCTCCGGCGAAGCCGGCGGGATTACCCAGCACATCGGTGCCTATCAGGTCAAAACGCCGCTTGGCGGCCTCGTGACCTTCATCGATACGCCGGGCCACGCCGCCTTTACGGCGATGCGCGCCCGCGGTGCCAAGGTGACGGATATCGTCATCCTCGTCGTGGCCGCGGATGACGGCGTGATGCCGCAGACGATCGAGGCGATCAACCACGCCAAGGCGGCCAATGTGCCGATGATCGTGGCGATCAACAAGATCGACAAGCCGGAAGCCAAGCCCGAGCGCGTGCGCCAGGAACTCCTCCAGCACGACGTGCAGGTCGAGAGCATGGGCGGCGACACGATCGAGGTCGAGGTTTCCGCCAAGCAGAAGCTCAATCTCGACAAGTTGCTGGAGCTGATCCAGCTGCAGGCCGAAGTGCTCGAGCTCAAGGCCAACCCGGATCGGGCGGCTGAAGGTTCGGTTGTCGAGGCCAAGCTCGATCGCGGCCGCGGCCCTGTGGCGACGGTTCTGGTCCAGCGCGGCACGCTGCGCACCGGGGATATCGTCGTCGCGGGCTCGCAGTGGGGCCGCGTTCGTGCGCTGATCAACGACAAGGGCGAGAGCATCACCGAGGCCGGCCCGTCGCTGCCGGTCGAGATCCTCGGCTTTCAGGGCGCGCCGGAAGCGGGTGACCGCGTCGCTGTCGTCGAGAGCGAGGCGCGTGCCCGTGAAATCACCGATTACCGTGATCGCCAGAAGCGCGATTCGGCGGCCGCACGCGGCGGTGGTCAGTCACGCAGCCTCGTCGATATGATGAAGCTGGCGAAGGATGCCGCCGGCAAGAAGGAATTCCCGCTCATCATCAAGGGTGACGTGCAGGGTTCCGTCGAAGCGATTGCGGCCTCGGTCGAGAAGCTCGGCAACGACGAAGTCCGGGCGCGCGTGCTGCACACGGGCGTCGGCGGCATTACCGAGAGCGACATCACGCTCTCGAATGCGACGAATGCCGTGGTGCTGGCGTTCAATGTGCGTGCCCACAAGGAAGCGCGCGAGTTGGCGGCGCGGTCCGGCGTCGAGATCCGCTATTACAACATCATCTACGATCTCGTGGATGACGTGAAATCGGCGATGTCCGGCCTCTTGGCCCCGACGCTGCGCGAGACGATGCTCGGCAACGCCGAGATCAAGCAGGTCTTCAACATCACCAAGGTCGGCAATATCGCGGGCTGTGTGGTCACCGACGGCAAGGTGGAGCGCGGCGCGAAGGTGCGCCTGATCCGCGACAGCATCGTGGTGCACGAAGGCACGCTCAAGACGCTCAAGCGCTTCAAGGACGAGGTCAAGGAAGTCCAGTCCGGTCAGGAATGCGGCATGGCCTTCGCCAACTACGAGGATATGCGCGCCGGCGATATCATCGAGTGCTTCCGCGTCGAGGAAATCCAGCGCTCGCTCTAAACCAGCTGGCCTCTTGAGCTTTGCGAGAGGCCGGGTATTCCCGGCCTTTCCCATTTCGGGCCGGGCTCTTCGGGGTAAAATCAACGTCAGGAGCCAGATCCATGGTTCGTCCCAACGCCTCTGCCGGTGCCCCGTCCCAGCGCATGCTGCGCGTGGGTGAGCAGGTGCGCCATGCCCTCGCCGAGGTGCTGGCGCGCGGCGATATCCACGATCCCGAGCTGGCCGGGCAGATCATCTCGGTGCTCGAAGTCCGGATGTCGCCGGATCTTCGTCACGGCACGGTGCTGATCATGCCGCTCGGCGGCGTTGGCGAGGCGGAGGCCGTCGCCGCGCTCAACCGCAATGCGAAGGCGCTCAGACACGAGGTCTCCCGCCGCCTGCGCGAACTGAAATTCTCACCCGACCTGCGTTTCCGCGTTGATGACCGCTACGACGAAGCCGAACGCATCGAACGCCTCTTCGAGGAGGAGCGCGTCAAACGCGATCTCGAGGACAAGAAGGCGCGGGCGATCATTGCCGCCGAACAGACCGAAAAAGCCGATAAAGAATGACTGACACTCCCACGACCGCAAACCCAGTCCAGCCCCCGCGCCCGAAAAAGCGTGATGTTCACGGCTGGCTGATCTTCGACAAGCCCGTCGGCATGACCTCGACCCACGCGGTTGCCATCGTCAAGCGCGTCTTCCGCGCGAAAAAGGCAGGGCACGCCGGTACGCTCGATCCGCTGGCCTCCGGTTGCCTGCCGATCGCGCTCGGCGAGGCCACGAAAACCGTGCCGTATGTGATGGATGGCAAGAAAGCCTACCGTTTCACCGTGACCTGGGGCGTCGAGACGACGACTGATGATACCGAGGGCACGGCGCAGCAGACCTCGGACAAGCGCCCCGCGCGCGCCGAGGTCGAGGCCTTCCTGCCGCGCTTCACCGGCGCGGTGATGCAGGTGCCGCCGAAGTTCTCCGCGATCAAGATCGACGGCGAACGCGCCTATGATCTCGCCCGCGATGGCGAGGAAGTGACGCTGGAAGCCCGCGAGGTGCTGATCGACAGCCTCGAGATCGTCGCGCATGAAAACGGCACGACGACGCTCGAAGCCGCCTGCGGCAAGGGCACCTATGTCCGTGCCATCGCTCGGGATCTCGGCCGCGCCCTCGGGTGCTTCGGGCACGTGACGGCGCTCCGGCGCACGCGCGTCGGGCCGTTTCAGGAGAGCGATTTCATCACCCATGACGATCTCACCGCGCCCTTCGAGGATGCTGCCGAGCAGGAAGCGCATGTGGCGGACCTGCTGGCGCCGGTCGATCGCGGCTTGCAGGAAATCCCGGACATCCAGGTGTCCCGCCATGAGGCCAGCAGGCTCAAGCGCGGGCAAGGCGTGATCCTGCGCGGGCGCGATGCGCCGAACATGCTTGGGCAGGTGGCGGTTCACTGTGACCATGAACTCATTGCCATCGCCGAGATGGACAAGGGCGAATTGAAGCCGCACCGGGTCTTCAATCTCGCCTGACGCGATTTTTCGGCCTTTTTCGCTGGCTATTTCGTGGAACTCTGGTATTGCGACGCCTCAGGCGTGGAGGGTTTCGCCCTCCGCACCTTCGTTGACCCCGCTGGACGACATCCCGGCCGGGCCATTTCTCGTACCCCTAGGAGGATCACGATGTCGATTACGGCAGAGCGCAAAACCGCGCTGATTTCTGAATATGCGACCAAGGCCGCCGATACCGGCTCGCCGGAAGTGCAGGTTGCCATCCTTTCCATCCGGATCTCGAACCTCACCGAGCACTTCAAGACCCACAAGAAAGACAACCATTCGCGTCGCGGGCTTCTCAAGCTCGTGTCCCAGCGCCGCTCGCTGCTTGATTATCTCAAGCGCAAGGACGAAGCGCGCTACAAGACGCTGATTGAACGCCTCGGCATCCGCCGCTAATCCGGCCTTTGGCCGAAACAAACGAGGTGAGGCGGGTATCGCCTCTCCTCAGACAACCGGGCGGCAGGGGCCGCCGGTTGCGAGAGCCGGCGAATGCCATGGCAGGATCGCCGGACGCTTTTGGCGCTGTGTGCGCCCACAAGGGAAGCGTCCCGCCGTCTTGCTCATGGGTTTGAGCGGCTCTCACCGAAGTGAAGCATGCGCGTCGCCGCCCCGGCTGATCCGGGGCGGAAAATCGCGCGCATCCGAACCCGCGAGGTTGGCCATGGGGGCCACCTCGTCATGACAGGACAAGACAATGTTTGACGTTCAACGCAAATCCATCGAATGGGCCGGCCGCACGCTGACGCTCGAAACCGGCCGCATCGCCCGTCAGGCCGATGGCGCCGTTCTCGCGACCTACGGCGAAACCACCGTTCTCGCCACCGTCGTTTCGGCCAAGGAGCCGAAGCCGGGGATCGATTTCTTTCCGCTCACCGTGAACTATCAGGAAAAGGCCTTCGCTGCGGGGCGTATTCCCGGCGGCTTCTTCAAGCGGGAAGGCCGTCCGTCGGAAAAGGAGACGCTCGTCTCCCGCCTGATCGACCGCCCGATCCGCCCGCTCTTCGTCGAAGGCTACCGCAACGACACGCAGGTTGTCGTGACCGTGCTGAGCCACGACCTCGAGAACGACCCGGATATCGTCGCGATGGTCGCGACCTCGGCGGCACTCACGCTTTCCGGCGTGCCCTTCATGGGTCCGGTCGGCGGCGCGCGCGTCGGCTATATCAACGGCGAATACGTCCTCAACCCCACCCTCGACCAGATGAAGGACACTGTTCTTGATCTCGTCGTCGCCGGCACTGCCGACGCCGTGCTGATGGTTGAATCCGAAGCCCAGCAGCTCTCGGAAGAGGTGATGCTCGGCGCGGTCATGCACGGCCACAAGGGCTTCCAGCCGGTGATCGACATGATCATCGCGCTCGCCGAAAAGGCTGCCAAGGAGCCGCGCGACTACTCCCCGACCGACCTGAGTGCCATCGAGAAGGCTGTTCTCGAGGTGGCCGAGAAGGATCTGCGCGAAGCCTACAAGATCATCGAGAAGCAGGGCCGCTACAAGGCCGTTGACGCCGCGAAAGCCAAGGTCTTCGCGACGCTGGCCCCGGAAGGCGGCGAGGCCAAGTTCGACAAGGAGCAGCTCAAGGCCGTGTTCAAGGAAGTCCAGGCGAAGATCGTGCGCTGGAACATCCTCGATACCAAGAGCCGCATCGACGGCCGTGGCCTCACCGATGTCCGCCAGATCATCTCGGAAGTCGGTATGCTGCCGCGCACGCACGGTTCGGCGCTCTTCACCCGTGGCGAGACGCAGGCCCTCGTGGTTGCGACGCTGGGCACCGGGGACGACGAGCAGTTCATCGACGAGCTGGAAGGCACCCGCAAGGAGCGCTTCATGCTCCACTACAACTTCCCTCCCTATTCCGTCGGCGAAACCGGCCGCATGGGGTCCCCTGGCCGCCGCGAAATCGGCCACGGCAAGCTCGCATGGCGCGCGATGCGCCCGATGCTTCCGGCGCAGCACGAGTTCCCGTACACGATCCGTCTCGTGTCCGAGATCACCGAATCGAACGGCTCGTCCTCGATGGCGACCGTCTGCGGCTCATCGCTCGCGATGATGGACGCGGGCGTGCCGCTGAAGTCCCCGGTTGCGGGTATCGCGATGGGCCTCATCCTTGAAGGCAAGCGCTTCGCGGTTCTCTCCGATATTCTCGGTGATGAGGATCACCTCGGCGACATGGACTTCAAGGTCGCCGGCACCGAAGGCGGCGTCACCGCACTGCAGATGGACATCAAGATCGCCGGTATCACCGAGGAGATCATGAAGGTCGCGCTGGATCAGGCGAAGGCCGGCCGTCTCCACATCCTCGGCAAGATGGCGGATGCCCTCACCCAGCCGCGCGGCCAGCTCGGCCAGTATGCCCCGCGCATCGAGACCATCAAGATCAACCCGGACAAGATCCGTGAAGTCATCGGTTCCGGCGGCAAGGTGATCCGCGAGATCACCGAGAAGACCGGCACCAAGATCGACATCCAGGATGACGGCACGATCAAGGTGGCCTCCTCCGATGGCGAGAAGATCAAGGCCGCGATGAACTGGATCAAGTCGATCGCTTCCGATCCGGAAGTCGGCCAGATCTACGAAGGCACGGTCGTGAAATGCGTCGAGTTCGGCGCTTTCGTGAACTTCTTCGGCGCCCGCGACGGCCTCGTCCACATCAGCCAGCTCGCGGCCCAGAAGGTCGCGAAGACGCAGGACGTGGTCAAGGAAGGCGACAAGGTCAAGGTCAAGTTCATGGGCTTTGATGATCGCGGCAAGACCAAGCTGTCGATGAAGGTTGTCGATCAGGAAACCGGCGAAGACCTCGAAGCCAAGCAGAAGGCCGAGCGCGACGCCGCCCGGAACGCTGAATAAGCTCGGAACAGGCCGCTGCCGTCATGCTCGGGCTTGGCCCGAGCATCCACGACTTCCTAGCTTTGGCAGAGATAGTCGTGGATACCCGCCACAAGGGCGGGCATGACGGGATAAAGCCATCAAGGCCGCGAGTGATCGCGGCCTTTTTTATAAATTTTGCTTTGTCGGATCATAGAAATTTTGAGACCATCGCGCTTCAAATTCTTTCGACATGGAAGATTGTTCGATTGATATCTTCATGAAACAATGGTCGCGGATCTTGAAGGCGACGGAGCGGACTAGGTTTCTTTGTGCGTTGTGCGCATCCAGCCAGTCAAAAACTATCTGAGAATCGGTAACTACAATTCTGTAGTGCAAGATGCGCATTGATTTTCTTCTCTAGCTTTTGCCCCGAATCGCCCGCACCAGCCCTGCTGTCGAACCATCAAGCGCCTCCAGCCCCTTGCCCGTTTCCACCGGGCCGGCAAGCTTGGTCGCGAGTTCTTTGCCGAGTTCCACGCCCCATTGATCGAAGGCGTTGATGCCCCAGATCGCGGCCTCCACGAACACTCGATGCTCGTAGAGCGCGATCAGCCGCCCAAGCGCAAAGGGGTCGAGCTTGCGGTAGAGGATGGTGATCGAGGGCCGGTCACCGGCAAAAATGCGGTGCGGATTACCCCCGGCCTCTTCAAGCGTGCGTCCGAGCATCAGCGCCTGGCTTTGCGCGAGGCAGTTGGCGACGAGCAGCGGGTGATGCGCGGCGAGGTGCGGCGCACTTTCGCCCTCCCGCGCCAGCAGGAACTCCACGGGAATGACATCGGTGCCCTGATGCAGAAGCTGGAAAAACGCGTGCTGGCCGTTGGTGCCCGGCTCGCCCCAGACGATCGGACCGGTCGCGCTGGTGACGGACGAACCATCCTTCTTCACGGATTTGCCGTTCGATTCCATGTCGAGCTGTTGAAGGTAGGCCGGAAACCGCGCGAGCCGCTGGTCGTAGGGGATGATGGCGCGGGAGGGATACCCGCAGATGTTCCGATGCCAGATGCCGGTGAGCGCCATCAGCACCGGCAGGTTTTCACCGAGCGGCGCTTCACGAAAATGCCGGTCCATCGATTCAGCGCCCTTGAGGAACGCCCGGAATCCCGCCTCGCCGATGGCGATCATCAGCGGCAGGCCGATCGACGACCAGAGCGAATAGCGCCCGCCGACCCAATCCCAGAATCCGAAGGTCCGGTCCGGCGCGATACCAAAGGCCGCAACCTTGTCGAGCGCGGTCGAAACCGCCGCGAAATGGTCGGGAACGGCAGTTTCGCCGAGCTGCTCGACCAGCCATGTGCGGGCAGAGCGTGCATTCGTCATGGTCTCGATGGTGGTGAAGGTTTTCGAGGCGACGACGAACAGCGTCGTCCGGGGATCAAGCCCCGCCAGCGTATCGGCAAGATGCGCGCCGTCGACGTTCGAGACAAAATGCAGCCGTGGTCCATCGTGATAGGGCCGGAGCGCCAGCACTGCCATCGCCGGGCCGAGATCGGAACCGCCGATGCCGATGTTGACGACATCGGTGAACCGCTGCCCGCCAGTGCCGGCGATATCGCCGCCCCGAATTTTTTCGGCGAAGGCAAAGCAGGCATCGCGCGTCGCCATCACATCGGGCATCACGTCCTTGCCGTCCACCATCACCGGCCTGCCGGAGAAATCCCGCAGCGCTGTGTGCAACACCGCGCGGTTCTCGGTCACGTTGATGGCTTCGCCCGCAAACATCGCCTCGCGCTGCGCGGGCACGCCGGCGCGTTCGGCGAGATCGACGAGCAGGCCGAGAATTTCCGGCGTCAGCTTGCACTTCGAGAAATCGATGAGGAGATCATCGAGCCGGAACGAGAGCCTGTCGAAGCGTGCGGAATCGGCCTTGAAGAGGTCCGCGATGCGGGTCTTGTCTTGCGCTGATCGGGCATCCCGGAGCGCGGCCCATGTGGCTTCAAGGGGAGTGGTCGGCATGGTCACGTCCTATTGCGGCAGAATATCGGAGAGGCGGATGCGGGCGATCGTCTCGATCTCGGCCAGCGCCGTCGCGAATTCCTGCGCGGCATCGTTGTTCAGACGGGTTTCGAAGGCGGCGATGATCTCCGCCTTGCTGCGGCCCTTCACCGCCATGATGAAGGGGAAGGCAAAGCGCGCCTTGTAGGCATCGTTCAGCGTGGTGAAGCGGGAGAGTTCGTCCGCGCTCAGCCGGTCGAGCCCGGCAGAGGCCTGCTCGCCGGTCGATTCGGCCGTGAGCTGCTTGGCCAGCGCAAGCCGCCCGGCAAGATCCGGGTGGGCGCGGATCAGCGCCAGCTTATCAGCCTCGCTGCCAGCGCGCATGGCGCTGACCATCACGGCGTGAAGTCCCGCCGCATTGTCGACCGCCGGCCCAAGTCCGTTTGCGAAGGCCGCTTCCGCGACCCAGGGCGAATGCTCGAAAATGCCGCCGAAGCGCGCCATGAACAGCGGCTTTGACAGCCGAGAAGGTTTCCAGCCGCCGGCGGGTGCGTGGGTAACAACCCAGTGCCGGGCGATATCAAGCCGGGTCGCGACCCAGACGTGCTCATGGCTTGCCACGTAATCCAGAAACCGCGCCAGGGCAGCCGCACGGCCGGGCCGCCCGACAAGTCGGCAGTGGAGGCCGATGGACATCATCTTCGGCGCGTCCTCGCCTTCGGCGTAGAGCGTGTCGAAGCTGTCCTTGAGGTAGGCGAAGAACTGGTCGCCCGCGTTGAAGCCCTGCGGTGTCGCAAAACGCATGTCGTTGGCATCAAGCGTATAGGGCACGATGAGGAAGGGCCCGCTGGAACCACGTCCGTTCGCCCCTTCAACGTAATACGGTAATTCGTCGGCGTAGCTGTCCGCGGAGTAGAGGAACCCGCCTTCCGCCATCGTCAGCCGGACGGAGTTCCCGGACGTCCGGCCCTGATAAAAGCCGAGCGGGCGGGTGCCGGTGAGGGCGGTCTGGATGCGGATGGCTTCCGCGATATCCGCCGCTTCGGCCTCCGGGGCGAAATCGCGGTAATCGATCCATTTGAGCCCGTGGCTGGCGATTTCCCAGCCGGCGTCCTGCATCGCTGCAACCGCCTCGGGGTGCCGCGCCATCGCCGAGGCGATGCCGAACACCGTGACCGGCAGGTTGCGCGCGGTGAACATCCGGTGGAGCCGCCAGAACCCGGCGCGGGAGCCGTATTCGTAGATTGATTCCATGTTCATGTGGCGCTGACCGGGCCAGGGCTGCGCGCCGACGATCTCCGAGAGGAAGGCTTCGGAGGCCGCATCGCCGTGCAGGATGTTGTTCTCGCCGCCCTCCTCGTAATTGATGACGAACTGCACGGCGATGCGCGCCTTGCCCGGCCACTGCGCGTGCGGGGGTTTTGCGCCATAGCCGATCATGTCGCGTGGGTAGGGGGGATTGGTCATGGGCGGTTTGGTCATGGATCAGCTGCCGCGATAGGTCGAATAGGTCCAGGGCGAGCACAGCAGCGGCACGTGGTAATGCCCGTCGGGCTCGGCGATGCCGAAATGGATCGGGACGATGTCGAGGAACGGTGGATCGGGCTGGGTGACGCCCAAAGAAGCGCCCTTGTCGCGAAAATAGTCGGCGACATGAAACCGGAGCTGGAACCGGCCGGTGTGGAACGCGTCACCCGCCATGATCGGCTGGTCCGTGCGCCCGTCGGCATTGGTGCGGATATCGCCGCGATGCAGCCAGCCGCCATCCGGCGATGCTTCCAGAAACTCGATACGCATTCCGGCGGCCGGGCGGCCCGATACGGTATCGAGCACATGCGTTGACAAGCGACCCATTGATTTTCTGGCTCCTGATTCCCCAGTGTGGCGAGGATAACCTGCCATCCGCGCTTGGCGAGGGGATTCTGCCATCCAGCGGGAATGACCGGGAACCCCGGAGATCATGTTCGAAACCCGAACAACGTGCGAGAGCCGAAGAGACCGTTTTACATGACAATTCGGATATAGCACGATCCCTTCAAGATGCGAGGAGGCACCCGTGACGGATCGCTATGGCTCTGGAATGAAGACGCGCCGCGCCGTGCTCGGCAATGCGCATGTGGATCGCGCCGAGGCCAACAAGACCGCATTCGATGCACCCTTCCAGAGCTTCATCGTCGAGGGAGCCTGGGGCACGGTCTGGGCGGGCGATCAGCTCACGCACCGCGAGCGCTCGATGATCACCATCGCCTTGCTGGCGGCGCTCGGGCATCATGACGAGGTCGCGATGCACATCCGCGCGACCGCGAACACCGGCGCGAGCATGGAGGATATCCGGGAGGCCCTGATGCACGTGGCGGTCTATGCCGGGGTTCCCGCGGCGAACGCCGCCTTCGGGATCGCCAAGCAGACCTACGCCGAGATGGCGGCGGCAAAAGCCTGATCCGATCCAACCGGGGTGACGACAAACGAAAAGCAGGAAACGTGAGGACATCATGACCGCATCCCCTTCCACTGCTGATGCACACCTGCCCGATTTCATGCGGCGGGATCGTTCGTGGCACCCGCCCGCCTATACGCCGGGCTACAGGACCTCGGTGCTGCGATCGCCCAAATGCGCGCTGCTTTCGCTTGAACAAGGCCCCGGCGAGAAGACCGGTCCGTGCTTCCGGGCCGATATGCTGCACGAGCTCGACAACGATCTCATCACCAACTACGCGGCGGCGACCGGCTCGTCCGGCGTCGCGCTCGGCGAGCGGATCATCGTCCATGGCCGGGTGCTCGATGAGTGCGGTCGGCCGGTGCCCAACACGCTGATCGAGGTGTGGCAGGCGAATGCGGGCGGGCGCTATCGCCACAAGAAGGACGGGTATCTTGCGCCGCTTGACCCGAATTTCGGCGGCTGCGGCCGCTGCATGACCGATGCCGCCGGGTATTACTTCTTCCGCACCATCAAACCCGGCGCCTACCCCTGGCCGAACCATGGCTCGGACTGGCGGCCGGCGCATATCCATTTCTCGATCTTCGGCGATGCCTTTGCCCAGCGCCTGATCAGCCAGCTCTACTTCGAGGGTGATCCGCTGATCCCGCTCTGCCCGATCATCCATACGATTCAGGACGAACGGGCCATCCAGCAGCTCATCGCCAAACTCGACATGGGTGAGCAGCGCCCGTTCGATTGCCTCGTCTACCGGTTCGATATCGTGCTGCGCGGCCGCCAGCAGACCTTCTTCGAAAACAAGCGGGAGGGCCTGTGATGGGAGAAAAGCCGATGCCCGTTGAATACCTCAAGGAAACGCCGTCGCAGACGGCCGGCCCCTATGTCCATATCGGGACCTTGCCCGCGCATGCCGGCCTGCCTGTCCGCCAGAACGAGACGCTCAACGCCATCGAGGCGCCCGGCGAGCGGATCGTCGTCGAGGGCATCGTGCTCGACGGCTCCGGCGCGCCGGTGAAGGACGCGATGATCGAGCTCTATCAGGCCGACAGCAAGGGCCAGGTCGGCGAGCATACGCTCTGGGGGCGCGCGGCGGCCATGTTCGAGACCGGCGAGTTACGTTTCGATACTGTCCGACCCGGTGCGCTCGCATGGCGCGGCGGCAAGATGCAGGCGCCGCACCTCACGCTGCTGATTTTCGCGCGCGGCATCAACATCCACCTGCACACCCGGATGTATTTCCCCGAGGACGAGGCCGCGCATCAGGTGGACCCGGCGCTGAATCGCATCGAGCAGGTTCAACGCCGGAAAACCCTGATCGCCGAGAAGAAAAAGGACGGGCATTACCGTTTCGTGATCCGCCTCCAGGGTGATCAGGAGACGGTCTTCTTCGATATGTGAGCCGCCGGCGGCAAGCCCTGCCGCAAAGAAGTTGCGCGAAATACGGGAGGGGCGGCTATGCTGCCCCTCGTTCATGTCTATGGGGACGCCGATGGCCGCTCTTTCCTTTGATTCCGCGCTCTACGGCAGCCTTCTGTCCGATGCGGAGACCGCGCATCTCCTGAGTGACGCTGCCGAGATTTCTGCCATGATCCGCGCCGAGAAGGCGCTGGCAAGCGTGGAAGGGCGGCTCGGCATCATCCCGCAGGCGGCGGCGGATGCGCTGGTTGCCGCGCTCGATGCGGCCTTTATCGATCCCGGTGCGCTCGGCGAGGGTATGCGGCGCGATGGCGTTGCCGCCCCGGCGCTCGTCGCCGAACTGAAGCAGCAGATCCCCTCCGAGGCCGCGCAATGGCTCCACTGGGGCGCGACCTCGCAGGATATCGCGGAGATCGCGCTTGTGCTCCGGTTGCAGGCGGTGCTCGATCTCTTCGCCATCAGGCTCGACGACCTGATCCGCACATTGGCCCGGCTGGCGCGGACGCATCGCGCCACGCTCTGTCTTGCGCGGACGCGATCGCAGCAGGCTGCGCCGACGCTCTTCGGCCTCAAATGCGCCAACTGGCTCCAGCCGCTGCTCCGGCACCGGCAGCGGATCGACGACATCCGTCCGCGCGTGCTGGCGGTGCAGTTCGGCGGCGCGGCCGGCACGCTTGCCGCGCTCGGCAGCGTCGGCATTGCGGTGATGGATGCGCTGGCCGACGAGCTTGGCCTCGCCCGCGCCGAGCCCTGGCATGCCGCGCGCGACCGGATCGAGGAATTCGGTTCCCTCATGGCCATGATCGCGACCAGCCTCGGGCGGCTCGGTGCGGATTTCACGCTGCTGGCGCAAACGGAAGTCGGTGAAATCGGATTTGCCGGTGCGGGCGGCTCGTCCACGCTGCCGCAGAAGCAGAACCCGGTGATTGCGGAAGTTCTGGTCAGTCTCGCGCGTTTTGCCGCCGGGCAGGTCGGCGCGCTGCATCAGGCCGCGATCCATGTCAACGAGCGCGATGGCGCGGCCTGGACGCTGGAATGGTTGGCACTGCCGCCTCTGATCGGCGCAACGGGCGCGGCGCTGGCCCGCGCGCGCGAGGCGCTCGACGCGCTGCGACCGGATGCTGCCCGCATGCGTGCGAACCTCGCGGCGACGCGGGGCCACGTGCTGGCCGAGGCGGCGAGCTTCGCACTTGCCGGGCATATGCCGCGCGCCGACGCGTCGGGGATCGTCAAGCAGGCCGTGGCCATGACTGCGGTTGGCGATCAGCACCTTTTTGATGCGCTGGCGGCGCTCACGGCGGCACCGGTTGACTGGGCTGCGCTGAAGGAGCCGCTGGCTTACCTGACCTCGGCGCAGAGCCTCATCGACCGCATCGTCGCGGCAGCCGAGGAGATCATTGGCCCGATCACGCCGTGATCGGTTCCAGTCCGGCCTCGATCTCGACGCGGCGATGTTCGAGAAACGGCGGCAGCGACAGGCTCTGCCCCATCGTTTCCTTCGTCTCGTCGGTCGCAAAACCCGGCCCGTCCGTCGCGATTTCGAACAGGATGCCGTTGGGCTCGCGGACGTAGAGGCTCTTGAAATAGAACCGGTCCACCGGCCCGGAAGAACGCAATCCCATCGCGGCGTAGCGCTCGACCCACCAGGCGTATTCGGCATCGTCCTTCGCACGGAACGCGACATGATGCACCCCGCCTGCGCCCTGCCGCGTCATCGGCAGGCCCGGCTCGACCGCCACATGCAGTTCCGCCGCCGGCCCGCCCTCGCCCATCGCATAGACATGAACGGCGATGCCATCCGGGCGGCTATAGGTCCGCTCAGCGCGCATGCCGTAGAGCTGCGTCACGAAGCGGTCCGTCCGCCCAAGGTCGGGCACGCTCATCTCGATCGGGCCGAGGCCGCGGATCTGGTGCTCCGGTGGCACCGGGCTCTTCGACCAGCCAAAGGCCTCGCCGAGCCCGCCATCGTCGATCAGCGCAAACCGCTGGCCTTCGTGATCCTCGAAGGGGAGCGTCAGCCGGTCATCGATTTCTGCCGCCTCCCCATGGCGAACACCGAGCGCCTCGAAGCGCTGCCGCCAGTATTCGAAGCTCGCCCGCCCGGCGATGCGCAGGCCGGTTCGGGTGATCGCATGCGTGCCACGCGTTTCCGGCGGCACTGGCCATTCGAAAAAGGTGAGATCGGTGCCGGGCGTGGCCTCACCATCGGCGTAGAAGAGGTGATAGGCGGTGGTATCGTCCTGATTGACGGTTTTCTTCACCAACCGCAGGCCGAGCACCTCGGTATAGAAGCGGTGGTTGGCGCGCGCATCGGCGGTGACGGCGGTGAGGTGGTGGATGCCGTGAAGCTGCATGGCTGTCTCCTGTTCGGATGCGTCGACGCCGGGCGTCTTTCAATGTGCGTTGGTGCATATATGGAGGGGCATCAGGATTTTTCCATTGCGAAATTGCAAATCAACTTTGGCCAGGACCCTGGCAGCAGCCAATCCGGCAGAATTGGCTGCCGGGCCAGATTTGCTCTTATCTTATTCTTGTCGCATGCGTTTTGCGATAAACCGGTTTTCACTTTTTCACATCATGCTCTATGCACATTTGCCGTTATGCGGCATCGAAACGCATCCATTTTTCACCGGAACGCTGGTCATGACAATTCGCCTTCATCGCGGGGATCTCTCGCACCCCATTCCTGCCGGCTCGATTGTGGCCATCGACACCGAAACCCTCGGGCTCATTCCGCACCGGGACCGGCTGTGTGTTGTCCAGCTTTCAACGGGGGATGGCGATGCGGATGTCATCCAGATCGCGCCCGGCCAGCGCACCGCGCCAAACCTTGCCGCGATGCTGGCAGACCCCACGATCCTGAAGCTGTTCCACTTCGGCCGCTTCGATCTTGCCGTGCTCTTCCATGCCTTCGGTGTGATGCCGAGCCCGGTCTACTGCACCAAGATCGCCTCGAAGCTGACCCGCACCTACACTGATCGGCACGGGTTGAAGGATATCACGCGCGAATTGCTCGGCGTTGACCTCTCGAAGCAGCAGCAGTCCTCCGACTGGGCAGCCGAAACGCTCTCGGAAGCCCAGCTTGCCTATGCCGCCTCGGATGTTCTCCACCTGCACGCGCTGAAGGCGCGGCTCGACGTGATGCTGGCGCGCGAGAATCGCACAGCCCTCGCGGAGGCCTGCTTCCGTTTCCTGCCAGCGCGCGCCGAGCTTGATCTTGTCGGCTGGCCGGAGACCGATATTTTCGCGCATGCGTGAACGGCGGGGGGCGAAAGGGCCCTTAACCTGCCTGTGATACGTGTCTTTATGGCTTATGTTGACGAGATCTGCACCTTTGGCGGGTGTTCGCCATAACTTCGCCATGCTCACCCCGCGCTTGGGGTGCTCCTCGGTGATGACAGGAAAGCGATGTCGGACGCGAACGCGCAACTGGTGAGCATGGAGAGCGGCGGCAGGCTCCGCCCGTCCCACGTGCTTGCGCTGCCGTTGCATCTGCAACAGGAGCCGGCGTTTCTGGCGGCAGCGAGGCACTCGCAACGGGTGCGCTGGCTCCGGCGCGCCATTCCGGTCGGCATGGCGCTTGCCATGGCGTTTCTGGTGCTGCGCAGTTTCCTTGGTTTTGTCGGGGGCATCGACGCGAGCACCGAAGGCGTCTCGATCCAGGGTCGCAAGATCGTGATGGAGAAACCCAAGCTCTCGGGCTTCAAGCGCGACGGGCGCTCCTATGAACTGACGGCGACCACAGCGACGCAGGACCTGAAGACGCCCAACATGGTGGAGCTCGACACTCTCACCGCGCGGATGCAGACCGGCAACGACGGCTGGGCGAACCTCTCCGGAGCGCGCGGTGTCTACGACAGCAAGATTGAGCGGCTCGAGGTCGACGGTGGACTGAATGTCACCACCGAATCGGGACTTGACGCCCGGCTCAAGGATGCCCAGATCGAGTTCAAGACCGGCGTGATCGTAACCGACAAGCCGGTCGAGGTGAAAATGCCGCAAGGCGAGGTCGCCGCCGAGAGCATGCAGGTGCTCGACAATGGCCACAAGCTGGTGTTCGAGGGGCGCGTGCGCAGCCATTTCGTCAATGCGGATACGAAGGGCGGCAAAGGCAAGGATTCCACCGCCGCCAACGAGCCTGCGCCCGATGCACCCGCCGAGTAACGACAGGAACAGGACGATCATGCGCAGGATGTCAGCCTTCCGAAATCGCGCCCCGGTGCTGGGTGCCCTGCTCGCGCTGCTCGCGGTAACGCCGGTTCTGGCGCAGGGTGCCGCGCCCAAGGCAGGCAAAGGCACGCCGTTCGCGGGGTTCGGCGGTAATTCGAAGGAGCCGATCAAGATCGACGCCAACAAGCTCGAGGTCTTCGATAAGGAAAACCGCGCGATCTACTCCGGCGATGTCGTGGCCGTTCAGGGTCAGAGCACGCTGCGGTGCACGGCCATGACGATCCACTACACGAGCGCCAGTTCCACCAAGGGTGCGCCGCCTGCGGCGGCGGCCCCTACCCCGACGGCAGCGCCCTCCAGTGGCCAGAATTCGATCCGCAAGATCGATTGCAATGGCCCCGTCAGCGTCGTGTCCGGCACGATGTCGGCAACCTCGACCTTCATGACCTATGATGCACCCGTCGAGACCGTGACCTTCACCGGCAATGTCATCATCGCCGATTGCGACAACGTGCAGCGTGGCGAGCGCGCGGTCTATGATGTCAAGACCGGCAAGGCGACCGTTGATGCCGGCGCGAAAGGGCGCGTGCAGGGTATTTTCACGCCCGGCAGCGAAGACAAGAAGAAAAATCCGGGCGAGTGCGGCGGCAAGAAGAACTAGGTCACATCCGTCGACCTGCGCCGCGCGTGACGCAACCATAAATCTGCGCTAAAGCGACCGGACTTCCGGCAGGGCCGGAGGCGGGGGCGTCAACCGGGTGTTGATTCGTGGGGCTGGAGCGTAAACGGGTGCTGGGCAAATGGCTGGATCGGCTGCGCAAACCGAAACGCGCTCAGGATGGCGGACGAGGCCCGACGTCTGGCATCGGCGCGTCTGATCCGCGCGATTTCTCCCCGTCCGCGCCGCGTCGCCCCACTGTGGCCATCACGAT
This sequence comes from Beijerinckiaceae bacterium, assembly GCA_009773635.1. Classification (GTDB taxonomy): domain Bacteria; phylum Pseudomonadota; class Alphaproteobacteria; order Rhizobiales; family Beijerinckiaceae; genus Rhabdaerophilum. Next base: position 80,699 of record WSYC01000003.1, on the reverse strand, counting down.
CCCGCGTCCGGCGACAGGGGATGCCAATCCAGCGACCGGAGAGCATGTTCTCGCCGCCTATTCGCTCGGCAAGACCTATGGCAAGCGGCAGGTCGTCAAGGATGTCAGCCTGCATGTGCGGCGCGGCGAGGCGGTGGGGCTTCTCGGGCCGAACGGTGCGGGCAAGACGACCGTCTTCTACATGATCACCGGCCTTGTGCCGGCGGATCAGGGGCAGATCCATCTCGACGGGTTCGATGTCACCGGCCTGCCGATGTATCGGCGTGCGCGGCTCGGGATCGGCTATCTGCCGCAGGAAGCCTCGATTTTCCGCGGGCTGTCGGTCGAGGACAATATCCGCGCCGTGCTGGAAGTCGTCGAGCCCGATCGCAAGAAGCGGGATTACGAGCTTGATTCCCTGCTCGAGGAATTTTCGATCACGCGATTGAGGAAATCACCCTCCATCGCGCTCTCGGGCGGTGAGCGGCGGCGCTGCGAGATCGCCCGCGCGCTGGCCGGGCGGCCGAAATTCATGCTGCTCGATGAACCCTTCGCCGGCATCGATCCGATCGCGGTCGGCGACATCCAGGATCTCGTCCTGCATCTGAAGGCGCGCGGCATCGGTGTGCTCATTACCGATCACAATGTCCGCGAAACGCTGAGCCTGATCGACCGGGCCTATATCATCCATTCCGGGCAGGTTCTGATGGAGGGCACGCCGGATGAGATCATCGCTTCGCCCGATGTGCGCCGCCTCTACCTCGGCGAGGACTTCCGTCTCTGAAGCATCACAATTCGCGCCAATCCGGTGTTGGTGCGAATTTTCAGCTTGCGCTTCACGATTGGGAAAGCAAAGTGCTGCAATATCCGTGCCGAACCAGGAGGGGCCGGCAGACCGTCTGCCGAATCGTCCGTGAAGGCGGCGCCGGCAAGGCGGGTATCGAGCGGATTTAGAAAAGGCAACACCGGGCGAAATGTCGATCGGTCCCAAACTGATGATGCGCCAGAGCCAGTCTCTGGTCATGACGCCGCAGCTCCTGCAGGCGATCAAGCTCTTGCAGTTCTCATCGGTCGAACTTCAGAACTACGTCGAGGCCGAGCTCGAAAAAAACCCGTTGCTGGAACGTGATTCGCGCGTCGACGACGCCCCGATTGTGGCTGATGACCGCCCGATCGTCGATACGGCGACGACCCCCGAGCCCGGCGACTGGGCGAGCGAGGATATGCCGACCGATCGCGCGACCCTCGAACGCGAGACCGGCACCGATTTCGAAAACGCTTTCCCGGATGAGGCCGTGCCGGATCAGGCGCTGCCGCAGGCTGATTCGCCGTTCTGGAATCTTTCCGGCGGCTCCGGCAAGGGCACCTCGCTCAACGAGGATGATCCCAATCTCGAGGCGTTCTGCGCGGCGGCGACGACGCTGCACGAACACCTCGACAACCAGCTCGGCTGCACCGACACCGACGATCTCACACGGATGATCGCCTCGCAGATCCTCGATCAGATCGATCAGACCGGCTATCTGCTCGAGCAGCTGGAGGCGATGGCGGAGCGCCTCGGCGTGCCGCTCAAGCGCTGCGAGATCGCGCTGGAGCTCGTGCACGGCTTCGATCCCGTCGGTGTCGGCGCCCGGACGCTGGCAGAATGCCTGCGCCTGCAACTCATCGAGAAGGACCGGCTTGACCCCGCGATGGCGGCGCTGGTTGATCATCTTGATCTTCTCGCCAAGCGCGAATTCGGCCAGCTGCGCAAGGTCTGCGGCGTCGACGAGGAAGATCTCGCGGATATGATCGCCGAAATCCGCCGGCTTGATCCCAAACCCGGGTTGATCTTCGGCTCGACCCCGTCCGAACCGGTGACACCGGATGTCTTCGTACGCGCGACGCCCGATGGCGGCTGGCAGGTCGATCTCAACTCGGATGCCCTGCCGCGGGTTGTCGCCAACAAGGCGTTCTATGCCCGCATTTCCGGCAAGGGCCAGGGTGACAAGCAGCTCAAGGAAGTCCGTTCCTTCGTCGATGAGGCCTGGACCAATGCCAACTGGATCGTGCGCAGTCTTGAACAGCGGGCGCGCACCATCCTGAAGGTTGCGAGCGAGATCGTCCGCCAGCAGGATGGGTTCTTCACCTATGGCGTCGCGCATCTGCGGCCCCTGAACCTCAAGATGATTGCGGATGCGGTCTCCTTGCACGAATCGACCATCAGCCGCGTCACGGCGAACAAGTTCATGGCGACGCCGCGCGGGCTGTTCGAGATGAAGTATTTCTTCACGACTGCGATTTCCGCCTCCGACGGCGGGGTTTCCGTGTCCTCCGAGGCGGTCCGCTTCCGCATCAAGCAGCTGATCGATGCGGAAGAGCCAAGCAAGGTCCTGTCGGACGATGCCATCGTCGACAAGCTCAGGGATATCGGGATCGATATCGCGCGCCGCACGGTCGCGAAATACCGGGAAGGCATGGGGATCGCCTCCTCCTCCATCCGACGTCGCGAAAAGGTCGCCGCGGCGCCGCGTGCCAAGGCGAGCTGACGCGACAACCGGACTTCGACCCGCCCGGATGGAGCGGGGCTGCACCGGAAGAAATTCGGGAAACAATCAGGTTGCACAATTTTCCGGCAACAATCCTGTTGCGGGGCAACACAGCCGGTCGTTGACTTTGCGGGAGGGGCGGACGTAGCCTCTATCCTGTTCCGAGATTCAGGAGGTCCTCCCCAAAATAGCCCGTATCCCCAGCCACCAATTACCGCCGCCGGCTTTCGGGTCGGCACCATCAAACGACGATCGCCCGGTTCGTCCGGCGATCAGCAAGGCAAGGGTGTATTTCATGGCGATTCGTGTTTCCGGCAAGAATATCGATCTTGGCGATGTGCTCCGCGGTCAGGCCGAGAGCCGTCTCAACGAAGCGGTTCGGAAATATGTCGAGGCGGGCTATTCCGGGCATGTGACGGTCGCAAAGGACGGGTTCGGCTTCAAGACCGAATGCGCGGTGCATTTCGACCATGGACCGGTCATGCACGTGACAGGTGAGGCAGCGGATGCCTACCAGAGCGTCGGAATTGCCGTCGAGCGTATCGCCAAGCAGCTCCGGCGCTTCAAGCGCAAGCGTGACCGGCATGGCGACAACCGCCTCGTCGCCGATGATTTCGCCGGTGCGCGCGAGCCGTTCGCCAACGGGCACGACGAGCATGAGGATGATGTGATCGAGATGACCGGTGGCGGTGCGGCCATCATCGCCGAGGCTGTGGCCGCGGCACCCCGGCATTCCACGACCACCGCTGTCGCCGCCTTCGAACGGTCTGATTCGCCGGTTCTGGTGTTCCGTAACTCCGGCACGGAGCGCGTCAATGTGCTCTACCGGCGCAAGGATGGCCACTACGGCTGGGTCGATATCGGGTGAGGTCGGTGCCGGGAGGCCGGTGCGGATGTTCGCGCTGGCTTTCCGGCATGCATTCTGCTTTAGGGTCCAGACCCGCCAATTTCGATGCAACGGTCGTGGACAGGAAACCAGAGGTTGAGGAGCAAGCCTGATGGAAGTCGTCTGACTTTCAAAGGCTTGCGACATGAAGATCGGGCTTCCTGTCCCGATCCGAAGGACAAGGAAAGGATGGCGATCTGGTTCGTCAAAAGCCTCAACCATACCAAAGGGTATGCTTTTCGCCTTTCTCCTGCCATATCATCCACCCTTTCCATGCCGTTGCGTCGACATTGGCGGGGCTGGACCCTAGAGGATGCCCATGACGGTTGCTGCCCTCATCACGCCTGAATCGGTTGTCGCCGGGATCAAAGGCAACGGGAAGAAACAGGTCCTCCAGGAGCTGTCGCTTCACCTTGCGCGCGTTTCCGGCCTCTCCGATCGCGCCATTTTCGAGACACTGCTCCAGCGTGAGCGTTTGGGCACGACCGGCGTTGGACAGGGGATCGCCATTCCGCACGGGCGGATCGCGGGACTGGACCGGCTGGTCGGCCTGTTTGCCCGCCTGTCGCGGCCAGTCGATTTCGATGCATTGGACGGCGAGCCGGTCGATCTCGTTTTCGTGCTGCTGGCGCCGGAAGACGCCGGCGCGGACCATCTGCAGGCGTTGGCGCGCGTGGCGCGGCTTTTCCGCGGGCCGGCGGTCGCCCAGAAGCTGCGCCAGACCGAAGACCCGGCGGCGCTCTATGCCATTCTGACCGCCGACAACGCGTCCCGCGCCGCCTGAGGCGGGGAGTTCCGCATTCTCGCCGGAAGATCAGTGCCCGCTGTCACCGGAGGCTTTGGCATGACCATCACCGGAAATACGATCTGTCAGCGCCATGATCAGGCCGGAAACCACGAACAAGAGGTGGATGCCGACGAGCCAGGCCAGCTCGCGATCCGCCATGTTCTTCACGTTCATGAACGCCTTGAGCACCTGGATCGCGGAAATCGCCACGATGGATGAGAGCAGCTTGAGCTTCAGACCGGCAAAATCGATCTTGCCCATCCATTCCGGCCAGTCCTCGGTATCGCCGGGTTCGATGCGCGAGACGAAGTTCTCGTAGCCCGAGAAAATCACGATCACGATCAGTGACCCCGTCAGCGTGAGATCGACGAGGGCGAGCACGCCGAGGATGACATCGGACTCACTGGCCGTGATCGCGTGGAACACGAAGTGCCAGGTTTCCTGCCCAGCCTTGATGAGGAGGCCGACAAGCGCGGCCACCAGCATCACGTAGAAGGGGGCCAGCAGCCAGCGGCTGTTGAACAGGAACCGCTCCAGAAAGCGCTCGATCATCGATATCATCCCCAATTCGACCGGAGATAGCGGACTAACACCCCCCCGGCCGGATGAGAAGCCCCTATCCCGCCGCCGCAAGCCCGATCGGGCAGGAGACGCCGGTGCCGCCGAGGCCGCAATAGCCGTGCGGATTCTTCGCCAGATACTGCTGGTGATACTCTTCCGCGAAATAGAAGGGTCCGGCGTCGAGGATCTCGGTGGTGATCACCCCGAAACCCCGGGCCGCCAGCACCGCGCCATAGGCCTCGCGTGAGGCTTCCGCCGCCGCACGTTGCGTCGGCGAGGCCACATAAAGGCCCGAGCGATACTGCGTGCCGACATCGTTGCCCTGCCGCATGCCCTGCGTGGGGTCATGGCTCTCCCAGAACGTCTTCAGCACCATCGCGAGCGGGAGTTTTCCGGGATCAAAGGCGACCAGCACGACCTCGTTGTGGCCGGTCGTGCCCGAGCACACCTCCTCATAGGTCGGGTTGGGCGTAAAGCCACCCGCATAGCCGACCGCCGTTGTCCAGACACCCTCACCCAGCTGCCAGAACTTCCGCTCCGCACCCCAGAAGCAGCCGAGCCCGACCACGAGCGTCTCGACACCCGCCGGATATGGTCCGGCCAGGGGACGCTTGAGGACGAAATGGTCGTTCGTCGGGACGATGGCCTCCGAGCGGCCGGCAGGCGCATCGGCGGCTGTGGGCATGACGGTCTTTTTCCTGAAAAACATCGGGCGTCCTTTCCGTCGGGTTTCGCGTGCATCGCGTGGAGTGATCGCGTTGGACACAAGCTGGGGCGTCACGCCCGAGAGAGCAAGCCCGGTATGGCGTGTCTCAAGTGAATGTGAGCCGTTAGTGAGGGCGCTGACTTCGAACCGCACTTCCTCGCGAGGATGCGCGCTTTTCGAATTCTTCGGAGGCGGAAGATCGGGTTCTTGCATTTTGCGCGCCAGCCCGTCATAAGGCCGGTCTTGCGCCCAGCTTGGCTGCGGATGCAGGGACAGGTGGCCGAGTGGCTTAAGGCGCTCGCTTGGAAAGCGTGTGTAGGGGAAACTCTACCGAGGGTTCGAATCCCTCCCTGTCCGCCAGATTACCCGAAATTCCGTATCTCACTCAACGCGGAATAGATTGCAACTAACTGATTCATCGATGGAATCGTTATCTGCAATATTTTACAACCAAAGCGAATTATCATACAGTCCCATGGCTTACGTGGGGCCGAATGTGGGGCCCGATGCGAGGGACCCAGATGGCTGTTGGAACAATACGGGATCGGAAAATCAATCTGCTGTCGGCACGATTCGTCGAGACCGTGAGCAAACCCGGTCGCTATGCGGACGGCGGTGGGCTCTACCTTCATGTAAGCGATGGCGGGCGGGCGCGTTGGGTTCTCCTCTACATGGTGAACGCCAAGCGCCGTGAAATGGGCCTTGGATCGGCACGCGACATTCCACTTGCCGAAGCCCGCAAGCGCCGCGATGCCAATCGCTCCAAACTTGTTGACGGCGTTGACCCGCTTGAAGAGCGGGCTTCTGTCCTCGCAGCCAACGAAGCGGTGCGACTGGCTGAGGCCAGCCAGATCACGTTCGGGCAGGCCGTCGATGACTATATCACGGCCGAGGAAGGCGGCTGGCGTAACGCAAAACATCGCCAGCAATGGCGGAACACGCTCGCCACCTATTGCAAGGCTTTGCACGGGCTCCGGTGCCACCTGATCACATTGGCAGATGTGGAGGCCGTCCTTCGCCCCATCTGGCTTGAAAAGCCTGAGACCGCGCGACGCGTGCGGATGCGGATTGAAGCCGTGCTCGGCTCTGCGCACGTCAAGTGCCGGACCCTGCCTGAATGGCGCGGCTGGACCAATCCTGCGGTGCTGAAGGGCAACCTCGACCATCTCCTGCCCAAGAAGGCGAAGACCGAGAAGAGCCACGCATCCATGCCCTACTTGGACGTTCCAGCCTTCACATCGGCGCTTCGCGAACGCGAGGCACAATCTGCCCGAGCGCTGGAAATCCTGATCCTGACGGCGTGCCGCACGTCAGAAGTGACGGATATGCGTTGGGTAGAAATCGACCTTGAAAAGGCGACTTGGGTGATTCCGGCCAAGCGCATGAAGAACGGCCTGCCGCACCGGGTGCCTCTCGTTGGGCGCGCGGTCGCCATCCTGAGGGATTTAAAAAAATCAGCCGGAAAGAGCGAGTTTGTTTTTGCCACCGGGCGCGGGCATCTGTCGACGGCTGCCATGCACATGCTTCTTCAGAAGCGGATGAACCGCCCTGACGTGACCGTCCACGGCTTCCGGTCTTCGTTCCGAACTTGGTCAGCCGAGCGGACGTCTGTTCCCCGTGCCGTCGCCGAGCGCGCCCTTGCGCATGTTGTCGAGGGTGATGTCGAGCGAGCCTATCAGCGCTCCGATTATTTCGAGCAGCGGCGGGCGCTTATGGCCTTGTGGGAAGCCTTCTTGACCGAAGCGCAGGGCGAAAAGGTGCTGCCTTTCGCGAGGGTGGCGTCTTGAGTCCTAAAATCATCCCTGCTGACCTGAAACAGGCTCTAATAGCGCTGGAAGCGGCTAGAATTGCATTGTTCCCGAGTGTTATTTTTGAACGCACAGCCTCTGGCGAAAATAAGAAAGTCGTTTCATCAATAAGCCAGGACACGAAAGCAGCAGCCGATAACCTTTGGCGGACGATAGGAAGCCGCATTGGAAAACAGGTTGACAGAGACGCAATCATCAAGTTGCGTCGAGATGCGATTTTTGTCGCCCTTAATTCTGCGATCCGTTTTCTTAAGAAGGATATCGCCTCCAAGTATTTTAACAAAAAACGTGGTCTTGGGCGCTATCGAGATGCGTCCACGGTCAGAGATTTGTGCAGGCACACTGGCACCAGAAAGGCCCGCGCCGACGGTTGGAAATCGGTGCTAGCGCGAATACTTGCCGCGTCATTCGATCGTGCCTGCATATCCCCGACAGGCACGTTTCGAAACACACTATCAGACCTCGCGATGATAATCGAAATGTGCAAGGGCCCGGGTGCTGTCGGTGCCCTTGGCTTTGGCAAGACCGGGCGCAAAGCAGCGGAAGAAGTGCGCAAGGCCCGGAAGCAGACGACTGAGCCAAAGGTGCAAGTTTGACGAATAACGATTCGTTACCTTCTGCAAATCGCAGCAGATAACGGAGAGCGGCATGCGCCTCGCAACCATCGACCAAACCCTCGAAGTCGTCCCGGTTTCTGAGCCGACGCTGCACCGTCTCTTGCGCCGAGAGCCGCACCTGTCCCGTCGTGTCATGGGTCGCCGACTTGTGCTTCTCGACGATCTTCTCGCCTTCATAGCTGCCGCCCCGACTGATCCCCGCCCGCTTCGTGGCGGTGGCGCGAAGAAAGATCGTCGATCCTCAGAAGCCTGAAGAAGAACAGCCCTACCGCGCATGCGGCGGGGTCTCTCCCAGATACTGCCTTAGCCGGTAAACGGCAGCGGAAGCCCTGAAAATGTTGGACGAAGAAAACCCTGAGCGCCCCATCGTGGCAGACGCCTCCGCTGAACAGGCCGGAACTCTGCCTGGCCTCAATGAACAGCGGCAGCATTTCATCTCTCACCTGCCCGAAGGGGAAATCGGAATCGGCTTTGATCGGGGCTTTGATGGCAAACCCAGCGGGAATGTCAGCTTTGCCGATGAGATCTCTGTTTGGGGCTTTGTCGACCGGATGGCGGCAAAGGGGCACGACGTCTTCATCACGACCGCCGCTTTCGCCAACAATTTTGGTACCCCGCGCCCCGACGGAAATGGACGGTATGGCAGGACCAGCGAGAATGTTGCCAGCATTCCGCGTCCAGCTGTTCGATGGTGCGCAACTGTTGGCCGGTGACATCATCAACGACAACGGAGCGGTCGCCGAGCTTTTCCTGAGGCTTAATCAAGCCGCGCGTGATTTTGATGTCGCCATCATCGTGATCACTCACCTGAGCAAGGGGGCCGAGCGGTCCCTGCGAGACCGTGTGAAGGGCGCTTCAGCATGGATCGACGGCGCGCGCGTCCACGCCTTTATGTCGATCATGGAGCCTGAGGAAATCAACGCCCTTGGAGGCAATCCGCTCGATCCGGTCGACGCCCGCCGCTTCGTCGCGCTTGAACTCGACAAGGCCAGCAACGGCGTTCCGGGCAGCCGGGAGGGGTTCATTATCGAGACTGCGCCGATTGACCCGCTGGGTCTCAAGCGTGCCCCGGTTCTGGTGCCCGTCGGGACGCTCGCGACTATCAAGGCCGATGCGGCTGCAAGCACCAGTGCCGCCGCCGCTGACCCGGCGGTTCGCGCCATCGTGGTCCGTGTCATCAACGCTGCTGAAGCCGCTGGCTCGCCGCTCTCGCGTTCCTCCCCCGGCCATGCTGCCACCTACGGCTACACGTCCGCCATCACCGCTGTCGCCAGTGAGCTGCATATTGCGCACCCCGACTGGCCGCTGACGATCTGCGAGAATGTGGCCAAGGAGGCAATCAAGCAGGCCGCGAAGGCGGGAGCCATCGCCGAGAAGTCGAAGTCGCGTCGCGAAGTCTGGGGGGTGCCGTGATGCAACCCCGACAGGTCATGCAGGTTGCCTACAGGTTCCTCACTTGTTGGACCTGCACCTCCTATCCCTGCACCTCCCACACAGGTCCTCCTGTGGGGGTGTGGGGGAGGTGTGAGTCACCTGCTGCTTGCGGGCTGAACAAGCCGACAATGCGGCTAGCAGTCTTGGCAGTGCCGCCACCGATCCGATAGCCACTGGAACAATTCAGAAAACTGACCGGGTTCCCGGTCTCCTCACAAAACGAAATGGACTCCCAAAATGTATAAGACCCCCCAACCGCCGCTTGCCCTCGATCTTGGCGAAATCTGCCGTCATTTGGACAGCCTCACCGAACAGGTGATCGAGCAGGGAGAAAGCAACGAGGCTATGTGGCGCGCCATCAAGGCACTCAGGATTTTAGTTGGGCGTGAGAAGCCTTCCACGTTTTCTCTGCCGCATTCGGAATCCTTGCATCATTTCATCGAAGATGAGTTCGAACCGTCTGCTCTCCAAGCGCCCCCTACCCGTCGGGGTCGTATGCCGCCCCGGCGTTCGTGATGAGTTGCCTGATCACAGCACTTCTGGAAGCCGCGCACGGGCACGGCCTCTGGTTTGATACTGCCCGCCAGCGCCCCGCCGTGCTGGTAGATGGCGTGCCGGTTGCCCTTCCCTTGCCACGCCGGGACGGCGAATGCAGTCTCTCGGTTCATCGGTCGACACGGGATGCCATCGTCGCCTTCAAGGCATCCGTGATTGCAGCCCTCACGCCGTCGCCGGGTATCAGCCCGCGCCGGATGAAACACTACCTCGACCTTCTCGCCCGGCAGGCAGGCAGCGGCAGTGCAGACGATACCATTGTGCCACTCAGGATGGCCAAGGAGTCCGGCACGCTCGCCTTGGCGTGGCAACTGGCTGAAATCCCGGACGCCTGCCAGCGACCGCCTCTGAGTCATCTGGAGCATGCCTTCGAGGTGTGGATTTTGGAACAGGAAACGGACGCCTCCGGCGCGCTCGTTGTCAGGGAGCGGCAGGCGCGGATTGATGTTGAGCGCATCGCCGGGGAAGAGGTGCCGCTTCGCGCGATCCGCAAGATCGCCCAGTGGCACGGATTCAGGCGGATTCACGCACCGAGGGCAAGGTTGCTGATCAGACCGTGAATTATCTGGGATGTCCGTCAGGGAAATTTTCGGTTCATCTTTCATTAGAACATGTATGTTCTCTTCTTGTTCCGTGGACAAGAATCTGACATAGAGTCAAAAATCGTCCCAGAGGTGTCCCAATGTCCACGTTTTCAACCCTTCGGCAACAGGCAGGCCTTTCTGTCGCGGAAGTCGCCGCTGAAACGGGGTATTGTGAAAGGACCGCATACAGATGGGAGCGCGGAGAGCGTGAGCCGCGCAAGGCAGTGACCGATCTTCTGAGAACGATCAAACCGTCAACAGGTGCTGCGCCGGGCGATTCGACATTTACGTTTATCGACCTGTTTGCCGGGATCGGAGGCATTCGGCGCGGTTTCGAGGGTATCGGCGGGCGATGCGTTTTTACTTCGGAATGGGATAAATACGCGGCCAAGACCTATGCCGCCAATTTCCCTGATGATGATCACCGTATTGTAGGCGATATTACCAAGGTGCCTTCTTCCGAAATCCCGGATCATGATCTTCTGCTTGCCGGGTTCCCATGCCAGCCCTTCAGTATTGCAGGGGTTTCCAAAAAGAATGCCCTTAACCGGCCTCATGGTTTTGCATGTGAAACACAGGGCACACTGTTTCACGATGTTGCCCGGATTATCAGGGACAAGCAGCCAACCGCCTTTGTGCTGGAGAACGTCAAAAACCTTGTCAGCCATGACAAGGGCAACACGTTCAGGATCATCACCTCGGTTCTCAAGGAAGAACTCGGCTATCACATCACGACGCGGGTAATCGACGGGAAAAGTTTTGTGCCGCAACACCGCGAGCGCATCATCATCGTCGGTTTCCGTGAAGCCAATGGATTTTCGCTGGATTCGATGAGCGTGCCAGACCCTCTGCAAGGTCCAAAACTGGGCTCGATCCTGCACAGGAAAGGCGATCCTGCAGAGCGTCCTTTTACTGACAGGGACGGGCTGCCCGATGCCCGATACACCCTTACGGACCATCTCTGGCGTTATCTGCAGGGATACGCGGAAAAGCACCGCCTGAAGGGTAACGGCTTTGGTTTCGGGTTGGTTGGACCGAACGACGTCGCGCGCACGCTTTCGGCCCGCTACTACAAGGATGGATCAGAGATACTGATTGATCAGGGCGAATGCGCGCCGCGTCGGCTCACGCCACGGGAATGTGCCAGATTGATGGGGTTTGACTGTTCCGGGCGTTCCCCCATGAAGATTCCCGTATCCGACACTCAGGCCTACAAGCAGTTCGGCAATAGCGTTGTCGTGCCCGTCATCGAAGCCGTAGCACGACACATGCAACCAGCTCTCCTGCAGGCAGTGGCCAAGGCGAGGGGCGGAAACGCTGCCAATGCCTGATGTTGTCGATGCTGCCACCCGCAGCCGGATGATGTCAGGGATAAGAGGACGGAACACGAAGCCCGAGATTGCATTGAGACAAGCCCTGCACGCCCGTGGCCTGCGATACAGGTTGCATGTGAAGGCGCTACCGGGGAGCCCGGACCTGGTGTTCCCGCGCCACAACGCAGTGGTTTTCATCAACGGCTGTTTCTGGCACGGGCACGCATGCAACCAGTTCCGGTTGCCGGGCACCCGGCCGGAATTCTGGTCTGCCAAAATCAATGGGAACCGCGCACGTGATGCGCGGACTGTCGAGGCTCTGAGGTTAACAGGCCTTCGCGTTCTGACAGTATGGGAGTGCGCGCTTCGCGGTCCCGGCAGGTTAGGTCTCGACGCCACGGCTGACCTCGCTGCAGAATGGATACGAGGCGATTCTCTATTGCACGAAATAAGGGGCGGTTGATGGCTTTGGTTGATTTGACTGATTGGCTCGACCTACAGACCGGCGACAATAGTATATGGTACATCAAGCGTCTTTCAGCGAACGACACATTGGCGAACGGCTCGAATCAAGCTGGACCTTACGTGCCAAAGAATCTTGCCTTCGATGTTTTCCCACAAATTGACACAGGCAATATCAAAAATCCGGATGTATGGTTCAACCTTTACATAGATAGCCATGCTGATCACAAGAAGGCTCGCTTAGTCTACTATAATAACCGCCGGGCTACTGGAGGCGGCACACGAAACGAGTGCCGGATTACCAATCTTGGGGGCGGCGCATCCTCGTTACTGGACCCAGAAAGCACGGGATCAATAGCTGTCTTTGTCTTTCGTCCAGAGGAAAGCGGTGAAATTGCCGTTTATGTCTGGGTCTGCGGACACACAACTGAAGAAGATGTAGTTGAAGAGCGACTAGGTGTGGCGGAGCTTCTCGCGCAGCTCACGCGCGAGCGAATGCTCACAACCATCATTGTGTTGCACGATATTCCAATGGCGGCGCGCCTCGCGGATCGCCTCGCCCTGTTGCGAAACGGGACCCTGATTGCGCTGGGCGACCGCGCAGATGTGCTTGCTTCGACGGCCATGAGCGAGGTCTTCCAGGTCGAATTCGTGACACAGAGGGTAGCAGGTGACCGCGTCGAGATCCGTAACATGCAATTGTTGGCAAAGGAGTGACCCGCCCCGAGTGTCTTTGACGGGGGCGCGCATCCAGGCCTTGCCTGCGTGCCGATGCAATCCCGGTCGCAGGATTGGCGCCGAGCCCGAGATCACGGCGCTCGCCCGTCACGGGTGAAACAAAACGCAGGATCCGCTTGCCCCCTCCACGACGGGCTGAGGGGAATAGAAACAGGCCTACGACGCCTCCGGCCGCGACCGGCTTGCCTCCCGGTGCAATTTGCCTTGCTTTGGCGTCCGAGAGCATGGCCAGCCTTGCAGATAAGAATACAGCCCACACGATACATGAGATGAAGAGAGACAGAATTAAAATTAATGAAGCATTGATATGAAAATTATTGAGAGAGCTCAATAAAAAACAACAGTCTGTGGCAGAATGAAACAAGAAAAGGCATGACAATGACAGATTTTCTGTCTGACATTTATTTCTGTAAAATATCATTTCTATTGATAGATTATGGTAATTTATGAGGATTGACTACAAATCAACCCACAAGGTCTGCCATCATACCATAAAGCAGTGTCAGCTTCGGTTGCGCGGATCCGAGCCGCAGGCACCGTGCCTCACCGTACCGTGTAAGGCAGCAATGGGGGCCGGAAGCGGTCTGGCGGCGTATTGAAGAAAACCGGGGGAATGCGGACGCTATTTCATTCCGCATTCCAATCCTCGAAAATCGCCGGTCTCACGCTCTGCGTGCGCGAAGGCCAATGCCGACAAGCAGCAGCGAAATCGCACCAAGCACAGCCAGAGTCGTGTTCGGCACATAGAAGGTGGTATAGACCTCCCAGCCGAGCCTGCGCAGAACCTGCGAGACGTCGGTGTAAACGCCGATCAGGTGCCCGCCGAGCGTGCCGGTGATCCCCAGCAGCACGGCGCCGATGGCCGCGAGTCCGGCTGTCACATAGCGCATCGAGCCCTGCCAGATTGCCTGGCCGCGTCGCCAGCGAAGCACCAGCAGAAGCGCCCAGTAGGCTGTCGTCCAGGTGGCAAGCAGCATGTGATTGCGACCGAGAGGCGAGGCCGTGATGGCCTCGAACGGCCAGACAAACAGCCCGACCGCGTAGGCTGAAACACCAAAAACGAGCGCAATCGACAAGAGAGGCACCAAGGCCCGATCGATGCTCTGCGCGAGCGGACCATCGAAGAAGGCGCGATAGAGGATGGCCAGCGCGGCCGTCATCCAGAGCGCGGTGGGAAAGTGAACGAGAACAACGTGGTAGCCGGCCATGATCAAGCCTCCGATTTCGGGGTTGATTTGAGAAGTGCCCATCCGAATGCCGCGATCAGGCCCAGACCTGCAAACAGGGTCAGAAACCACTGACTGCGGATGGGGCCGGCGAATTCCGCCTCGATCCCGTAATGCGCGAGTTGTTCCTCGCTATGGCGCGATTTCACAGGAATGCCGCGGGCAATGCTGGTAGCACCACCATGTTTCACGCTGTTCAGGTGTGGCCAGCTGACCTGCCCGGGGTAGAAGAGCTTCACACCAAGTGACGCCTGCTTCCAGTCCGGCGCATCGCCGGTGAAGGGCGTCGCCACGAGATCGGCCTCGCGCCCGAACCCGACCGAGACAGGCAAGGAGACATAGTGCCAGCGCCCGCCGGTCGCCTGCCGATGGATGGCAAACGCCGCCTGATAGATACCGCCATCACGGATGATCTTGTCTTCCAGCGGCTTCTCGGTGTTCATCTTGCGCTTGAGCGTGACCTCCCAATAGCCGTCCGCCCATGTCGCCTTGCCGGCCACGGCGATGTCGGCGCGCGAGCCTTGCGCCGCGCGCAGTGCACGGCGGGGGATGGTGTCGCCTTCCTGCCAGCCGGCATTGGGATCGAATGGCACCGAGATATCCTCGCGCAGGGCATGGACGCCCTCGGGGTTGACCTTGCCGCCGGTGATATCCGCCCATTTCAGAGCCTTGATGCCACCCGTCTTGGCGGCATCGAACATCACGCGCGGCTGCTTCTTGTCGCCATCCCAGTTGGTCGTGTACATGCCGCGGCCCGAATCCGAGAGGCGGCCTGCTGTGATGAACTGGTCATCCGCCACGCCAACGGGGTTGGAACGCGCCGCACGCCAGTGCCAGAGATCGAGGAAATAGCCTGCGGCCTGCAGCTTGGCCTGCTCGCCTTCCGGCACCGTTGAAGCCCAGTCATTGGGGT
Organism: Beijerinckiaceae bacterium; assembly: GCA_009773635.1. Lineage (GTDB taxonomy): Bacteria > Pseudomonadota > Alphaproteobacteria > Rhizobiales > Beijerinckiaceae > Rhabdaerophilum. The sequence goes on along the minus strand of WSYC01000003.1, from coordinate 65,602 downwards.
TCTTCCGGGTGGCCGGAAGGTATTTCGTCGGTTCGTCGAGCCCGAGCTTCTTGCCGAGATAGGGGTGATCCTTGATCGCCTTGCCGTCGGCTTCCTCGGTGAAGCCCGCGAGTTTATCGCCGATCGCGATGTATCCTCCGTAGCGCCCGAATTCGGGCACCGAGCCATCGTCGAGCATCATCGAGACGCGGTCTTCATGCAGACCATCAGGCTGGGAGCCCGGCACAACACTGCCTTTGACCTCCCATTTGCCACCTGAAAACCGCAGCATGTCGTGGAAGATGCCAGGGTTCGGTGCCGGCCAGCGGTAGCGGAAATAGACATCCGTGCCGTTATACGCCGCCTGCACCTGAAGCGGCACCGCAAGATTTTGCGGAATACTGACGTGCTTGCTCGCATCATTCACCACGACTCCGGTCCCATGCGTGAACCAGGAAAGCGCGAGCGCGCCCCCAAACAGAATCGTGGACGCATAAAGGCTCGTCTTGCCCATCGCCGCCCCCTTTGAAGCGAGGTCCGTTCGACCTCGGAAGCCAGCACTGCACACAAATCGCACTTTCGCCTTGATCTGGCACACAAACGCGATCGCGGAACATTGGGGGGCGCCAGCGCGGCTGCCGGCGCGCCCGCTCAATCAGTCATCGTCGCGGTCATGGTGACGACGCGAGCGATGGCGGGAATGGTGCCGTTCGTGGCCGTGATGGCTCTCGTCATGATCTTCAGTGCGCCGGCGACGGCTGCGTGTCGCACCTCCCGGAACATTGTCGGGTATATCGGGGATGACCGGCGTGCTCTGGCCGGCATCCGGTGCGGCATGGGCAGCGGCTACAGCCAGCGGGCTGGCAAGCAGTGCGAAAAGCAGGCTACGGCGATTGATGGTCATGGGGGTTCCTCCTCAGGTGTCAGAATGGACTCAGGTTTGGGGGCAAAAATCCGCACAGGTCGCCGATCCCGGAACCTGTCCGGGTTACGCCGCCATGGGGGATGGTTTTGGTGGATCGCGGCCTAGTGCCGGTCGCGCTCCACCTTCAGTTGTTCGAGCGTGGCCGGGTCGAATTTGGCCTTGATGCGCTGGCCGTTGCTATCGAGGGCATAGACCTTGTAGCAGCCGTCATCGGTCTTGATGCGCTGGACACTCCACCCGAGCGCGCTCACCTTGGCCTGCAAGGCCTCACGCGGCTGCCAGTCCGCCATCGGCACATGGCAGTGCGGGCCCGCAAAAGCGGTGGACGAGCCGGCGAGCATGAAGGTGACGGATGCGGATATGGTGAAACGCTTCATGGCAATATCCCTGACCGGAACCGATCCATTTTTTGGGGGCCGGTCGTCTTTCGTTGGCTCTCTTCAACCATGCCGACCTGACAAAGGGCTGAAGAGACCAAAGATTTCTGTTCAGGCCGCTGTCAGCTTCGTGGCATAGCCATCTGACCTCGTGACGAGGGTCGAGGATATCATGCGCATTCTTCTGGTTGAAGACGATACGCTACTGGGTATGGCCGTGCGCGACCAGATCGCCGCCGATGGCCACGCCGTCGACTGGGCGAAACGCATCGGTGAGGCCGAAGATCATCTCGCCGCCGCGCACTACGATCTTGTGCTCCTCGACCTCATGTTGCCGGACGGACGCGGCCTCGATTTCCTGCGCCACCGTCGGCAGGCCGGCGACACCATGCCGGTGATCGTGCTGACGGCGCGCGATCAGGTTTCGGACAGGATCGCCGGGCTCAATGCCGGAGCGGACGATTATCTCGTCAAGCCGTTCGATCTCGATGAATTGTCCGCACGTCTTGGCGCGGTCGCGCGGCGCTATGCCGGCAAACCGAACCCCGAAGTCCAGCTCGGCGAACTCACCATCGACATGGCCGCCCGATCCATCCGCAGGGCCGGACGCCAGATCGCCCTGACGGCACGCGAATGGAGCCTGTTCGAGGCATTCCTCCAGCGGCCGGGCATGCTGCTCTCGAAGGGACAGCTTGAAGAGCGGCTCTATACATTCGGCGCCGAGGTTGAGAGCAACACCATCGAAGTCTATGTCGCGCGCCTCCGGAAAAAACTCGGAGCGGACACAATATGCACGGAGCGCGGCCTCGGCTATCGCCTTGGTCAGCCCGGCGGTGCCTGAGCAGCATGAAGACAGCGCGACTATTCCCCCCCAGAGGCAGCCTCCAGCGTCGGTTGAGCCTGATACTCACCCTCGGCTTTACCGCTCTCTGGCTGGCGGGAACACTGGCGGCCGGTTTCATCCTGCGCGAGGAAATCGATGAAGTCTTCGACAGCGCCTTGCAGGAGGTCGTGCAGCGCGTGCTGCCGCTGGCCTACACGGAAATTCTCAACCGGGAGAGCGGGGACGCCGCGCCGCAGCAATTACCATCGGTGGGCGAGCACAAGGAATTCATCACCTACATCGTGCGCGACGCCGAAGGCCGGGTGCTGCTGCAATCGCACGATGCTGAACCGGAACACTTCCCGCATAACCCTGCCCATGGCTTCCTGAGCGGGCAGAACACCCGTTTCTACACCGAGAATGCGGTGAAGGGCACGATCATCGTCACCGCCGCCGAACGTCCCGGGCACCGGCAGAAGGCGTTGCTCGACGCCGTGAAGATGCTCGTCTGGCCGCTGGCCGTAATGCTACCTCTCGGCATTCTCGGCACATGGAGCATGATCGCCCTGGCATTCCGGCCCGTGGTACGCCTGCGCGATGACATCGAGCATCGCGACGGCGGTAACCTTGCGCCGCTCGACACCTCGCTGTTGCCCGGCGAGATCGGCCCGATCGCCGAAGCCATCAATCGTCTGATGGAAAGGCTGAGGCGCACGCTCGACGCCGAGCGGACCTTCACCGCCAACAGCGCGCACGAATTGCGCACGCCGGTCGCTGCGGCTCTGGCGCAGACCCAGCGCTTGCGCTCCGAACTGATTGACGGGCCGGTTCGCGAGCGCGCCGGCGAGATCGAGGCGGCCTTGCACCGTCTGGCGCGCCTTTCGGAAAAGCTGCTTCAGCTCGCCAAAGCGGAAGGCAGCGGCCTTGTTGCCGAAGAGCCCGCCAATCTCGTGCCGGTCCTGGATATCATCGTCGATGAATTTACCAGGCGCCCCGCCCACGCGGAGCGCATCGAGGTTGAAGTACCGGAAAACGGCACGACGGTTTCCTTGATCGATATCGATGCCTTTGCCATTCTGGCGCGCAACCTCATCGAAAATGCCCTGAAACACGGTGATTCCCGGCAGCCTATTAAAATATCGCTCGATGTTGACGCCTTGTTCTCGGTTTCCAATCGCGGAGCGATTGTCCCGCGTGAGGTTCTCGATCGTCTGACCCATCGCTTCGAGCGGGGCACCGCTGAAACCGAGGGCTCAGGGCTGGGCCTTGCGATTGCTGCCACGATCGCCGCCGGTGTGGGCAGCAGGCTGGACCTGCTATCCCCGGCGTCCGGCCTCCCGGATGGATTTGAAGCGCGCATCCGGCTGCCACGCCCCGTCCAAACCTGACATCCGGCTGAACAGCTTTCTGCATCGGCTTCAGCGCCGCGTCAGTTTGAAGGCGCATCTCTCCTGCACTCGATCCGCACAGGAGACCTTCATGTCGAATTCCAGATCTTTCCGTCAGAACGCCGCGCTTGCCCTGCCACTTGCCGTGCTGGCGACCGCAGCCCTGCCCGCAACCGCCGAAGCGCGCATGGTGCGGCTGACGACGACGCTGAAAAACTATGGCGGCGATGGGGCCTATCTCGCGATCTACCTCACCGATGCCAGCGGTAAATTGCAGAAAACCATCCGCGTGGCCGGTTCGAAGGCCAAGTATCACAAGCACCTCGCCGGCTGGTTCCGGCAATCGGGCGGGCGGATCGATGGCACTACCGGTGCCAGTGTCGGCGCGGGAACCACCCTCAAGGTGAGCGTGGATATCGCCGATGCCCTGATCGACGCCGGTTACCAGATCCGCGTCGACAGCGCGGTGGAGAAGGAAAACGACATCCCTGCCGACGTGGTGGCACCGCTCACCAGCGGCAATATCGGCAAGCCCATCGCCGGCAAGGGCTATGTGCGCTCCCTGACCATCGACATGTGATCCGGACAGAAAGCTCTCACCATGGTGCGCCAGATCCATTCGCTGCCGGGGCTTGTGGCCGGCCTGCTTCTCGCTCTTGTTGCCATCACAGGTGCATTCCTCGCCATTGAACCGGCGCGCGAGCGGTTTTCCGCACCGGTGGTGGAGGCCGGCGACATCGATGTGGCCACGTTCGCGGGGCTGATCCAGTCGCAATATCCGGAGATCGACAAGATCCGGCAGACACCTTCGGGCTCGATTGTCGTCACCTTCTTCGACGGCGAGAAGGCGGGGGCGAACATTGTCGATCCCCACAGCTTCAAGGTGCTTGGCCCGCACGCCCCGGCCGGGTTCACGCGCTTTGTCACCAACCTGCACCGCACCTTGCTGATGGGCGATGCAGGGCGCATCGCGGTGGGGATCGGCGCAGCGCTGATGTTGCTTCTGACGATTTCCGGCACGATGCTGCTGGCCGCGCGGCTTGGCGGTTATCGCGCGCTGCTGCGCCCGGCCCGTGGCACGCCGGTTCAGAAATGGCATGCTGACCTTGGCCGTCTCGCCATGATCGGCCTGCTGGTCACATCCTTGAGCGGCATTTATCTCTCGCTCTCGACCTTCGAGATCCTGCCGGATGGATCGAACCAGAGTGCGCCGACAGCCAGCGGCAGCGGTGGCCCGCGCCTCGCCGTGCAGGAGATCGGCGCACTCAAGGGCATCGATCTCAAGGATCTCCGCGAATTGACCTTCCCTTATTCCGCCGATCTCACGGACACCTATACGCTGACCACCGGCGAGGGCGTGACGCAGATCGATGCTGCCACGGGCGAAGCCCTCGGCTTCGAGCCGCATGGCGCTGCCCGGCGCATCCATGAAATGATCTATATGCTTCACACCGGGCAGGGCCTTTGGCCGCTCGCGTTGCTGCTCGGGCTTTGTGCACTGGCCGTGCCGTTCTTTGCGTTCACCGGCGGTCTGATCTGGTGGCAGCGGCAGAAGGCAAGCGTGCGCATCCCCCGCAATGCCAGCGCAGGTGCCGCCGAAACCATCCTGCTTGTCGGCACTGAGGGTAACAGCACCTGGGGTTTTGCCGCCACGCTCCATGCTGCGCTGGTGAAATCCGGCCAGAGCGTTCACGCCGCACCGATGAATGCGCTGGCCAAAAGCTACCCAAACGCGCGCCGCATGATCATCCTCACCGCGACCTATGGCGACGGCGATGCTCCGGCCTCCGCCAAAAGCTTCCTCGCCCGGCTTGAAACCTTCGCCAAACCGCTTCCTGTGGCGGTTCTGGGATTCGGGGATCGGGCCTTCCCGAAATTCTGCCGCTATGCGGAAGCTGTCGGAGCAGCACTGGAGGCCAAAGGCTTTCCCGCAATGCTCGGCCTTCACCGGATCGACCGGCAATCGGCGCAGGACTTCGCCGCCTGGGGCAGGCTGCTCGGCGCAGCGATGGGCATTGACCTCACGCTCAACCATGTGGCGGCACGCCCCGCCACCCGTTCATTCGCGCTTGAAACGCGAACAGATTACGGCGCCGATGTTCAGGCCGCGACGGCCATCCAGCGCTTTACCGTGCCGCAAGAAGGGAGCAGGAACGGGTTCGCGCGATTTTTCCGGCGTTCACGCCTGCCGGCATTCGAAGCCGGCGATCTCGTCGGTATCCTGCCGCCCGGCAGTCATGTTCCGCGCTTCTATTCCCTCGCTTCCTCGCGCAAGGACGGATTTCTCGAAATCTGTGTCCGCAAGCAGCCCGGCGGCCTTTGCTCGGGGTTCCTGCACGACCTGAAGCCTGGGGAGCGCATCAACGCCTTCATCCGGCCCAATCCCGCCTTCCGGCCCTCGCGCGCGAGAACACCCCTGATCCTCGTTGGCGCCGGCGCGGGTATTGCGCCGCTGATGGGCTTCATTCGCCAGAATGCGGGGTGCCGCCCGGTTCACCTTTACTGGGGCGGGCGAAGCCCGAAATCGGATTTCCTCTACGAAAACGAGTTGGCGCAATGCCTGAGGGATCGACGCCTGACCGCACTGCACGCGGCGTTCTCGCGCACTTCGGGCGGGCGCTATGTGCAGAGCGAAATTCTCGCAAATGCCACGCCGATCACTGAGATGATCGGACAGGGTGCTGAGATCATGGTCTGCGGCGGGCGCGACATGGGCCAGGAGGTTGCGCGCGCTGTCAACGCCATTCTCGGCAAGTTGGGAAGCGATCTTTCGACGTTGCGGCAAGAAGGACGCTACTGTGAAGACATCTACTGAGCCACCCCTTCATCGCCATGTGTTGAACGGTGCGACCATGGGCACGCGCTATTCAGCAACGTTCTACGCGCCTGCGAACCGCGATACCGCGCCAATTGCCAACGCCTTGTTTGCCGCGGTTGATCGCGTGGACCGGCAGATGTCCACATGGAAGCCGGACTCCGATCTCAACCGGCTGAACCGGGCATCGATCGGCGCGTGGGTCGAGGTTCCCCGCGAACTCGGACAGGTGCTGGCCGAAGGACTGCGGATCGGGCGGCTGTCGGGTGGTGCCTTTGATATGGCGGTCGGCGATCTCGTCGCAAAACACGGATTTGGCGCCATGCCGGGAGACCCAGATCCGGCTGCCAGCGCGGCAAGGGCCGGCGCATCGCCTGTCTCGGCGGGCGGCCTGCTGGAACTCGATCACGGCCATCATCGCGCCCGTCGTCTCGGACCGGTGTCGCTCGATCTTTCCGGTATCGCCAAGGGGTTTGGCGTCGATGAACTGGCCCGCGCCCTCGACCGGTTCGAAATCCCCTCATGGCTGGTCGGAATTGACGGCGAAATGCGCGCGCAAGGCGCAAAGCCCGATGGAGAACTCTGGGCGATCGCCGTTGAACGCCCCGAACCTGACCGACGCGCGGCGATGGGTGTTCTTGCCCTTACGGATGTCGCCGTTGCGACTTCCGGCAGCTATCGCCAGTTCCGCGATAGCGCCAATGGGCGCATTTCGCACACGATGGACCCGAAAACCGGGCTTCCGCTCAACAACAAACTCGTTTCCGTGACCGTGCTGGCGGGCACCTGCATGGAGGCAGACGCCATGGCGACGACCTTGCTGGTCATGGGCGAGCAGCGCGGTCCAAAAATGGCGCAGGCGTTGGGCCTCAACGCGATTTTTGTGCTGGAAGACGGAAAAGTGCTCTCAAATCTTCCATGACGAGAAGCGTGGCCCTGCGGCGGCACGACAGCTTCCTGCCGGCATCAATCCCATGAAAATGCGTCCTCAGGACTGTCTGCATCAAGGCCCTGCGTGCCATCGCGGGTGCCGATGTCGATATCCTCAGCGGCAGTGGGCGCATCTTCAGTGTGCATGGACGCCGGCCGGGGTTCATCAGGCAACTCTACGCGGCTGTTGGTGTCCTTGTCTTCGGGGTGGCCGGAGGCGGTTGCGGGTTTACGCTTCGACGTTGAGCTTCTCACCCGGCGGGAACGCAACATCCGGCGCTGATAGCCGGAAGTTGCAGGTTCTGACCCTAGGATGCTGCTGCGTGCGGCTGCGCCAGGCCGCGGCATTTCTTGGCAAAGCGGCTCGCGCAGTTCGCGCAATCGGCGCTCTCGCCCGTTGTCATGTGGATCGGGCCGTAGGCGAGGCCTGCAAGCCGGAGATTGAAGCTGCGGATCGCCTCGAGAGGCCAATCCAGCGGATTGCCCTCGAAGGCTACGATCAGCGTATCGCCGCCGTGGATTCCTTCCGCATGAAACACGCCCTCGTGCTCCACAACGTAGAGATCGCGGCCGTTCGGGACAAGCCGGGAGAACGGCATCCGGCGCGCCTGCGCCCCCGGAAAGGCCTCAAGAAAGGCATCCGTCAGCGGGTGCGGAAGCGTGTAGCGGAATTTTACCCGGTCCAGGCAGTCCAGATCCTGGACAGCCTGGACCGGCGCGGTGGTTGACGCCGCAGCGTGCATGCTCAGCCCCGACGATGGACGTGGAACACGGAAACCGGGCTGCCCTGCGCGGCCGACTTGACGACATCGGTCACAAAAGCATCCGGGCGCTGGCAGAGGCGGTTGTAGTATTCCTCCGTCAGCATCGGCTTGGACTGGATATCGCCGTTGTAGACGAGGTTCATGATGCCCCGGAACCCGCCCTTGAGCAGGTAGCTCGGCGCGAAGGCCGCCTTGCCGTAGAGCGCGGTGTAGCCGACGCTCTCGTAATCGTCGTGCACGACGAACTCGGCTTCGTCCTTGGTCAGGCGCGTGCATTCGATCCGGCCCCAGCCGGCGCAGTTGGCGATCGCGCCCATGCCATGCACCCAATCCTCGCGGGTCTTGCACATCGGTTCGACCACGGCGGCCCATTCCATCGAGCGCCAGATGCCGCCGAAGGTGCGGAAGGCGCAGCGATGCCCTGCCTCCTCCAGCAGGACCTCGACAGCCTCGCGGCCATCGACCCCGAAACGGCGCTCACCCTCATGGATGCACTCGAAGCTCACCCGGTCATAATAGAGGTGCGGCAACCACGAGATCATCACGTCGAACTGCTTGATGAGCCCACCCGCAACCTTCGGCGAGCCGAAGAGCGGCAGCGTGAACACGGCGTTCATCACCGCGGCCTCGTCGATATTGTTCGGCGCGATCTTGACCGGTTCACGCTTTGCGGAAAGCTGAAGCGCGGCCTTGCCGTCATAGATCGGGAAGCTGGCCTTGCCCGGCACGATGCGGAAGACGTTGGCGAGGTCGGGGCCGACGGCGGCGCATTTCGACTGGCTCGGCACGAAGGCACCGAGCGGCATGCCGAAGATCGCGGAGGCGGCACCGGAAATCCAGCCCTGTGTCAGCAAGCCGACAGGTTCGGAGGCATTGCCGAACTGCAGCCGCCAACCCTCGGCGTAATGCTGGCTGGCGGTAGCAATCTCGCCGCCCTTCTCGGTGATCGAGGAGAAGTCCAGTGCACCAAGACCCTGCCAGCTGTAGAAATGGGAAGCCCAGTGCTTCTTCTGCGCGATATCTTTCAGCTGCAGATCCGCAAACAGGCGGGACAGGCCATAGTAAGCCTGTTCGGCGCCGGCACCGATCAGTATATCCTGGCCGCTCGCAAACTCGCGGGCGTCATACCAGATCGTCCGTTGCAGATAGTTGTTGTAGTAGTTGCAATGAAGAATATGGCCGGATGCGCCCTTCCCTGAGCCAACAAACAGGTGGCGATGATCGCCATCGAAGGCGATCGGCGTTTGCAGATCGGGGTGACTGTTCTGGTTTGACATGATTTGTCCTGTCTTGAAATGAGATTTCAGGGCGGTTCAGCAGTGCGTTACGCCGTGCACGGCTTGCCGACTACTTCGGCCGCTGCTGCGCTGACTGCTTTCAAGGCACCCGGGCTGATGACGGTGTCCTTCGTCATGCTCTTCATGGTGACGCCCTCTTTCATGAGAACGGCCAGAATCTTGACACGCAGACGATCGATTGCATCGGGCGAGCCTTCTTTTTTCACCCATTCGCAAATACTGAATAACGTTCCCACAGTTCCCTCCTGAAGATCTTCAGTGCGGGTATTGAAATCACATGACAATTTAATTTTTCATGAAATATTGGAGATATACATCAATTATATTATATGAGAATTCAATTTATTAGATTATTATAATATAGATTGTTATGTTTTTCAGATAAATACTCAAAATTAGGAGTTATTTGACATTGCTAAAATGTTTCAAATGATTCAATTTTTCATCAGACCACTATTGAAAACCTCAAAAGAATATGGATACAGCAGCAAAAACACCATTCAGTTGCATTTTTTAACCATTAATAACTCCAGGTTGCTTTACGAAAATTTATTGCATTTTGAGGATAAGCATCCGGCACTTGCGCGAAAATGGCATTGGAGACTCCCATGACGCCGAACGAATCCCGCTTGCGGGGAGAAGCCTTCGAAAGCCGCAGAACGTCAGGGGTCGACAACCGGACCATGGCGTTCGCCGCAAGTCTGGCCGTCCCGGTTCTCGCGGGGGGGTGGCTTCTTGCCGGGGGTGGATTTGGAAGCCTTGGCGCGATCACAACGATTTTCGCCGCCGCGCTTGTCCCCTGCCTGCTCTTCGGACGCTCGGGTTCCGCCGCGATCGCGGGCGTTATCGATGCCGTCTCGGCGATGGCGAAGGGGCGCCTCGATATCGCGATTCCCGCGCAGGATCACAAGGGAGACATCGGCATCCTCGCGGTGGCGCTGGAGGCATTGCGTGGCCGGCTGGCAGAGACGCAAGCCAGCGTCACCGAGGCGCAGGCCGGGCGCGAAACCGAGCAGCGGCGTCAGGATCATATCTCCACGTCCATCGGCCGGTTTGAGGTCAACGCCCTCGATATCGTGGTCACGCTGTCGACTGCGGCCAATGAGCTGGAAGCTTCGGCAATGGAGCTTTCGCGCACCGCACAACAGACAACCGAGGAGGCCACCACCGTGACAACCGCCTCCAAGGAAGTGTCGACCAACGTGCAGGGGCTCGCTTCGGCCGGCGAGCAGTTGTCGGCCTCGGCAACGGACATCGCGCGGATGCTGGAGGATTCCAGCCGATCATCCGATCAGGCGGTTGAAACCGTGCAGACGACGAGCGCGCATATCCGCCAGCTCTCGGAGGCTGCGACCAAGATCGGTTCGGTCGTCGATATCATCAACGCGATCGCGAGCCAGACCAACCTTCTGGCGCTCAACGCAACGATTGAAGCAGCGCGCGCCGGCGAGGCCGGTCGGGGTTTTGCGGTTGTCGCTGCCGAGGTCAAGGAGCTCGCCAACCAGACCAGCCGCGCGACAAACGAGATTTCCGAAACCATCGGGCACATCCAGAACGTCACCGGCCAGACCGTGATCGCGGTGCAGAAGATCGACGAGGCCATCACCCTCATTGCCCAGACGAGCGGGGAAATCCGCAGGGCCGTGACCGAGCAGTCCCACGCGACGCTCGAGATTGCGCTCAATGTTCAGCAGGTCGCCGAGGGGACGGACAATGTCAGCCGGTCGATCGGCGGTGTCAGCGGCGCGGCATCGGATACGGCGGGAGCCGCAAGCCAGATTCTTGCCGCTGCTGGCGAACTGTCAAAACAGGCCGAGGTCATGCGCAGCGAGGTCGGCGTGCTTCTTGATGCGGTTCGGGCAGCCTGAGAGCGCTGGTTCGGCTTGTTCAAGCCGGTTCCCATCAAAGACAGTTTCTGGGTGGTTCGGGAAGGCTTTGCAGCCCAAAAAGCGATATCCGTCAAAGGCATTTGTTGGCCTCGCGTTTGTTGGCTTCATGCCAAGGCCAACAAACCACACGGGTGCCAACGGAAGATGCCGAACACCCGCTGGGTCCAAACAGCAAAAAACCGGCCTTTTGAGCCGGTTTTTGGTCATCTGCGCATCTCTGCGAAGGGTGTGATGGTGCCCAGGAGAGGACTCGAACCTCCACGGTGTTACCCGCTGCTACCTGAAAGCAGTGCGTCTACCAATTCCGCCACCTGGGCCCAGATCGCTTCAATGGCGATGCCGCGTTCGATTGTCAACCGGCTCCGCGCAAAGACTTTGTCTGGCGAACGCCTAGCCTGTTTTTCCCGTTGCGTCCTTCATTCGTGGGCATAGACTGCCGACAGGGCGCAATGCGTTGCGGAGGAATTCGACATGAACAGGGATTATTCTGGTTCTCGCGATCCGGCAAGCCGCCAGGCTTCGCCGCTTCTGGCCATGCTGGCCATCAATGCGCTCTGGGGTGCCGGGCTCGGCCTGCTGTTTGTTGCCGGCGTTCTGGCGCTCGATATCGGGCATTTGCGCAAGCTGCTGACACTCTCCGCTGATGGTGCCATCGCGCTGGCCCTTCTTTCCGTCGGCAGCATGGTCACCTTCGCCAGCGTGGTGACCGGCGGCGCGGTCATGATGCTGGGCAAGGGTCGTGATTCGGGGCCGCGTTCGGGAAAGCGCGAACTGGCCGCGCTGACGCCCGCCCTGTCCCGGGTTCCGGCGCGCCGCTCCCGGCGGCAGGGTTGATCTGGGATATCAGCCCCGGGGAGTGCGATCCGAGACCTCCGGGTGATTGATCCCTCGGCGCGAATTGACTAGTTTTGGTGGGTCCGGGTTTGTCGGGCGGCATCTGGTGCGGGCGCTGGCCAGGGATGGGTGGCGGGTCCGCGTTGCGGTGCGCCGGCCGGATCTCGCCGGGCATCTCCAGCCGCTCGGCGGTGTCGGGCAGATCCACGCTGTTCAGGCCAACCTGCGCTACCGCAACTCGATCGCGCGGGCGATGGCCGGCGCGGATGCGGTGATCAACCTCGTCGGCATCCTCGCCGAGAGCGGCCGGCAGAAGTTTTCAACCGTGCAGGCTCAGGGCGCGCGCTTTGTCGCGGAAGAGGCCGCAAAGGCTGGAATCACCCACCTCGTGCATGTCTCCGCCATTGGCGCAGATGCCGGTTCGGCGTCGGATTACGCGCGTTCGAAGGCGCTCGGCGAAGCGGCTGTGCTGTCCGCCGTGCCGACCGCTGTGGTGCTGCGTCCGTCCATCGTTTTCGGGCCGGAGGACCAGCTCTTCAACCGCTTCGCGAACATGGCGCGGTTCACGCCGGCCCTGCCGCTGATCGGCGGCGGCGAGACGAAGTTCCAGCCGGTTTACGTGGGCGATGTCGCGGAAGCCGCGGTCGAGGCGCTGAACGGCGGTGCGAAGCCGGGCGCGGTCTATGAGCTTGGCGGGCCAGAGGTGGCCTCGTTCAAGGCTCTGCTCGAATACATTCTGGCTGTTACCGGCCGCAGCCGCGCGCTGGTGAACCTGCCGTTCGCCATCGCGAAGATGCAGGCGAGCGTGCTGGAGCTCCTGCCCGGCAAGCTGCTGACGGTGGATCAGGTGACGCTGCTGGAAACCGACAATGTGGTCAGCGCGGCGGCGGCGGTTGAGGGCCGCACGCTTCAGGGCCTTGGCATTACGCCCACAACCTATGAATCGGTGGTGCCGAGCTATCTCTACGCCTTCCGCAAGCACGGGCAGTTCGAGAAGCCACAGGCGGCGTGAGGTTTCACCCGCCTGGCAGCACCAGCACGCGGTCGGGCGGGGTGTGCCCGTCGATGAAGGTCTTGATGTTGATGATGACCTTCTCGCCCATCTCATTGCGGCTTTCGACCGTCGATGAGCCCATGTGCGGCATCAGCGCCACCTTGCCCTGTTCCGCGAGGCGCACCAGGCGCGGGGATACCGCCGGCTCGTGCTCGTAAACGTCGAGCGCGGCTCCCGCGAGCTGGCCTGATTCCAGGACATCCGAGAGCGCGTCGGTATCGACGATTTCGCCGCGCGCCGTGTTCACGAGGATCGCATCCGGCTTCATCAGCTTGAGGCGGCGGGCGGACAGGAGATGGAAGGTTGCCGGCGTATGCGGGCAGTGCACGGAGATGATATCCATCCGCGCCAGCATCCGGTCGAGGCTGTCCCAATAGGTTGCCTGCAATTCCTCCTCGACGCGTTTGGGCGCCGGGCGGCGGTTGTGATAGTGCACCTGAAGCCCGAAGGCGCGGGCGCGGCGCGCCACCGCAAGGCCGATGCGGCCCATGCCGATGATGCCGAGGCGCTTGCCGTGGATGCGGTGGCCGAGCATCCAGCTTGGTGACCAGCCGTGCCAGTTGCCGGCCGGCACGACGCGCACGCCCTCGACAAAGCGACGGGCGACCGCGACGATCAGCGCCATCGTGAAATCCGCCATGTCTTCGGTGAGAACGCCGGGTGTATTGGTGACGGTGATGCCGCGCTTCATGGCGGCGGCGACATCGATGTTGTCCGTGCCATTGCCGAAGTTGGCGATCAGTTTGAGTTGCGGCCCTGCGGCCGCGATCAGCTCGGCATCGATCCGGTCGGTGATCGTCGGCACGAGGACGCGCGCGCGCTGCATGGCGGCGGCCAGCGCTTCGCGCGCGAGTGGCTCATCGCTCCCGTTGCGGACGAGATCGAAGAGTTCGTGCATGCGCGTCTCGATCCCCTCCGGCAGGCGGCGGGTGAGGATGACGAGCGGTTTTTCGCGATTCATCGGCTTTTCGTCCAGCAGGTGTTCTTGTCCATGGCAGGGTTTGAGTCGTTCTGCCAGCGCTTTGGGGCCGGAAAACCACGCATCGATGCCGTCGCTCATGTTCTTTAGCGCGCAATAAACGGAACGTTAACGGGCATCGACAAAAAACAGATGTCGAACCGAATTTCGTTGCGCCTTGCGCTGGCCACAAAGGGTTAGCATCCCCGGGGCGATCATGACAAACCGATCGCAGGAGGCCTGCCGCCGATGACCGTTTTCAGCCGCTGCAAAACGAGAGTGCTGGCGGGGATGCTGGCAGGTCTGATGTTTGCCGGTCTGATGTTTGCCGCCGGTGCCGGGGCGCAGGAGACAACAACCGGCTCGGTCACCAAGCTGCCGATCCCCCGCTTTGTCAGCCTCAAGCCGTCGGATACGCCGATGCGCGAGGGGCCGAGCAAGGAGCATCGCATCAAGTGGGTGTTCAAGCGCGAGGGTCTGCCGGTCGAGGTCATCGGCGAGCACGAGCAATGGCGCCGCATCCGCGATTCCGAATCAACCGATGGCTGGGTCTATTTCGGCCGGCTCTCGAACCGGCGCACGGTGATCGTCCGCGCTGGCAAGGACAAGCCCGAGCAAAATCTGATGAAGGATGACCGGGACGGTGCTGCTGTCGTCGCGCGGCTCCAGCCGGGCGTGATCGCCAACGTCGAGAATTGCACGGTGAGCTGGTGCAAGGTGTCGATCGAGGGTTATTCGGGCTACCTGAAGAAGGATGCCGTCTGGGGCGTCTACGCCGATGAACGGGTGAAATAACGGCCTGCGCGTGAAATTGCGCGCGAGCGGGCCTCAGCTCGTCTTCTTCCTGAGCCGCACAACCACTTCGACACGGCTGATCTCCATGCCCTCGGGCGGCACCGGCAGGTTCGTCACCGCGATATCCTGCTCCGGGATATCCACGAGGCCGTCTCCGCCTTCGACGAAGAAATGGTGGTGATGGCTGGTGTTGGTGTCGAAATAGGTGCGCGAACCATCCATCGCGATCTCGCGCAGGAGGCCGACCTGCGTGAACTGGTTCAGCGTGTTGTAGATGGTCGCAAGGCTCACCGGCACGCGGGCGCGGTTGGCTTCCTCGAACAGCGTTTCAGCTGAAAGGTGGCGATCGCCGCGGCCGAACAGCAGCCAGCCGAGCGCGACGCGCTGGCGCGTGGGCCGGAGGCCGACATCGCGCAGGCGCTCCTTGAGGTCATGGACCGGGCAGCCGGCAAGGCTCGGCACGGCGCGCTGCGCCTCGGGCGAGGTGCCCTGTCCCGTTCCCCTGATCAGCGTGACCATCCGCGCCACAAGTCTCTCCTGTTTCAAGCCATCTTACCGGCTGAGCCTTAATTAGCTCTTGTGGCTGCCGGAAACAAGTTCCTGCTGTATGAGGCCGCCCGAATCCCCCCGTTCACGCGGGAAGTGCCGATGCCGCGGGGGGCAGGAATTTTGCCGGATGCTGTTCATTCGACCAAAATTCAGTTCTGCCGCGCGCAGATTTGGTCTAGACGGGAGGACCTGATGAAGGAATGACGGCAGCTTCCGGCGCAAGCCGGGCCATAAACGGGGCGGAACCGACGACAATGAGCAGCGAAGTGACGACGCGGCAATCGAGCTTCACCTATGAAGAGCTTCTGGCCTGCGGGCGCGGCGAATTGTTCGGCATGGGCAACGCCCAGCTCCCGATGCCGCCGATGCTGATGTTCGATCGCATCGTCGAGGTCACGGAAGCGGGCGGCGCCAACAACAAGGGCCATATCCGTGCCGAACTCGATGTGCGGCCCGACCTCTGGTTCTTTCCCTGCCACTTCAAGGGTGACCCGGTGATGCCGGGCTGCCTCGGGCTTGATGCGCTCTGGCAGTTGACCGGCTTCTACCTTGGCTGGCTCGGACTGCCGGGCCGCGGTCGCGCGCTGGGTGTCGGCGAGGTCAAATTCGCCGAGCAGGTGCTGCCGACGACAAAAAAGGTCGTCTACGGCGTCGATTTCAAGCGCGTCTTCAAGGGCAAGCTTGTGCTCGGCATCGCCGATGGCTGGCTCGAGGCGGATGGCAAGCGCATCTACACCACCAGCGATATGCGCGTTGGGCTGTTCCAGCCAACGTGAAAGCCGGCCGGAACGAGATCGTGAACGGCGCCTTTTGTCATATTGCGTTGTTTTGCGTCGCCAACGACGCAAAACTCATGGCAAACTCGGCATTCACACGCATTTGAGGGGTGATTTTACCAGATCAATTCCTCCGGATGGTGTGGTTACCCCTTGCGAAAGACCGCGCGACGGTCCATGTCAGCGCGTGAGATCAACGGCCCGCCGGACCCGCAAGCCGAGCCCGCGCGGTTGGATGGAGTGAGGGATATGAGGCGCGTCGTCATCACCGGGATGGGCATTGTCTCATCGATTGGCAACGATGTGCAGGAGGTGACCGCCTCGCTGCATCAGGCCAAATCGGGCATTTCCTATTCACCCTCCTTCGAGGAGCACGGTTTCCGCTCCCGCGTGTTCGGCATGCCTTCGCTTGACCCGACAACGATCCTCGATCGGCGTGCGCTGCGCTTTCACGGCGGTGGCACGGCCTGGAACCATGTTGCCATGGATCAGGCCATCCGCAACGCCGGCCTCAGCGAAGCCGAGATTTCCAACGAGCGCACCGGCATCGTCATGGGCTCAGGCGGCCCCTCCACCGTTGCGCTGATCGAAGCCGTCGACAAGGCGCGCGAATCCGGCAATTCGAAGCGTGTCGGCCCGTTTGCGGTGCCGAAGGGCATGTCATCGACCGCTTCCGCCACGCTCGCCACCTGGTTCAAGATCAAGGGCGTGAATTACTCGATCTCCTCGGCCTGCGCGACCTCGAACCATTGCATCGGCAATGCCTACGAGTTGATCCAGTGGGGCAAGCAGGATCGCGTGTTCGCCGGCGGCTGCGAGGAGCTCGACTGGACGCTTTCCGTGCTCTTCGATGCGATGGGCGCGATGTCTTCGACCTACAACAACTCAACCGCGTCCCGCGCCTACGACAAGAACCGCGACGGGTTCGTGATCGCGGGCGGTGCCGGTGTCGTCGTGCTCGAGGAATACGAGATGGCGAAGGCGCGCGGGGCGAAGATCCTCGCTGAGATTGTTGGCTATGGCGCGACCTCGGATGGCTACGACATGGTCGCCCCCTCGGGCGAGGGGGCGGTGCGCTGCATGCGGCAGGCGATGCAGGGCCTGAACGCTCCGATCGATTACATCAACCCGCATGGCACCTCGACACCGGTTGGCGATATCAAGGAAATCGACGCGATCCGCGAAGTGTTCGGCGCAAAGGCCACGGGTGTGCCGATCTCTTCCACGAAGTCGCTGACGGGCCACTCCCTCGGTGCAACCGGCGTGCAGGAGGCGATCTACTCGCTGATCATGATGCAGAACGGCTTTGTCTGCGAGAGTGCCCATATCGAGGAAATCGATCCCGCCTTCGCCGATATGAACATCGTGAGGAAGCGCATCGACAACGCCAAGCTCGGGCATGTCATGAGCAATTCCTTCGGGTTTGGCGGCACCAACGCGACGATCATCCTGAAGCATCCGGAGGCGTGAGCGCCTCCTTCCGGTGAGGAGTTTGCCCATGCTGTTCATGGTGATCGAGCATTTCGATCAGGCCCGCGTGAAGGATATCTACACCCGCTTCCACGAGAAGGGGCGGATGATCCCGGATGGTCTCCATTACGTTTCGAGCTGGATTTCGGCGGATTTCGCGCGCTGCTTCCAGGTGATGGAGACGGAGGATGCCAGCCTGCTCCAGGAATGGGTGCTCGCCTGGGGCGATCTCGCGCGCTTTGAAATCATCCCGCTCGTTGGCTCGAAAGAGACCTACGAAGCTGTGAAGAAGCATCTTTGACCATAATCAAGAACAGGGAGCCACGCGCATGATGTCGCTGATGGCAGGAAAACGCGGCCTCATCATGGGTGTCGCGAACCAGAATTCGATCGCCTGGGGCATGGCGAAAACGCTGGCCGCGCAGGGCGCTGAACTCGCCTTCACCTATCAGGGCGAGGCGCTCGGCAAGCGCGTCAAACCACTGGCGGAAAGCGTCGGCTCGTCGCTGGTGATCCCCTGCGACGTCGAGGATATTGCGTCGGTCGATGCTGTCTTCGAGACACTGAAAGAGAAGTGGGGGACGCTCGATTTCGTCATCCATGCCATCGGCTTTTCCGACAAGAACGAGCTGAAGGGCCGTTACGCCGATACCACCCGCGAGAATTTCACGCGGACGATGGTGATTTCCTGCTTCTCCTTCACGGAAATCGCGAAGCGCGCGGCAGCGATGATGCCGAATGGCGGCTCGCTCCTGACGTTGACCTACGGCGGTGCCAACCGCGTCTCCCCGAACTACAACGTGATGGGTGTGGCGAAAGCGGCGCTCGAATCCTCCGTGCGCTATCTCGCGGCAGACCTTGGCCGCGACGGCATCCGCGTCAACGCGATCTCGGCCGGTCCCGTG
Organism: Beijerinckiaceae bacterium; assembly: GCA_009773635.1. GTDB lineage: Bacteria > Pseudomonadota > Alphaproteobacteria > Rhizobiales > Beijerinckiaceae > Rhabdaerophilum. The sequence goes on along the minus strand of WSYC01000003.1, from coordinate 47,073 downwards.
CGCACGCTTGCCGGCGCGGGGATCACCGACGCGCGCTTCACCTTCGCCTACCAGACGAAGCATTCGCCGTTGCGTCGCCCGATTACCCTCGAGGAACTCGGTGGCTCTGCGCTGTATCTCCTCTCGGACCTCTCCGGCGGCGTTACCGGCGAAATCCACTATGTCGACAGTGGCTATTCGATCATGAAGATGCCGCGCGCCGAAGATATGAAGGCTGAGGCTGAAGAATGAGCGTTTCCCGTCGCGTTCTGATCGGCGGACTTGCCGGAGGCTTTGCAGCTCTGCCGTTCGCGGCGCGCGCGCAGGCCACTGCGGAGAAAGCCGAGTTCTACCCTATTCCGGTGGAGGTGCTTTCAGGACTTGACGGGCTTCAGGGCACCGTGACGCTGGGCGATCCCAAGGCCGATATCCGGCTCTACGAGTTTTTCGATTACAACTGCGGCTTCTGCAAGCAGACCGCGAAGGAAATCCGGCCGCTGCTCAAGAGCAACAAGGATCTCGCGGTCACGCTGGTGAATTATGCCGTGCTCGGCATTCCCTCAATCGGCGCGACGCGGGTGGCGCTGGCCTTCTCGCAGCAGAAGGCGGGCCGCTATCTGGATTTTCACGAAGCACTGTTCGCCCGGCGCGGGACGATCGATGCCAATCATGCGATCGAGGTCGCGCTCAAACTCGGGGCAAAGAAGGCCAAGCTGGTTGAGGATGCTGATTCCGATCCTGTCACGGCAGCCATGAAGGCGGCATCGGCACTGGGCCAGCGTTTCGGGTTTCAGGCGACGCCGTCCTATCTTCTGGGGCGCGACGGGTTCACCGGCTTCCTCAACCTTCAGCAGAAGCAGGCCGCGATCGCGGCGTTCCGGCAATGCGAGCGGGCTGCTTGCGGCTGATTACAGGCCGGGGATTCTGATCCCGGCGGCCCGGCGCAACAGATCGATTGCTACAACCGTCAGCAATACCTTCAGGATCGTCTGGAACAGGGCTTCCGGCATTTTTTCCAGCAGCCGAGTGCCGGTCACCGTGCCGATAAAGCCGGAAACGATCATCGCGGCCACCATCGGCAGCCACGGCATCAGCGCGACGCCGATGAAGCCGAAGGCGATGACCTTCAGCGCGTGCTGGAAAGCCATCATCACCGCATGCGTGGCGATCAACCCCTTGCGGTCGAGGCCGAGCGGCAGAAGCACGGCCTGCGTGAACGGCCCGGTCGCGCCGATGAACATCGTCAGCACCGAGGAGATCGCGCCGCCGATGACAAGGCCCGCCTTCGACAGGCCGGGAATGCGCGGTTTGGGCACCCAGACCATGATCAGGATGAACACCCCGAGCAGGCCAAGCAGAAATCGTTCTGGTAACGAAACGAACAGCCATGCACCGAGCGCCACGCCGATGGCGGCGCCGGCCAGGAACCGGCGAACGGCAGCCCAATCCGCGTGCGCACGCTGGAGAATGGCACGCCCGAGGTTCGAGCCGAGTTGCACGACGCCGTGCACGGCCACCACGACATTCGTCGGCACAGCGCCCGCAAGCGCGCCGAGCATCGCCACGCCACCGCCAATGCCGAAGGCCGCTGTCAGCGCGGAGGTGAAGAAGGAAATGCCGATCAGCAGGATTGCGGTCAGCGCATCAACACCAGCAGGCAGGAAGGTCATGTTTATACTCCAGCGTCATGGCCGGGTTCAGCCCGGCCATCCATGACTTTGCGTTGTGATATCCTCGAAGTCGTGGATGCCCGGCACATGGCCGGGCATGACGGCTCGATAGTCAACCCCAGAACATCGCTTCCTGCGCGAGGCGCATTGTCATCAAGGGCGTCTCCATCGGCAAGACCACCTTGTCACGTGTGATCAGCTCGCCTTTGGCGATGGGCGCAATGACCTTGCCGCCGTCGAGCACGCCGACGGGCCAGGCGTTGGCGGCGCGGGCCTCATCCGCCCGCATAGCCCAGGAGCGGTAGCAGGTCTCGCCGATCGCATCGAGATGCTCGCCGGGCGCGAGGGCGCGTTTGGCGCGGGCGCAGACCTCGGCGATCGGGCGCGGCAGCGGGAACATCTCGGCCTGCCGGTAAAGCACGGCGCGCGCCGCCGAGAGCGGCACTTCGAGGCTCGTGAGATGATGCGGGCGGTAGAAAGTGTAATACGGCCCCTTGCCGCCAAGTTTCAGATCGTGCATGCGCTCGCGAAGGCGCGGATGATCCATTTCCGCGACCACGAAAACGCCGGGCGCGACACCCTTGCCGACCGTGAAATCGACGACGCCCTTGCGGCCGAGAATGCCGCCATCTGCCTTCGGGATGAGGATCTTGTCGAGCGTGTCGAGCGTGGCTTCCGGCCCGTGCATGCCGGGAATATCAAGCGTCAGGCCGGTCGCATTGGCGATGGCGGACATCTCGACCATGGTCTTCGAGCCATCGACGAATTCCACGAGCATGCGCGGGTTCATGTTCCGGCGCGTGGCTTCCTCACGGTAATCGTCGGGCACGGCATCGGGGTTGAACGGGTTGTTCTTGCCCTTGCCGGCCGCGACAACGGGGTAGCCCAGTGCGGTGACGAAATTGATCAGTTCCATCGTCGCGGTGGGTTCGTCACCCGCACCGATGGTGTAGACAACACCGGCCCTGTCCGCCTCGCGCTTGAGATAGGCGCCGATGGTGACATCCGCCTCGACGTTCATCATCACGAGGTGCTTGCCCTCGCGGATCGTGGCGAGGCCAAGCTCCGCGCCGGCGGCGGGGCGGCCTGTCGCATCGATGATGACATCGATCAGCCCCGAGCGCAGGATGGTGTGCGCGTCGTCGGTGATGGCGATGGCCTTGCGCTTGATCGCCCGGTCGAGCGCCGGCAGGCCGTCGACAGCCGCGCCATGGTCGGCGTCATACCCGGCGATGCGGATGGCTTCCTGCGCGTTGCGCCCCGAACGATCCGCGATTGCCGCAACCCTGAGGCCCTTCATGCGTGCGATCTGGGTGACGAGATCGGTCCCCATTTCGCCGCAGCCGATGATACCGACGCGAACCGGATGGCCCGAGGCCTCGCGTGCGGCGAGATCCGCGGCCAGGCCCTGTGCCACAACCGAAAAGGGTTGGTCCCCTGCCATGTTTCCCCCGGCGATAAGACAACGGGATGCCCGTATGGCGCGCGCCCCGAACCCGGGAGGGAAGGGTTTTCGGCCCGTCTGTCAACGCCAAAAGCGTTCTCAGGCAAAAACGATCACGAGATCCTTCGCATCAACCTGTCCGTGCGGCTTGATCAGGATTTCCGCGATTGTGCCATCAATGGCGGCATGGATGGCGGTTTCCATCTTCATCGCTTCCAGCGTGATCAGGATATCGCCGGCCTTGACAGCTTGACCGACCTCGACCGCAATTGAAGAGACCGAGCCCGGCATCGGCGCCGAGATGTGTTTGGCGTTGCCTTCCTCGGCTTTTCGCCGCGCGATGACCTTGGCGAAAGCGGCGCGGTTTGGCACCTTGATAATGCGCGGCTGGCCATTGAGTTCGAAGAACACCTTGACCTGCCCCTCGTCATCGGTTGCACCGAGCGTCTGGAGGCGCAGCACCAGCGACTTGCCGCGTTCGATCTCGATGGTGGCTTCCTCGCCGGGCTTCATGCCGTAGAAATAGATCGGCGTCGGCAGCACCGAGACCGGACCGTATTTTTCCTGAAGCGTCACGAAATCCGTGAAAACCTTCGGATACATCAGATACGAGGCAAGCTCCTCGTCGTTGACGGCGCGGTCGACCTTGCCTTCGACTTCCGCCTTCGCCGCGTCGAAATCCTTGGGTTCGAGCAGCGAACCGGGCCGGACGGTGATCGGTTTTTCGCCCTTCAACGCCTTTTTCTGCAACTCGGCGGGCCAGCCGCCCGGAGGCTGACCGAGATCGCCCCGGAGCATCTCGATCACCGAGGCCGGGAAGGCGACTTCTCTGATGGGATCGAGAATATCCGCCGGTGTCAGCTCCTGGCTGACCATCATCAGCGCGAGATCGCCCACCACCTTCGAGGAAGGCGTGACCTTGACGATATCGCCGAAGAGATCGTTCGCCGCGCGGTAGGCCTTCGCCACCTCGTGCCAGCGCGTTTCCAGCCCGAGGGAGCGCGCCTGCTCCTTGAGGTTGGTGAATTGACCGCCGGGCATCTCGTGGAGATAGACCTCGGAGGCCCCGCATTTGAGATCGCTCTCGAAAGCCGCGTATTGCGTGCGCACGGCTTCCCAATAGAAAGAGATCTGGCGGATGGCCTCCGGGTCGAGCCCGGTACCACGCGTTGTCATTGTCAGCGCTTCGACAATCGAGCCGAGGCAGACCTGCGAGGTCGTGCCGGACATCGCATCCATCGCGCAGTCGACGGCGTCAACGCCCGCTTCCACCGCCGCGAGAATCGAAGCGGCTGCGATGCCGGAGGTATCGTGCGTGTGAAAATGGATGGGCAGGCCGACCTCTTCCTTGAGCGCCTTGACCAGCACGCGTGCGGCGGAGGGCTTCAGCAGGCCGGCCATGTCCTTCAGGCCGAGGATATGGCAACCCGCCTTCTCCAGCTCCTTGGCGAGATCGACGTAGTATCTGATCGGGTATTTCGCGCGGGTGGGGTCAAGGATATCGCCGGTGTAGCAGATCGCGCCTTCCGCGAGCTTGCCCGAGCGCTGCACCGCATCGATGGCGACGCGCATGTTCGGGACCCAGTTGAGGCAATCAAAGATGCGGAAGAGGTCCATCCCGGCTCTGGCGGCCTGATCGACGAAATCGCGCACGACGTTATCGGGGTAATTGGTATAGCCGACACCGTTGGCGCCGCGCAGCAGCATCTGTGTGAGGATATTGGGCACCCGTTCGCGGATGAGGCGCAGTCGCTCCCACGGGTCTTCCTGCAGGAAGCGCATGGCAACGTCAAAAGTCGCACCGCCCCAGCACTCAAGGCTGAAGAGCTGCGGCAGCGCGCGGGCATAGGCCGGTGCGATGGCGATGATGTCATGCGTGCGCATGCGCGTCGCGAGCAGGGACTGGTGCCCGTCGCGCATGGTGGTGTCGGTGATCAGCACGCGGCGCTCGCCGCGCATCCATTCAGCAAATCCTTTGGGGCCGAGCTGTTCGAGCCGCTGGCGCGTGCCAATTGCGGGTTCGGCGGCAAACAGCGGTGCCTCCGGCGTGCGCGCATCGGCTGGAGGGCGCGGGCGATCCCGTGTTTCGGGATGGCCGTTGACCGAGACATCGGCGATGTAGGTCAGGAGCTTGGTCGCGCGATCCTTGCGCTTTTCCTGCCGGAAAAGTTCGGGTGTCTCGTCGATGAAGCGGGTGGTGTATTCATTGGCCAGAAACTTCGGGTGCGCGAGCACGGCCTCGAGGAAGGTGAGGTTGGTCGCAACGCCGCGGATACGGTACTCCCTGAGCGCGCGATCCATGCGGTTGACGACTTCGCCGGGGCTTGGCGCCCAGGCCGTGATCTTCTCCAGCATCGGGTCATAGAACCGGGTGACGATCGCGCCGGAATAGGCGGTGCCGCCGTCGACGCGGATACCGAAGCCCATGGCGCCGCGATAGGCGGTGATGCGGCCATAATCCGGGATGAAGTTGTTCTCGGGGTTCTCGGTGGTGATGCGGCACTGCATCGCATGGCCTTCGAGGCGGATGCCGGATTGCTCGGGAATGCCGGTTTTCAGCACACCTGCCGCGTCGCGCGCGCCGATGGCGCAGCCTTCGAGGATGCGGATCTGCGCTTTCACGATATCGAGCCCGGTGACGACCTCCGTCACCGTGTGCTCGACCTGGATGCGGGGGTTGACCTCGATGAAGTAGAACTTGCCGCTATCGGCATCGAGCAGGAACTCGACCGTGCCGGCGGCGACGTATTCGGTTGCCCTGCCGATGCGGAGCGCGGCATTGCACAGTGCCGTGCGCGTGGCGCTGTCAAGGTAGGGTGCCGGTGCGCGTTCGATGACCTTCTGGTTGCGGCGCTGGATCGAGCAATCGCGCTCATAGAGGTGGACGAGATTGCCGTGCCGGTCACCGAGGATCTGGACCTCGACGTGCCGGGCGCGGCGCACGAGCTTTTCGAGATAGACCTCGTCCTTGCCAAAGGCGGCCTTGGCCTCACGCTTGGCAGTGAAGACGGCGTCAATGAGCTGATCCTCGCTCTCGATCGGACGCATGCCACGCCCGCCGCCGCCCCAGCTCGCTTTCAGCATGACAGGGTAGCCGACCTCGTTCGCGAGCCGCTTGATGACCTCCGGGTCATCGGGGAGTGGAGCGGTTGCCGGCATCACCGGCACTTCAACCGAGATCGCAAGGTTGCGCGCATCGACCTTGTTGCCAAGCTGGCGCAAGGTTTCCGGGGAGGGGCCGATGAAGATGATGCCAGCCTCGGCGCAGGCCTCGGCGAATTCCGGGCTTTCGGACAGGAAGCCATAGCCGGGGTGGATCGCGTCCGCGTTTGCCTCCTTGGCGACACGGATCACTTCGGGGATGGAGAGATAGGCCTCGAGCGGCCCCATCGGCTTGGCGAGATGCGGGCCCCGCCCGACGAGATAGGCTTCATCCGCCTTGAAGCGGTGGAGCGAGATCTTGTCTTCCTCGGCATAGATCGCGATCGTGCGGATACCGAGTTCGGTCGCGGCGCGGAACACGCGGATTGCGATTTCACTGCGATTGGCAACCAGCAGGCGGCGGATCGGCATCGGCATTCTCCCCTGAACTTCGGCCGGTGCGACAACGCCCTGGCCTCAGGTCACACGAACTCCGTCGCGAGTGTGACACACTCCGTGCGTATTCGAGGAGGTTAGATTGAGAGTCGACCCGCCCAGCCCTGCGACTTGCGCAGCAGGCATATGCGAATTTCGCATATGAAACTGGAGCAGCCGTCTTGCCAGACGGCTGTCCGGGGCGGATCAGCGCAGTTTTGCTGTCAGTGGATATGACTGCCGCCGTTGATGTCGATTTCCGAGCCGGTCACGTAGCTCGAGAGGGACGAGGCCAGGAACAGGCAGCAGCCCGCGACCTCCGAGGCCTCGCCAGGGCGCCCCATCGGGATCGTGGCGTTGATCTCCGCGAGCCGCGCCGGGGTCAGCGCCCCGCCGGTGATATCCGTGTTGATCAGCGACGGGCAGATCGCGTTGACGCGGATATTGTCCGGCCCCAGCTCGCGGGCGCAGGCCTTGGTATAGCCGAGCACCGCGCCCTTGGCGGCGGCATAATGCGAGCCGCCGAACACGCCGCCGCCACGTTGCGCCGAGACCGAAGACATGTTGACGATGGAGCCGGATTTTTGGGGCCGCATCACCGGTACGACGGCCTGCGTCATGTGGAGGGTGCCGCGCATGTTGATGTCGAAAATCCGGTCGTAGGTGGCGGCGTCGACCTCCATGATCCGCTGCGGCGAGGTAATGCCGGCGATATTGGCGAGGATATCAATCCGCCCGAAGCGCGCGAGAATGCGCTCGACCGCCTTCAGGCAATGGTTGGGGTTGGTGACATCGCATTTGAGCGCCATGTGACCGCGTCCCTTGAGGCTGGCAGCAGCCTCTTTCGCAGCGGCAAGGTCGAGATCAAGGATGGCTACGCGCGCCCCGTGCTCGGCGAAAAGCCGTGCTGTCGCGAGGCCAAGCCCGCGTTTTGATGCCGCGCCGGTGATGATGGCAACCTGACCCTTGATGAGCATGACGTTTTCCTCCTGTGCCCGCATGGGCCTGTTTTTGATGCGCGCCGCAACGGCGCCGGTTCACGATGATCAAATAATAATACTATTTAACCGCCAATTCCGTAGCCTTTGGTTTCTCGCCAAGACCGGGTGCCGGCACCCCCTTGCTTTTGAGAAACGCCGAAAGCGTGTCACGCAGGGCATCCGCCACGAGAATGCGCGAGGTCATTTCCGCCATGTCGCCGTCCTGGCGGGCGATGGCCTCGTAGAGCCGGCGATGATCCGAAAGCGGGATCGAAAAGCTCTCCAGCGTCCGCTCGGTCTGGATGCGGAGAGACCACAGCAGCGTGGTCACCACTACGTCCTTCAGCGCTGCGATCGCAGCATTGCCAGCGGCATCGAAAATCGCGTCGTGAAAGGCCAGATCGTAGCGCATGGCCTCTTCGGTGTAGGGGGGTGAGACACGCATCCCCTCGAGCGCCTCCTCGATGCGCGCGAGATGCGCGGAAGTTCTTCGCAATGCAGCAATTTTTGCGCATCCCGGCTCGACCAGTCCCCGCAGTTCGAAGAGATCGCGGATGAAGCCCTCGTTGGCCGCCGATGAGAGCGACCAGCGCAGCACGTCGGGGTCCAGCAAGTGCCATGCTGCGCGGGGAGCGACGCGGGTGCCGCTGCGCGGCTTTGCCTCGATCAGTCCTTTGCCGGCAAGGAAGCGGATGGCTTCCCGATACGCTGTCCGGGACGCCGAGATTTCGGCCCGCAGATCATCCTCGTTCGGCACGAGGGCGCCAGCCGGAAGAGCGCCGGATACGATCGCCACCGCAAGGCGGTGCGTTACCTGCCCGAACAGCGAGTCGGAGCCGGCGCGCGGTGGCCTGACGAAGGCTTCATCGTTCATTTTGGCTCCTGAATGGAAAGTTTGCAACGATCCGCTTGACAGAATACAAAATATAATATGACTTTTTAGGCAAGTGCAATTCGAGCTTGTGCATCACTCAGGGCTCGAAGGGCAAAAATAAAACCAATCAACGCTTCACGTGCCGGCTGACGGTGTGATGGAGCTGTCATCACACGCCCGATATTCAGGTGGTGATGACGTGGAAGTCGACCTGGGAGGGTTCGTTCGATGGCGTCGGTTACGATCCGCGATGTGCGGAAGGCGTTTGGCTCGGTAGAGATCATCCATGGGGTGAATATCGATATCGAGGATGGCGAATTCGTCATTCTGGTCGGACCATCGGGTTGCGGTAAATCGACCCTGCTGCGGATGATCGCCGGCCTTGAAAACATCACGTCCGGCGAGATCGCCATCGGCAACCGCGTCGTCAACAATGTTCCGCCCAAAGAGCGCGACATCGCGATGGTGTTCCAGAATTACGCGCTCTACCCGCACATGAGCGTGGCCGACAACATGGCCTTCTCGATGATGCTGCGCGGTGCGGACAAGGCCGAGATTGCCCAGAAGGTCGACAGAGCCGCGACGATCCTCGGCCTGCTGCCGCTGCTTGATCGCTTCCCGCGCCAGCTTTCGGGCGGCCAACGCCAGCGCGTTGCCATGGGCCGCGCCATCGTGCGCGATCCGCAGGTGTTCCTCTTCGACGAGCCGCTCTCGAACCTCGATGCCAAGCTGCGCGTACAGATGCGTTCGGAAATCAAGGAATTGCACCAGCGCCTGAAGACGACGACGGTTTACGTCACCCACGATCAGATCGAGGCCATGACCATGGCCGACAAGATCGTCGTGATGCACGACGGCATCGTCGAGCAGATGGGTGCACCGCTCGATCTCTATGATCGCCCGAACAATCTGTTCGTTGCTGGCTTCATCGGCTCGCCGGCGATGAATTTCGTCAAGGGCAAGATCGGCACGGGCGGGTTCCATGCCGATGGCGGCTTTGCGCTCCCTGTTGGCCGCGCGCCTGCGGCGAGCGACGGCAAGCCGGTGGTCTACGGGCTTCGCCCCGAGCATATCCGCATCGACCCACAGGGTGTGCCGGCCGAGGTTGTGGTCATCGAGCCGACGGGGTCGGAAACGCAGGTTGTTCTGCGTGCCGGTGGGCAGGATATCGTCGCCGTGTTCCGGGAACGCATGTCCGCCAAGCCCGGCGAAATGATCCCGATCGCGCCGACGCTCGCCGTTGCCCATCTCTTCGATGCCGAAAACGGACAGCGGCTCGTCGCCTGATCCTGCGATCTCGCGACGCTCGAATCCGGCACCCGGCCACCAGAAGCCGGGGCCCGAACGGTCCTTTTATGGGGATCGTGCCTGCCCTGACGAAGCCAGATCTGGCCGGTGGGGCGAGCGGAAGAACTGATGCAGAAGTCGTTGGGCCAAAGGCCCTTAATGGAGGAAACGATGACAACCAACCGCCGTGGATTTCTCAAGGGCAGCGCCGCGCTTGGCGCAGGCACCATGCTCGCCGGCTCCGGCCTCACCGACTTCGCCCGGGCCTGGGCGCAGTCAACGCAGTGGAAGCCCGAGGCGGGTGCCAAGCTGCAAATCCTGCGCTGGAAGCGCTTCATCCAGTCTGAGGAAGACGGCTTCATGAAGCTCGTTGCCGCCTTCACCAAGGCGACCGGCGTTGCGGTCAACGTGATCAACGAAGGTCTCGACGACGTGCAGCCGAAGGCCTCCGTCGCTGCCAATACCAATCAGGGCCCAGACATCTTCTGGGGTCTCTATTCGCTGCCGCATCTCTTCCCGACCAAGTGTCTGGATGTGACCGATGTCGCCGATTTCCTCGGCAAGAAATACGGTGGCTGGGTTCCCACCGCCGTGACCTATGGGCAATCGAAGGGCAAATGGATTGCCATTCCGGTCGCCTACAACGCCAACGTCATCAATTATCGCCAATCGATGATTGAAGCTGCCGGCTTCAAGTCGATCCCGGGGGATACGGCCGGCTTCCTTGAACTGATGAAGGCGCTCAAGGCCAAGGGAACGCCGGGTGGCTTTGCGCTGGGCCGCGCCTCGGGCGATGGCAACGCCTGGGTTCACTGGGCGCTCTGGGCTTTTGGCGGCAACCTCGTCGACAAGAACGACAAGGTGACCCTCAACTCGCCGGAAACGGTCAAGGCGCTTGAATACGCCAAGGCACTCTCGGATCAGTTCATTCCGGGCACGGCCTCGTGGAACGACAGCTTCAACAACAAGGCTTTCCTTTCCGGCGAGCTTTCGCTGACCAACAACGGCGTTTCGATCTATGCCGCCGCCAAGGCGGGCGCGGACAAGGACGAGAAGCTGAAGGTCATCCGGGACGACATGAATCATTCGCTCTGGCCGGTTGGCCCGGCGGGCAAGCCGACCGAGTTCCACATCGCCTACCCGATGGTCGGCATGAAGTATTCGAAGTTCCCGAATGCGGTGAAGGCTTTTCTCGCGTTCACGATGGAAGCCGAGAACCACAATCCGTGGCTTGAATCGGCGGTGGCCTATCTCACGCATTCGCTCAACGCCTACGATGCGAACGCGGTGTGGAAGTCCGATCCGAAGCTGGCCGTCGCGAAGGATGCGAGCCGTCGCACCCTCACCGCCGGTGGCCTCGGCTCGGTTGGCGAGAAGGCAGCCTCCGCGCTCGCCGACTTCCTGGTGATGGACATGTTCGCCTCGGTCTGCACAGGCCGCGCGACACCGGCGGAGGCCATTGCCGTCGCCGAGCGGCAGGCCAAGCGAATCTATCGCTAAGCCTTAACCGGAGGGCGGGCCTGCCGGCCCTCCGGATTCAACTCTCTTGGCCCAACCGCCGTCTGGCGGGCTCACCGTGCCCCGCTTTGTGGCGCGCCGATCTTGCTTGAGGAAACACTGGCATGAGTGACGCAATTCCCGCCGGAAAAACCGCCTTCACCGCCTATGCGCCAACGCGCTGGGAGATGATGACGACGAACCGCAATTTTCTCGGCTTCTGGTTCATGCTGCCGGCGGCCGCGTTCCTGATCCTGTTTCTGGTCTATCCGCTGGGTCTCGGGGTCTGGCTCAGCTTCACCGACACCAAGATCGGCACACCCGGCAGCTTCGTCGGGTTGGAGAACTACGAGTGGATCATCGGGGATTCGAAGTTCCAGACCGCCGTGTTCAACACCCTGTTCTACACCTTCGTCGCCAGCGTCATCAAATTCGCGGTGGGACTTTATCTTGCGCTGCTCCTGAACAACAACCTGCCGTTCAAGGCCTTCATCCGCGCGATCATCCTCATTCCGTTCATCGTGCCGACGGTGCTTTCCGCCATCGCTTTCTGGTGGATTTTCGATCCGCAGTTCTCGGTGATCTCCTGGAGCTTGCGCAAATTCGGCTGGATTTCCGGCAATATCGACTTCCTCGGCGACCCCTGGAACGCGCGGTTCAGCGTGATCTTCGCCAACGTCTGGCGCGGCGTGCCCTTCATCGCCATCACCCTGCTCGCCGGCCTCCAGACCGTGTCACCCTCGCTCTACGAGGCGGCGACGCTGGACGGTGCGAACAAGTGGCAGCTCTTCCGCTTTGTCACCTACCCGATCCTGACCCCGATCATCGCGGTGGTCATGACCTTCTCGGTGCTGTTCACCTTCACGGATTTCCAGCTCATCAAGGTGCTCACCAACGGCGGCCCTGCCGGCTCGACCGAACTGATGGCGACGATGAGTTACAACACCGCGATCCTCGGCGGGCGGATCGGCGAGGGTGCCGCCATCTCGACCGCGATGATCCCCTTCCTGCTCGCCGCAATCATGATCTCGTGGTTCGGCCTGCAGAAGCGCAAATGGCAGCAGGGTTCGGACAATGACTAGGCCGAACCACGCGTTTTCTTGGTCGCGAATGGGGCAAGCCCCAAGCGCGGTGTTCGGCCTGCAGAAGCGCAAGTGGCAGCAGGGTTCGGACAATGACTGACGAGAGGCCCGCCACCCTCTCGGAATGACAAAGACTCACGCACTTCCGGCAGGCGCGGCCCAGACGCCCACTGCCGAAAACGAGGACAGGACAATGGCAGAAACAACACCGAACCGGGACGACAATTCGGATGGCATGAGCTATCTCGACACCGTCCGCAGCCGCCTCGTGACGGTCTATCTGCCGCTGTTCCTGATCATCGTGGTGCTGATCTTTCCATTTTACTGGATGACGATCACTGCCGTGAAGCCGAAGGAGCATCTGCTCGATCTCGACACGCACAGCCCGTTCTTCACGCTCACCCCGACCTTCGAGCACATCCGGGCGCTGCTGTTCGAGACGGAGTATCCGCTCTGGCTGTGGAACACGATGTTCATCTCGGTCACCGCGACAGTTCTGGCGCTGATTGCCAGCGTGTTCGCGGCCTATGCCATCGTCCGGGTGCGGTTCAAGGGCGGGCAGCTCGTCGGCGGGCTGATCTTCCTTGCCTATCTCGTACCGCCCTCGATCCTTTTCATCCCGCTCTCGACGGTGATCTTCAACTACGGCCTGTTCGATACGCCGTTCGCGCTGATCCTGACCTACCCGACGATCCTGATCCCGTTCTCGACCTGGCTCCTGATGGGTTATTTCAAGACCATCCCCTACGAGCTTGAGGAATGCGCGCTGATCGACGGTGCGACGCGCTGGCAGATTCTCGTCAAGATCATCCTGCCGCTGGCGGTGCCCGGGCTGATCTCGGCGGGTATCTTCTGCCTCACGCTGTGCTGGAACGAGTTCATCTACGCGCTGACCTTCATCAACTCCCAGGACAAGAAGACCGTCCCGGTGGCGATCGTGACCGCGTTTACCGATGGCGACCAGTACAAGTGGGGTTCGCTGATGGCCGGCGCGCTGGTGGGCTCGCTGCCGCTCGTCATCCTCTACTCGTTCTTCGTGGAATATTACGTCTCCGCGATGACCGGTGCGGTGAAGGAGTAAGCACGTGTCTTCCTCGAGAACCCTCGCCTTCATCGGTCTTGGCGCGATGGGTATTCCCATGGCGCGGCGGCTCGTCGAGAAGCAGTTCCGGGTGCAGGGGTTCGATCTCAACCCGCGCGCGCTTGAAGCCCATGCGGCCAACGGCGGCACGGCTTCTGCGTCGGCAGTCGAGGCCGCAACCGGCGCGGAAGCGCTGATCCTGATGGTCGTGAACGCCGCTCAGGCGCGTGCCGCGCTGGTGACCTCCGGCGCACTCGATGCCTTGCCGGCTGGCGCGCTCGTGATCCTGATGGCGACCTGCGCGCCTTCCGACGCGCGGGAAATTGCCGGCATGGTGGAGAAGGCCGGCAAGCGCTTTCTTGATGCCCCGGTGTCGGGCGGGGTTGTCGGCGCGGAAGCGGGCACGCTCACGATCATGGCCGGCGGCGATGCCGCGATTGTCGAGGCCGCGCAGCCCTACCTCGCTGTCCTCGGCGACAAGCTCTACCATGTCGGGCAGAACGCGGGCGACGGCGCGATGGTGAAAACCATCAACCAGCTGCTGTGCGGTGTCCATATCGCGGCGGCGGCGGAGGCTTTCGCGCTCGGTGAGAAGGCAGGGCTCGATACAGCGCTGCTGCTGAAAATCCTCGGACAATCGGCGGCATCGAGCTGGATGATCAACAACCGCGGCCCGCGCATGCTTGAGGCCGATCCGGCCGTGACGAGCGCGGTCGATATCTTTGTGAAAGACCTCAGCCTGGTTCTGGATGCCGGGCGGGCGAGCAAAGTGGCCCTGCCGCTGGCGGCTTCCGCGCATCAGATGTTTCTGGCAGCATCCGGCGCCGGGCACGGCGCAGCGGATGACAGCCAGGTCATCCGCTCCTATCGTGCGCTCAACGGCACGACCTGACCCATTCTACCGAGGAGAATTCCATGACCAAACCACGGATCGGCTTCATCGGCGTCGGCTTCATGGGTCACGGCATGGCCAAGAACATCCTGGAGAAAGGGTTCCCGCTGACGATCATGGGCAACCGCAACCGTGCGCCGGTCGAAGATCTCGTCGGGCGCGGCGCGAGCGAGGTCAAAACGCCCCGTGATGTCGCCGCTGCCTCGGATATCGTGTTCATCTGCGTCACCGATTCGCCGACCGTCGAGAAGATCATCCGGGATGCCGATGGCGTGAAGGCCGGGGCGCACAAGGGGTTGATCGTCGTCGATTGCTCGACTGCCAACCCGGTTTCTACCGAAGTGCTGGCGCAGGAACTGGCCGAAGTCGGTGTCGATTTTGCCGACGCCCCGCTCGGCGGCACGCCGGCGCAGGCCGAAACCGGCCAGCTCTCAGCCATGGTCGGCGCCGAGCCGCAGGTGTTCGCGCGGATCGAGGGCGCGATTGGTGCCTGGGCGTCAAAGATCGTCCATCTTGGCCCGGTCGGCGCCGGTCACAAGATGAAGCTTCTCAACAACTTCCTCTCGATGGGCTATGCCGCGATCTACGCCGAGGCGCTCGCCATCGGGCAGAAGGTCGGCATCTCCGTCGAAACCTTCGATTCCGTCGTGCGCGGTGGCCGGATGGATTGCGGCTTCTACCAGACTTTCATGGGCTACGTGCTCGAAGGAAACGAAAATTCGCACAAGTTCACGCTCTCGAACGGCGCAAAAGACCTGCGCTATGTCGATGCGATGGCGAACGCAGCGCAAGTGGCGAACCCCATATCCAGCGCCGCCAAGAACCTGTTCGCGCAGGCGGTCGGGGCCGGCAACGGTAACAAGTTCGTGCCGATGATCGCGGATTTCGTCGCCGAATCGAACGGTTTTACGCGCAAGACGAAGGGCTGAGAGCTCAGATTACATTCCGCTCGAGCAGCGGGCGCTTGGCAGTGATCCGCTCGAACCCGAGATCACCGAGGTCAAGGCTCGTGTAGCGGCCATCGACGATGAGTTCGGCGAGCCCGCGCCCGACGGCGGGCGATTGCTGGAGCCCATGACCGGAAAAACCGCAGGCGAGATAACCGTTGGCGAGATCGCCGAGCCGCCCGACAATGGCGTTGTGATCAAGAAGGTTCATGTCGTAGTGCCCGGCCCAGGCCCGACCGGGGCGGATCGCCTCGAAAGCCGGAATGCGGTGCGCCAGTGCAGGCCAGATGATCTCCTCAAAGATCGGCCAGTCGACCTCGAAATCACCGCTGAAATCCAGTGCCTCCGGCTCATCCGGGGAATAGCCGGTGATGTAGCCCTCGCCTTCCGGCCGCCACCAGACCCCGGTGGTATCGATCAAGAGCGGATGATCGGCCAGCTTTTCCTTGCATGAGAACGCGAAAACCGAGCGCTTCTTGGCATAGACCGGCACGGGAAAGCCTGCCTTTTCCGTCAGCACGCGAGCGCCCGAAGCCCCGGCGGCGTTGACGAACGCGCCGCAAGTGATGCGGGAGCCATCTTCCAGCATGACAGCCACGATCCGCGCATCCGCTCGCTCGATATCGACGACGCGGCTTTGCCGGTACTCGACACCCTTCGCGCGCGCAGCCTTGCGGAAGGCCTGCATCAATCCGTAGCCGTCGAACCAGCCCTCACCGCTGACCCCGTAGGAGCCAACAGCAAGATCGTCCATGTTGAGGTACGGGAAGCGGGCCGCAAGGCTGGCACGATCGAGCAAGGCGATATCGGCGCCGAGCGCTTTCTGGTCGGCGTTGTTGGCCTCGAACACCGAACGCGCCGCCTCTGTGCCAAGGTAGAGATAGCCGCCTTCATAAAGGCCGATATCCGGCTGATCGCCGTCAACGGCAAGCCGCGCACCGATCTCGCGCAGGAAGGCGATGCCATCAAGCGAGATCGCGATGTTGACGCGTTGCGAAAATTGCTGACGGATCGATCCGGCGGAGAGTGCGGAGGCCGAGAACTGGTAGGTCGAATCGGGCTCAATGACGAGCACGGACCCGGAAAACCCCGGGTGCGAGGCAAGATGCCAGGCAACAGACGAGCCGATGACCGCGCCACCGGCGATCACGACATCATAGACATCGGACATGGATATCTCCTGGCGCTTCCCGTTGAACGGGCAAGCAAGCGGGAATCGAGACGGGTTGCCGGGATGATCCGCAGAATCATGATCGATATCAAGAATAAATCCCGGTTTCGGCGGCGCGGATTGGCGAAAAACGCAATTCCACTTTGCCCCCCTTTGGTCTAGTTTTGCACCAACGCGCGCCGGGCCGGGCCGACAGCACTTTCCTGCTGTCAGGCTCGTCGATCAGGCCATCACATCACGGGAATCCCGATGTCCAGCTTTCTCCAGCAAGAATTCGCCTCCATTCTGTCCGCACCGAAAGAAGAAGCAGCCAGCATCCTCGAAAGCTTCGGCCTGGCCGCCGCCAAACTGGCGGGTGGAACCCGCATCGTCCGCTCGCCCATCAACGGCGAGCGCATGGCGGAACTCCAT
Organism: Beijerinckiaceae bacterium; assembly: GCA_009773635.1. Classification (GTDB taxonomy): domain Bacteria; phylum Pseudomonadota; class Alphaproteobacteria; order Rhizobiales; family Beijerinckiaceae; genus Rhabdaerophilum. The sequence continues at coordinate 30,182 of WSYC01000003.1, read as the reverse complement.
GACAATACGCCCGAGGACGTTACGGCCGCCATTGGCCGCAATGTCGCAGCCTTCGCCGAATGGCGGTTGGTGCCGCCCCCCAGACGCGGCGAATTCGTGCGGATTCTGGGCGACGAGTTGCGCAAGGCCAAGCACGAGCTGGGCCGCCTCGTGACGCTGGAAGCCGGCAAGATCACCTCCGAGGGTCTTGGCGAAGTGCAGGAAATGATCGACATTTGCGATTTCGCGGTCGGGCTCTCACGCCAACTTTACGGCCTGACGATCGCGACCGAGCGACCGAGCCACCGGATGATGGAGACCTGGCATCCCCTCGGCCCGGTCGGCGTCATCAGCGCTTTCAATTTTCCGGTCGCGGTCTGGAGCTGGAACGCGGCGCTCGCCTTCGTCTGCGGCAACCCCGTGATCTGGAAGCCATCGGAAAAAACCCCGCTGACAGCGCTGGCGGTCGGTGCGATCGTGGCCCGTGCCGCCGCGCGCTTCGAGGCAGAAGGCAATGGCAAAATCCCTGAAGGCCTCAGCGAGATTGTCATCGGCGGCGGCAACATCGGCGCCGCGATCGTTGAGGATCACCGCGTGCCGCTGGTGTCCGCGACCGGTTCGACCGCGATGGGCCGGAAGGTCGGCCCGCGCCTCGCCGAGCGCTTCGCGCGGGCGCTGCTTGAACTCGGCGGCAACAACGCCGCGATCGTCAGCCCTTCCGCTGATCTCGATCTTGCCTTGCGCGGCATCGCCTTTGCCGCGATGGGCACTGCCGGGCAGCGTTGCACGACGCTGCGTCGCCTGATCGTGCACCGGAGCGTGATCGGTGATCTCATGCCGCGCCTTGTGAAAGTCTGGGCAACGGCGAAAATCGGCGATCCCCGTGAGGCCGGCACGCTGATCGGTCCGCTGATCGATGACGCGGCTTTCCAGAGCATGGAATCGGCGCTGGCCGAGGCGCGCGCGGCCGGTGGCACGGTGCACGGCGGCGGGCGATTCGAGGGCATCGCGGGTTCCGGGGCTTACGCGCGCCCGGCGCTCGTGGAAATGCCCGGCCAGTCCGGCCCGATGCTGCGCGAGACCTTCGCGCCGATCCTCTATGTTACCGCCTATGACACGATCGAGGAGGCGATTGCCCTCAACAATGCCGTTGGCGCGGGGTTGTCCTCGTCCATCTTCACGCGCGATCTCAGGGAGGCCGAGCTGTTCATCTCGGCGTCCGGGTCGGATTGCGGTATCGCCAATGTGAACATCGGACCATCGGGAGCCGAAATCGGCGGCGCCTTCGGCGGCGAGAAGGAAACCGGCGGCGGTCGCGAAGCCGGTTCCGACAGCTGGAAAGCCTATATGCGGCGCACGACCAACACCATCAACTACGGCACCACCCTGCCGCTGGCGCAGGGCGTGAAGTTCGACGTCGACGGCTGAACCCGGAAAGGGCGCGCGCTCAGGCGCTCGCCTTGTCCTCGCGGGCCTCGAAAATCCACGCGGCAACCGCACCATAGATGACGTGACCCGCAAAGCTCATGAACGAGAGCTGCCCGCCTTCGCCCAGCAGATAGAACGAGAGCCCGCCGATGGGCGCCATCAGACCGAGGGCGTTCAACCAGGTGAAGGTGCCCCAGGCAATCGAATCGCGCAGGCGGATGTTTTTGTTGATGAAGCGCGTCGCGATGAACGCCGTGACCACGACCCAGAAGATCAGATGACCCGTCGTCCCCATCCCCTTCAGGAAGTAATAGGCAACACCGGCCGAGAAGGTGGCGAAAACGATGGCGTCGAGCGTGAAGCTCCAGTTCTTCAGATATCGCGACACGATATAGTAGAAGACCGGGTAGCCGATGATGCCGACCGCATAATGCAGTGCTTCGCGCACGAGATACGGCACCATCAGCCCGAGCTGGTGGTTGGCGATGGCGTCGATCAGCCCTGCCGGCTCCAGCGGATAGCCGAGCACGGCCTTGGTCAGAACGCGTGCCCAGATTTCCCAGATGAAAAGGCCGACCGCGCCGCCGATCATCAGGTTGATGATGGTTCGCGTGCCCGGCAGCGCAAGGCCGCCCTGCCCGTTGGTGGTGGCTGTCTGCATGGTCTTCCCCCCTGTTGCCGGCCTCGTGGTGCCGGTGCCCTCAGCCCGTGTACTTTGCGCCAATACGGTACAAAGATGAAACCACGTTTGATCACGCTTGAGCGAGGCGGTCGTGAGCAGATACGGTCCCCGCGAAGCGCAGCTGTAAATTTTCAACGAACGGCCTTGCACCGCTTGCAGCGCGCTGCGCCCTGTGGTCCCTGTGTTTCCCATGGTTGAAAACAGCGCTCGCCCGCTCGAGGGCCTCAAAATTCTGGAGCTCGCCCGTATCCTTGCCGGTCCATGGATCGGCCAGCTGCTGGCGGATCTCGGCGCGGATGTTGTCAAGGTCGAACGCAAGGGCGCGGGGGATGACACCCGCAGCTGGGGCCCGCCGTTTGTCACAAAACGGGGCGGCGGCGACCTCGGTGCCGCCTATTTCCACGCCTGCAACCGCGGCAAACGCTCGATCGAGGCGGATTTCGAGGACCCTGACGATATCGCTGTGATCCGTGAGCTTGCGATGGCGGCGGATGTCGTCGTCGAGAATTTCAAGCTCGGCGGCCTCGTCAAATACGGGCTCGATGCGGCATCGCTGCGCGCGCTGAAGCCGGAGCTCATCTATTGCTCCATCACCGGGTTCGGCCAGAGTGGCCCCTATGCGCCGCGCGCGGGCTATGATTTTCTGATCCAGGGCATGGCCGGCGCAATGGATATCACCGGGCAGCCCGACGGCCAGCCGACCAAGGCCGGCTATGCCACGGCAGATATTTTCACGGGCATGTATGCCAGCGTCGCGATCCTTGCCGCGCTGCGCCGTCGCGACGAGACCGGAGCCGGGGCGACGGTCGACTGCAATCTCCTCGACAGCCAGATCGCGGTGCTCGGCAATCAGGCGATGAACTATCTCGTCTCGGGCAAACCGCCGAAGCGGCTCGGGAACGCGCATCCCAACATCGTGCCCTACGAGGTTTTTCCCGTTGCGGACGGCTACATCATCATCGCTACGGGGAATGACGGGCAGTATCGCAAGCTCTGCGAAGCGCTCGGCGCTGACGATCTCGCAGCGAACCCGGATTACGCGACCAATCGCGGGCGCGTCGCGAACCGGGCGGCGCTGGTGCCCGCGATTTCCGCGCTGACGGCGCAGCATGCGAAGGCGGATTTGCTCGCCCGGCTTGAAGCGTTGTCCGTGCCTGCCGGGCCGATCAACGGCATCGGCGAAGTCTTTGCCGACAGCCACGTGATCGCGCGCGGCATGCGCGTCGATCTTGCACTGCCGGAGGCGGAGGCAGGCTCGGTGCCGACAGTCCGCACGCCCATCCTGATCGACGGCGTCCCGCAGGTCTCACCCCGGCCCTCGCCGGGGCTTGGCCAGCATTCCACCGAAATCCTCGCCGATCCCCACTGGAAGAAAGCCTGATATGTCGAACGCCTCGATCAAGCCGCGCACCGGCGCGCAAATCCTCGTCGATCAGCTGATCAGGCAGGAGGTGACGGACATCTTCTGCGTGCCCGGCGAGAGTTATCTCGCGGTGCTGGATAGCCTGCACGATGTCGAAGCAAAATCAAGCGAAGTGGAAGCCGGTTCGCGTGAAGATTTTGCGACACAGCACCCAAAAATCCGCGTGACGGTCTGCCGCCAGGAGGGCGGCGCGGCGATGATGGCGGATGCCGTCGGCCGGCTCACCGGGCGGCCCGGCATCTGCTTCGTCACGCGCGGCCCGGGGGCGACCAATGCCTCCGCCGGCATCCATATCGCGCATCAGGACTCGATCCCGCTGATCCTGTTCGTCGGGCAGATCGGGCGCGAGATGCGCGAGCGCGAGGCGTTTCAGGAGCTGAACTATCGCGCTGTGTTCGGCACCATGACCAAATGGGCGACCGAGATCGACGATCCCCGCCGCATTCCCGAAATCGTCAGCCGCGCGTTTCATGTCGCGATGTCCGGGCGGCCCGGGCCGGTGGTGATCGCGCTGCCGGAGGATATGCTCGTCGAGCTGGCCGAGGTGGCGGACGCCCCGTTCGTGGCGCCTGTCCCCACCGCGCCATCGCTGTCCCAGATGGCGGAACTCCAGAAGCGGCTCTGGGCCGCGAAATCGCCGATGGTGCTCGTTGGCGGCACGCGCTGGGATGAGGCCGCGGTGCGCTCGCTCGTGCGTTTTTCCGAGCGGTTCGACCTGCCGGTTGCCGTGAGTTTCCGCCGGCAGATGCTGTTTCCAGCGGATCACCCGAATTTCGCCGGCGATCTCGGGATCGGCCCCAACCCGGCGCTGCTGAAGCGCTTTGAGGAGGCCGATCTCATCCTCGCGATCGGTGCGCGGCTCGGCGAAATGCCAAGCCAGGGCTATTCGCTGCTCGATATCCCCGGCGATGGCTCCCGCCTTGTCCATGTCCACGCCGATATCGGCGAGCTTGGCCGTGTCTACGCGCCGGTGCAGGCCATTCATGCCGATGCCGGCAGTTTCTGTGCGGCGCTTGAAGGCTTGCAGCCGCCGAACGCGCTGGCGTGGGAGGGCGAAGCAACCAAAGCGCATGCGTCCTTCGAAGGCTGGACGGAACCCAAGCCGATCCCCGGCGCGCTCCAGATGGGCGAGGTGATGGCCTACTTGCGCGAAACGCTGCCGGTGGATGCGATCATGACCAATGGCGCGGGCAATTACGCGACGTGGCTGCACCGCTTCTATCGTTTCCGGCAATTTGGCACGCAGGCCGCGCCGACCTCGGGCTCGATGGGCTATGGATTGCCGGCCGCCGTTGGTGCAAAGCGCCGCTTCCCGGAGCGGACGGTGGTGTGCTTTGCCGGTGATGGCTGCTTCATGATGCACGGACAGGAGTTTGCCACGGCCGTGCAGTATGATCTGCCGATCGTGGTCGTGCTGATCGATAACGGCATGTACGGCACCATCCGCATGCATCAGGAGCGGGAATACCCCGGCCGTGTCTCGGCGACGGCGCTGAAGAACCCGGATTTCGCGGCCTATGCCCGTGCCTTCGGCGGCCATGGCGAAACGGTGAGAACGACAGCGGAGTTCGCACCGGCGTTCGAGCGCGCTTTGGCCTCCGGCAAACCGGCGATCGTGCATTGCTTCATCGATCCCGAGGCGATCACGCCCTCGACGACGATTTCCGCCCTGCGTGAGAAGGCAAAGGCGTCGAAATAGCGCTATTCTCCACATTCGCGCCCGAATTCGGCCCCAACCACGCGCGATTGCGGCGTGAATAACCTCCCCTTAAGGCCGGGCGTGCATGGTTTCCCGCACGAATTCGGCCTGCCGCACGTTTGGGTGCGGTAGGGTCGGTCTTGGTCCGGGGTGAGAATGGCCAGGGGGCAGCGACAACGGGAGCGCCACGAGCCGCGCTTCGAGGATGATTTCGGCGGCAGGGACAGCGGTGACCTCAGGGTTTCCGCTGAGGACCGGCCGTCGCGATCGCGCACGCCCCGCAGGCCAGAGCCCTCAACCCGTCACCCGCGCGGCAAAGCACCGAATGACCGCCGCTCGCGCCGCCGCTCCTCCGGCGGGCGCGGGTTTTGGAGTTTCATTCTGGCGCTCTGGGGCCTCGTCGCTGTTGGCGGCGTGATTGCCTATTTCGCGATGAAGTTGCCGCCGATCGACCAGCTCGCGGTGCCCAAGCGGCCGCCGAACATCGCGATTCTCGCGGCGGATGGCACGTTGATTGCCAATCGCGGCGAAACCGGCGGCTCGGCTGTGCCGATTGGCGAGTTGCCGGCTTATGTCGGCAAAGCCTTTGTCGCGATCGAGGATCACCGGTTCTACCAGCATTTCGGCATCGATCCGCTTGGCCTCGCGCGTGCCGTTGTCAAGAACCTGACCTCGCGCCGGATGGAGCAGGGCGGCTCAACCCTGACGCAGCAGCTGGCGAAAAACATCTTCCTCACGCAGGAGCGCACGCTCTCCCGCAAGGCGCAGGAGGCGCTGCTCGCGCTCTGGCTGGAACGCAACTACTCGAAGGATCAGATCCTCGAACTCTACATGAACCGCGTCTATTTCGGCGCGGGGGCCTATGGCATCGAGGCTGCCAGCCAGAAATTCTTCGGCAAATCCGCGCGCGCCGTCAGCCTCGGCGAGGCGGCGGTGCTCGCAGGGCTCGTGCAATCGCCCTCGCGGCTTGCGCCAAACCGCAACCCGGAAGGCGCGGCGGAGCGTGCGGCGCTGGTGCTCGCGCGGATGGTCGATCAGGGGTTTGCGACCGCAGAGATGGCCAAGCTCGCGAAAACCAACACGGCGGATGCGAAGAAGCGCTCGCGGCCCGGTGCCGGCAATTACGTCGCCGACTGGATCATGGATGTGCTGGATGATCACATCGGCGCGGTCGAGAAGGATATTGTGGTCAAAACGACGCTCGATCCGAAGCTTCAGGCGCTGGCGGAGCGGACAATTGCAACGGCTTTCGAGCCCAAGCGCCTCAAACAGAATGTCGAGCAGGTGGCGTTGGTTGCGATGACACCCGATGGCGCGGTGCGCGCGATGCTCGGCGGGCGCGATTATGCGCAGAGCCAGTTCAACCGCGCGGTGGCGGCAAAACGCCAACCGGGGTCCTCATTCAAGCCCTTCGTCTATCTCGCCGCGCTCGAAAAGGGCCTGACGCCGGATACCGTGCGCGAGGATGCGCCGATCAATATCCGCGGCTGGAAGCCGGAGAACTACACCCATGAGTATTTCGGTGCGGTCACGTTGACGCAGGCACTGGCAATGTCGCTCAACACCATCGCGGTGAAGCTCAATGTCGAGGTCGGGCCGAAAGTTGTCGCGCGCACAGCACAGCGGCTTGGCATCCACTCGCCGCTCAAGGCGAATGAATCGCTGGCGCTCGGCACCTCCGAGGTCTCGCCGCTGGAGATGACCTCGGCCTATGCTGCCTTCGCCAACGGCGGCACGGGGGTAATCCCGCACGCGATTCTCGAGGTCAAGGGCACGGATGGCAAGGTCATCTACCGCCGCCAGCCGCAAACGCTCGGACCGGTCGCCGACCCCGCGATCATCGGCCAGCTCAACCGGATGATGCGCGAAACGCTCGTCAATGGCACGGCGCGGAAATCCGATATCCCCGGCTATCCCGCCGCCGGCAAAACCGGCACGACGCAGGAGCATCGCGATGCCTGGTTCGTCGGCTACACCGCCAATCTCGTGGCGGCGGTCTGGGTCGGTAATGACGACGGCGACCCCATGAAGAAGGTCACGGGCTCCGGCCTGCCGGCAGAGGTCTGGGCGGATTTCATGCGCAACGCCCACAAGGGACTGCCGGCGCAGAACCTGCCGGGCACGGATTCAGGCGGCGGGCTGATGTCGATCCTCACGGGCGGGCAGACCCAGCCAGCTGCCCCGCCACCCTCGCGCGGCAATGACAATCCCGGCGCGTGGGAAGGCCCATCGGCCAAGGAGCGCGGGTTACTCAGTCGCCTGTTTGGCGGTTAAGACCTGCCGGATAAACGGATAGATCGCGAGCGCCACACAGCCGAACAGCGCGATCGTTCCGGCCAATACGAGAGGGCCGCGATCGATAAAGGCACCGACGATGGTGCCAACGATCGCCGCAAACCCGGTCTGGAAGATGCCCAGCAGCGAGGACACCGCCCCCGCCCGCTCCGGGAACGGCAGCATGGCAGCGGCCATGCTTTGGGGTAGCGAGAACCCGACGCCGGCCGAATAGAGCATCATCGGCAGCGTGATCGCCCAGGGACCCGGGGGCAAGGCCAGCACAGCGGCCAGCATCAAGAGCCCACCGCCGGCCTGCAGCAGTGCGCCGGCGAGCAGCAGCCTGCGCGGCTCGTGGCGCATCGCAAGGCGCTGCGAAACGTAGCTGCCACCGATATAGCCGGTCACCATCAGAACGAAGGCGAGGGCGAAGGCAAAGGGCGTCACGCCGAAATGCAGCTGGTAGATGAAGCTCGATCCTGAAATGAAAGCGAAGAGGCCCGTGTAGGTCGCTGAGGCCATAAGGCCGAAGGGCAAAAAGCGCCTGTCGGTCAACAGTCCCGCAAAACCGCCGAGCACAACCCGAAGGCTGAACGGCGCGAGAAGACGCTCCGTCAACGTTTCCGGCAGTTTGGCTGCGGCCCAGAGTGCCAGCCCGATCGCCAGCAGGCTGGTGCCGACAAAATTCGCGCGCCAGCCGAAGCCAAGCTCCAGCAGGACCCCCAGAACCGGCGCGATGGCCGGGACGACGCCCATGATCGACCCCATGCGCGCGAGTTCCTGCGCCGCCCGCCGCCCTTCATAGAGGTCCCGGACGATGGCGCGGACGATGACGAGCGGCCCGGCCGCACCGAGCCCCTGCAGCAGGCGGCTGGCGATGAGCACCTCCAGCGAAGGCGCCAGCGAGGACAGCGCATTGGCGACCCCGTAAAGAATGAGGCCGGCCATCAGCACTTTCTTGCGGCCTTGCCGGTCTGAAAGCGGTCCATAGAGCGGCAGGCCGATGCCGTAGCCGATGAGATAGGCCGAGAGTGTCAGCTGCGCCTGCCCGCTCGAAACCTCGAAATAGCGCGCGATCGCCGGCAGCGAAGGCAGGTAGAGATCGGTCGAGAGTGGCCCGAGCGCGGTCAGGATGCCGAGCAGGATGGTCAGCGCAAAAGTTCCGGGGGCAAGGCGAGCCACGAGGTATCCGATCCGTCAGGTGCGCGGCGCCGGTATTCAGGCAGGCGCGGGAAAGACGGCCTCAGATGCCGCCGTAGAGATGAAGGCTCGCGCCATTGCGGGTGAGCCAGGTTTCGGCGTTGCGAAAATCGGGAAAGATTCTGGCGACATTCCGCCAATAGCGGATGGAATGGTTCATTTCCAGCCTGTGCGCAACCTCGTGCGCGGCAAGATAATCCAGCACCAGCGGCGGTGCGAGGATGAGTCGCCACGAAAACGCCAGATCGCCACGCGCCGAGCACGAACCCCAGCGGCTCCGGGTATCCTTGATCGTGATGCGCCCGATGCTGACGCCGAGAGCCTGTGCGTGGCGGGCGACGGCTTCCCCGAGATCGCGTTGGGCTTCCGCCTTCAGAAAGCGCTCGACGCGCCCGGCGAGATGCGCGGGATCGCCGTGCACGATCAGCAGGCGCTGGCCGTCGATTGTCTCGACGCGTGTTTCACCGCGAAACGGCGTGCGATGGGTGATCCGGCATGGTTCTCCCCGCACCGGGATTTCCGCGCCATCGAGAAAGCGCGTCCGTTGGGGTCGCGCCTTGAGCCGCGCGCTGATCCAGCCGAGGTGTTCGACAAGAAACCGCTCGGCCCGGAGCTTGCCGATGCCGCGGGGCAATGTGAGTGAGGGCGAGCCGGTGCGCCGGTCGATCCGCAGGATCATGCGGCGGGCGTTGTCGCGTACGCGCACGTCAACGCGCAGGGCCGCGCCGTCGCAGTCGATGAAAAGCGCTTCGGGCGCCGGGCTCCGGGTAGGCCGGACCGGGCGCAGAAAATCGAAAAACCCCCGGCCTGCCAAGCGCCTCTCCGTCAGGGCGGCTGCGACACCAAGGCTCGCAGGCGCGCCATTGTCGCCGAATCACCTGGCCAGCATAGCGGATTCGGGCAAGGTATGCTCTCGGCGACGGGTCAGCGCACCGCGCTCAGCTTGCGCTTGATCGGCTGGACAGCGGCAGCGGACTGGGCTGCCGTGAAATCGACGATGGCCGGCGCGATATGCTTCCTGAAGCGCGAGCCGTTGAACACGCCGTAGTGCCCCACATCCTTCTGGAGGTGGTAGAGGTGCTTTTCGGCCGGCAGGTTCCTGCACAGTGCGTGGGTGGCCTTGGTCTGGCCGACGCCGGAGATATCGTCGTTCTCGCCCTCGACCGTCATCAGCGCGCAGCGGCGGATCGCGCCGAGGTCGACCGGCTGGTCGCGATGCATCATCTCGCCCTTCGGCAGCGAATGCTTGACGAAGACGACATCGACGGTCTGGAGGTAGAATTCGGCCGTCAGATCCATCACCGCCATGTACTCGTCGTAGAAATCGCGGTGCTTTTCGGCGGAATCGCCGTCGTTGGCGACGAGATGGTTGAACATGTCCCAATGCGCGGTCATGTGGCGGTCGAGGTTCATCGCCATGAAGCCGGAGAGCTGGAGATAGCCCGGATAAACCTCGCGCATGATGCCCGGATGCGGGAAAGGCACGCGCGCGATGCAATGCTTCTTGAACCACTCGATGCCGCGCTTCTGCGCGAGCTTGTTGACCTCGGTCGGGCTCTCGCGGGTATCGATCGGGCCGCCCATCAGGATCATCGAACGGGGAATGCAGGGGTCGTCCTCGGCTTCGAGACGGGCGATCGCCGCCGCGACCGGCACCGACGGCTGACAGACCGCGAGAACATGCACATCCGGGCCGAGAGCGCGGATCATGTCCTTCACGTAGTCGATGTAGTCATCGAGATCGAAGCCGCCGGCACTCATCGGCACGAGGCGCGCGTCGACCCAATCGGTAATGTAGACCTCATGACTTGGCAGGAAGGCCTCGACCGTGCCGCGCAGAAGCGTGGCGAAATGGCCGGACATCGGCGCGACGATCAGCAGCTTCGATTGCGGTCTTGCACCTGTCGGCATGTTGCGGTCAAAATGGATGAGGTTGCAGAAGGTGTTCTGCCAGACAACGCGTTCGATCACGCTGGCCGTCACGCCCTCGACAACCGTGGTCGGAAGATCGAAGGCCGGCTTGCCATAGCGGCGCGTGGTGCGCTCGAAGAGTTCGCAGGCGGCCGAAATCGACCGGCCGTAGGGTGTGTGCGAAATCGGGTTCATCGGGTTGCGATAGAAGAGGCCGACGGCATCGCTCGCGGCACGCGCCGGTCCGAGCACAGCGTGCATGGCCTCGTAAAAGAAGTATCCGCTCTTCTGCATATCCGGAAGCCCTTTCGGCGTCGTCGATCCGCATCTTGCGAAACTGCATCATTGTCGCACCGGCCCGTTAAGAGACCAATTCGACTTTGGACATTGCAGGCAAACGCAGGCGATAATTCTAGGACTGTCGTCAACAAGGAGCAAATTATTTTTGCAGTGCAGCAGATTACATGGGGAAATCGGGGACAACCCGCGCAGCTTCGAGAGGCCGACAGCGCAGGCAGGCCCGGAAGCCGCGCGCTTCGGCCTCGGCAATGCCGGTGTAAAACGTGACATTCTCACGTTTTGCGGCCCGTGAGGGGCACGATGGCCGGCAGAAGACCCCGGTTGTCCGTACGCCATACCAGAACGCACCATCGGCCGCGTGATCGCGGGACGCAACAGCCAGCCAGCGGGCTTCGTCGGTTTTGAAATCCTGCATGCGGGCCCCTTCAGCGTCGATAAAGCCGTTCACGCCGATCCTGCACAGGCAAAGCGCCTGCGCCACCCGATTTCAGGTTGCCGACTTCAGGCCGCGCCCAGTGTCGCCGACAGGCTGACCCGGCGCGAGGCCGCGAGCAACTCGCGGGTATAGATCTCACGCCCGCCGGTCTCGCGGAGGCTCGCGATATCGGTTTCCTCGACGATTTTGCCGCCGTTCATCACCGCGACGCGGTTGCACATATGCCCGACCACCGCGAGGTTATGGCTGACGATGACCATCGTCAGATTGCGTTGCTGCTTGATGTCCTGCAAGAGATTGAGCACTTCGGCCTGAATGGAGACATCCAGCGCCGAGGTCGGCTCGTCGAGCAGCAGCACCGAGGGTTCGAGCGCCAGCGCGCGGGCAATCGCGACACGCTGGCGCTGTCCACCCGAGAGCTGGTGCGGATAGCGGAAGCGAAAGCCTTCATCGAGGCCGACATCCCGGAGCGCCCCGGCGATGCGCTCGTCCGGCCGGTCGATGCCGTGGATCGCGAGCGGCTCCGCGAGGATGCCATCGATCGTCATGCGCGGATGGAGGCTCGCAAACGGGTCCTGAAACACCATCTGGACCTGCCGGAAGAAGCTTTTCGCCGGCTTCTTGGCGTGAACCGTCTCGCCAAAGGCGATGTCTCCGCTCCAGACCGGATTAAGCCCCGAGAGGACGCGCAGCACGGTCGATTTGCCGGAGCCGGATTCGCCGACAAGCCCGAAGCTTTCGCCGTTCGCCACGCTGAAGGAAACGTCGCGCAGCACATGCGCCGCGCCAAAGCTGACGTTGAGATCGGTGACGGAAATTGCGGGAAGGGTGGGCATGTCAGCCTCCGGCCCAGGCAGGGTCGCGGTCGAGCACCGCGAGGCGCTGGCGCGGATGATCAAGGTCCGGCAGGCAGCCGAGCAGCCCTTGCGTATACGGGTGCTTGCCGTGACGAAGATCCTTTGCGTCGAGCGTCTCCATCACGCGGCCGGCATACATCACGATGACGCGGTCGCAGAAGGCGGCCACCAGCGGCAGATCGTGGCTGATGAAGATCAGGCCCATGCCGCGATCGGTCACGAGGCGTTCGAGGATATCGAGAATCTGCGCCTGCACGGTGACATCGAGCGCCGAGGTGGGCTCGTCGGCAATCAGCACATCAGGTTCGCCGATCAGCATCATCGCGATCATCACGCGTTGACCCATACCGCCCGAAACCTCGTGCGGGTAGAGATCGAAAACGCGCGCCGGTTCGCGGATCTGTACGGCTTCGAGCATCGCCAGCGCCCGCTCGCGCGCTTCAGCCGCGCTGACGCGGGTGTGGACGCGGTAGGCTTCCGCGATCTGCTTGCCGACAGTCATCACCGGATTGAGCGAGAATTTCGGGTCCTGCATCACCATGGAGATGTGTTTTCCCCGAAGGCCGCGCCGCTCCTGCGGCTTCATGGCCTGCAAGTCCCGCCCGCGATACGCGAGGCGCTGCGCGCTGACTTCACCCGGCCAGGGCACGAGATCGAGGATCGCGCGGCCGGTCATCGATTTGCCGGAGCCGGATTCGCCGACAATCGCCAGCTTTTCGCGGCCCAGTGTGAAGGAAAGTCCGCGCACGGCCTCGACAATACGCGTCGGCGTATGGAAGCGGACGGCGAGGTTCTTGACCTCGATCAGGGGGGCATCGGATGCCATGTCATTCGTCATCAATGCGCATCCAGCACGTCGCGGAGCCCGTCACCGAGCAGGTTGAACCCGAGCGCGACAAGACAGATCGCCAGCCCCGGAAAGGCCGCGACCCACCACTGGTCGAAGATGAATTCGCGTCCCGCAGCGATCATCGCACCCCATTCCGGCGAGGGCGGCTGCGCGCCCAGCCCGAGGAAGCCGAGCCCGGCAGCGATGAGGATGATGCCGGCCATATCCAGCGTCGTCCGCACGATCACGGAGGGGATGCACATGGGAATGACGTGCTTGAGGATGATCCGGGTCTGGCTCGCACCCTGAAGCCGGACGGCGGCGATGTAATCGGCGTTGCGGATGACCATGGTCTCCGCGCGGGCGACGCGGGCGTAGGGCGGCCACGCCGTGCAGGCAATCGCGATCACGGCGTTCTCGATGCCCGGGCCGAGCACGGCGACGAAGGCCAGTGCCAGCACGAGGCGCGGGAACGCGAGAAAAACATCGGTGATCCGCATCAGGATCGTATCGATGATGCCGCCGAAATAGCCGGAAACGGTGCCGATGATGAGCCCCACCGGCCCGACCGAGATCACCACCAGCAGCACGATCGCGAGCGTCAGCCGGGTGCCGAACAGGATGCGGCTGAAGATGTCGCGCCCCAGCGCATCCGTGCCGAAGAAATGCGCGGCGGAAGGCGGCAGCAGACGCTGGTCGAGGTTCTGCGCCAGCGGGTCATAGGGCGAGATCAGCGGAGCCGAAGCCGCAACCACCAGCAGGATCAGCACGATCGAAAGCCCGATCAGCGCCAGCGGGTTCTGCTTCAGCGCCCGCCATTGGCGGTAATATTGCCCGAGCTGGGCCTGCCGGCGCGAGGCCGGCCGTTCGGAGGTGAGGTAGGAATAAAGCGCGCTCATGTCACCTCGCCCGGGGATCGAAAATGCGGGCCAGAACATCGGACAAGAGGTTGATGCCGACAAAGATCAGGCCGACAACAATCGTGCCGCCGAGAACGGCATTCATATCCGAGTTCAGCAGGGAATTCGTGATGTAGCGCCCGAGGCCCGGCCAGGCGAACACCGTTTCGGTGAGCACGGAGCCTTCCAGCAGGTTGGCATAGGACAGGGCGATCACGGTCAGCAGCGGCACAACGGCATTGCGGAGCGCATGACCCCAGATCACCCGCGTCTCCGACAGACCCTTCACCCTTGCGGTGATCACGTAGTGCTGCTGCAACTCGGTGATCATGAAGCTGCGCGTCATCCGGCTGATGTAGGCGGTCGAGAACAGCCCGAGCACCGCGGAGGGCAGCACGAGATGCGAGGCGGCGTTGCGGAACGCATCCCATTCGCCCTGCAGCGCGCAATCGATGAGCGTGATGCCGGTGATCGGGGTGACGAAATCCTGGAAGGCGACGTCGATCCGGCCGGGACCGGCGACCCAGCCGAGCTTGGCGTAAAACAAGAGAAGACCCATCAGGCCGAGCCAGAAAATCGGGATGGAATAGCCGAAAAGCCCGATGAACCGCGCGATATGATCAGGCCAGCGGCCCTGCTTCGTTGCCGCGAGCACGCCGAGCGGAATGCCGAGACAAATGCCGATCAGCGTGCCGAGCGTCGCAAGTTCCAGCGTCGCCGGGAACACGCGCTTGATATCGTCGAGCACGAGGTTCGACGTCAGCACGGATTTGCCGAAATCGCCCTGCACCACCTTGGTGAGATAGATCCAGAACTGGACGAGGATCGGCTTGTCGAGCCCCATGTCGAGGCGTGCCTTCTCGTAGACATCCGGCCGCGCGTTGTCCCCGACAACGGCGAGAACCGGGTCGACCGGCATCACGCGCGCAATGAGAAAGGTGACGGCGAGAAGCCCGAGAATCGTGACAAGGATCGTCGTCGTCTCCCGGAAAACGGCACGCGCCGATGGCCCCAGCCCTGATCCCATCATCGGGCAGTTCCTGCAATTGTCATGGGGAAATCCAATTTTTCAACCAACCGGCCGGAAAAGGCCGGAGCCCGAGGCTCCGGCCACGCCTCGCGTGCCCGATCTCACTTCTTCTCGAGGAGATGGTAGAGGTTGGTCGAGGAGCCCGGGCCGATCTGGAAGCCCGAGACATTCGTGCGGGAGGCCGCGACTTCGACCTGCTGGAACATGATCACGAAGGGCGAGGTCTTCTGGTGCTCGCGCTGGAGCTCCTCGTAAACCGCCTTGCGCTTGGCGGTGTCGCGCTCGAGCACGTTGGCCAGCGTCTTCTTGGTCATGTCCGGGATGTCCCAGGCATTGCGCCAGGCCAGCGTCTTCGAGCGGGCGTCATCCGCATTGCTCTCGTTGATCGCGAAGGTCTCGGCGTTGGTGTGCGGGTCCTGATAATCCGGGCCCCACTGGCCGATGTAGATGTCGTGCGTGCGGGCGCGATATTTTGTCAGCGTCGCCTTGCCGTCGCCGGGGATCAGCTCGAGCTTGATGCCGGCCTGCGCCCACTGCGCCTGGATCGCCTGCGCGATGTCCGAGATCGGCGAAGTTGAACGCACGTCCATCGTGACGCTGAAACCATCCTTCAGGCCGGCCTTGGCGAGGAGCTCCTTGGCCTTGGCGAGATCATACTTGTACGGCCGATCCGAGATCGCGCCGAGGAAGCCCTTCGGCAGGAAGCTCTGGTGCGGCTGGAAGGTGCCGGACACGATGTTGCGCTCGATGGCATCGTAATCGACGAGCCATTTCAGCGCTTCGCGCACCTCGGGCTTGGCGAGGTTGGGGTTTTTCGAGTTCAGGCCGAGGTAGAGGATATAGCCCTTGTCGCCTTGCTGGATCTGGATGTCCTTGTTCGCCTTGACGGCGGTGAGCCCGTCCTTGTGCAGGTTGCGGGCGAAATCAATGTCACCCTTTTCCAGCAACAGGCGCTGCGACGCCGGTTCGGCGACGTGGCGGACGATGACGCGCTTCATCTTCGGTGCGCCGCCGACCCAGTTCGGGCTGGCTTCGAGCGCGTATTGCTCGTTCGCGCGCCACGAGCGCAGGGTATAGGCGCCGGAACCGGCCGAATTCTTCTTCAGCCATTCGGTGCCGAAATCGCCGTTCTTCTCGTTGGCCTTCACCAGCTTCGAATCGACGATCGAGGCGACATCCGCGGTCATGCAGTTAAGGAAGAAGCTCGGCGCATAGGCCTTGTCGACGGTGACCGAGACCGTGAGATCGTCAACCGCCTTGACGACATCGAGGACATTGTCCTTCTTGAGGCCGAACTGGGTGAGGATGAAGGCCGGGGTCTTGTTGAGCGTCACCGCGCGCTGGAGCGAATAGACCACATCCGCCGCCGTCACGGGATTGCCGGAATGGAACTTGAGGCCGGGCTTGAGCTTGAAGGTGTAGGTCTTGCCGTCCTCCGAGATCGTCCAGCCCGAGGCGATGACGCCGTAGAGCTTCGAGACATCCTTCAGGTCGAAGGCGATCAGGCGGTCGTAGACATTGCCGGTGACCTCGCCGCCGGAAAACTCGAAAACTTCGGCCGGGTCGAGGCTGATGATGTCATCGATCTGCTTGGCCATCACCACCGTGTCTTTCGGTGTCTGCGCCAGCGCCGGGGTCATCCCGGTGATCGCGGTGGAAGCAAGCAGGCCGGCGGCAAGCTGGATGGCGCGGCGTTTGGTTAGCATGAAGGACATTGTCTGACGCTCCGAAAACGGGACGGCGGCTCTGGGAATGGCCACCTTGCCGATATCTGATTGCCAGTTCATCGACTTGTCAACGACAAGTGCTGCAGGAAACCTTTTCGGGCGCGAATTGGTGACATTCGCGACAGATCAGCCGGGATTTCGGGCACGTTGCCCGCGAAAGGACAGGCTTGATACACGCAACCGTTCAGGACTTCCGCGAGAAGCGGGTGCCGGGATCGGCTATCGGCTATCCGCGAGGATCATCTCCGCGCCCTTCTCGGCAATCATCAGCGTCGGGGAATTCGTATTGCCGGAGGTGATGACCGGCATCACGGAGGCGTCGACAACGCTCAGCCCCTCGACACCGATCACGCGGAGGCGTGCATCAACCACGGCGTGAATGTCATCCGCCTGCCCCATTCGCGCCGTGCCGACGGGGTGGAAGATCGTGGTGCCGATGTCGCCGGCGGCCTGAGCGAGATCACCATCCGAGGTCAGATGCGCGCCGGGCTTGTACTCTTCGGGCGCGAAACGCTTCAGCGCCTCGGCCCCGACGATCTTGCGCACGAGCCGCAGTGAGTCCACCGCCACCTGCCGGTCTTCTTCGGTGGAAAGGTAATTTGGGTCGATCACGGGCGGAGCGAAGGGATCGGGGCTCTCAAGCCGGATTTCGCCCCGGCTTGTCGGGCGGAGATTGCAGACCGAGGCCGTGAAGGCCGGGAACGGGTGCAGCCCCTCGCCGAATTTTTCGAGGCTGAGCGGCTGGACATGGAACTGCACGTTCGGCGTTGCGTAGTGTTGCGCGGATTTCGCGAAAACACCGAGCTGCGAGGGTGCCATCGTCAGCGGTCCCTTGCGGAAAAGGGCGAATTCGACCCCCATCCACGCGCGTTTGACGAGGTTCGCGTAATCCATGTTGAGCGTGCGCACGCCGCTGACCTTGTAGATCGGGCGCAACTGGAGATGATCTTGCAGGTTTGCGCCGACGCCGGGGCGATCCGCCACCGGCGTGATGCCGAATCTGGCGAGCTTGCTGCCGTCACCGATGCCGCTCAGCATCAGGAGTTTGGGCGAGGCGACTGCACCCGCCGCCAGCACGACGCGTTTGCGGGCCGTGGCGGAGCGGATCACGCCGTCCTGCCGGAAGCTGAGGCCGGTTGCGCGCGCGCCCTCGAAGGTGATCCGTTCGGCTTCGGCGCCGGTCAGGATCGTGAGGTTTTTTCGGCCGCGGATAGGGTCGAGGAAGCCACGCGCCGCGCTCCAGCGCAGGCCCTTCTTCTGGTTGACCTGAAAATAGGAAGAGCCTTCGTTGTCACCGAGGTTGAAATCCTCCGTCTTCGGAATGCCGAACTCCTCGGCGGCATCCCGGAAGGTATCGAGGATTTCCCATTGCACGCGCGGCGGCTCGACGCGCCATTCCCCACCTGCCCCGTGGAGGGCGGTTTTGCCGCCGATATGATCCTCATGGCGGAGGAAATAGGGCATCACGTCGTCCCAGCCCCAACCCGTGAGGCCCCTCTGCGCCCAGGTGTCGTAATCCTCGCGCTGTCCGCGCATGTAGATCATGCCGTTGATCGCCGAGCAGCCGCCGAGCACCTTGCCGCGCGGATACATCAGCGAACGGCCGTTGAGCCCGGCGCTCGGCGCGGTCTTGAACAGCCAGTCCGCACGCGGATTGCCGATCAGGAAGAGATAGCCGACAGGGATATGGAACCAGATGTAACGATCATTTCCGCCGGCTTCGAGGAGCAGCACGCGGTTGTTCGGGTCCGCGCTCAGCCGGTTCGCGAGGAGGCAACCGGCGGTGCCGGCCCCCACAACGATGAAATCATAGGCGAGATCGCTGTTTGCGCCCCCGTTGGTATCGGTCTGGCCTAGCATTGTTTCCACCCCACTTTAGTGAGGTTTACGAAGCACGCAGCAGAGCGGCAAGGCGAGATTGCGCCTTTCGGCTCTGCGCTTTGTGCGATAGCGCCTTATTCGGCCGCGCGCGGCAGGGCAGCAATCGATTCTGCCCCGACAGGGACTTTGGCGGTCTTGTCTGCCTCGTCCACCTCCGCCTTGCGTCGGTCGTCTCTCAGGCGCCGGCGGAACCAGAAGGCGTAGAGCGCCGGCAGGAACAGCAGCGTCAGGAAGGTTGCGACGAAGAGCCCGCCCATCACCGTCACCGCCATCGGCCCCCAGAAGGCGGACGTCGTCAGCGGCAGCATCGCGAGGATCGCGGTCATCGCCGTGAGGATCACCGGTCGCGCACGCCGGACGACCGATTCGACGATCGCTTCGGCCAGGCTCATGCCCCGGTCGAGATCGTGCTGGACCTGATCGACGAGGATGACGGAGTTGCGCATGTCCATGCCCGCGAGCGCGATCAGCCCGAGCAACGCGACGAAGCCGAACGGCATGCCCGAGACGTTGAGCGCGAGGCTGGCGCCGATCATCCCGAGCGGCGCGCTCATGAAGACGAGGAACAGCTTGGTGAAGCTCTGGAGCTGGATCATCAGCAGCGTCAGCATCACCATGACCATCAGCGGGAAGAGCTTGAAGATCGACTCATTGCCCTTGGCCGATTCCTCGATCGCGCCGCCGATCTGGATCTGGTAGCCTGATGGCAAGGTGTCACGCACCGGCGCCAGCGCCTTCCAGATCTCGGTGGTGACATCGGGCGCCTGCACGCCGTCGATGATATCGGAACGCACGGTGATCGCCATGTCGCGATTGCGGCGCCAGAGGATCGGCTCCTCGTGCTCGTAGGCGATGCGGGCGACCTGACTGAGCGGCACCGGCACACCGTTGCGGGCGATCAGCGTGAAATCCGCAAGTTTTGCCGGCGAAAGCCGTTCGCTGGCGACAGCGCGCGCGGTCACCTGCACCTGTTCGGTGCCGTCCCGGATTGTCGTCACCGGCACGCCGGACACCAGCGTCTGCAGGGTCTGGGCGATCGAGGAGGGATCGAGCCCGAAGGCGCGGGCTCGATCCTGATCCACGATCAGGCGGATCGACGGCATCATCTCGTTCCAGTCGAGATGCGGATCGACCGATTTCCTGTTCTGTCCCATGACATCGCGGACGCGGTAGGCGATCTTGCGCACTTCTGCCGGGTCGGTCCCGACGACGCGGAACTGCACGGGAAAGCCGACGGGGGGGCCGAAGTTGAAGCGGTCGATGCGCACGCGTGCTGCGCTCAACGCTCCCTCGGCGATCCGTGCTTCAAGCCGCGCCTTGATGCGTTCGCGCGCCTCGACGTTCTTCGAGAGGATGACGATCTGCGCAAAAGCCTCGTTCGGCAGGATCTGGTTGAGGCCCAGCCAGAACCGCGGGCTGCCCTGCCCGATGTAGCTCGTGGCGTGAATGACGTCCTTGTCGTCCTTCAGCAGCCGTTCGGCCTCGTGCGCAACCTCGGTGGTCGCGCTGATCGAGGAGCCTTCCGGCAGACGCATTTCGAGAAAGAGCTCCGGCCGGTCCGACAGCGGGAAGAACTGCTGCTGCACCCGTCCGAAGCCGAGGATGGCAGTGACGAACACGCCTGATGTAATCAGCAGCACCAGACCATAGCGCCGGACACAGAAGGAGATGATCGCGCGCAGCGCCGAATAGGCCTTGCCGTCATAGAGCGCGGCATGGCCCTGCGAGGGATCGATGCCGGCGGCATGCGCCTTCGTCTGCGGCAGCAGCTTGACGCCGAGGTAGGGCGTGAACACCACCGCAACGATCCATGAGGTGATCAGCGCCAGCCCGACGACGATGAAGATCGAGCCGGTGTATTCACCGACCGCGGAGCTTGCGAGGCCGATCGGCATGAAGCCTGCGGCGGTGACAAGCGTGCCGGTGAGCATCGGGAAGGCCGTGGACTCCCACGCATAGGCGGCGGCCTTCATCCGGTCCCAGCCCTCTTCCATCTTCACGATCATCATCTCGACCGCGATGATCGCATCATCGACGAGCAGGCCGAGCGCGATGATCAGCGCGCCGAGCGAAATCCGGTGCAGGTCGATGCCGATCATTTCCATCACCGCAAAAACGATTGCCAGCACCAGCGGCACCGAGAGCGCCACCACGATACCGGTGCGCCAGCCCAGCGTGATGAAGGAGACCGCGAGCACGATCGCGAGCGCCTCGATGAAGGATTTCACAAATTCCTTGACGCTGTCGCCGACAACTTTCGGCTGGTCCGCGATGCGGTCGAGCGTAATGCCGACGGGCAGCCCGGCCTGAAATTCCGCGACGGCCTTGTCGATGTTCTCGCCGAGCGTGAGGATGTTCGCGCCCTTCTGCATCACCGTGCCGACGCCGATGGCCGGCTTGCCGTTCTGGTTGATCAGGAAATCGCCGGGGTCTTTGAAGCCGCGGGTGATCTCCGCGATATCGCCAAGGCGCAACGAGCGACCGCCGGCCTCGACCGGAATGGCGGCAACGGCATCCACACCATCGAGCGCGCCGGTGATACGCAGCGGAATCCGGCTCGCTCCGGTCTCGAAGGTGCCGGCCGGCGCAATCGCGTTCTGGCGCGAGATGGCATCGAAGATCGTCGCCGTCGATATCCCGAGCGTTGCGAGCTTGGCGTGGCTGAACTCGATATAGATGCGCTCTTCCTGCGCGCCGTAAACGGTCACTTTGGTGACATCGGGCACCTTGAGCAGGGCGCGCTTGAGGTCTTCGGCCACGCGCTTGAGCTGGGCGAAATCCGCGCCATCGCCGGTGATCATCGTCAGGATCGAATCGACGTCGCCGAACTCGTCGTTGATGTTCGGGCCGATGATGCCGGGCGGCAATTCGGGTTTGAGATCGCCAAGCTTCTTGCGCAACTGGTAGAAGAGTTCGGGCACCTGCTTTGCAGGCGTGTAGTCCTTGAACTCCATCTGCATCGCCGCGAACCCGGGCTTCGCGTAGGTGCCGACTTTGTTGAAGAACGGCAGCTCCTGGAGTTTCTTCTCGATGCGATCCGTCACCTGGTTCTGCATTTCGAGCGCAGTCGCGCCCGGCCAGCTCACCGTGATCGACACGGCTTTGATCGTGAACGAGGGATCTTCCGCCCGTCCGAGCCTGAGATAGGACAGCGTGCCGGAGAGGCCGATCACGATGATCAGAAACAGGACGAGGGCCTGATGCCGGACCGCCCAGGCTGAAAGATTGATGCCGCGCATGGGTGTTGTCCTTAGCCGAGCCGGGCATCGAGGAGCGGGCGGACCTTCTGGCCCGCGCGCAGCGAATGGGTGCCGAGCGTCACCACGAGATCGCCCTCGGCGAGGCCGGCGCTGATCAGGGCGTGGCGGGCATCATAGGCGAGCACGGCCACGCGTCTGCGGGCGAGGGCGCCGGTCGCCTTGTCGACAACGAAGACCTCGGTGCTGCCGCCCTCGTTGAGCAGTGCCGAGAGCGCAATCCGTGCGCCCTGCGTCGCACCGGTGCCGGCGAGGGTCAGGGTTACGGTCATCCCCAGCGGGGCATCGGGCGCGAGCCCGGGCACGACGTAGCGGGCCTGAAACGTCCGCGTGGCCGGATCGGCGTTCGGCGAGAGTTCGCGCAGCTGCGCGGCGTGGGCGGTTTTGGGGTCGGACCACAGTGAAACCTGCGGCTTCGCGGTGCGGGCGAGCGTCAGATCCTGTTCGGGAATGGCCACCTGCGCCTCGCGGTCGCCATCTCGCGCGATGCGGAAGATTGCCTGCCCGGCGGCGACAACCTGCCCGGCCTCGGCGAAAACGCCGATGACGGTGCCCGCGCTCTCGGCCTTGATCTCGGTGTAGGACTGCGAATTCGTCGCAAGCTCCACCTGCCGCTGCGCGCGTGTGACGCGTCCGACGGCCTCGTCATACGCCGCCTTCTGCCGGTCATAGGCCTGATCGGTGGACCAGCCTCTGCTGCGAAGCTCCGTGCCGCGCTCGCGCTCCAGCTGGGCCTGCCGTTCGGAGGAGCGGGCCGCCGCAAGCTCGGCCTCCGCGCTCTCGCGGGTGAGGCGGAAATCGGTCTGGTCGAGCGCTGCCAGAACGGTTCCGGCGGCAACCCGGTCCCCGGTCTGCACGTTACGCACAGCGATCTTGCCGGCAACGCGGAAGCCATGATCGCCCTCGACCCGCGCCCGCAGCGTGCCGACGAGAACCCGGGGCTGAACGAGATTCTCGATTTTTACCGCCTGAACCTGAACCGGGCGGCTTGGCCCTTCGGCGATCGACGCGGTCTTCTCAGCCGGCTTCCCGGCAAGGGCCCAGCCAGCCGCGCCAGCGGCCGCGAGGAACAGGGCTGCAATCGGGGCAAGGCGTCTGGCCTTGCGGGAAATTCCTGAAAAACGGTCTTGAACGGACATGATGACCTCGAAATTCTCGTAATCTCAGGGCCGGAGCGCGGCGAGGATGAGATCGGAAATGCGGTGGACCTGATCTTCCTGATCCTGATCCGCGCAATGTGCGATCAGGGTGGGGTGGATCACCTTGGAGGCGGATTCAAAGGCTGTGCGGGCAAAAAGTGCGGGCTCGACAGCGCGGAAATCGCCCTTCCTGACACCCTCAGCGAGGATGCGGGTCAGCGTGCCGATCATGCATTCGCAATGTGCATCGACGGCGGGCCAGTTCTCGGCCATGGCCACTTCCACCATGTCGTGCAGGCGGTGCTCATGTGTCAGCGTCGCCTTGTTGTAGCGGTGGAGTTCGAGGAAGAAGGCCTTGAGCTTCTCCGCCGGCGGGATATCGCGCTCGAAGATGCCGGAAATCAGCTGATCGACCTCGATCATGATGCGGGCGCAGATAGCGTTGTTGATCGCGCTCTTCGAGGGAAAGAAGCGGTAGACATTGGCGGGCGACATGCCGAGCGCGGCCGCGATATCGGCCACGGCCGTCTTGGCATAGCCGATGCGGCGGAAATGCTCTTCCGCGACGGCAACGATCCGTTCGCGCATTTCATCGGCCGAGAGTTTCTGGCGCAGGTTCATGGGGCGGGTGCCGCTCGAATTTAGCGATATGTGATAAGTGATGATTTCCAACTTTTAACAGTCAACATATTTTGGGTCAAGGTGGAAGAAAGGTGATGGCCGCATCAGATGGCGTTCGCCGCCGGAAACCGGAATATCGGTTAAAACTTCCTGCAAAATTCCCGCACCATACGGTATGCACCGGCTTCGATTTTGTCTTAAGTTTCGCCGCTTCGCCCGGATGCGCGGGTTGGAGCCGGTTGCAAGAGGGTGTCCATGTCCAAAGCGTTCAATCCTGTTCTGTCCGGCCTGCCGACGACGATCTTCGAGACGATGTCGCGGCTGGCGCGGGAGCACGAGGCCGTCAATCTCGGTCAAGGTTTCCCGGATGATCCGGGTGCGCCGGATATCCGCGCCAAGGCTGCGGAGGCCGTGATCTCGGGCTCCAACCAGTATCCGCCGATGATGGGCATCCCCGAGCTGCGGCAGGCGGCGGCGGCGCATTACAAGCGTCACCAGGGCCTCGAACTCGATCCCGACAGCGAGATCATGGTGACGTCGGGTGCCACCGAGGCGATTGCCGGCGCACTCTTCGCGCTGATTGCGCCGGGTGATGAGGTCGTGCTGTTCGAGCCGATGTATGACGCCTATTTGCCGTTGGTGCTACGCGCGGGCGGCGTGCCGAAATTCGTCAAGCTGAAGCCGCCCCACTGGCGTTTTTCGGCGGATGATCTCGCGCAGGCCTTTTCCCCGCGCACAAAGCTGGTGCTGTTCAACAATCCGCTCAACCCGGCCGGAACCGTCTGTCCGCCCGAGGATCTGACGATGCTCGCGCATTTCTGCATGGCGCATGACGCGATCGCCGTCTGCGATGAGGTCTGGGAGCATGTCGTGTTCGACGGCGTCCGACATCAGCCGCTGATCGCCTTTCCCGGCATGCGCGAGCGCACGGTGAAAATCTCCTCCGCCGGCAAGATCTTCTCGCTCACCGGCTGGAAGGTCGGCATGGTGATGGCCGCGCCGAACCTGATGCGCGTGCTCGCCAAGGCGCACCAGTTCCTGACCTTCACGACCCCGCCGAACCTTCAGGTTGCCGTGGCCTATGGGCTTGGCAGGGAGGACGCGTTCTTTGATGCGATGCGGCGGGATTTCCAGGAGGCGCGCGATTATCTCGCCAAGGGCCTCACGGATCTCGGATTCTCCGTGCTCAACTCGCGCGGCACCTATTTCCTGAACATCGACATCGCCCCGCTCGGCGAGAGCGATGACGCCGAATTCTGTCAGCGGCTGGTGCGCGATATCGGCGTCGCGGCGATTCCGGTTTCGGCCTTCTATGCCGAAGACCCCGTCAAGACGATCGTGCGGCTGTGCTTTGCCAAGAAGCGCGCGACGCTCGATGCTGCACTGGAGCGGCTCGCGAGGCTCAAGGTTTAGGATTCTTGGCCTTTGAATTTGATAAGTCAAATTCAAAGGCGGCCCTCGCATAAGCTCGGCATCGCATTCGCTCCTAAACGGCCCATCGGTCAAGACCGAGGGCCGTTGCTGTAAGATGTGCTGTCAGACAGGCTCGCCGGTTACTTTGAGACTGCGACTTCCCGGCACTCGTCCGGCAGGTCATCCAGCGTCCAGAATTTCGCAGGTGGCTTGGGGTCGCGCTTCGGACCGGGTGGCGGTTTAGGCTTGTGCATGGCCGCATATTGCTTTTTCAGCCAGTCCTTCAGCTCGGTCCCGCAACCGTCCTCATCCTGCGGCAGCGGCTGGTCGACGCATGTAGCGTCCCCGGCCGGGCAGGCGATCCGGATGTGGAAATGATAGTTGTGGCCCCACATTGGCCGGACTTTCGACAGCCAGTCCCGCTCAGCGCCGGCGTCGCGGCAGAGCGCGACCTTGATCGCCGGATTGACGAAAATCCGTGTCACGGTCTTCTCGCGCGCGGCGAGGCGGATCAGCGCCAGATGGCTTTTGGAGTAGAGCCCGGGGTCGACGTCCATCCAGTCGCTGCGCACGAGATTGGTCGCGCTCATGGTTTCGCGCTCGGTGCGTGTCAGACGCCTGTCCGGCATCGGTGTCAGCCAGAGATCAGCATCGAGCCCGATCTGGTGCGAGGCATGCCCGGTCAGCATCGGCCCGCCGCGTGGCTGGGAAATATCGCCCACCAGCAGGCCGGGCCAGCCGGCTTCCTTTGGCGCCCGGCGGGCAAGCTTCTCGATCAGTGATATCAGCTGCGGGTGGCCCCAGTTGCGGTTGCGCGACAGACGCATCACCTGCCAGGTCTCGCCATCGACCGGCAGCGCCTTCGCTCCGGCGACACAGCCGCGCGCGAATGAGCCGATGGCGCGCGCTTCGAGGTTGGCTGGGCCAGGCGTGGTGCCGAAGATCCGCTTCGCGGCGTTGTTCGGCAGCAAGGAGAGCACTTTTTCGCGCCGCTCCATCTCCTCGGTCTGGGTTTGCTGTGCGACGGCTGCCGCCGGCAGACCGATGGCGAGCGCAAATCCTGCGAGGACTGCGAGAATTCCCGTGCGTGACCTGCCATGCTTCGGCAGGGTCCCGGCAGTGCTGCGCGATAGGGTGGTTCCGGTCATGGTTTTGCCCGCGCGAGAGGTTCGAGAATCCACGATAATCTCCCAGCAAATGGTTAACCAGAGGCGACAGGCAAGATGCCGCTGTCAACGACGGCTCTCCGCCCGGACGGGACCGGCGGGTGAATTCCGCGCTTTCCAAAACGGCAAACTGCGTTACGCTCGCCGCCAAAGCAGCCCAAGAGCTGCCCGCTCAAGGAGGAATGCCGTGGCCTCGCGTCGCCTGACTGATGTTTCGCTGACCCGTCGTGATCTTGCCAAGGGCGCGCTTGCGCTCGGCACCGCCGGCCTTTTGCCGCGCGCAGCGGGAGCACAAGCCGTCTGGCCGAAGGGTGGCACGATCAAGCTGGTCGTTCCCTTTCCGCCTGCCGGCGCAACCGATGTGATCGGGCGCATCGTGGCGGAGAAGCTCGGCCAACTCTGGGGCAACCAGATCGTGATCGAGAACAAGGGTGGTGCTGGCGGCAACATCGGTACTGATCAGGCCGCGAAATCCGCGCCGGATGGCAACACGATCCTCGTTGTCTCGGTTGGCATGGCAACGAACCCGTATCTCTACAAGTCGCTGCCCTATGATCCGATCCGCGATTTCGAGCCGGTGTCGCTGCTGGCGATGGTGCCGAATATCATGGTGATCCCGGCAAACCACGCCGCGAAAAGCGTTGCGGAGTTCATCGCGCTCGCAAAAGCCAATCCCGGCAAGATGACCTATGGGTCCTCGGGCATCGGCACCTCGGTCCATCTTTCGGGCGAACTGTTCCAGAAGTTGACCGGCACGAAGATGGTGCATCTGCCCTACAAGGGCACGGCGGAGGCGAAGAACGACCTCATCGCCGGGCGGATCGACTGCATCTTCGACAATATCACCGCCGCCCTGCCACAAGCGCGGGGCGGAACGGTGCGGGCGCTCGGCATCACGACGGCGAAGCGCTCGACGCTCGCGCCGGATCTTGTCCCGATCAACGATACCGTCCCGGGGTTCGATGTCTCCTCGTGGTTTGCGCTGTTCGTGCCGGCGAAAACGCCGAAGGACATTATCGCGAAAATGAGCGCCGATACGAAAACGGTTCTCGCCGATCCCAGCGTTGTCGACCGGTTGGGCAAGCTCGGCGCGGAGATTGTCGGCTCCAATCCTGCGGAACTCGGCAGCTTTCTCAAGGCCGAGAGCGACAAATGGGGTAGTCTGATCAAGGAAGTCGGGGCTTCTGCAGGCTGATCTCTGCCTGATCCAACGACCGTGCAGATGATCTAACCCGGTCAGCCCGGTCCGGGAGGGCTTGCCCATGGGTTGCCTCGTGCGGTCTAATGCCGCTCCGGGTTGCCCATAAGGTGATTCTTCCTCGCTGGCTCCGGCCTCCCGATGCGGTTTCCGGGAGGCGATTCGGGCAATTCCGGGTCTCTGTTCAAGGGTTCGGCCGGCGTTTTCGGGCGGTTGCGTGACGTTTTTCCGTTTTGGCCGAGCGTTACCCCGGAAACGGGGCGCGTACGGTTTTTTCCTGTTTTCCGGCATGGCACCCCAGATGATCCAATCCGTTTTCCTGTGGCTTGAGCGGCTGATCGACCCGATCGCTCCCGGCGAGCCGAACCAGCCGACACGGCTGGCAGCCTTCCTGCGCCAGCAGCTGACGCAAGTGCGCGGGCCGCTCGCCGTCGTGCTGGCCCTGAGCATCCTCGACGCGCTCTCGGATACGCTGGTGCCCTATTTCATCGGGCGGCTGGTTGATCTGCTGACCCATACGCCGCGCGAGAAGCTGCTCACCGAGGCCGGCCCAACGCTGCTGATCATTCTTGGCATCATGCTCATCCGCCCGTTCATCTATGTCGCGGGCGTGGCCTTCGGGCGCGTCGGCGTCGATCCCGGCCTGACCAACCGGCTGCGCTGGCAATTCTATTCGCGCCTCGCCTCGCAAAGCCTTGGCTTCTTCCAGAGCGATTTCGCCGGCCGGCTCGCCAACCGCGTGATGCAGACCGGTGGCGCGGTCCGGCAGGCGGCGATGGCAGTGATTACGGCTGTCGTCTACATCCTCTTCTACATGATCGGCACCTTCGGGCTGATCGCGGCGCAGGACTGGCGCCTCGCGCTGCCGGTCATCGCGTGGCTGGTGCTCTATATCGTGATCCTCAGGGCGTTTCTGCCGGAGCAGCGGTCCCGCGCGCAGGCGGCTTCGAACGGCCGCTCGATCCTGATGGGCAAGATCGTCGACAGTTTCGGCAATATCCAGACATTGAAGCTCTTCGGGCGCAAGGCGCGCGAGGATGCCTACATGAGCGGTGCGATCCGCGAGGCGAACGGGCTCTTCCACCACCAGCAGCGGCTTCAGGTCGGGTTTTCGCTCGCGCTCTCCATGCTCTCGATGGTGACGATCACCTCGACCGCCGCGATCGGCGTCTGGCTGTGGCGTGAGGGCACGATCGAGGTCGGTGCCTTCGCGATGACGCTGGCGCTTGTCACCTCGCTCGGGCGCATGTCCGGATGGGTGGCGTGGGAAATCGCGGGGATCATGGAGAATATCGGCGTCGTGCAGGAGGGGATGGAGAGCCTCGCGGTGCCCGTGACGATGCAGGATGCGCCGGGCGCGGTCGATCTCGATTTCCGGCGCGGCGAGATCGCGTTCGAGGCCGTCAGCTTCGGCTATGACGCGCGCCTGCCGGTGCTCAACGGGATTTCGCTGACCATTAAACCGGGTGAGAAGATCGGCCTCGTCGGGCGATCCGGTGCGGGCAAATCGACGCTGGTCAACCTGCTGCTGCATTTCAACCCGGTGACATCGGGCCGCATCACGCTCGACGGGCAGGATATCGCCGGCATCCGGCAGGAAAGCTTGCGCGCGCGGATCGCGATGGTGACGCAGGATACCTCGCTGCTGCACCGCTCGATCCGCGACAACATCGTCTACGGCCGCCCCGAGGCGTCGGAAGCCGAGATCGCGGAGGCCATCGAAAAGGCGAAGGCGTCGGAATTTGTGGGTTCGCTCTCCGACTGGAAGGGCCGCCGCGGGCTCGATGCCCATGTCGGCGAGCGCGGCGTGAAGCTTTCCGGCGGGCAGCGGCAACGGATCGCGCTGGCGCGCGTCATTCTGAAAAACGCGCCGATTCTGGTGCTGGATGAAGCGACCTCGGCGCTCGACAGCGAGGTCGAGGCCGCGATTCAGGAAAGCTTGGCCACGTTGATGGAAGGCAAGACCGTGATCGCCATCGCGCATCGGCTCTCAACCTTGCAGATCATGGATCGGCTGGTGGTGCTCGATGCCGGGCGCATCCTCGAAGAGGGCACGCATGAAGAACTGCTGGCAGCGGGTGGGCTCTACGCCGACCTCTGGGCGCGGCAATCGGGCGGGTTTATCGTGGAGCCGAAGCGGGCGGTGGTGGAGGCGGAGTAGCCATTGGCAGGAGCACAATTTGAAATTGTGATGGAATCATGCATCCTTTTGATCAATGCGAATCAGCGAGGA
Organism: Beijerinckiaceae bacterium; assembly: GCA_009773635.1. GTDB lineage: Bacteria > Pseudomonadota > Alphaproteobacteria > Rhizobiales > Beijerinckiaceae > Rhabdaerophilum. The sequence goes on along the minus strand of WSYC01000003.1, from coordinate 600 downwards.
TAAAATGATTAGATTTGGACTGGGAACGTTCTTAGAAGTAACGTCAGAAACAGCAGAAAAAAAGATTAAGTTATATGAAAGGCAATTAAAGGGAAAAGGTTATCCTTATTATAGAGAATTGTATGACGCTGTAAATTTAGTAGTGCTCAATGGAGCATCTGAGAAAGATGCAAGGGCAATAATTGAAAAAATAAAAAATTTTCATCAAAAGAAATATCTTTGCGAGGCATTTGATGCATTTGGCAAGCTATATTTTAACAAAGGTTTTAAGTTTCATAAAGTGCCCTCTTCTGAATTGATATCGAGTGCAGGCTTTCTAAAAATCGATGTTCGCCCAATAGCGCTTTTGGATGGGGATCAAGGCAGAGAGATAGTATACCCTTGGGCAAAAGTTAAGCCAAAACTTCAGCAAAAAGATGCTGGCATTGGGATCGATATACTTACTCGTTGCTTCGCAAAAGATTCGATAAAAATGTTCGCAATCGCTGATCTGAGACAAGGATTAGGGCCCAGACCCATAAAATAGTTGGCATGATCAGCGCGGTGTGATTCACGGCTTCCGAAAGGAAGTCTGGATGAATCGGGACCATTTCTGGCTGA
>WSYC01000035.1 GCA_009773635.1 Beijerinckiaceae bacterium | reverse complement strand
ACAAGCTCATTGCCGCCAGCCGCTGGCCGGATGACTTCAATCTGCGTCGTAGGGCGATGTTGTAGCGCGGCTGGCCGATTAGGTCGGCGATGCGCTGGAACTCTTCCCAGGAGAGAGTAGACCGCTAGGGTGTGTCACCCCCGCGCCCGATATGGCGGCCAATCTGGCATCAGATGAACGTCCGGGAGCCGCAGACGGAGCAGACAAAGCGGCGCACCTCGCCAGGGCAACGAACGGCGTTCCCGGCGCCGTCCGCATGGCATCGAAGGCGACCTTGCCGTGATGGGCGCGCCTGCACAGGGACCCGCTGTCGGACCCCGTCACCGTCGCGCTAAACCTTGTATCGGAAACCGCCGCTGCCATTAGGCAGTCCGAAGAGCAAATCGGCCCATGCGCTCCAGCACTTGCCGTGCGGGAAGCGGAATTGGCCACATCGACAGGCCGCGCGGATGAAGCCGAGGCGGGCATGCAAAAAGTCGTCGACGCGATCGGTGCGTTTTTGTGTTGTCAGCCCAGCTTTGCCGCCAGCACGTCAACCTTCCCGATTTTGGGTGGCTGCGAGAAAAGCTCCGGCGCTTTCGCCATGAGCGCTTTCGCGACTTCCCCAGCAAGATGAGCGTCTCTGCCGGCTTCGTCATTGAAAACGTCGAAAATGGCGAAAGTGGTGGGTGACACTCGGATCGCGAACCACGACACTGTGCCGGGCTCTGCTTCCACGAGCGGCAGCGCCGATTTCAAGAACGCTGCAACCTCGTGCTCCTTGCCGATCTTCGCCTCCAGCGTCGCCAAGATGCCAAATTTCACCATTGCGACCTCCTCAAGACCGACGGTTTCAGGCCGTCAGTTTGCACCAAGCGTCCGCAGATGGCGGCAGCATAGCATTAACTATGGCGGCTGGTCGCGGTTGCCTGCATCGCTCCGCGCGTACGAACCGGCCCGCGCCGAGCCAAAAGTGCTCGGCGACTGGCCTTCCCACCGCACCTCCAGCCGGCCGGCGACGACCGGGCTTTTTCGTGGGCGGAGGGACGGAATCCGCTGACGTTCGCCGACGCTTATCCGGCAAATGTTGGCACGAAGCGGCGCTCGACGCAGTCTATTATCACAACTTATTGTGAGCGACCTGAGAGATGGGTGACAGTTTGTTCCGGACACATGGGTGACACCTCCCGCCAGTCTAGGCGGGAGGTGTCGAATGCCCTGGAAGGGGTGTTCGGTTATGGAAGAGCGTCTTCGGTTCGTCGCGCGTCTGCTCGACGGCGAGGGGATGAGCGATGTGTGCCGGGAGTTCGGCATCTCGCGCAAGACGGGATACAAAATCTTCGATCGTTACAAGGAGCACGGCCTCGAGGCGCTCACCGACCGCTCGCGGCGGCCGGTGCGCTACGCCAACCAGCTGCCCGAGCAGATTGAAAGCCTCATCCTGCGCTGCAAGCGTGAAAAGCCCCATTGGGGCGCGCGCAAGAATCGCGAGCTGCTGCTGCGCAAGCTCGACGGCGATTTCCGCGTCCCCGCCAACAGCACGATCCATGCGGTCTTGTGCCGGCACGGCCTCGTCAAGGCGCTCGGACGCCGCCGCCCGCGGGCGCAGGGCACGGAGCTTTCGCCCGGCCTTGCTCCCAATGATCTCTGGTGTGTGGACTTCAAGGGCGAGTTCAAGCTCGGCTCCGGACGCTACTGCTATCCGCTCACCGTCACCGATCACGCCTCGCGCTTCCTGCTGCTCTGCGAGGCGCTGGAATCGACCAGAGAGGACCCGGCGATCACCGCCTTCGGCCGGCTGTTTCGTGAGCGCGGCCTCCCCGGCGCCATCCGCTCCGACAATGGCGTTCCCTTCGCCAGCCCCAACGGCCTCTTCGGCCTCTCCAAGCTCTCCGTCTGGTGGCTGCGCCTGGGCGTCGAGATCGAGCGCATCAAGCCCGGCCATCCTCAGCAGAACGGCCGCCACGAGCGCATGCACCTGACCTTGAAGAAGGAGGCGACCCGTCCGCCCGGCATGAACAGCTTGCAGCAACAGGCCCGCTTCGACGCGTTCATCAAGGAGTTCAACGACGAAAGGCCGCACGAAGCGCTCGACATGAAGCGCCCGGCCGATGTCTATCGCCCGTCCGCCAAGCCCTATGACGGGAAATTACCGGAAATCGACTATCCGCTGCACGATCGCGACGTGATGGTCACCTCATGCGGGCGCATCTGCATGTATCGAAAGCGCGTCAACATCTCGTCCGTGCTCGCCGGTCAGCGCCTCGGAATCAAGGAAATCGACGACGGCATTTGGCTCGTCAGCTTCATGAGCTACGATCTCGGCTTCATCGATCTGGAGCAGAAAACCTTGCAACCCCTCGACAACCCCTTCGGCCCGAGGTTGTCACCCATGTCTTAGGAACAGACTGTTACCTATGTCTTCAGTCCGGACAATTGATTTTCTTGGCGCGCCAAAGGGGATTCGAACCCCTGTTTTCGCCGTGAAAGGACGACGAGCAGGCAGGGAGTTGCGAACCCTATCACCGGTCATTCCCAATGCTCTTCGAGATCCTCCTCTTCCGCGAAAAGAGGGGCGTCAAGATCGGCCTCCGGCTGCGGCCTCTCCAAAAGTCCCTCGTCTTCGAGCCGTTCGATGTCGGGGAGATCGCGCAGCGACGCGAGTCCGAAGAC